>NZ_JBQFRS010000005.1:0-354364 GCF_056537525.1 Ruegeria sp. CE12 | reverse complement strand
AGTTCTACTTCCGTACAACTGACGTGACCGGCACCGTGACCCTGGCAGCTGGCACCGAGATGGTTATGCCTGGCGACAACGTCGGCTTCACTGTCGAGCTGATCGCTCCGATCGCGATGGAAGACGGCCTGCGTTTCGCGATCCGCGAAGGCGGCCGCACCGTCGGCGCCGGCGTCGTCTCGAAAATCATCGAGTAAGTCGCGCCAGCGAATATCCAAAGAAAGGGCGTCCCTCGGGACGCCCTTTTTCGTTTTTGCCTAAACCAACAGTAATGCTAACTTCTTTCGTATTGAGACATTGCAATTAGAAAGAGGTCATAAGATGCACTTTTCGGCGCGTTCAGTTTGTCTTGTCGCAGCAGTTGCTTTCTCATCCACCTCAGCGTCCTCACAACAGATTGCGGATCGGATCTATTTGGGCGGGCCAATTGTAACGATGGACGATACGGCTCCGTCAGCCGAAGCTGTTGCAGTCAAAGACGGACGCATTCTTGCGATTGGTCCGCTGTCTGACTTGTCGGCGCATCAGGGTGAAGAAACTGAAACCTATGATCTGGAAGGGCGCGCGATGCTTCCGGGGTTCGTTGATAGCCACGGACATGTCGTCATGGGCGGTTTGCAGGCACTGTCAGCTAACCTTCTTGCGCCACCGGACGGGGATGTCATTGATATCGCCAGTCTGCAATCCACACTGACTGACTGGGCCGAAGAGAATGCGCAGGCCGTTGAACAGGTCCAAATGATCATCGGCTTCGGTTACGACAATGCTCAATTAAAGGAACTCCGTCACCCAACACGACAAGAGCTGGACAGGGTGTCCGAGGACTTGCCCGTTGTCATTATTCATCAGTCCGGGCACCTAGGCGTGGCAAACTCGAAAGCGCTGGAGTTGGCTGGTATCACGGCGGCGTCCGAAGCACCTCCGGGTGGGGTCATTCAACGCGATGAAGCCGGTGAACCAAATGGAGTTCTGGAAGAATACGCGTTCTTTTCGGTTCTCGTGCCGATGTTGGGGAATTTGGGTGAGGAAGGGCTTGCCGAATTCGCCCGAGCTGGGACCGAACTTTGGGCAAAGTTTGGGTATACGACCGGACAAGAAGGTCGATCTTCAGGCGAAATTGTCGAAGTTCTCAGGAAAGTTGCCGCCGAAGAAGGGCTTCCTATCGACGTTGTAGCGTTTCCGGATGTTCTCGAGTCGAGGGAGTATATTGAAGCAAACACCTCGGCGGATTATGACAACCGGGTTCGGGTAGGGGGCTGCAAGCTGACAATTGACGGTTCGCCGCAGGGCTTCACGGCTTTGCGGGATCGACCCTACTATGATCCGGTTGGAAACTATGCCGCGGGGTACGCAGGTTATGCCGCCATAACCATGGAACAACTCCAGGACGCCGTGAACTGGTGTTACGAGAATGATTTCCAGATCCTTGTGCATTCCAACGGCGAAGGAGCATCTGACATGCTGATTGCTGCGCTCGAAGAGGCGCAGATCAAGTATGGCGACCCTGGCAACCGCCCGGTTTTGGTTCACGGTCAGTTTCTGCGAGAGGATCAAGTTGCCAGTTTTAAGCGCCTTGGTGTGTTTCCGTCGCTATTCCCGATGCATACGTTCTATTGGGGCGATTGGCACCGAGATCATACTGTTGGGCCGGTCAATGCAGACAATATCTCTCCCACAGGATGGCTACGCGAACGTGACATTATGTTCGGCACTCATCACGATGCGCCGGTGGCCTTTCCAGACAGCATGCGTGTTCTTGCAGCTACGGTTACGCGCCGTACGCGCTCCGGTGATATCTTGGGACCGCATCAGCGGGTAGATGCCATGACCGCACTAAAGGCAATGACGATCTGGCCGGCATGGCAGCATTTTGAGGAAGATGAGAAGGGCTCGATTGAGGTCGGCAAAGTGGCGGATTTTGTGATCCTGTCGGATGATCCCACGGCAGTCGATCCGGAGACTCTGGCTGAACTTGAGGTGCTGGTGACTGTCAAAGGGGATGAGGTTGTCTATGAAGCTGAGGAGGGCGTCAGAGAGGGCAATTTGCAATTCTCGCCATTTTCAAATGACCCTGTGATTGCTCATCTTTTCCTGCACGCGGTTTATCAAGGCATGAGGGTTGAAGACCCGTGGCTTGTTAGAAACTAGCCTATCGAATTTGGGAAACTGAGATAACACCGAGATGGTCATGCCCGGCGACAACGTGTCGTTCGGCGTTGAGCTGATCGCGCCGATCGCGATGGAAAACGGTCTGCGCTTCGCGATCCGCGAAGGCGGCCGCACCGTCGGCGCCGGCGTTGTGTCGAAAATCGTCGAGTAAGGCGCGCTTGCCGTGCCTGGTTGCGGCAGGCGATTTTCTAAAGGAAAATCTGCCGGGAGCAACTCGGTTGAACTAAAGAAGGCCGTCCCAAAAGGGGCGGCCTTTTTCATATCTTTCAGCGGACACTGATTATGTCTTGCGCCCGTGTCACCAACGTCTAGTTTTCTAGCATAATTGGAGAATGAAGGAATTTGGTAAATTGATGGAAGTCGATGACTATACTCGAAAATTCTGGGAGATATTCCAGCCAGGTTACCCTGAGAGAATAGTTGAAATTGCTGAAAACAAAAGCCGTTTCGCCTACTATACTAGTGCAGACACGGCTCTGAAGGTTATCCGCAACAAGGAGCTCTGGTTCCGCAATGCGACCGTTATGAACGATTTTTCGGAAATCTCGTATGGCATTGATCTAATACATAAAGTCTTTTCGGGCGAGGCTGGAGAGCGTTTCAGGGAAGCCGTTGAGGACATATTTGAAGGGACGATCAGTCTTGTTGATGAACGTCTGCAAGGTTGGATGCACGATTGGGAACTGGAAACATACATCGCATGCATTTCCGAGCACAGTGAGGACGAAGATAAGAGCGGGCGGCTGTCGATGTGGCGTGCCTATGGTGATACCGCACTTGTTGTAAATAATGCTCCAATGATGGCGTTTACTGACAAGTTGGCGGTCTACTCTGCGCCAGTGATGTATCTATCTGAAGATGCATATCGGGCTCGGCTGGATCAGATTACGGACGCCATATTAATAAACCGCAAATATTTGCAGTCATTGGGGCAAGATACAGTCGTCACTTACATTCACCACATGTTGTTTCATACTGCCATCGTCACAAAGCACCCGGGGTTTTCTGAAGAGCGGGAATGGCGTCTCTTCTACCGGCCAAATGAAGAACGCAGTGCCGCTATGGAAAGGCGTGTCGAGGTGCTGGGAGGTGTTCCGCAGATTGTCTACGTCATGCCTTTGAAACATGATCCAGAAGTTGGCTTGTTTGGTGCTGACGCGCCAAGTTTGTTGGATCGGGTCATTATTGGGCCCACAGAGTACCCCTATGTAAGTGCTCAGGCATTTCGGCAAGTGTTGGAAGAGGCGAACGTGACTGAGTATCGAGAAAAGGTGGTTTCGTCGGATATTCCTTTGCGCACGGACTAGGACAGAACACAGATGAATGCGCAAGTAGGTTTCACTTACCCCCTTGCCAAACCCCACCAACCCCACTAATACGCGCGAGTTCTCAATAAGAACATCAAGGCGGGGTGATTCCCGCCTTTTGGGTTCGAAGAGGGTTGGCGATGCGCGTCTGTCCTCCTCTCAACCTCAACGCCTAAAAAAGGCTGTTATTATGCAAAGCCAAAACATCCGTATTCGGCTGAAGGCATTTGACTATCGCGTTCTGGATGCCAGCACGCAAGAGATCGTCAACACTGCCAAGCGGACCGGCGCGAACGTGCGCGGCCCGATCCCGCTGCCGAACAAGATTGAGAAGTTCACGGTTCTCCGTGGCCCTCACGTTGACAAGAAATCCCGCGACCAGTTCGAGATCCGTACGCACAAGCGTCTGCTCGACATCGTTGATCCGACCCCCCAGACCGTTGACGCGCTGATGAAGCTCGACCTCGCTGCTGGTGTGGACGTCGAGATCAAGCTGCAGTCGTAAGATCGGAGGGTATAGATTATGCGCTCTGGTATTATCGCAAAAAAAGTTGGCATGACCCGCCTGTTCATGGAAGACGGCAAGCAGATCCCTGTGACCGTTCTTCACCTGGACAACCTGCAGGTTGTTGCACAGCGTACCGCTGACAAAGACGGCTACACCGCCGTTCAGCTGGGCGCCGGTGCTGCCAAGGCAAAACGCACCTCGAAAGCCATGCGCGGTCACTATGCCGCTGCAAAGGTTGAGCCCAAGCGTAAGCTGGCCGAGTTCCGCGTCTCCGAAGATGGCCTGATTGATGTGGGCGCCGAGATTTCGGCAGAACACTTCCTGGAAGGTCAGAAGGTTGACGTTTCGGGTACCTCGATCGGTAAAGGCTTTGCCGGTGCGATGAAGCGTTGGAACTTTGGTGGTCTGCGCGCCTCGCACGGTGTTTCGATCAGCCACCGTTCGCACGGTTCGACCGGTCAGTGTCAGGACCCGGGCAAGGTTTTCAAAGGCAAGAAGATGGCCGGTCACATGGGTGCTGCCCGTGTTACCACCCAGAACCTGGAAGTCGTCAAAACCGACGCCGACCGTGGTCTGGTCTTCATCAAAGGCGCCGTTCCCGGACCGAAATCGGGCTGGGTCACCGTCAAGGACGCCGTCAAGAAGAAAGCACCGGAAGGCCTGCCTTTCCCGGCTGCTGTGAAATCGGCTGCAACCGAAGCACCTGCGGAAGAAGCTCCCGCGGAAGGTGGTGAAGCATGAAACTTGATGTAATCAAACTGGACGGCGGCAAAGCCGGCAACATCGAGCTGGATGCGGACCTGTTCGGCCTGGAGCCGCGCGCGGACATCCTGCACCGTGTGGTCCGTTGGCAGCGCAACAACGCGCAGGCTGGCACCCACAAGGTAAAGACCCGCTCGGAAACCAGCTACTCGACCAAGAAGATCTATCGCCAGAAGGGCACCGGTGGCGCACGCCATGGTGACCGTAACGCGCCGATCTTCCGCAAGGGTGGTATCTACAAGGGCCCGACCCCTCGTTCGCACGGCCACGACCTGCCGAAGAAGTTCCGCAAGCTTGGCCTGCGCCACGCTCTGTCGGCAAAAGCCAAAGCAGGTGAACTGGTTGTGATCGAGAACGCCGAAGCCGAAGGCAAGACCGCCGCACTGGCCAAACAGGTTGCAAACCTGGGCTGGAAACGCGCTCTGGTCATCGACGGCGCGACCGTGAACGAAGGTTTCCTGAAGGCGTCGCGCAACATCGAAGGTCTGGATATCCTGCCGTCGATGGGTGCAAACGTTTATGACATCCTCAAGCGTGACACCCTGGTGCTCACCAAAGCGGCTGTCGAAGCACTGGAGGCTCGTCTGAAATGAGCGCGAAGGCAGAACACTACGACGTGATCCGCAAGCCGATCATCACCGAAAAGTCGACCATGGCGTCCGAAAACGGCGCGGTTGTCTTTGAAGTGGCGATCGACAGCAACAAGCCGCAGATCAAAGAGGCCGTTGAGGCGCTGTTTGGTGTGAAGGTCAAAGCGGTGAACACCACCGTGACCAAAGGCAAGGTCAAGCGGTTCCGTGGCCAGCTGGGCCGTCGGAAAGACGTCAAAAAAGCATATGTGACCCTGGAAGAGGGTAACACCATCGACGTTTCCACCGGTCTCTGATCGGACCCGTCTTTGGGATGAGATTAAGGCCCCCGCGAAAGCGGGGGTTTTTCTTTTGCCAGTTCAGAAGCATGTTGATCGAGAGATTTGGGTAAGTCTGCACCGCAGTCGTTTACTGGATCGACAGATCGATATTGTACCCAACTGTTTTGCCGGCGTCCCGGTCATTGCCCATGAGGTAAACACGGATTGTATAGTTTCCGCTTTCGGGCAGATCGATTGTGGTGGTATTGCCGTTGATGGATCCATTGTAGATCGCGGCACCATCGCTGTCAGGGGGCAGGATGTTGTAGTAAATCGTGCCATTGCCGTTGGTATCGGCCACGTTCAGCTCGACAAACATTTTCTGGCCTGCGTTGGCACCGAGTTTATAGTCGAAATACTCATCGCCAGTTATCGTGCCGTTAACCATGGTTCCGTAGTTTCCGGGTGCAAACTTAACGTCTGCCACTCTTTGCGCCTGCACGGATGACCCGATTAGGGAAAGTGCAAAGACCAGTGGGAGTATCTTCTTCATGGTCGCGTCCTTTGAGCTATGGAAATCGTAGCGAAGCCTAGCATTGTGACAGGCTATGGCAAAATCTCAGGTCAATGGAGTTGGAGTTTAGATCAGGCAGGCTGAATGATGCCGGATGTGAGAGCCGCCAAAGCCGTAAGAAAGGTCAAGCGGTTCCAAGGCTAACCGGGCGGTCGGAAGGTCGTCGAAAAGCATATGTGAGCCCGGAAGAGGGTGGCTCCATTAACGTGAGCGCCAATCTTTGATCGGCTTTGCTGCGCCAAAGCGTCCTTTGTGTGTCTATTTCCGTGAATGCTCAAGACGTGTCTTGAGTGTTTTTGCCTCTGAACTATGGTCGCCGGGGATATCCAAGTTACATTGAAGATCATGCAGGATATCGACAAAACACGGGAAAATCTAAGCGAGAAAACACCTCTGTTCCGACGTTTCCAGAGACTGTTTCAGAGAGCGGAAGTTAAGCATCCTGACACTGATCTTGCTTCGAATCCTGATGCTGTGCGTGCACAAGTACTGACGCAGATGCGTAGGTTCAGTTCCGAGCCTTATTTTCAGATTGCGGATGAGAAGCTGCGGCTGTTGTCGGTTTTCGATGATCTTAAATATGACCGGGCGGATGTGGACATGGTCTCTCCGGCGATGCGTAAGCACGTCGTTGGCAAGCTTGGGCCGCTGGGCTTTCGTCAGACCTCCGGCACGGTAATAGAGCACGCCGAGGCTGACATACGCGTGCACATCCCTAAGTTCCACGCCCTTGGCGCATCTCCTTTCGACATCGCGCGCTATACCCAAAAACGCCCACAGGATTATTGCCTGCTGACGCCCACGCAGGTGGCTTGTCAGTTCGTGGACAGCTATGAGCTGGACGATGCTGTGCAGCGGATTGAGGTGCTGATTGCGAAGCACCCGATCAACCTGCTCAAGCTTGCGGATTATCTGGAAGGCAAGCCCAAGCACCGTGCCTTTCGCGAGGTGCTGGGCCATATCAAGCGCCAGCAGCGCATTGCAGTGGAGTCCGAGCCGCTCTGCAGAAGGCGGTCGCTAGGGTGAGAGTATCGCTACCCATCGGAGACGCGTCAAAAGCAGAGGTGAGCCTGGTAGAGAGCAACACATGTCGGCCTGTCCAGCTATCCGTGATCGGAAACGTCTCTGGAAAGAGATAGAGTCCTGCACATGTGGGGCCTGTTCTTAAGCAGCGACTCAGAAATTTGAGCGCCAAACAATCTTGTTTTGCACAATTCGCTTGCTATGGCGGGCTGGTAGTCTATCCGGCTTTCAACAAGCAAAAGACATGGCAGGCGCATGACCGAAACCTCTCTCTCGACCCGGGAAAACCCGGATAAAACCGCCGCGCGGGATTGGGTTTCGACGCTTGCCAAATACCGTGAGCCTAATCAGTGGCGCAGCTCCTTTGAGCTGGGTGTCAGCATTATTCCATTTTTTGTGCTTTGGGCGCTGTCCTGGATGGCGCTTTCCGTCAGCTACTGGTTAGCATTTGCAATTGCGGTCCTGAATGCGGCCTTTTTGCTGCGCCTGTTTGCGATCCAACATGATTGCGGGCACGGGGCGTTCTTCAAGAACCGAACGGTCAGTGACTGGGTTGGACGGGTAATAGGGGTGCTGACCCTGACACCCTACGACGTCTGGCGCCGCACGCATTCGACGCATCACAACAGCTCGGGTAATCTGGATAAACGAGGGATGGGCGACATCCACACTTTGACAGTGGCCGAGTACCAGTCAAAGTCACCCATGAGCCGGTTCTGGTATCGCGTATACCGCAACCCCATCACCCTGTTCGTTCTTGGTCCCGGCTATCTGTTTCTGTTCCAGAACCGCCTCCCGCTGGGTTTGACGGGTAGTGTGAGGTTCTGGGTCAGCGCGATGGGGACCAATGTCGCCATTCTGGCCGCACTCCTGACCGTCTACTACTTTGGCGGGCTGATGCCGGTGTTGCTGATCTTTCTGCCCTCAACACTGATTGCCGCAACAGCTGGTGTTTGGCTGTTCTACGTGCAGCACCAATTCGAAGACACGCATTGGGATATTGATGAGGACTGGCAGCTGCATGAGGCAGCCCTGCACGGAAGCTCGCATTACATCCTGCCATCTGTGCTGCAGTGGTTCAGCGCCAATATCGGTATCCACCACGTGCACCACCTGTACAGCCGCATTCCTTTCTATCGCCTGACCGAGGTGCTTCGGGATCACGACGAACTGGCCAACAGCAATCAGATGACCATTCGTGAAAGTCTCGCCAACGCGCGGCTGCATCTGTGGGACGAGCAAAGCCGCCGCCTGTTGTCCTTCGCCGAGGCCCGCGCCCTTTATGGGTGAGCGATAGGTTCTGTGGCCAGCTGAGCCGTCAGAAAGACGTCAAAAAAGCATATGTGACCCTGAGAGAGGGGAGCATCATCGACGTGTCCACCGTTCTCTGACCGAACCCTTTTTTGAAGAGGAAAACCCCCGCGAATGCAGGGATTTTGGGGTGCTGAGTGCTGTCAGAAAACTTGAACTTTCAATCTGTCAGTCTCTATCGTGCGGATCTCATAGGGTCGATACCATCCACCCAATCGCTTCTCGGAATTTCTTCGGCAGCGGAAACGATGAATTTTTTTAGTCGATGCTCTATAGTCTCAACTCTTTGCACTGTGATGCGGACCGTTCCATGCCTGCCAGATGCAAACTGATCCATACTGTTTATTAGGATGTTTTTCGTGCCACCCTGTGGAGACGAACCTAGGCTAAACGCCTCTGTTTCTCCGGTGTCTGGATCATAGAGGCGCCCATTTCCAGTTAAAACGTTGAACGAGGTTACGTTTGTATCAATCGTTTCAAAGGCATCCGTGAGCTTTGCGTCCATGTAAGCTTTTGTTGCCGAATTTAGGATGGCCAAATCTGTTCTTTTGGACTTGAAGGTGATTGTGTCTGCTGACTTTCCAATAACCGTGTGCGCTCGGGTCAACGGGGGCTCTATCCGTGTTACTAATTTTTCTAGATTGTCGCCGTTAAGCCTTCTGAGCATCTTTTTAGCGCCGGTTGGAAACTCCCCACCTTCTCCAATCGCCTTATTGAACGTGTATCTAATCAGCCCGTTGAGGTACGGCGTAATCGTGTTGACTGCATAGGCTCCGGCAGTTGCCACCAAGAAGGGGTTTTCTTGGACGAAGATATTTAACTCATTAATGACACTGCCGCGTCTAGGCGGAGAGATGTAAATTTTGGCAGATCGAGATAGATCACCCCGTCCACGTACATCCCCGGTCACGCCAAAATGTAATGTAAGTGCTAATGCCCAACTTAAACCTTCGAGTGTCTGTGCTGCCAGATAGGCTTCCAGTCTGTGTTGATCTGCATCCTGACCTTCAAATTTGATTTTGTAGTTTAATTGAATTCTCTGAGCGTCGGTCAATACAAGTCTCCTTCTGGGAAGTGATCTTCACCAGATTGCACACAACCACAAGGCGTTTAATGAGACAGATCAAAAAGATAATACTCATCACATGGCGAAAAATGGGGATTTCAATGCATGTGCCTTACGGATACACCACAGCAATTCGAGATTGAGCTGTTGTACTCTTTAAGGTTTGGGATATCTCCCTATAGACACTTACCCTCAACCCTGTTACATGCTCCCAATCTTGCGGCCTCGGATTCGTTCCGGGGCCTCTGATATTTGTAACCGGGGACCTTCGGGGCCCTATACCCTTGGCACCTACGGGGGCCTATCACATAGCGGGGAAACTCCCTGCACTTGCTAAACGGAAGACAGAAAGCATGGCACTCAAGTCGTACAAGCCGACGACGCCGGGCCAGCGCGGGCTGGTGCTGATCGACCGTTCGGAGCTTTGGAAAGGACGTCCGGTCAAGTCTCTCACAGAGGGTTTGACCAAATCGGGCGGCCGGAACAACACCGGACGGATCACTTCACGCCGCCGCGGCGGTGGCGCAAAGCGTCTCTACCGGATCGTTGACTTCAAACGGAACAAATTTGATGTCGCGGCAACCGTCGAGCGGATCGAATATGACCCGAACCGGACCGCATTCATCGCACTGGTAAAATACGAAGACGGCGAGCAGGCATATATCCTGGCTCCGCAGCGTCTGGCTGTTGGTGACAAGGTCATCGCGTCGGCAAAAGCTGACATCAAGCCGGGTAACGCAATGCCGTTCTCGGGCATGCCCATTGGTACCATCGTCCACAACATCGAGATGAAGCCTGGCAAAGGCGGTCAGATCGCACGTGCGGCCGGTACTTACGCTCAGTTCGTTGGTCGCGATGGCGGCTACGCTCAGATCCGTCTGAGCTCGGGCGAGCTGCGCATGGTCCGTCAGGAATGCATGGCCACCGTTGGTGCCGTGTCCAACCCCGACAACTCGAACCAGAACCTCGGTAAAGCCGGTCGTATGCGCCACAAGGGCGTTCGTCCGTCGGTTCGTGGTGTTGCAATGAACCCGATCGATCACCCGCACGGTGGTGGTGAAGGTCGTACCTCGGGTGGCCGTACGCCGGTTACTCCGTGGGGTAAGGACACCAAGGGTAAGCGTACCCGCAACAAGAACAAAGCGTCCCAGAAGCTGATCATCCGCTCGCGGCACGCCAAGAAGAAGGGACGTTAATCTATGTCTCGCTCTGTTTGGAAGGGTCCTTTCGTCGATGCTTACGTGCTTAAGAAAGCCGAAGCAGCGCGCGAGTCGGGCCGCAACGAAGTCATCAAAATCTGGTCGCGTCGTTCCACCATTCTGCCCCAGTTCGTGGGTTTGACCTTTGGTGTGTACAACGGCCAGAAGCACATTCCCGTCAACGTCTCGGAAGACATGATTGGTCAGAAGTTCGGTGAATACTCGCCGACCCGTACCTATTATGGCCACGCCGCAGACAAAAAAGCGAAGCGGAAGTAAGTCATGGGCAAGGAAAAGAACCCCCGCCGCGTGGCTGAAAACGAAGCAATGGCGAAAACGCGCATGCTTCGCACCAGCCCGCAGAAACTGAACCTGGTTGCGCAAATGATCCGCGGCAAGAAAGTTGAGAAGGCTCTGACCGACCTGACTTTCTCGAACAAGCGTGTCGCGCAGGACGTCAAGAAGTGCCTGCAGTCTGCAATCGCCAACGCCGAGAACAACCACAACCTGGACGTCGATGAACTGATCGTCGCCGAAGCATGGGTTGGCAAGAATCTGGTCATGAAGCGTGGTCGTCCGCGTGCGCGTGGTCGGTTCGGTGCAATCATGAAGCCGTTCTCGGAGATCACCATCAAGGTGCGTCAAGTTGAGGAGCAAGCCTAATGGGACATAAAGTCAATCCGATCGGCATGCGCCTTCAGGTCAACCGCACCTGGGACAGCCGCTGGTACGCAGACACTAAAGACTATGGTGACCTGCTGCTGGAAGACCTCAAAATCCGTGAGTTCATCCAGAAAGAGTGCAAGCAGGCCGGTGTTGCCCGTGTGATCATCGAACGTCCGCACAAGAAGTGCCGCGTTACGATCCACACTGCACGTCCCGGTGTTATCATCGGCAAGAAAGGTGCAGACATCGAAGTTCTGCGCAAAAAGCTTGCTCGCATGACCGACAGCGAACTGCACCTGAACATCGTCGAAGTGCGCAAGCCCGAGCTTGACGCGCAGCTGGTTGCCGAGTCCATCGCTCAGCAGCTGGAACGTCGTGTATCGTTCCGTCGCGCCATGAAGCGCTCGGTTCAGAACGCCATGCGTATGGGCGCCCTGGGTATCCGGGTGAACGTCGCTGGTCGTCTGGGCGGCGCCGAAATCGCACGGACCGAGTGGTACCGCGAAGGCCGCGTGCCTCTGCACACCCTGCGCGCCGACATCGATTACGCACATGCCGAAGCGATGACCCCCTACGGGATCATCGGGATCAAGGTCTGGATCTTCAAAGGTGAGATCATGGAGCACGATCCGCAGGCACGTGACCGTAAAGCACAGGAACTCCAGGACGGCCCTGCACCTCGTGGTGCTGGTGGCGGTCGTCGCTAAGGAGGGAAAGATATGCTTCAACCAAAGCGTACTAAATTCCGCAAGATGCACAAAGGCCGGATCAAGGGTCTCGCCAAAGGCGGCTCTGATCTGAACTTTGGCACCTACGGCCTGAAAGCTCTTGAGCCTGAGCGTGTAACTGCACGCCAGATCGAAGCTGCACGTCGTGCCATGACGCGTCACATGAAGCGTCAGGGTCGTGTCTGGATCCGCATCTTCCCCGACACTCCGGTCACTGCAAAGCCGATCGAAGTTCGTATGGGTAAAGGTAAAGGTTCGGTCGACCGCTGGGCATGCAAAGTCAAGCCTGGCCGCGTGATGTTCGAGATCGACGGCGTCAATGACGATATCGCCCGCGAGGCCCTGCGCCTGGCTGCGATGAAGCTGCCGATCAAGACTCGCGTCGTGGTTCGCGAAGACTGGTAAGCAATCCGGGGGGCAACCCCGTTCGCTAAAAGACTAGCCCCCGTCGGGAAACCGGCGGGGGTTTTCCATTTGAAATCTACTCAGTCGATAACTACCTAATGCGCCGTCAATAAACGATTATTTTACGGTCGAGATTGCAAAGCACATGTCACCAGGAACAGTTTTGGCGGTAATAGTAGTTTTCGGGGTGGTACCATTAGCAGCAATCGGCTTGAGTTACTTTGTTCGAAGCAAGGTTGTGAAACTATTTTTGCGTTATGGCGGTCTCTATTTTGGAATAGCGTTGAACTTGCATTTTCTTTTTGAAGCTGACTGCGCGACCGACAAGCTTCTGTACCACCGTTGCAGTACTATTCCGCAGACCATTGCTGAGATTTTTAGCATTATGAACGTCCTTAACATGGTGGTTTATGTCTTTTGGGTGCCACCCATCCTTGTGCTGCTCCTCCTGTGGGAGTTGAAGGTCCGAATGTTCAAGTGACTGAATGATGGTGGCAATGAGGTTTTGCGGCCAAAGAAGCGACGGGAATTTGTCTCTCGTAGTCAGCGGTCGATTTGGATAAGAACGCACCCATGCCACAGATTGAATCACTCTTCGTCACCCGTCTTTATCGCGCAGCCCTCTCTGAGTTCGATCCCAAAATCGACGCGGAGGAACTGGAAAGCTCATGCCTTGTCATCGCTGAAGATGATGAGGCAGGCCAGGGATGGTGTGAAGAGAACGGCTATCCCGGCTATACAAGCTACGCCTCACTGACCGATCTGCCCTGGCGGTTTCCAATCTTCGCCGATCTGGTCTCGGCGCTGGATCAGCATGTAGCGACCTTTGCCAAAGATCTGGAGTTCGATCTGGGCGAAGGTGAGTTAAAGCTCGAGGACCTGTGGATCAACATTTTGCCCGAGGGTGGGATGCATTCCAGCCATCTACACCCGCACAGCGTGATTTCGGGGACGACCTATGTTGCAATGCCCGAAGGTGCCAGCGCACTGAAGCTGGAAGATCCACGCTCGGGACGCATGATGGCCGCACCGACGCGCCTCAAGGATGGGCGACGAGACCTCCAGCCGTTCATCTATATGAAGCCCAAGGTTGGCGATGTTCTGCTTTGGGAAAGCTGGCTTCGCCACGAAGTGCCTATGAACATGGCGGAAGAGGAGCGGATAAGTGTGAGTTTCAACTATCGTTGGGATTAAGCAGTTTGCAGCCGCCAAAAGCAGGCGGCCGCCTTGTTCGTGTTGATTGACGGCCCGGGTCAGATTCAGTGATAAATTAGGCTCCGAACTTTTGGCAGAAAGCCCTAATGCGCCTTTCCCGCTGAACGGAACCATTCCCGCACCGCAGGCAAGCGGCCTCGTGAGACCGGAATGTCGTCGCCGGATCGTGTTTTAACGACGTTTCCACGAAGTTCCTCCGCATCTTGGGCGGAAACCCAGAACGAACGGTGTGTTTGTACGCCATGGTCTTCGCTGACCTGCATGACGAAGTCCTTCATGCGGGCGCGGTATTGTGATGTCTTCCCGTTCGTTCTGACGATAAGATAGTGCTCGGCGCTCTGCACAGTCAGTATACTGTCCAGCGGCAATGAACGGCCGTTGAGAATGACAAACTCCGGCTCACCCTCCGGCACGGTTTCCGCCAAGTCTTCGTCGTTGCGCTGTAGTGGAAGTAGCCAAAGCAGCCCCACCGTTTCTATTATGTGTCCGATCAACAGGTTGCGTAGATAATCTGTCCAGACAAGTGGTTCACCCCGCTTGGGTACGAGGTCCCCAAATACCAATGGGAAACACGTTGCGAAAACGGACAGGCCAACAATAAGGGGGCCGGTTGCAACAATAAGTGGTAGTGGTATCTGCAGACTTCGCCGCCACAGCCTGTTCACAGCTGAGGCCCAATGCGGAATGATAATCAGATAGAGTAATACGGAGACGCCCCAGTAGAACAGCCGCGACGAGTATTCCGGAAGGGACGGAAACAGCGTCGGATTCGCAAGGGCGATAATGATCAGGCTAACAACAAGAAAAGCTTTAACTCTTCTGCCCCGAACAAGGTCACGTAATTCACGTTGCGTGAAACGCACCACCTGTCCGTTCGTTAACAATATCTGATATTCACGACTATCGGCTTCTTGCATGGGTCACTACGCGGTACTGATTTAATTGTTATTGAGTTCCCTACTGATGCAAGCTGGCAATTTCGACCATAGCTAATGCGAAGGGGGGTGCGGGAACGGACTCGCAGATAGTGACAAGTGAACTGAACCAAAACCCTCCGTCGAATTACCGACGGGGGGAATTTTTCGCCAAGATTGGCAAAGATGAAAATCTAAGAACTTTCCCTTGCCACCCACCCCCTAAACCCTTATACGGCGGCATCCTGCGTTCCCCCGGCTGAGTCGGGGGATTCGTATGTCTATCATTCATCCACCAGGTCAAAGGTGACCCGTGTACGGGGCCTTCTGGTGTTTTGAGCAAAGGAAAAAGGCGATGAACGCCCAAGAACTGCGTGACAAGACCCCGGACCAGCTCCGCGAGGAACTGGCCAACCTGAAGAAAGAAAGCTTTAACCTGCGCTTTCAACAGGCAACCGGTCAGCTGGAAAACACAGCCGGCATTAAAGCGGCCCGCCGCAATGCTGCCCGTGTCAAAACCATTCTGAACGAAAAGGCCGCTGCTGCGGCATCCGAGGAGTAATCAGATGCCCAAGCGTATCCTGCAAGGCACCGTGACCAGCGACGCCAACGAACAGACCGTAACCGTATCCGTCGAGCGCCGCTTTACGCATCCGGTTCTGAAGAAAACCATCCGTAAGTCCAAAAAATACCGGGCTCACGATGAAAAGAACGCCTTCAAGGTCGGCGACACCGTACGCATCATCGAATGCGCGCCGAAATCGAAGACGAAACGTTGGGAAGTTCTGGAAGCGTAAGCCTCCGGGATTTTCCCATTTGTCGAAACCCTGGGGGATCTAACGAGACCAGCCCCCACAGGTCGGGAGAAACCACATGATCCAGATGCAGACCAATCTGGATGTCGCTGACAACTCCGGCGCACGCCGAGTTCAGTGCATCAAGGTCCTGGGTGGTTCCAAGCGTAAATACGCCTCCGTTGGCGACATCATTGTCGTCTCGGTGAAGGAAGCCATCCCGCGCGGCCGCGTGAAGAAAGGTGACGTCCGCAAGGCCGTCGTCGTACGCACCGCCAAAGAAGTCCGCCGCGCGGACGGTACCGCGATACGCTTTGATCGCAACGCCGCCGTCATCCTGAACAACAACAACGAGCCGGTGGGTACCCGTATCTTTGGCCCGGTTGTTCGCGAACTGCGCAGCAAGAACTTCATGAAAATCATCTCGCTTGCTCCGGAGGTGCTGTAATCATGGCTGCTAAACTCCGCAAAGGCGACAAGGTCGTCGTGCTGGCCGGTAAGGACAAGGGCAAAGAGGGAACTATCTCCTCGGTTGACCCGAAAGCCGGTAAAGCTGTTGTAGACGGCATCAACATCGCCATCCGCCACACCCGCCAGACCCAGAACTCGCAAGGTGGTCGCCTGCCTCAGGCAAACCCGATCGAGCTGTCGAACCTGGCTCTGCTGGACAAGAACGGCAAAGCAACCCGCGTTGGCTTCCGCATGGAAGGTGACAAAAAGGTCCGCTTCGCCAAGACCACGGGAGACGTGATCGATGCTTGATTCCGCAAACTACACCCCGCGTCTGAAAGCTCAGTACGTTGAAACCATCCGTGCCGCTCTGAAAGAAGAGTTCGGCTACAAGAACGACATGCAGCTGCCCAAGCTGGAAAAAATCGTTCTGAACATCGGTTGTGGTGCTGAGGCCGTCAAAGACTCGAAGAAAGCGAAAGCTGCTGTCGAGGATCTGACTGCGATTGCTGGTCAAAAGGCAGTTTCAACCAAGGCGAAGAAGTCGATCGCGGGTTTCCGCGTCCGTGAAGACATGCCGCTGGGTGCGAAAGTTACCCTGCGCGGTGACCGGATGTACGAATTCCTGGATCGTCTGATCACCATCGCGATGCCGCGTATTCGTGACTTCCGCGGTGTGAAGCCTTCTTTTGATGGTCGTGGCAACTTTGCCATGGGCATGAAAGAGCACATCGTGTTCCCGGAAATCGACTTCGACAAGGTCGACGAGGTCTGGGGTCTGGATATCGTAATCACCACCACAGCGAAAACCGACGCTGAAGGTAAGGCACTGTTGAAAGCGTTCAACATGCCCTTCAACGCCTAAGCGCCGGGAGGATTGAGACATGGCTAAAAAAGCAATGATCGAACGCGAGAAGAAGCGCGAACGCCTGGTGGCCAAATATGCCGCAAAGCGTGCCGAGCTGAAAGAAATCGCGAATGACGAGAGCCGCCCGATGGAAGAGCGCTTCAAAGCGCGTCTGAAACTGGCGAAACTGCCGCGCAACAGCTCGGCTACCCGTCTGCACAACCGTTGTCAGCTGACCGGTCGTCCCCACGCTTACTACCGTAAGCTGAAGGTCAGCCGTATCGCGCTGCGCGAGCTGGGTTCTGCTGGTCAGATCCCCGGCATGGTGAAATCGAGCTGGTAAGGGAGACATAGATATGAATGATCCTATCGGCGATATGCTCACCCGTATCCGCAACGCGCAAATGCGCGGCAAGTCCACCGTTTCCACCCCGGCTTCCAAGCTGCGCGGTTGGGTTCTGGACGTGCTGGCGGACGAAGGTTACATCCGTGGCTACGAAAACACGACCGGTGAAAACGGTCATCCGGCCATCGAAATCAGCCTGAAGTACTACGAAGGCACCCCTGTTATTCGCGAACTGAAGCGGGTCTCGAAGCCTGGTCGTCGCGTATACATGGGCGTCAATGACATCCCGCAGGTCCGTCAGGGTCTGGGTGTGTCGATTGTCAGCACTCCGAAAGGTGTGATGTCGGACGCAAACGCTCGCTCCAACAATGTTGGCGGCGAAGTGCTCTGCACCGTCTTCTAAGGAGGTCTGCAATGTCTCGTATTGGTAAAAAACCGGTCGAGCTGCCCAGCGGCGTTACCGCCTCTGTGTCTGGCCAGACCATCGAAGTCAAAGGTCCGAAAGGCACCCGCAGCTTCACCGCCACCGACGACGTGACGCTGTCGGTTGAAGACAATGTGGTCAAGATCGACCCCCGTGGCATGTCCAAGCGTGCCCGCCAGCAGTGGGGCATGAGCCGCACCATGGTTGCCAACCTGGTAACCGGTGTAACTCAGGGCTTCAAAAAAGAGCTGGAGATCCAGGGTGTTGGTTACCGGGCTCAGATGCAGGGCAACACCCTGAAGCTGAACCTGGGCTACAGCCACGATGTTGATTTCACTGCTCCGGAAGGTGTCACCATCACCGCACCGAAGCAGACCGAAATCGTTGTGGAAGGTATCGACCAGCAGCTGGTGGGCGAAACCGCGGCCAAAATCCGCGAGTGGCGCCGTCCCGAGCCTTACAAAGGCAAGGGCATCCGCTACAAGGGCGAGTTCATCTTCCGCAAGGAAGGCAAGAAGAAGTAAGGACGCAGACAATGGCAAACAGCAAAAGAACCCTGTTTCTGAAGCGCCGCCTGCGCGTTCGGAACAAACTTCGCAAGGTCAACGCGGGTCGTCCGCGTCTGTCCGTACACCGTTCGAACAAGAACATCTCTGTTCAGCTGATCGACGACGTACGTGGCGTGACCCTGGCATCTGCCTCGACCCTGGAAAAAGACCTGGGTGTTGTTGGCAAGAACAACGTCGAAGCGGCCACAAAAGTGGGCGCGGCCATCGCCGAGCGTGCCAAGAAGGCAGGCGTCGAAGAGGCCTATTTCGATCGTGGTGGCTTCCTGTTCCACGGCAAGGTGAAGGCAGTTGCCGACGCCGCGCGTGAAGGTGGTCTGAAGATCTAAGACCTGCGGGCGGGTTTCGATCCGCCCCGATGATCCGGGAGCCCTGACGCCAGTCGGGGCTCACTTGGATTGAACTAAACGGCGCCGTAAGCGCCACATGAGAAAAGGGATGCCAAATGGCAGAACGTGAAAACCGTCGGGGCCGTGGCCGCGACCGTGAAGAAGCACCGGAATTTGCAGATCGTCTGGTCGCAATCAACCGCGTGTCGAAAACCGTAAAAGGTGGTAAGCGCTTTGGCTTCGCCGCTCTGGTGGTTGTCGGCGATCAGAAAGGCCGCGTGGGCTTTGGTAAAGGTAAAGCGAAAGAAGTACCTGAGGCCATCCGCAAGGCGACTGAGCAAGCCAAGCGTCAGATGATCCGCGTGCAACTGCGCGAAGGTCGTACTCTGCACCACGACATCGAGGGCCGTCACGGCGCTGGTAAAGTGGTTATGCGCACCGCACCTGAAGGTACTGGTATCATCGCCGGTGGTCCGATGCGTGCTGTGTTCGAAATGCTGGGCGTCAAGGACGTTGTGTCCAAGTCGCTGGGCTCGCAGAACCCGTACAACATGATCCGCGCCACCATCAACGGCCTGCAAAAAGAGCAGAGCCCGCGTTCGGTTGCCGCACGTCGTGGCAAAAAGGTTGCCGACATCCTGCCCAAGCGGGACGAAGCACCGGCTGCTGCTGAAGCAGAAGCGTAAGGAGAGCGAACCATGGCAAAAACCATCGTCGTCAAGCAGATCGGTTCTCCGATCCGTCGCCCCGCTGAACAGCGCGCAACCCTGATCGGTCTGGGCCTGAACAAGATGCACAAAACCCGTGAGCTGGAAGATACCCCTTCGGTTCGCGGCATGGTCAACAAGATCCCGCATCTGGTTGAGATCATCGAAGAGCGCGGCTAAGCCCGATACCTTCGAAGTACATGGAAACGCCCTCGATCATTCGGGGGCGTTTTTTTGTGTCAGCGGATCTTGGTTAAGCAGAGGCCGCAGATTGGAGAGAAACCGGCTTAATGTGTTGTGATTGTCGGCCAAAGCAACAGAAAAACCGACACGCCGACAAACAATTTCGCAAAAAGGCTGGCCAATCCTGCGTGGCAGTGAAAAGACACCACCGTCAGAAAAAATTCGATTCGGCTTTGCTGGTTTGCCTCGCAAACGCGAAGTCAGATGAGGCCACCCAATTGGCAGATCGCCGGGCAGCCATACGAAGACAGAGGATACCCATGGGCCTGACCTGCTATGACGTAATGGTGCCGACTGAAGTTCAGCGAACCATCCATCCGGATGAGAGCATTGCCACCGCCTTTAATATCATCAGGGACAGCCGTGCGCGGTTTTTGCCGGTGGTAGAAGATGACGGCACATATGTCGGTGTATTCACTGCGCCGACACTTCTAAAGCTGATCCTGCCCAAAGCAGCAACAATCGGTCTGAACGACGATGCGTCGCGGGTGCCAATCGAGTCTCTCAGCTTCATGAATCTCACACGGGATGACTTCGATCAGCAGCTGGAGCGGTTGAAGACAGAAAAGGTGCGCGACAACATGTCGAGACCGACCAACATCCCAGTGGCCGCACCGGATACACCGGTGATGGAAGGCATTTTTCTGATCTACAAATTCAAGCGGCACGTGATCCTTGTCGAGCCTGAAACAAAGCGTTTTGTGGGCACGGTGAGTGCAAACTCACTTCTGGATCGCGCACTGAGCTAACCACCAACGAACCGGACAAAAATCTTGGCTGAGCATTCTACGTCACACGGAGAGGCTGCGTTCTCCGTTCCACAACTATTGGGCATTGATCCCCTTTGGGTCGCGACCGGTATCCTGATCCTGGTCTACGCCGTACTGATAACCGAAAAAGTGAACCGAGCCATTCTGGCAATGCTTGGCGCATCGCTGATGGTACTGTTCGGGATCATCAATCAGGAACAGGCGGTGGCCGGGGTCGACTCCAATACACTGGCCCTTTTGATTGGTATGATGGTCATTGTGGGTATCACCAGCAAATGCGGACTGTTTCAGTTCGTGGCGATCAAGGCCGCAAAGTCGGTCAAGGCCAATCCTACCGGTATTCTGATCATGTTGACGCTGATCACGGCCGTGTTTTCAGCATTGCTGGATAACGTGACAACCGTCTTGCTTATTGCCCCGATTACCTTGCTGATCACCGAAGCTTTGGAAACGCGCGTCTTCCCGTTTTTTATTGCTGAAATTCTGGCTTCGAATGTCGGGGGCACAGCAACCCTGATCGGTGACCCGCCGAATATTATCATCGGCTCCGCCGCAGGCCTCAGCTTCAATGAGTTTGTTGTGAATCTGGCACCGATTTCGGCGATCTGTCTGGTGGTCCTCACGGGAATTATCTACCTGATGAACCGCAAGGAGCTTGCCAGCATTCCGAAATCCGCCAGTGAGCGGATTATGGGGTTCAATGAATCCGAAGCGATCACGGATGTAGGTCTAATGATCAAGTCGCTGTCTGTTCTGGCGTTGGTGTTGCTCGGTTTCACGTTGGGGCATGGGTATGGCATTCAGCCTGGTACCTCCGCATTGGCCGGTGCAGGCTTGTTGATGCTACTGGCCTATGGGCACCAGCACGGCGAAGAGCAGTCGGAATCTGTGCACCATATCTTTGGCGAAGTCGAATGGGTCACGATCTTCTTCTTCGGTGGTCTCTTTGTCATCGTTGCCGGCGTTGAGCATGTAGGTCTGCTGGCGTTCTTCGGTGAGAAAGTACTGGAGTTGACACAGGGCGATATGATGTGGACCGCGTTCTTCATCTTCTGGGCCTCAGGTATCCTGTCGGCGATCCTCGACAACATTCCCTTCGTGGCGACCATGATTCCGCTGATCGAGTCCACAGCCGACACGTTTGGTGGAGAAGACGCGATTGAACCGTTGTGGTGGTCATTGGCACTTGGGGCTTGTCTGGGTGGCAACGGTACCTTGCTGGGCGCGAGTGCGAACCTGACGGTTGCAGCATTTGCCGAGAAAGCAAAGCAGCCCATCGGCTTTATCGCGTTTGCCAAAATCGCATTCCCGATCATGATCCTGACCCTGATGATCGCGAACGTATACATCTGGTTGCGCTACTTCTGACGCATTGCGTTAGATGCGAATTTGCCTTCCATTGTCAGGGGCATGTGAACCCCAGGGTTTCATGCCCCTGACGGGCTTTGTTTATCCCTACGAACTCTGAGGGTGAACGATGCAGCAGAGTAGTTCCTGACAACATGCAGGCCTGACATCTGGCAAATCGCCTCGTGCCGAAGCGATTATCCCAGGTAGCTGCGCAAGCTGGGAGGTGGGTTGTCGAGCAGCGCTGTCGTTTCAACCGGCGAATGGGCCTGACCTTCGGCAACGAGTATTGTCTGATCGGTAATGCGGCGCGCGTCCTGCGGATCGTGACTGATCATCAACAGAGTTGTGCCAGTCCCCTCAATCAAATCAGCAACCAAATCCAGCATTTCGGCTTTCAAAGCAGGACCAAGTGCAGCGAACGGTTCATCCAGCAAAAGCACCTGGCGCCTTTGAACAAGCACTCGGGCCAAAGCCACCCGACTTTGCTGCCCGCCAGATAGCTCTGCAGGTTTGCGAGTGCCCATTCCCGTCAGATTTACGCGTGTCAGGGCGGTTTGAACCTCGTCCTGTTCATTTGGACTCAGTCGTCCATTTGGACGCACCCCCAAAGCGATATTCTGCTCAGCGGTCAAATGAGGGAACAGGTTGCCGTCCTGAAATAGCATTGCCAGCGGACGCTTGCCCGGTGGCAGATCTGTTATCTCGGTACCCTGCCAGAATATTTGACCCTGAGTTAGGGAACGAAAACCGGCAATGAATTCCAACAATGTCGATTTACCTGCACCTGATGGGCCAATGATTGCAACGCTCGCCCCGGGTTCGATGCCAAGATCGGCGTGCAGGGTGAAATTGCCATTTTCAATGACGCAATCACTAAGCTTCAGCATGCCAGCGTCCTCCGCGATCCAATATCCAGAACGCCGACATGGACAACAGCAGCAAAAGCAGCGCCCCTCCGGCGGCGGCTTGCATTTGATAAGCTCCCATCAGGCGGTAAATCTGTAAAGGCAGCGTTGCTATCTGGGCGTCTGCGAACAGTGCGATCACCCCGAGATCTCCCATCGAAAGGGCTGCGGCCAGCCCGGCTGCAAAACCGATCTGCGCGCGCATTCGAGGAAGCAGAATGCGGACAAAGAAGGTCATGTTGGTCATATCGAGGGAAAGCGCCAGTCGGCCGTGTCGCGACACCACATCGCGCGCGGCCGGGACAAGAATGCGCAATGCGAAGGGCAGAGCCATAACTGCGTTGACCAGTGCCGTCACCGGAAGCGCAAGCGCTGTCGGGTTGGCCACAGGCCTGACCAAAATGAATAATCCGGTACCGATCACCAGCGGTGATGCGGCCAGCCCGAGGATGCCACTGAGCTCAACAATTCCATATCGCCCTGTCGCGACAGCAGTGGCCATGGGCAGCGCCAGCAGCAGCAAGATTGCAGTACTCGCGGCCGCCACCATGACCGAGGTCAATGCGGCGCGGAACACCAAAGCTGGCGTTTCGAAGAGACCAGCAAAACCTGAAATCACAACAGATGCCAAAGGAAGCAGCAGGAACGCGGCCGCTGCGATGATCCATAAGGCATCGGCAATGGGCGCGCCGCCGTCCCACCGGCGGATGGGGCGATCCAGCCCGGTGCCGAAGCCGTCCCTGTGAGAAAACCTTAGGGCGGCCAAAGCTGCAGCGGCAGTCAGGGCCAGTTGTAGCGCCGACAACAGTGCAGCACGGCCGAGGTCAAAGTCATAGGTAAAGGCTTGATAGATCGCGAGTTCGATTGTGGTCGCACGGGGCCCGCCACCCAGAGTCAGCGCAACAGCAAAACTGGTTAGGCAAATGGCGAAGATTACCGCAAGCACGCCCGGTAAAATCCGTTTCAGCATCGGCAACTCGATCAACCGGAACATGGCCACTCCGTTGCAGCCTAACTGAGCAGCGAGGCGAAATCGCTCGGCCGGAATTTCTTGCCATCCCTGCAGGATGAGGCGCGTGGCAAGGGGCAAATTGAAGAATACATGGGCCAATACCACGCCATGCAGGCCGTAGATACGAATGGGTGCGAAGCCAAAATAACCCAATATATCAGAGATCCAGCCGGCCCGACCAAAGACCTGCAGCAATCCGATTATCGCAACAATAACGGGAAGAATGAACGGCGCGCCAAGCAGCGCAATCAGCGCGCGACGCCCGGGAAACCGTCGCCGGGCGAGTGCTCGTGCAACCGGAACCGCCAATCCAATACTGAACAGCGCGGAAAGTATCGCTTGAGTAAGTGTAAAACGCAGGGCAGCCCAGTCGGCCGGACCAAATCCACCGCCTGCTTCGGCACGCAGGGTGACTGCGGCCAGTGTGCCCAGTATCAGCGCGGCGACCAGGGCAGCCGCGCCGATACCCGGCAATGGGCTTACTGGCTGAGCGCGCTCAACCATTCTGCAAGTGCCTGATCCCGCACGTCGGCGGCTTCATCGGGTGAAAAGAGCAGAGCCTTTTCCGGAATGGTCAGGGTTTCAAACCCTTCGGGCAACCCAGCTGCCGGGGTCACTGCCGGGTACATCCAGTTGGTTGTAGGAATGATCTGCTGGAACGCATCCGAAACCATGAATTCCAGGAATTGATCCGCCAGTTCCGGCTGATCAGTCCCGGCGAGTTTCCCTGCCACTTCAACCTGCATGTAATTGCCTTCGTCAAAGACAGCTGCCGATTTCGAAGCGTCTTCTTCAGCGATCAGGTGATAGGCCGGAGAGGTGGTATAGCTGAGGACCATATCCGATTCACCTTCGAGGAACAGGCCATAGGCCTCGGACCACCCTTTGGTGACTGTTACGATATTGTCTGCAAGACCAGCCCAGATTTCGGGTGCCTCATCGCCATAGGCCGCCTTCACCCACAACAACAGACCAAGGCCGGGTGTGGAAGAACGTGGATCCTGAATGATGATCTTTGTCTCGCTGTTCGCCAATTCACGGAAATTCGCTGGGGCCGAGTAATCGGCGTTGTGAACAAATGCGAAATAGCCCCAGTCGTAGGGCGCAAAAACGTCGTCGGTCCATTCAATCGGCAGCGCGTAGTCAGCTGTAACGGAACTGGGTGCAAACAGACCGGTTTCCTTGGCTGCATTGATCAGACTGGTATCCAGTCCCAGCACCACGTCAGCTTCCGAGTTTTCGCCCTCAAGCCGGATACGTGACAGCAGGGCGGCGCCATCTTCAACGCCAACAAGATTCAGATCGCAATTGCAGACCGCTTCAAAAGCTTCTTCGACCTGCGGACCCGGACCCCAGTCCGAGACAAAGCTGTCATAGGTGTATACGGTCAGCTGAGGTTTGTCGGCGGCAATAGCCGAAGTTGCACTCAGTAATCCCGCAGCAATCAGCAGATGTTTCATATCATCCTCCATTGCGGCGAGAGGGTAAGGATGGATGAAACCGTCACCTTTCCCTCCGCCGGTTCTAGCCGGTTCAGGTTCAACGGGTTCGCCTGATAGGCATCTCAGCGCGGCAGGCCACGCACCCCGAGGTGAAGCTGTGATTAGGAGGATGGAGACCCGATTACAACTATAATCGCGTCACCCAGGGTGCACGAACCGAAAGGTAGCGCTCACAAATTGCTCATATCTGACATTAATTGCAGACCGTTGCCGCAACTTCGGCAACGATCCTTGGGTCTACAATTCCTCAGGACCCGCCCGTCAAATCTTGGGCAAGCATGAAGGCGTTGCCGTCGGGGTCATAGAATGTCGCCGTCTTGACCATGCCTTCGACTACATCTGTTGGGCCGTCAAACTGAACATCAGCCTGTTCTAGCTTTTGCCTTGCGCTGTCTAGGTCGGCGATGCCGAATACAGGGACGCAGTTTCCGGGCGCGGGTTTGGTGTGCTCACCAAGCCCAAGGGTTACGCCCTTGGTCAGGGTTTCTAGCTCTGACCAACCTGCCTCATCTGCATGATAAAGCGTTTTGAAGCCAAGCATGCTCTCGTACCAATCGGCGCTGGCGTGACGATCCTTAACCGACAGCGCAATTGTTATGGTTTCTTCCAGGGAAATGAGCGGCATCATCTTTCCTTTTAAGGTAAAATATAGTAACTATACTTTATGTACATTGATGCACTTGTCAACATCACTTCGCGGGCGTGGGCCCTGCCCATTCTTTCCAATCTTCACGAAGGTGTCCCTGGGCGGCAGGCGCCATTGTTGGCTGCAACCGGCGCGGGCCGTACGTCATTCTCTCAGAGTGTAGATCATCTCATCCAAATTGGATTGCTTGAGCGAAACCCGGGCTACGGCCATCCGTTGCGACCGGAATTTCGACTGACACAGCGTGGTGCAGTGGCAGCCCGGTTCGCCAATCAGATCCTGTCTGCGACCAGCGAAGATAATCAGGATCTGCTTCGGCGCTCATGGACGTTGCCCGTTCTGGCAACCCTTCATGAACTGAGCCACTTTAACGAGATCAGGCGAAACCTGCTGACGATCACTGATCGCGCCCTCTCACAGTCCTTGCGAATGATGGAGGAGCGGGATTGGGTGCAACGCGACATCGATGATGGCGCACGACCACCCCGCGCGACTTACCATCCGATAAATACCGGTGAAACAATCACAGCAATCACAGGTCCGGTGATTGTATTCAAAACCGGTTCGCAGTTGCGGCAGTTATAGGTCGGAGACAACGTCTGAGGTACCGAACCAAATCGGCACATCACCTTCTGACCAAGGTGCGTATTTGTGCATGATTTGCCCGAAAGTGTCGCTAGTCAGAAATTGGTCCAGCCATCTGATCAGGTTGGGCCAGGGCTGAGCGTCAAACCACACACGGTCAATATTTGCGAACTGGCGCACGAATGGCAGCATTGCCAGATCTGCAATCGTTGGTCGATCTCTGAACAGCCACGCCTGCCCATCCAGTTTTTGGTCAAGGTCGGTCAGATAGGTGGCCGCTTTTTGCCGCTCAACCTCTACGTCCAGATCGGGATATCGCGTGGCGTATTTGGTGTGATCCAGCGCATCCTTGAACGGGCCGTCATTTGTTGAGATCAGCTCCCAACCTTCCTCTGTCATATCGAGCAACTGTTGGGGGTCGTTCTGTTCTAGTGCCCAGATCATGATGTCCAGACTCTCATCCAGAACCTGATCATTGGTTCGAAGAGCGGGCACTGTCCCAGACGCTGAAGTATCAAGAAAAGCCTGTGGTTTGTCCCGCAGCAGGATCTCACGCAGCTCGACCTTTACACCCGCGCTGACCAGCGCGAGGCGCGCCCTCATCGCATAAGGACACCGGCGAAACGTCCAGAAAACAGGGTGCTGAGCCATATTGCGATCTATCCGGCTTTCTGTGTCATAGTCAAATATGCGGGCGCAGCGCTCGATTGCCTCGCCCGCATCATCAGCTCAGCCGCGCCCGCGATAGGGTGGCACACCCTGATCGGGAATCCAGACGCCTTCGGGCATCGCACCGGTTTGCCAGAACACATCAATCGGTATGCCCCCGCGCGGATACCAATATCCGCCGATACGCAGCCAGCGGGGTTCAAGGAACTCCGCCAGACGCCGCGCGATCGAGATTGTGCAATCCTCGTGAAATGCACCGTGGTTCCGGAAAGAACCAAGGAACAGTTTCAGTGACTTGCTTTCGACCAGCCAATCACCCGGCACATAGTCGATCACCAGATGTGCAAAGTCGGGTTGTCCTGTCATCGGGCAGAGCGAGGTAAATTCGGGTGCCGTAAAGCGAACGTTGTAGTCCACGTCCGCCTGCGGGTTCTGGACACGCTCCAGCTCGGCCTCTTCGGGGCTGGCAGGCATTTGTGTTGCGCCGCCCAACTGGGTGAGATTGCTGTAGATGCTGTCACTCATGTGTTTCTCCTTTGCTCAGACGCCGCGCTTGTTGCCCCAGACAAGTACATGCAGCTGGGGAAGAATACGGGGTCTGAACCATCGTGCGTTAAGGGTTGTGTCGATCAGCCATTCCAATCGTCCTGTCGTTTCACCCAGGTCGATGGGTTCCGTGGGATCGCTGTTCGGATTTCCGGGCTGAAGATAGAGCGGCAGATCCGGATAACGATCTGCAACTTCGCGCGCCCAATCAAAATCAGCACCATCGAAGATCACAATCTTCAGGACGGTATGGGTTGGGCGTGCAGCCAAGCAGGCGTCAAACTGACCCCAATCCATCATTTCCCCGCTGCTTGGCGGTTTGGGGCTCAGGATCAGCATGTTGAGATCTGAGAACCACGGCTTGGCGATCGAGCCCTGGGTTTCGCAGGCAAATCCGTATCCATGTTCCTTGCCCAGTGCAATGAGCGGGGCGAAATCCTGAATGGCCGGATTGCCGCCTGACAGCGAAACGGTCAATGGTTGCCCGCCGGACAGGCGTTGGACCTCGGCCCAGACCGTCTCGGCCTTCATCGGGGTCCAGTCATGACGATAGTCGCTATCGACTGCATGGGGGCTGTCGCACCACGAACAACGAAAATCACATCCGCCGGACCTGACAAAGACCGTCGGTTCGCCGATCAGTGCGCCTTCGCCCTGTACAGTGGGGCCGAAGATCTCGGATATCCTCAAGCTCATGGCCGATACTCCGCCCAGGTCTTAGGTGTTTCAGATACCTTGACGGCCGCCGTTTCTGGCCAGCGGGCTGAACACCATTCATAGAAGTGACGCGCCAGGTTCTCGGCGGTTGAGATTTCGTTCATCACATCGTTCAGATGTCGGTGATCAAAGCTGTCGTCGATATAGGTCTTGAGGGGCTTCAGTTCCTGATAGTCCCGAACAAAACCGTCCTGATTCAATTCGGCTGCGGCCAGTTCGACCACCACGATATAGTTATGCCCATGCAGCCGTGCGCATTGATGTGTTTCGGGCAGGTGGCCCAGCTGATGTGAGGCAGAGAAGTGAAACTCTTTGGTGATCCGGAACATCAGTCTTGCTTTCCTGCAACCGCCGCGCGCCAGAAATCGGGGTCTTCATAAAGGGTCGGGTCAGCTACACCGGCAAGATCGAATGCTTCGCGCCGCTCCACACAGGTGCCGCAACGACCACAGTGGCTTTCTCCGCCCTTGTAGCAGGACCACGTCTGATCAAATGGTGTGTTAACCCGTGCACCTTCGGCAACGATGTCAGCCTTGGAACGATGCACGAAGGGGACGTACAATGAGACATCTGCGTAGCCATCAAGAGCCGTGCGTTGCATCGCATCGAACGCATCCGTGAATGCAGGACGGCAATCGGGATAGATGAAGTGATCCCCGCCATGCACCGCAGCTGCAACGGCGTCGTCACCCGCAGCAGCGGCGACACCATATGCGATGGTCAGCATGATCGCATTGCGGTTCGGCACCACCGTAACTTTCATCGTATCTTCGGCGTAATGGCCATCAGGTACGTCCAGGTCATCCGTCAGCGCAGAACCAGTCAGCGAGGCCCCGACGGATCGCAGATCAATCACGTGATGAGGTACGTTCAGACGCTCGGAACAGGCGGCGGCAAAGGCCAGTTCTTTGTTGTGCCGCTGGCCATAGTCAAATGACACAAGACGCGACAATTGTCCGTCATTCGCCAGAACGTGAGCAAGCGAAACGGAATCGAGTCCGCCGGAGCAGACCAATGTAGTCTTCATGATTTTCAGTCCTTGTTTTGATACCCGGGTAGGCTGCGACCGGTGGCCGGGACGCATAGGAGCAAACCGCGCAGAATGCAATGCACTTTGCGTTGAGCCGTGGGGGCAGTTTGGGCTGCAATCCGCGATAAACCGGATATCAACGTCAGGACGTGTATGATCGCGGTCCCGAATTCAGGAGATCGCGATCATACTAGGTCTGTCAGGTGATCTGATACATGGCCTGAGGCAGTACGAAGGGAACCTGAGTCGGGGGTGTTTTATTCATCTGCAAATTGATGCCGTAGACATCCCGCATAATGTCGTCGTTCAAAACCTCTGACGGTGCACCCGATCCCCAAACGCGGCCTTGCGAAAGGACGTAGATTGTATCCGCAAACAAAGCTGTCAGATTGAGGTCATGCATCACCACCACCACACCGCCACCTCGCGATGCAAAATCTCGGGCGATATCGAGGACCGTGAACTGATGGGCGATGTCCAAGCTGGCGACGGGTTCATCCAGCAGCAGCCACTTGGTCTCGGAACTGTCCGGAGTTTCCCAAACCTGCGTGAGAACGCGGGCCAGTTGCACACGCTGCTGCTCGCCCCCCGACAGCTCCTGATAGGACCGGTTTTCAAACCCGGCTAGATCGACATGCTTCAGCGCTTGAATCGGCAAGTGTTCATCCGCACCCGCCAATCCGCGCGCAAGCCCAAGCCGAACGATCTCGAGCACAGTGAAGGGAAAGGCAACGGATGAGGCTTGAGGAAGGACACCCCGCATCGGAGATAGTTCCCAAGGTTGCAGCGATGAGATGTCAGACCCGTTGAGGGTTATCGTTCCCGCGCCCGTAATTTCGCCCGACAGCGTCTTGAGGAGAGTGGACTTACCTGATCCGTTGGGACCAATAATTGCCGTAACCTTTCCCGGTTCTGCCTTGAAGTCGATGCCATGCAGAATTTCCTTTCTGCCCAGCGTCACGCGGATGTTTGTCGCTTCCATTTCTACATCCCCATCGTTCCGTGGCGCCGCAGCAGAATCCACAGGAACACAGGTGTTCCGAGTATTGCAGTGACGATACCAATAGGCAGTTCAGCCGGTGCAACGATGACGCGGCTGATCATGTCCGCGCATAGCAGCAGGCTGGCGCCCAGCAGCGCTGAATTCATCAGCAATCTGTGGTGATCAGGACCTGTTCCCAGCCGCAGAAGGTGCGGTACGACGATCCCGATAAACCCGATGCCACCCGAAACTGCGACGGCAGCTCCGGTTGCAGCTGCCACAGCCAGGATCGCTAGATTCTTGCTACGTTGTACAGGTATTCCGATGTGATGCGCGACAGCTTCGCCCATCGCCATTCCGTTCAGAGCACGTGCAAGAAACTGGGTGCTAATCACCGCTATCAGAATGATTGGCGCCACGGTCACCACTTTGATCCATGTAGCACCGGCAAGTGAGCCCATGCCCCAAAAGGTCAGATCACGCAGTTGCTGATCATCGGCCATATAGACCAAAACACCCGACACCGCCCCCGACAAAGCTCCCAGGGCAATACCGGCCAGCAACATCGTCGCGACCGAAGTCTGCCCGCGCCGGGTCGAAACACGGTAGAGGATAAGAACCGATGCCCATCCACCAAGGAATGCGGTAACGGCCACGAGACCATTGCCAACCACACTCAATATGGCGGCGGGCAAATAGCTTCCCAGGATGATCGCAGAGATTGCACCAAGACCAGCGCCGGCGCTGACACCAACGATTCCGGGGTCGGCCAGCGGGTTGCGGAACAGGCCTTGCATGACCACGCCTGACACCGCCAGCGCGGCTCCGACCAGCATGCCCATCGCCAATCTGGGCAGTCTGATATCCCACAAGACGATCCGGTTCAGGTCGGAAACTTCACGGCCTGAAATCAGGTCAGAGATGGTCGCGCGGAGCGAAGCTTCGGATGCTCCGATCGAAAGGCTGATGGCACTGACCAGACACAGCAGCAAAAACAACGCAAACGTTACGCGTCGTGCGGTTGCGCGACGGTCCTTTGGTGGTTTGATCAGTTCATCATGCTCAAGTGCAATGCTCATAGGCCCTGCTTGTTTTGAAGCGCTTTAGAAAGGTCGCTGATCGCGTTAGCCGTGCGTGGTCCGAACCCCAATAGGTAAAGACCCTGCATCCGTATCAGCCTCTTGTTCCGACCAGCTGGTGTCAGCGCAATTGATGGTGTCTGAAAAAGCTCTTCATCGGGTGTCGCGTGACCGCCTTGGCGATCCATCATCAGGATCACATCCGGAGCTGCGGTTGCCATCGCTTCGGGCGAAATGGGTTTGTATCCCGAAAAACTGGCGGCCGCGTTTACGCCACCGGCGAGGGAGATGATGCTGTCGGCCTGAGTGCCTGATCCGCCGACCATTATCCGGCCATCCTGAATGGACAAGATGAACAGAACCCGTGCCCGGTCAGAACCTGTTGCTTCGATGGCGGCAGAGTGGGCCGCATCTATTTCGGCACCAACCTGTTCAGCAAGCGCGTTCGCCGCCTCTTCTTCGCCCAGCGCCGCGCCGACTGCGCGAATCTTCTCGACGACACCGTCGCGGCTGAATTCATGTGGCACTTCGACGTATTTGACACCGGCATCCCTGAGAACCGCAATTGCCTCGGGTGGTCCTGATCCTTCGACGGAGACGATCATGTCGGGTGCTACAGACAGAACGCCTTCGGGTGTCAGTGCGCGCATGTAGCCGACATCGGGCAACTCCGACGCTTCCTGCGGATAACTGGAGGTCCGGTCCCTTCCGACCAGCCTATCTTGTTGGCCCAGTGCATAGATGATTTCGGTGACCGAGCCGCCAATCGAAACGATCTTGTTGGCTTCTGTTTCCTCGGCCATTGCCTGATGTGTGCCAAAGGTGAGACCGACCAAAAGGGTAGTACGGCTCAGGAATCTGCTGGTCATACTCATTGCGCGGGCTCCGCTACTGCCAGTGATTGCAATCCAGCGACAAGTTCGTCCCAGGCGGGGCGATGGTCGTTTTCCCCGGAACGGCGGCCGAATACCTGCAGGATCAGACCGCCATCGGAATCGAATGCTTCGACAGATACCGCCGGGCCGCGTTGGGTGGGCTTGGTAACAGCCCAGACCTCTGCGATGCGATCAGATCTCAGATGGAGGTTGAACCGTGGATCGAGCACGTTGAACCATGGCCCCATCTGTTTAAGGGTATGTATTGGCCCGCCATGAATTTCGATGCACCCGCGATTGCCAACGAAGACCATGACTTCCAGTGCCTGATCCCGGACCTGCTCGAACATGGTCGTGACGCTGCCTGGCTCCAGAGCGCGGGCCAAAGGTTCCCCGGCGATGCGGTAAGCGCCCAGCCTGTTCATCTTCAGTTTTGAAGTCAGCCGCAGAAACTGATGGGTGTCGGTCATCTTTGCCCATTCAGTTCGCAGCGCATCAACCTTGTCCGTATTGGCCTTGGGTGCTTCGGTCGGCTGGCGTTGCGACACGTCCAGCACCTGCGACTGATCTTCGGATTTCAGTTCTGAAACCAGGGTATGCCAATGATCTAGGTTCGAGCCGTCGCGCAGATAAATTTTGTGCACCGCGTCACCAGCAGCATCAAAGATCTGAAGCGATCTTTGTGTCCCCTTGTCGGTTGCGCGCTCAACCGCGAAGGCGTGAACCCAATGGCTGGGGAACATGCGCAGATCGATATCTTCGGTCAGCACCATCGAAGCATGGGCACCGGAGTGATAGTTGTCGTACTGGCCCACCTTCTCAATCACGCAATGCGGATTTAGGGTCAAAGCCATCACCTCACCCAGCCCGTTCAGGCGTGAAAAGATATCATCAAGGCTGGCCATAACTCTTGTGACGTTCTGCCCAACGAAGGCGGCGACCAGCTGCGCTTCGGCGATTCCAAGAGACTCGGCAAGATCGCGGTCACGTCGACCCGGGTTATCTGCATGCGCAGCACGAATTTGTTCGGGTGCCATAAGCGCCTGTTCCGTCATGGGCTTTCCCATCTCTGAGTGGTTTTCTGGAGGCGCTGGCTTGGCGACTGGGAGATCAGTGGCCCGCTGGCAAGGGTCGCATGCACGACCAAAATTATGTTGACTGTTTTAGTAAGTTTAACTTGTGGGTACAAGTCGTCATTCCACGTAAGTGGTCATCATCAAATCTGAACGTTCAAACAGGATAATTTGCGAGCAGCGCATACTAGTGCAGCCCTCTTATCCAACGCCGGAATCGCGCTTTTCAGCCTCTATGAGGCGCTTGGTGCGCACATAGTCCCAACCTCCGATGATCAGGATCAGGCCTGAGATTGGAATGGCAATCAGTCCAAGGTTTCCCTGCATCGATTGCGCGTCAAAAAAATGCATCAGGCCAAAACCCGCGATCGCAAGACCCAGCGCAGTTTTTACATAGGCCAGAAAGGTGCGTCTGTTGGCCAGCTCAGTGCGCACCACGGCCAGCACCATACTGTCCGCTTCACGCCTTTGTTTGACCTCTGCTGCTGTATCGGGTCGGGATCCGGAATTACTCATACGGAAGATTTGAGTGAAAATCTCTGACGGAGGCAAGTGTTTTTGAGCACACTTCCGACCGGGCTAGTTCAGATGTTTGTACATATAAGTTGTTGGCTCTAGCCTGTCTTCAAATGGGTTGCGGCAGTAGTTCGGAATCTCACCTGCGATCTGAAAGCCAAGGCTCTGATACAAGATGCGCGATGGATCGGAGCTACGCGTATCCAGCACAAGCATAGACCGCCCAAGCTCTTTTGCGCGTTCTTCAAGTACATTCATCAGTGCCCGACCGTAGCCTCGGCGGCGCGCCTCGGGGTGGACAAGCAACTTTGCAACGTCTGCCCGATGTGGCTGGTTCGGCATGCTGGCCGGGATGAGTTGCACGGTGCCCATGACGCGCCCCTCATCATAGATTGCAAACAGATCAAGCGTGCCGGATGTCAGATCGGGGCGAACCCGTTCTTGCCAATACCTGCCGGCGTCCTCCTTCGAGAAAGGCAGAATAAAACCGATACTTGCCCCGGTCTGAACACAGGCATGCAAAATATCGCTCAGATCATTCAGGGCCGTTTCAAAGTAGTCAGCATTCAGCCGTGTAATCATATCAGCACCAGGATGTATCGTGCACCACGTCCAGCGTTGGTTTCGAACCGGGTAGGGCCTGACAGATGATAGCGCAGGCAGTCGCCACCGCTCAGCATGTGTGACGTGCCATCGACTGTCAGTGTAAGCACTCCGTCCAGTACGATAAGGTGGTGTTCCTGCCCGGGTTTGGGGGGCGCATCATATGAGATGGTTGTTTCGGGGGGCAGGTGACACTCCAACACTTCGCCGCTTAACCCCGCTGCGGGTGGAGAAACTGATCGACGCGTGAAGCCGGTTTCAGGATCCCGCCATTCGATCTGCCGTTCAAACGGAACTTTGGGATCAAAGCTGTCTTCGACCATCATGAGCAATCGGGACATCGGCAGGCCGTAGGCTGCACATAAACGGCCAAGGCTTTCGGCGGTGGGGCTGACGTCACCCTTCTCCATGCGGGAAAGTGTGGCGCGGCTGATACCGCTGTGTTCGTTCAGTTGGTCCAGAGACCAGCCGCGGCTCTGACGCAGTTCGCTCAGACGGTTGGCGAGGCGATTTGAAAGGTCATCAAGCATCGTTCATTTTAGAGAATCATTTCCAGATATGAAAATAATATATCAAAAACATGGTGTGACAATAGAAAAAGGGTGCAGGAGAACCTGCACCCTTCCACTGCTCGGGTTTGTGTCTGGACTACTTCCAGCCTACCTCGTTAAAGATTTTCTGCGCTTCGGGAAGGTTCGTGGCAACCTCTGACAGATTCACCTCATCCGCCTTGAAGTCGCCCAACGTTTTCACTGTTTCCGCCAGTTCTACACCTTCGACCGCCGGAAATTCGTCATTGCCTGCCGAGAAATACTGTTGCGCCTGATCACTGGCCAGATACTCGAGGAACAGAATCGCGTTTTCCTTATTCGGCGCATTGGCTGCAACACCAGCACCTGACAGGTTCATATGTGCGCCATAGCTGTCTTGGTTGGGGAAAACCCACCCGATCTTCTCACGCTCCGAAGACAGCCCTTTGACGTCTTTGCGGATCGAACGGACAAAATAATAGGTGTTCGATACCGCGATATCGCATTCACCCGATACTAGGCCGCGCAGCTGGTCAGTGTCGCCGCCCTGCGGCTCGCGCGCCATGTTGTCGACGATGGCTTCGGCCCATGCTTTGGCCGCGTCAGCACCCTCGTGGGTAATGATCGAGGCCAGCAGAGTCTGGTTGTAGACGTTAGCAGAAGAACGGATGCAGATCTTGCCCTTGTATTCGGGCTTAGCCAGATCAGCATAGGTCGCGGGCGGGTTGGTCACGTTGTCTTTGTTGTAAAAGATGATCCGGCCACGCTGTGAAAAACCGAACCATTCGTTGTCGGCATCCTGCAGGTTGGCGGGAATACGTTCTTCCAGAACCTCACTGTCGATCGCCTGCAGCAGGCCGGCATTTTTAGCCCGTGCCAGGCGCGAAGTGTCTACGGTCAGCATCACGTCTGCCGGAGAGTTCGCGCCCTCAGCTTCCATCCGCGCGATCAACTCGTCGGCCTTGCCTTCGATCCGGTTGATCTGGATGCCTGTGGCTTCTTCAAAATCAGAATACAGACGCTCGTCCGTGTCGTAGTGGCGCGACGAATACAGGTTCAACTCGCCATCGGCGATGGCCGATGTGGCGATCAGTGTCGTCAGAGCGGCAGCAATACAGGTAGTGGATTTCAGCATGGTATATCCCAACATTGTAACTCGTGACGGGGTGTATCCCGAGTAATTTGCTCAATTATACAAATTTGCTGGAAAAGCAAGATTTCACGGTGATAATTTCAGGACTCTATTCACAAATGCCGGTGGCTGCCGGATCGATGAACAATTCAATTTTGACGTTGTAGTTATTCACGTCAGTGGCTCTCACTTGTATTTATGCGGTTAGAAAATAGCGCTTATGCGTTTTCGATGAGGGGCTTGGATTTCATTTCACCCTTTCTCTCATGCAGACTGCATGTATTCGATATTAAGGAGAGACTTATGGCACTTCGATACATTCCAGATGAAGTTTATCAAGAGATGTTGAGCTGGCGCGCAGAGTGGTCGATGGGATATCACCTTGCGCAGAACGACAAAGGTGATGTCTGTTCCATCGTTGTTGGGGGGCAGATTCTTATCGACCTCGACGACAGTTTATCGGAATCTGCACAACGGCTTTCTGGTATGGAATGGCTCGGATCATCCGAAGCGTTTCGCGACGATTGGATTGTTCCCCATGATCAGCAGGTATTGGGCTTCGAAAAGTGGTGTGAAACACTCGATTACGCGAATTACCAGGATGTCCGCCCAGTAGATAGCGAGGTCATCGCACGTTTCATTCTCGACCCGATTGATCCAGTGACTACACCAAGAGGCCCATCTCCAAAAATCGGATCAAGCGGCAGGCCTACCGTGCATGGGCATCTTCCCTTTCAGGGAAAAACAGCTGAAGGAACCGTTTTTTATAGGGCTGAGCCGTTTCCTAAAAGCCGATCAGTTGATCCAAAATCAGCCCATGTTTCTGTTGGGAATGGCCTCTACTGCTTCCCGGCTTCGGAACTGCCTTTTGTTCCTACGGGGTTCGCAGCGGTGGGTCGTTATGCGTTGCCGAATGTTGCGCCTTCTATTTTCCGCTGGGAGCTGAAGGCTCCCGCAGGTGTTCCGTTCAGCGCGGGCGCTTCCGTCCCGCTGTTTGGGCAGGCTGGAGGCGGAGTGGAGCTATGTATTGAAGCTGACTTCACAAATGTCGGCCATATAGCCAACCCGGTCGTATTGCCAAGTCTTTGAGCACGCATCTTTAGTGGGTGAGCGTCAGAGCCCGGAAACTTCCAGAGATTGTGTTACGCCGTCACAAAAAAAACCGCGCTCGAAAGCGCGGTTCTTCTAGATCGATATGTGCAGTTCTTAGCCCTGGCGAGCTTTGAACTTGCGCTGCGTCTTGTTGATAACGTAGACGCGGCCTTTGCGACGCACAACGCGGCAATCACGGTGCCGGTTCTTGAGCGAGCGGAGCGAGTTCTTGACCTTCATGGGTCTGTCTCCATTTTGCGGCGCCTTCATCAAAAGACGTGGCCAGCGCCTGGGTTAGCGGGTGCCCCGGAAATCCGGAACAGTGAAACGATGGTGGGCGGTACAAGGATCGAACTTGTGACCCCTTCGATGTCAACGAAGTGCTCTACCGCTGAGCTAACCGCCCACGAAACCTTTGCGTGACCTGCCCCATAACGAAATGGGGCGCGGAACCCCGCGCCGGTAGCGGGGTCTATAAAAGGAGTCGTTGGGGGGATCAAGGGGTTTGGAAGAACTATTTTCCGGTCTATGTTCGGAAGGAACAAGGAGAACCCATGAAGAACTCAGCCTACGGATTGGAAATGCCCGCCAAGCGCACCTCATGCGTGGTGTTTTCCTCACCTCATAGTGGCCGGGACTACCCCGCAGCGCTGATGAAGCGAACGGTTTTGAACCGAAACGTGATTCGGTCCTCTGAGGATGCATTCGTTGATCAGCTGTTCGATGCGGCGGCCGAGTTTGGCGCCCCATTTCTGAAAGCAGCGATGCCACGCGCCTATCTCGATCTGAACCGCAGTGCAGAAGAGCTGGATCCAGCGCTGATTCAAGGGGCCCGCCGTCAGGGGCATAATCCCCGTGTCGCCTCGGGACTTGGTGTGATTCCCCGTGTCGTCGCAAACGGGCGCGCGATCTATCGCGGTAAGCTGACCATGGATGAGGCTCGGTTGCGGATCGACAATTATTGGCGCCCTTATCATGCGAGACTGAAGTCATTGCTGGCCGAATCGCACGAAGAATTCGGGCAAGCCATCCTGGTCGACTGTCATTCCATGCCGCATGAAGCGGTCGCGATCTCGGGCAATGCGCGCGGCAATAAGCCGGACATTGTGTTGGGGGATCGGTTCGGGGCTTCGGCATCAGGTGTTATTGTCGATCAGATTGAAGCGGCTTTTGCCTCAGCAGGACTGAATGTGGCGCGGAATGCGCCCTTTGCTGGGGCCTACGTCACTCAGACATATGGCCGGCCGGGACGCCAACAGCACGCCATCCAGATCGAGATTGATCGGTCGTTGTATATGGATGAGGAAACGATCGAGCCGAATGCGAACTTTGAGGAATTCCGAGAGATTTTGCGTGATGTCGTTGCTGAAATCGCGTGTATCGGCGCTCAACCGGTTCGGCTTGCTGCAGAATAGTCGTTTAACGCAGCGAACGTCCTTTTACGATAGCTTCGGTTCCGAACCTTTGCCGAATCTCATCCGTTGCGCGTTCGGCTTTTGACCGCTGCGCAGCACCCGGATCCAGCAGGTCGCCGGATATGTCTGCCTGATCAGCCGGGCAAAGATCGGAAATACCACATCCCAGCAGCCGATAGGGCCCCTGATCTCCAACCTGATCAAATAATCCACGCGCCGTGCGATAAATCCTATCCGCGATCTGCGTAGGATCGCGTAGTGAGACCCTTCGCGTCAGGATCTTGTGATTGGCTTTCTTAAGCTTGAGTGTCACGACACGACCGGCCAGGCCTTTTGCTTTAGCCCGATCTGCCACTTTTTCGGACATGCGCCACAGGTGCCCGTCCAGAATATCCAGGCTGGCGGTATCTTCGAAAAAAGTGGTCTCATTGCTGATGGATTTCATGGGTTCATGGGCAGACACCCGGCGTTTGTCCTGTCCGCGTGCCAGATGCCAAAGCCGATAACCCATCGATCCAAAGCGTGCGGTCAGAGCCTCCTGATCCCATCGAAGCAGATCTGAAAATGTTCGAATTCCCGCCCGGTCCAGCGATTCCTGCGCCGCTGGCCCGATCCCCCAGATCAGTCTTACGGGTTTGTCGTTCAGAAACGATGCCGTCTCGGCCTTGCCGATCACTGAAAAACCGCGCGGCTTATCGAGATCAGAGGCAACCTTGGCCAGAAACTTGTTATGGCTCAGCCCGATCGAACCGGTCAGCCCCAGTTCATCCTTCATTCGTTTGACCAGCCGGGCCAGCATCACTGCAGGTGGCGCGCCATGCAGGCGCTCGGTTCCGGACAGGTCCATGAAAGCCTCATCAAGCGACAACGGCTCTACGTCCGGTGTCAGTTCATCCATCATCGCGCGGATCTGGCGCGAGACACCCGCATAGATCGACATCCGGGGTTTGATGACGACGGCATCTGGACACAACTGCAACGCCTTGAACATCGGCATGGCCGATCTCACCCCACGAATACGGGCAACATAGCAGGCGGTTGAAACCACGCCGCGCTTGCCGCCTCCTATGATCACCGGTTTATCCGCCAGTTCGGGGTTGTCCCGCTTTTCAACCGAGGCATAGAAAGCATCGCAATCCATATGCGCGATGGTCAGGTCAAAGAGTTCTGGATGTGTTTTGACACGCGGGCTGCCGCAGGACGTACAACGACGTTCTTCGGCCATCAGGGTCAAACAATCTCGGCAAAGACCGGGCATCCTATTCCTTCTGCGCAATGCGGGCGTGGTAGGGAAGCAAGATATCCGAGGGTATATCACCAACACCGGCAGATCAAAGATGCGCCGTGTACTTTGCCGATGATCGATGCCCTAACAAGAAGACCCCCCGCGTTTGCGGGGGGAGGTAACGGACCTCAGGAAGATACGGTCCGTTGGGGAGTGTTCCGAGTACAGAATCGCTCAAATTCGCCAATTTCGATAGTTCGAAGCCGATCTTGCTAAAACTCGCCTTTTTCATGTGTGTTTTCGGGCACAGAGACGATTTGGCGCGGCACACCTAAAAACTGACGTAAGGTCAACTGGTTGAGGGCGCTTTTACAGCCAAATTTGAGGCTGAGTCTGCGAACTCAATTAGTGATGCGTCAGTGAATTTAACTCGTTCAGAACCGCTTCTGCCGCTGCTTTTGGGTCATCTGCCTGATAAATTGGACGGCCGACAACGATATGATCGGCCCCGTCGCCAATCGCGCTTGCGGGGGTAGCAACGCGTTTCTGATCTCCCAAAGCCGCTCCGGCGGGGCGTACGCCGGGTGTCACAATCAGGCGGCCTTCCGATTGGGGCAGGGCGCGGATCAGGGCTGCTTCCTGCGGGCTTGCAATGACGCCGTCCGCTCCGGCTTCGAAGGCCTTGGCAGCACGCTCAACAACAAGTTCCTGCACCTCGCCCGCTTTCAACAGGCTGGAATCCAGGTCATCCCGGTTCAGCGAAGTCAGGATTGTCACGGCCAGAATCTTGAGGTCTTTGCCCGAAGCACCTTCTTTTGCGGCACGCACAACATGCGGGTCGCCATGGACGGTTAGAAAATCCAAGTCGAACTGGGCCAGACTCCGTACCGCGTTTTCCACCGTGTTGCCGATGTCGAACAGCTTCATGTCCAGAAAGATGCGTTTTCCGTGGTCCTGCTTCAGTTCGTTGGCCAGCGCCAACCCACCGCCGGTCAACATGCCTAGTCCGATCTTGTAGAAAGAAACGCTGTCGCCCAGTCGCTCGGCCATGGCCAGCCCTTGCAGGGCGTTCGGAACATCAAGGGCAACGATCAGACGGTCATCGGACATGGGACAGGCTCCTTTTTGACAAACGTCTGCGTCCTAGCGGGTTCCGGCCGCTCTGTCCATGCATCCGTGATCTATGTCACGTCGTGGATGGCGACTTGTGCTATGGTCCCCGCAAAATGAATTTGATGGAGGGACAGAAGTTGAAGAAGTTGGCTCTACTTGGAATAGCCATTGCCCTGGCTGCTTGTGAAGAGAACACGGCATACCCGGTGCCGGATGTGATCGTAGATCCGGCACCGCCACCAACCAATGACAACCTGAATCTGGTTCGTGGTTACAGATCAGCGGATGATTGGTGTCAGGTGACAGGTGAAACAGCCTTTACCGTCAATTTCCTGGATCATACGGCAGACCTCGTTTCCTGTCCGACGGGCAGCAATGCGGCTCAGTCATTGGTGGATATGTATGATGCCCGGCAAGTGGCAGAAACTGGAGGCTATACCGTCTACACAATACCTCGCAAGTAATCCCGGTTTCTGTGGCCTAGCCTCTTGAAGCAGCAAAGATATTTCCCAAATTGAATGCGAGGCCCAGACCGAAGCGTGCCGCCAAGCGGGCGCAGCGAAATTAGGGCGCTTAGAAAAAGGAGAATGCTATGGACTTGAACAAGTTCACCGAGCGGGCACGGGGTTTCGTGCAGGCGGCGCAGACCATTGCGCTGCGCGAGGGGCACCAGAGGCTGGAGCCCACACATATATTGAAAGCATTGATGGATGACGATCAGGGGCTGGCCAGCAACTTGATCACCCGCGCGGGCGGTGCGCCGATCCGCGTGGTCGAGGCATTGGACGCCGCAATGGCGAAGATTCCCAAGGTCAGTGGCGATGCAAGCCAGATCTACATGGACGGACAGACGGCCAAGGTTCTGGACGAGGCTGAAAAGATCGCCACCAAAGCTGGCGATAGCTTTGTGCCCGTCGAGCGGGTGCTGATGGCGCTGTGTATGGTGAAATCAAAGGCCAAAGAGGCGTTGGAAGCCGGTGCCGTATCCGCACAGAAACTGAACGAAGCGATCAATGACATCCGTAAGGGCCGCACCGCTGACACCGCATCGGCGGAAGAGGGTTATGACGCCCTCAAGAAATACGCGCGTGACCTGACCGAGGCAGCGGCTGAGGGCAAGATCGATCCGATCATCGGGCGCGATGAAGAAATCCGTCGCTCGATGCAGGTTCTCTCGCGCCGCACCAAGAACAACCCGGTTCTGATCGGTGAACCCGGCGTCGGTAAAACCGCGATTGCCGAGGGCATGGCTCTGCGTATCGTCAACGGTGACGTACCGGAATCGCTGAAGGACAAGAAACTGCTCGCACTCGACATGGGCGCGCTGATCGCTGGTGCGAAATACCGAGGAGAATTCGAAGAACGCCTCAAGGCTGTTCTGACCGAGGTCACTGAGGCTGCTGGTGAGATCATTCTGTTCATCGACGAGATGCACACACTGGTCGGCGCCGGTAAATCCGACGGCGCGATGGATGCGGCCAACCTGATCAAGCCTGCGCTTGCCCGGGGTGAGCTGCATTGTATCGGCGCAACCACGCTGGATGAGTATCGTAAATACGTCGAAAAAGACGCGGCCCTTGCGCGCCGGTTCCAACCCGTGATGGTCACCGAACCGACGGTCGAGGACACGATCAGCATCCTGCGCGGCATCAAGGAAAAGTACGAGCTGCACCACGGCGTGCGCATCTCGGACTCGGCGCTGGTGTCTGCGGCGACCCTGTCGCATCGCTACATCACCGACCGGTTCCTGCCCGACAAAGCCATCGATTTGGTCGATGAGGCGGCGTCGCGGTTGCGGATGGAGGTGGATTCGAAGCCCGAAGAACTGGATCAGCTGGATCGCCAGATCCTGCAGATGCAGATCGAGGAAGAAGCGCTGAAGCTTGAGGACGACGCGGCCTCGAAGGATCGTCTGGAAACCTTGCAGAAGGATCTGGCCGATCTGCAGGAGAAATCCGCCGAGATGACTGCTCAGTGGCAGGCCGAACGCGATAAGCTGGCTGGCGCGCGTGATCTGAAAGAACAGCTCGACAAGGCGCGGGCTGATCTGGAGATCGCCAAGCGCGAAGGTAACCTCGCCAAAGCGGGTGAGCTGTCCTATGGCGTCATCCCCGAGCTTGAGAAAAAGCTGACCGAGGCCGAGAATGCCGAAAGCAACGCCATGATGGCCGAGGAAACGGTGCGCCCGGAACAGATCGCTTCGGTGGTCGAACGCTGGACCGGTATCCCGACCTCGAAAATGCTGGAAGGCGAGCGCGAGAAACTGCTGCGGATGGAAGACGATCTGCATTCCCGCGTGATTGGTCAGGATGCGGCGGTGACCGCTGTCGCTAACGCCGTACGCCGTGCGCGCGCGGGTCTGAACGACGAAGGACGCCCGTTGGGCTCGTTCCTGTTCCTCGGCCCGACCGGCGTAGGTAAGACCGAGCTGACCAAGGCTGTGGCGAATTTCCTGTTCGATGACGACAACGCGATGGTGCGTATCGACATGTCCGAGTTCATGGAGAAACACGCCGTCGCCCGTCTGATTGGTGCCCCTCCGGGCTATGTCGGCTATGATGAAGGCGGAGTGCTTACCGAGGCCGTACGGCGCAGACCTTATCAGGTTGTGCTGTTTGACGAGGTCGAAAAGGCGCACCCGGATGTGTTCAACGTACTCTTGCAGGTTCTTGATGATGGTGTGCTGACCGATGGTCAGGGTCGCACCGTGGACTTCAAGCAGACGCTGATCATCCTGACGTCGAACCTTGGGTCGCAGGCGCTGAGCCAGTTGCCAGAAGGTGCGGATAGTGCACAGGCGAAACGTGACGTGATGGATGCGGTCCGAGCGCATTTCCGGCCGGAATTCCTGAACCGTCTGGACGAGACCATTATCTTTGATCGTCTCAAGCGGGCCGATATGGATGGCATCGTCGATATTCAGATGGCGCGTCTGCAAAAACGCTTGGCCGCCCGCAAGATCGAGCTGGTTCTGGACGACGGTGCCAAGGAATGGCTGGCCAACGAAGGCTATGATCCGGTCTTTGGTGCGCGTCCGCTCAAGCGCGTGATCCAGCGCGCCCTGCAGAACCCATTGGCTGAAGCGCTGCTGGCTGGTGAGATCAAGGACGGCGAAACCGTTCCTGTGACTGCTGGGACGGATGGCCTGATCATCGGCGACCGTTTGGGTACATCCGAACGTCCACGGCCCGATGATGCGGTGGTGCACTGATTTGTATTGCTAAATCGGAAAGGCCCGCCAAATGGCGGGTCTTTTTTATTTGCTCTGTGATTTCCCTGAAAGTTCATCGAGCGCCTCCCGGGAGCTGAGATAGCGAGGTGGGAGACTTGCTCAGCGATACCTCTCATTAGGGGGAAGCTGTTAATGCACAAGCTTTGAGGTTCATTGGCGCTAACATGATGGTGTTTGCGCTCAATAGGGCTTGACATCTCGGGGCTTAAGCTGACTAAAAAGATCAGATTAAATTTTCCGACTCCTTTTGTCGGACAATAACCGAGGGACCCCTATGCTCAAATCAAAACTCAAACTCACTTCTGCGATCATCGCAGCTACGCTCGTCGGTGGCGCGGCGCTGGCTCAGGAATCATACGGTCCCTTCCCGGTCACCGTGAAAGGCTATGAAGGCGACAAGACTGACTCGGTATCCTACTCCGGCCAGATCGCGCGCCATGTGCTGCATGACAGCCTGAAAAAAGCAGCCGGCAAAGGCGATGGCGGCAACAACGCGGCCGAAGTCGAAGCTCTGATGCTGTCTTACTTCAACGGTTCTGAAGAAGACCTGGTCATCATCGCGCCTGCCTCCAAAGACGGTTTCCCGGTCAAGCAATCGACTGTGAATGAAATTTCCAAAGGCAAGAACATCTCGGGCAAGTTCTACAAAGGCGCTATGACGGCATGGCCGGGCAACCAGGCTGGTGTCGACGTTGCACTGCAGATGATCAAGATGGCAGCAGCCTCTAACCAGGGTTACGATCCGGTGAACGGCATGGACTGGGGTCAGCTGATCTCGAAGTTCACTTTGGGCGCAATGGCTTACAACCAGGCCGTCGACAACTACCTCGACGAGAAACTGGAAGCCGATAACAAGCCGAATGACAAGCCTTACAAAGAAGGCGCACATTACACCGGTAAAGAGCATTCGTGGGACGAAGCGTTCGGTTACTTCGGTGCCGCAGCCCACTCGGCAAGCCTGTCACCTGAGCAGAACTATGGCGTGTCCAAGCAGAAAGACATGGCTGCTGCTGACGCAAACGGTGACGGTGTCATCGATCTGAAGACTGAGATGGTCTTTGGCCCGGCCTACTACGCCGCGGGCGCAGACAAGGGTGGCACCAAGTCGACCCAGTACATGAACACCATCTTCAACGCATTCCGTGATGGCCGTGCGCTGATCGCATCTGCAAATGGCGAAGCTCTGACTGATGAGCAGCGTGCCGAGCTGAAAAACTACGCCGACATCATCGAGACGAACTGGGAAAAAACGCTGGCAGAAGCGACCTTCAAGTATGCTGGTTCGGTCTACAAGGACATCGACAAGATCAAGTCGGGTGAAGACACCGACAAGGCGCTGCGCAACTATGCCAAGCATTGGGGCGAGCTCAAAGGGTTCTCGATGGCTCTGCAGTCGGGCAAAAACAACCTGGGTGCCACTGCTATCGATCTGAACTGGTTGATCGGTTTCGGTCCGGCGATGCCTGACGGCAAGATGGTGTCCGACATCGATGCCGATGGCAACTTTGTCCGCGGCCGCGAAATGACGCTGGATGACTATCAGGTCAACATGCTGAAAGTTCAGAAACTGCTGATCGACACGTTCGGTATCGAATCGCGTGCGAATGACGCGACTGCGGATTTGGCAGCACTGGCTGAAAAGCTGGGCGAGAACGCCTCGGCAGAAAACGACTAAGGGTCTTTTGACCCTGATCCGGCAGCGCAGTAAATGGTGCTGCCGGATTTTTGGCCGAAAGGCATCCCTTGGATTTACTCGAGCAAATAAGCTCTGTCCTTGCAGATTTTTCCAATCCCAAGAAACGTGTTTTTTTGGGGTATTTGATTTTGACCGTTCTGATTGCTCTGGTCTGGCTGGTTGCAGTACGCAGATCTTCTTTCAAGCTGGCACTGCATCAGATATTCGATCGCAAAATCCTATTTTCGCCATCAGCAAAGGCTGACTACAAGATTTTCGTAATCAATCGGGTTTTCACGATGTTCATTTCGCCGCTGCTGGTATCGCAGTTAGCGATTGCGACCGCCCTCTACTATGCGCTGCATGATATTGCATTCCTGCAAAGGGGCGTGTTCTCGGATGCTCCGACGGGCATAATCGTCGCGTTGTTCACGGCGACTATTTTTATCGTCGATGACTTCACCAAATATCTGGTTCATCGCTGGATGCATCATTGGCCGCTGTTGTGGGCCATCCACAAAACCCATCACTCGGCTGAGACGATGACGCCGATCACGGTGTATCGAACGCACCCGTTGGAGGGAGTTCTCTATAGTCTCCGCGGTGCCGTTGCACAGGGGACGACCATGGCGGTTTTCCTGTTCCTGTTTGGTAGCGCGGTAGATCTTTATACGGTGCTTGGTGTGAACGTCATGTCCTTTGTCTTTCACATGACCGGTTCGAACCTGCGGCATTCTCATATCTCGATCCGCTACTGGCCATGGCTGGAGCACATCCTCATCTCGCCTGCTCAGCATCAGGTGCATCACTCGATCGCGCGCGAGCATCATGACAAGAATTTTGGCGTGGCCTTTGCGGTCTGGGATTGGCTATTCGGGTCTCTGCATTTGTCCGAGCAGGACAGCCGCCTCAAGTTCGGTCTGCAACCTTCCGAGGCTCATGCGTCGCGCATTTCGGATATCTATTTCCGCCCCTTCGTGGACATGGCACAGGTGGTGCGCCGCAGAGTTAGCAAGCTTCGAAACAGGATCGAAGGCCGATTTTCTTCGCGAACGCCGAAAGCTGCAGAAACGACTGGTGTCAGAGACAGATCGGTCGAGAATATCTGAGAGCTGGCAGATCAGCAGAAACAGGCAGAAACCCCTGTGCAACGAATACAGTCAGTCTGTTGATCGGCACTCCACATAGCGGCGGTTCATGCTATGCGGCGTCGTTATAATTTAGGAAAATTTGGTAGCGGAGGAGGGACTTGAACCCCCGACACGCGGATTATGATTCCGCTGCTCTAACCAACTGAGCTACTCCGCCACGGTGAGAGGCGATTTAAGGGAGAGGCTTGGGGGGGTCAAGAGGGAAACACCAAGTTTGTTCCGGATTCTTTCAAGTTTTAAATCATCACCGATTTTCCGCCCTGGGTTTCTCAGTCTGCGCGGCATCCAGAACGTTTCGAATGAAAGTCGCGCATTCGTCCGGCGCGGTAATCAGGATCATGTGACCCCGATTTTCCAGCTGTTCGTAAGAAAGTCCGAATTGTTGCATCGGTACGCCATGTTGGGCGGGTGACAGGATTGGATCGTCGGAACCGTAAAGGATACCGCCCGGTACCTGCAGATCTTTGTAGCCTTGATTTACTCCGTCGATACTGGCCTCGATGCCGATTACATCCTGCGATCCGGTGATGAATGCAGACGGACGCAACCCCAGTGCGCCACCTGCCCGATCCAGAAAATCCGGTGGGGCGGCTTCAGGCGCAAAAGCCTCGTGGATGACATGGGGTGCCGTCTTTTTTGCCAATGGCACCGCAATGGTGTTGCCAATCAGATTGCGCAGCCATTCGGTGCGGATCTCAAGCGGTTTGAAAATCGCCGGGGGTCCGGGCATCCGATGCGTCAGTGGAGCCAGCAATGCCAGCGCCTTGATGTCGTCGGGGTAGGCCTGCGCCATCGCCAGCGAAACGGCACCACCAAGCGAATGACCTACGAGGACCACATCGCTGATGCCTTTTTTCTGCATGAGCTCATGTATCATGCGCGCCTGCTCGGTCAGGGTGCCAAGGCTTGCATCGTCGCGGGTTGAATAACCGCAGCCAGGCCGATCAACTGCTATGACATGATAGTCCTGCGCGAACTGGTCCATCAGTGCATAAGTGAAATGCTGCAACTGCCCCGTCAGCCCGTGAATCATCAGGATTGACTGTTTTCCAGGTTCACCCTTTTCGACATAATGAATGCTACCGCCATTGACGGGTACGATTTGCCCCATCTGCGGCACGGTTGCGATGCCTTGCCGGGTCAATCTGCGGGTCCACAGGTTTGCTCCGACCAGGAATACTCCGATAAGCAGGGCGATTGTCAGCAATACTGTCATCTCAGCTATCTCCGGACTGTGGGTTCACCGCATGATATTGCTCAAGACCAGAGCGCGCCATGCGTTTCTGAAACTCGGCTACGGTGCCTGGCCACAGCGTTGTGTTGCGCCCGCTGGCATCCTGATACCACGAGGTGCAGCCCCCCGCCTGCCAGACGCTGTCGGTATGTCGGTCCTGCATCTCTTTTGTAAACTCAGCCTGTTTGTGCTCATCGGGCACGATAGTGCGGATGCCTTTCTTTTGCATCTCGTCCAGAACCCGACCGATATGTCTCACCTGCGCTTCGATCATCAGAACGACGGAATTGTGCCCCAGTCCGGTATGCGGGCCGAGCAGAATGAAGAGATTGGGAAAACCCGCGATGGCGGTGCCCAGATTGGCCTGCATGCCGTCTGCCCATGCATCGCGGAGGGTCAGCTCGTCCTCACCCGTGATGTTCAGCCTCTGAACTGCATCTGTCACGTGAAAGCCTGTGCCCCAGATCAGAACATCCGCGTGAAACTGTCTGCCATCCGCTGCAGTGATCTGATTTCCTTCGACTGAGGCAACCCCGTGTGGGATCACTTCGACATTGTCGCGTGCAAGGGCAGGGTACCAGTCATTCGAACTGAGGATACGTTTGCAGCCAATCCGGTAATCCGGGGTGAGTATCTTTTGTTTCGACGCATCAGGAATGGCGTTTTCCAGCGCGTGTCGCCACATCTTCATGGCAAAATCAACCGCTCCTTTTTCACCCCGAAATACGCGATGCCTGAATTCGAACAGCGTGTAGATCAGCTTGCGACGAATACGCGGCAGCAGGGGGAGACGTCTGTAAAGGCGTCGAACCCAGGGCGCGATCGGGCCATCAGGTCGGGGCAGGACATAAGGGGCGGTGCGCTGAAAGATGGTGACCTGTTTGGCAACCTTTGCGATTTCCGGAACGAATTGAACCGCCGAGGCGCCCGTGCCGACGACTGCGGCACGCTTGCCATCCAGCGCAACGGCGTGATCCCATTCGGCGGAATGGAAGCACGGTCCGGGAAAGCTGTCCGCGCCGGGAATGTTCGGAATGCTGGGTATGTGCAGGGCGCCGATGGCCGAGACCAGAAAACGGGCTTTCCACCGATGTCCGTCACATGTCTCTACCTGCCATGCACTACCATCCCATCTGGCAGATTTCAGTTCGGTGTGAAAGCGGCACAGGTCATACAACCCCTCTTCCGAGGCTACACGCTGAAGATAGGACTGAATCTCGGCACCACCGGCATAGGCACGGCTCCAATCCGGATTGAGATGCGTCGCCATGGAGTAGAGATGTGAAGGTACATCGCAGGCTACCCCGGGATAGGTGTTCTCACGCCACGTTCCGCCAATATCACCGGCCTTTTCCAGGATGGTGATGTCGGTGAGTCCGCGTTTGCGGGCTTCGATTGCCATGATGAGCCCAGAAAATCCGGCGCCGACGATCAGCATATCGGTTTCATGTTGCATGCAAGGACGCCCCTCCCAAGACGTTCAGCCCGGATACAGAGAAAGGATAGGAGCATAGATCGGCATGTGAATAGTCTGCCGTGACGTCACCCGGATTGGTTGAGTTCATCCAGATCAGGCCGGGGGAGAGTGTCGAGCAGACGGAACACCTCGGCTCGGCAGGCGGGGCCGCGCCAGTCTGCGGGGTAAAAGGTCTGGGGTAAATCAGGCTGCCGCAACACTACGCGCCGCCAACGGTGAACGATCAGGGTACGCAGAGTCGCAATTTCAGATGGCGAAGGCTTCCAGCCAGCTGGGCGGCTTTGCGACACGCGTCGCAGCGCTTCATGAAGGGTGCGGCTGGCTTCGCGCATCTCGGGCGTACACAGCCGGTCCTGCACCCATTTTGGTGTATCCTGCGCTGAAACTTCCAGAGCCAGCAGATCGTCATGATCATCGGGTGGTGTGCCCGCGCCCAAGGCCACATTCCGGCCAATCGGGGTATAGTCGCGGCTGAGCATCACGTCTTCCAATGCCCGCGTTCCTGTCCCTTCTTCGGCGATCAGCAAATGCCAGCGCTCAGCCGGGATGGGATCGCGCGCATAAATGCGTGGTGTCACCATCGCAGACTGTGAACGCCCGTATTCGGTAAGGTAGTGCCGCGATACGCGGCCAATGCGATCGCTTTCAATCCAGCCATCTTTGCGCAACCTGTGCACAGCCACGCGGATTGCTTCGGGCTTGATCCCCATCGGTTCGATAATTCGGGTCAGTGCCCCGCCTGATATCTGTGCTGCAGGTTTCTGAGCCAGATCGCCGAACAACGATACGATGATGGACCAAACCCGCTGGTTCTGCGGGTCCGCCAATTCAGATACTGCGGTATCGAACCACCTTTGTTCACTGGTCATGCAACCAGTTTAAAGCGTTCGGGCGAATAAGAAAAACACATTCGCCCGCGCTGAGTTTTGAATGGCTCAATAGGCATTCATGGTCAGCAATTCATACTCTGCCACCATCTCATCATCCTGATTGGTCAGGGTCACGTGCCAGCGAACTTCGCCATACTCGTCCGTACGCTGGGTCTTTTGCTTGACCGTCAACCGCACCTTGATGCTGTCTCCGGCGACAACCGGCTTCATAAAGCGCAGGCCGTCAAGGCCGGTATTCGCAAGAACCGGGCCTTCGTTCGGCTCAACAAACAATCCCGCTGCAAAGCTCAGCAGCAGATAGCCATGCGCAACCCGACCGGGAAAGAACGGGTTTCGTGCGGCGGCGTCGTCATCCATGTGGGCATAGAACGTATCGCCAGTGAAATGAGCAAAATGCTCGATATCGTCCAGTGTGATCGTGCGTGAGGCTGTGTTCAGCGTTTCCCCAATGCTCAATTCGCCGAATTTGCGGGTGAACGGATGTGCCGGGCCTTGGATCTCGGGCGCACCGGGAACCCACTTTTTGCCAAGCGATGACAGCATCCGTGGCGAACCCTGAATGGCCGTGCGCTGCATATAGTGTTGAACACCGCGCACACCGCCCATTTCTTCGCCACCGCCCGCACGGCCGGGGCCACCATGCACCATATGTGGCAGGGGGGAACCATGGCCGGTCGATTCCTTCATCGAGTCTCGGTCGTTGATATAGATGCGCCCGTTGTACGCCGCCGTACCCATGACAACGTTTTGTGCCACTTCGGTGTCATGTGTGATCAATGAGGTCACCAGCGATCCTTGCCCACGATTGGCGATCGCAATGGCATGATCCAGATCCCGATATCCCATGATTGTCGAAACGGGCCCGAAGGCCTCGGTGTCATGGACGCGCTGGGCGTTGTCAGGGTCGGCACAGTGGAACAGCATTGGCGGGACAAAGGCACCGTTCTTGGTATCCGTTCCATCGACGTCAAAAGCAGTGGGGTCACCAAAAACACGCTCGGCCTCCTGACCGATGATATCGGCTTTGGCCAGCACATCCGCCTTTTGTCCGCTCGAGACCAGCGCACCCATGCGTGTTGTCTCCAATCGGGGGTCGCCAATGGTAGTTTTGGCAAGTCGCGCCGACAAAGCTTCGATCACCGCTTCCACCTGCGTATCCGGAGCGATGATGCGGCGGATGGCCGTACATTTCTGCCCGGCCTTGGTGGTCATCTCACGAGAGACTTCTTTGACGAACAGATCGAATTCGGGTGTACCCGGCACAGCATCTGGTCCAAGAATCGAAGCGTTCAGACTGTCCTGTTCGGCCACGAAACGAACCGAGTTGTTCAGGATCACCGGGTTCTGACGCAGTTTTAAGGCTGTGTCTGCCGAACCGGTGAAGCTGACCACATCCTGACAGGTCAGATGATCCAGCATGTCACCTATCCCGCCTGACACCAGTTGCAGCGCGCCTGCAGGCAGTATGCCGCTGTCCAGCATGATCCGAACGGCCAGTTCGGTTACGTAGCAGCTGTTAGTGGCTGGTTTCACGATGGCCGGGACACCCGCCAACAAGGTTGGGGCAAGCTTTTCCAGCATACCCCAAACCGGAAAGTTGAATGCGTTGATATGGATCGCGACGCCGTGCAGCGGTGTGCAGATATGTTGCCCAAGAAACGTTCCGTTTCGCGACAGTTGCTCGAGATCGCCATCCAGATAGACATGACTATCCGGCATCTCGCGTCGTCCCTTTGAGGCGAAGACAAACATCGTGCCGATGCCACCATCAATATCGATCAGATGATCGTTTTGCGTCGCACCCGTGTTAAAGCTCAGATCGTAAAGCGCCTGTTTATGACCTGACAGAGTTTGCGCCAGGGCCTTGAGCATCTTGGCGCGCTGATGAAACGTCATTTGGCGCAGTGCAGGGCCGCCGGTATTACGTGCGAATTCCAGCATTGCCTGCACGTCGAGTGCTGAATTGCCAGCGGTTGCAAAGGGTTCGCCGGTGATGGCCGAAGCGATCGTACGTGCGCCGTTTCCGGGCGCGACCCACTGACCGGCGGCAAAACTGGAAATCTGTTGCAGAGACATTGGATGCTCCTGTTCCTTTCATGCCACCAAAGGTGGCATGTCTCATGAATTAGGATTTGTGGGACGGTCGCCGGGACCGCCCCGGTCTTAGTGACCCAGCGCACCCATCTGTTGGGGCAGGTACAGTACCACAATCGGGACCAGTACGATCAACGCCAGGCGAAAGATATCGGCTACCCAGAACGGGGTGACACCCCGAAAAATCGTGCCGGTGGATACATCTCCGACCACGCCTTTCAGAATGAACACGTTCAGGCCAACCGGTGGGGTGATCAGCGAGATTTCGGTAACGACCACGACGACGATGCCGAACCAGATCGGATCATAGCCCAGCGATGTAACCAGCGGGAAAAAGATCGGCACGGTCAGCAGAAGCATGGACAGCGATTCAAACACGCAGCCAAGAATGATGTAGATGCCAAGGATCATCAGGATCACGACGAAGGGCGAAACATCATAGGCCGTAACAAGTGCGATCAGCGCTTCGGGCAGTCCTGCGAGGTTGATGAAGTTCGAAAAGATCTGTGCGCCAATCAATACGGCAAACAGTGCCGCCGCGGTAAAGCAGGTTTCCTTGAGAACTTCGAATGTTGAACCCACGGTCAGGCCACCGCGGAACAGGGCGATCAGGAATGCACCGGCAGCGCCCATACCTGCGGCCTCAGTCGGTGAAAACGTCAGGTTCAGGGGCTCGAAATCAAACATGCCATACAGACCTCCGATCACCAGGAAGAACAGCAACAACACGGCCCAGACCGAACCCAGCGCGCGCATGCGCTCAGCCCAGCTGGCACGTTCTCCCGCCGGACCTGCTTCGGGATTGCGCCAAACGGTCCAGCGCACGGCAAAGAGGTAAAACAGGATGCCCAGGATGCCCGGGATGATCCCGGCCATGAACAGTTTGCCGATCGAGGTTTCGGTCAGCAGGCCATAGATCACCAGAATGACCGATGGCGGGATCAGAATGCCCAGCGTGCCACCGGCAGCGATGGATGCGGTCGACAGTTCATCCGTATAGCCATAGCGGCGCATTTCAGGCATGGCGACTTTGGACATTGTCGCCGCCGTTGCCAGAGAAGAGCCGCAGATGGCCGAGAATCCACCACAGGCTGCAACCGTAGCCATGGCAATCCCGCCGCGCATATGACCCAGAAAGGCGTTCGATACTGCATAAAGCTCGCGGGCCATCCCACCTTTGTTTACGAACAGTCCCATCAGGATGAACAAGGGAACGACCGATAAGCCGTAATCCTGTGCGGTGTCAGTGATCTGACGACCGACCATCGACATGGCAGCTTTGAGGCCACGTTCATCAAAGATCGATCCTCCGCGCTCGTAAGCAAAGCCAAGGGTGCCAACCAGCCCCATGGCAAAGACGATGGGCAGGCGCAGCAGCACCAGAACCAGAACAAGTGTAAAACCAATAAGTGCTGCGGTCATTGAGTGGGTTCCGTCAAAGCTTTGGGGGCGAACAGGTGCAGAAGACCGGTGATGATCATGACGATGGCTGTTATGGCGACCGAAACGGTGATGAACCATCCGATCAGGTAGGTCGGGATCGACAGGTATTCGGTGACATCGCCATAGTCACGCGCGCGTTCCGCCAGAATCCAGACCCGCTGTACAGGCCAGAACAGCATCACACCGCTTGCCAGATAGATGATGGCGTCACGTATGCGGCTCAGGCGCAGGCGGTTGAAAATTCCATCTGTCAGATCGACCGCGATATGTCCGTTGTTGACCGAAATGATTGGCAAAACTGAAAAGACCAGAATGGCCATCAGGATGCGTGTCAGTTCTGTCGCGGCCTCAATCGGGTTGTTGAAAACCGATCGGAAAATGACGTCGCAGAATGTCATTACCATCAGGATGAAAAGGGCAATGCTCGCTACGATGACCGGCAAAACACTGGCACGTCGCACAAGCTGGATGAGAGAGGTCATCTAGCAGCTCCGAAGGGGGAAGGTTTGGGGCGGCGGTGGTGCGCCGCCCCTGACTTGAAGATCAGTTGGAAGACATTTCCGACTTGATCATGTCATAGGCGGATTGTGCATCGACACCGGCCTCGTTGACCTCGGCGATTACCTTGGCGCGCACATCCTCGGCAATGGCCGAGAACTTCTCGAGGTCAGATTCGCTTGCCGCGTTGATCGAGTTGCCTTCGGTGCCCTCAGTGGCTTCGCGGCCGGTTGCGTCGATCTCATCCCAGATCTTGCCGATTTCGCGGCTCAGAGGCTCACCAAAGACGTTTTCGTCCAGCGCCTTCTGCAGATCTTCGGGCAGGTCGGCGAATGTGTCTTCGTTCATGATGAAGGCGAACGAACCACGATACAGGCCACCCGGCATCTCATAAACGTTGGGGGCCACTTCGGTCAGCTTGAAACCCTTGCGGGATTCGAAGGGCATCACGACGCCATCTGCTGCCTTGGACGCCAGTGTTTCATAGACTTTGGGGGCCGGAACCTGAATGCCGGTTGCTCCCAGTGCTGAACCAACATCGCCACCGACGCCACCCGGAATACGAACCTTCAGGCCCGAGATTTCATCCAGATTGGTGACCTGGTTGCTGGAATGCAGCTGAGCAGGGCCATGGGTGTGCAGAGCGATAACCTTTACGCCACGGTGTTCATCCGCCTGCTTGAGATACTCGTCATAGGCACGCCAATAGGCGACCGATGCATCTTCGGCAGAACCTTCATAGCCCGGCAGTTCGATCAATTTCGTCGTGACGAAACGGCCCGGCTGATAGCCGTGGAAGATGATCGAAGCGTCAGCGGCGCCATCCATGATCAGATCCATCTGCGCCGGAGGCGGTGCGATGCCCAGCTTCAGCTCGGCAGTAACCTGACCGTCTGTGGCTTCTTCAACCATCTCGACGAATTTGGGCCACATCTTGGCATTGATCCCGTGGGTCGGTGGTGCCCAGCTGGAAATTGTCAGGGTGTAGTCTGCGGCAAACGCAACACTGCCTGTCACCGCGATAGCGGCTGAGGCCAAAAGCGATTTGATCCCGATAAACTTCATGACTGGTTCTCCTCCTCCAAAACATGAGTCTTAATTGCGGTAATGGTCCTTTTTGTAACCATCAACAGGCTGACAGCCCGGATTCGATGGTAAGTCCAAGAAATTTATTGACCAACCGTTCGGTTAATGCAAGAAGTTTATCGAAACAATTGCAAAGCGAGCGGGTCATGAGTGATACGATTCTTGCGCAAAACCACGGAAATTGGGTGGAAATAACCCTGAACCGGCCTGACCGGCTGAACAGTTTCACCGATGAAATGCACTATGCGTTGCGCGCAACCCTTGAGGATGCCCGTGATGGCGGTGCCCGGGCGATCCTGCTGACTGGTGCAGGGCGCGGCTTCTGCGCGGGCCAGGATTTAGGGGACCGTGATCCTTCAAAAATGGATGGACCACCCGATCTCGGGTACACTGTGCGCACGTTTTATGCACCACTTGTGCGGCTTATCAGGTCGCTTGATCTTCCGGTCGTCTGCGCCGTGAACGGTGTCGCCGCAGGGGCAGGGGCAAATGTCGCGCTGGCATGTGACATCGTGTTGGCCGCCGAGTCGGCAAAGTTCATGCAGTCCTTTTCCAAGGTCGGTTTGATTCCGGATACGGGTGGCAGCTGGCATCTGCCGCGCCTGTTGGGTGAGGCGCGCGCAAAGGGACTGGCCCTGACCGCTCAGCCCTTGCCGGCAAAACGAGCCGAAGAGTGGGGGCTGATCTGGAAAGCCATTCCGGATGACCAATTGATGGAAGAGGCGCGCGCGCTTGCCGAACAGTTTGCCAACGGGCCGACACTGGGGTTGGGCATGACCAAACAGTCAATCCAGGCAGCGGCGGTCAACACACTAAGCGATCAGCTGGAAGTCGAAGCAGACGCGATGAAGACATGCGGCGAAAGCGCGGATTATGCCGAAGGCGTATCGGCGTTTCTAGAAAAGCGCGCACCTCAGTTTCAGGGTAAATAACATGACGCCAAAGCAACGCGCAGAGCAAGCCGCGGCCGCCATGTGGGATCAGGATAATGCCTCGAAATGGGCAGGGATGGATCTGATCGGTGTCGATGAGGGGGAAGCGATTCTTGCCCTCACGGTTCAACAACACCACTGCAACGGTCATGGCATATGTCATGGCGGCGTGACCTTTATGCTGGCAGACAGTGCATTTGCCTTTGCCTGCAACAGTCGAAATCAATCGACTGTTGCCCAGCACAACATGATCAGTTTTATCGCACCCGGACAGCTGGGTGATCGCCTGACTGCCCGTGCCGCCGAGCAAAACCTCTCGGGGCGCAGCGGTATCTACGATGTCACAGTAACAAATCAGGATGGCCAGAAGATTGCGGAATTCCGGGGTTTCTCCCGCGCAATCAATGGCACCCTGTTCCAAGAGAATTGAGGCGAGGAGGACGCCATGAAGGACCTTACCCCGAACAAAGCGGACCTGGATCCAATCGAAATCGCCTCGATTGACGAAATCCGCAATCTGCAGCTGGATCGCCTGAAGTGGTCGCTGCGCCACGCCTATGACAATGTGGCGATGTACCGGCAGCGCTTTGATGAGGCGGGTGTGCACCCGGACGATCTGCAGAGCCTGAGCGATTTGTCGAAGTTCCCGTTCACATACAAGAACGATCTGCGCGACAATTATCCCTTTGGCCTGTTCGCTGTCCCGCGTGAGCAGATTACCCGTCTGCACGCCTCATCCGGAACGACTGGAAAACCCACAGTTGTGGGATACACCAAGACAGACATCGACAATTGGGCTGATCTGGTTGCCCGTTCTCTACGTGCCAGCGGATTGCGCAAAGGGGATGTGGTCCATAACGCCTACGGCTACGGTCTGTTTACCGGCGGTCTGGGTGCGCATTATGGGATCGAACGTCTTGGCGCTACGGTCGTTCCCATGAGTGGTGGTCAGACCGAAAAACAGGTCAACCTGATCACTGATTTCAAGCCGGACGGGATCATGGTGACACCGTCCTATATGCTCAACATCCTCGAGCAATATCACAAGGTCGGGATGGATCCGCGCGAAAGCTCTCTTGCCGTTGGCGTTTTTGGGGCCGAACCCTGGACCGACGCGATGCGCAAAGAGGTCGAACAGGCATTTGATATGCATGCGGTCGATATCTATGGCCTGTCCGAGATCATGGGGCCTGGCGTCGCCAATGAATGCGTTGAGACCAAGGATGGGCCGGTGATCTGGGAGGATCACTTCCTGCCGGAAATCATTGATCCGCAGACCGGTGAGGTTCTGCCTGATGGGGAAATGGGTGAACTGGTCTTTACCACGTTGACCAAAGAGGGTCTGCCAATGATTCGCTATCGCACCCGCGATCTGACGCGGTTGTTGCCCGGAACGGCCCGGTCGATGCGTCGGATGGAAAAGATCACGGGACGTTCGGACGATATGATCATCCTGCGTGGCGTCAATGTTTTCCCTAGCCAGATCGAGGAACAGGTCATGGCGACAGGTGGCGTTGCCCCGCACTATCAGATCGAGCTGTTCAAATCAGGTCGCATGGACGCAATGCGCGTCTTTGTCGAAGCGTTGCCTGATGCAGCTGACGAATTGAGCAAAACGGCGGCTGCACGCATGCTGACCAAGCGGATCAAGGACGTTGTTGGCGTTTCCACCGAGATTGTTGTAGGCGAGCCCGGTGATGTCGAGCGTAGTCAGGGCAAGGCCAAGCGCGTTGTCGATAACCGAGACAAGGAGTGAAGCTTGGCCCGTACGATAGCAAAAGATCACGAACAAAAGCGCACGCAGATCCTCAAGTCTGCGGCGCGTGTATTCGCGCGCGAAGGCTTTGACCGCGCATCCATGACGCAGCTTGCGCGCGAATGCGGTATCTCGAAGGCTAACATCTATCACTACTATGACAGCAAGGATGCGATCCTTTTCGACATTCTCGAGACGTACCTGCGCGAGCTGAGGGATCTGATCTGCGGCTTGGAGGTCGACGGGTTGAGCGCTTCGGACAAGCTGCACAAGGTCGTCGCTGAAATTCTGCTGGCCTATCAGGGCGTGGATGATGAACACAGGGTTCAGACCAGCGGCATGTCGGCACTGCCAGCCGAGCAACAGAACCTGCTGCGTGGCTATCAGCGAGACATGGTGAATTTCCTCAGCGGTATCATTGCCGATATCGCGCCAGAGGTTTTTCGCGATGACAGGGCCAAGTTGCGTTCAGCAACGATGTCAGTCTTTGGTATGCTGAACTGGTACTATATGTGGAACTCAGGTGCGGACGCTGAGGCGCGTCGGGACTATGCGGCACAGGTCAGTAATCTCACATTGACGGGCGTCAAAGGGCTTTAGTATCCAACTGCAGATCAGAGTTGGCATAGAATTGATTTGGCCTCTTAGCGATCGTCTGTTTCACTGACGTCGGAGGATCGCCATGCAAAAACCAGAGAGCTTCGAGAAATTCTATTTCGCCAAAGTGGGCATGGGCGAGGCCTGTGGCTGTGCCGAACGGATTATCGACGTCTATGAGTTCAACCGACAGGCGGGGGCCGCCAAGTCGTCCGGCTCTGCGCTTGGGAAACCAAAGCGCAGATCATGGAAATCGGTGGCCCGAAAATATGGCCTGATCGGTCGTCCTCGAAGGACCTGACAGCTCAGGGCGCACGCAGTCCCAGTTTTTCCAGCAGACCGGCTGCCTCGGCTTCCCAGCGGGTTTTCAGCTCTGCCCCGGTCGCGCGTCGCAACCCCATTTTGCGCAGATGTTCGTTTTTCTCAGCACTGCCTGACCCGAAGCTGGCAGCGACGCGAGGCCACCAGTAATTCGCTGCCGCCTGCATCTGTTCGGTGTTGCCCTGCTCGGACAGCTTCTGTGCCCCTTCAAAAGCCAGCTCGCCGTGGTGGGCCTCAATTGGCGTAATGGCGCGAAAGGCTTCGGCCAGTGGCTGATATGAAATCATCGAAAACTCGGCCAGTTGAATCGCCACGGCCCGGCTCATCAGCAGATTCATCATGACCGCGTCGATCCAGCCTTCTATCGGGTAGTTGAAGACCGCAAGGCGCATGTCATGCTCGGATCGTGTCGCGCCTATATCGGCCTCACGTTCCAGACGCTCAGTCCACGGATGGTGGTTCGCATAGCGTTCAGTGTCTGCGCCAAACTCACCCATGATATTCAGGACGCGATCAGCACTGTCGCTTTTTTCCAGAACGATCTGTGCCGCGGCAATACGTTCCTTGATGCCAGGTCCCTGATTTATGATGTCGGCAAACCCGGCGGCACCTGCAAGCTCGCTGTCGACAAAAGTTGCCATCAGTTTCATGAGTTCGGCCCGATAGCGCGGGGGAACATTGGTGGGGTTGGTCAGAACGCCGCCAGCTTCCAGATAGCTTTCGATCGTCATGTCTTCGGCCATCGCTCTTCTCCCTTTACTGATCGTAGTCGACAACAACGTTGTCGGTCAGAGGATAGGCCTGGCAGCTCAGCACATAGCCCTTTTCAACTTCGTAGTCTTCCAGCGCATGGTTGGCGACCATTTCGACCTCACCCTCGATCACCCGGCAACGGCACGTCGAGCATACGCCGGCCTTGCAGGCGTAAGGCGCATCCATCGCGTTTTCGAGCGCGCCGTCTAGAATGGACTGATCCTTGGGCATGGTGATTGTTTGCGTCCCGCCGTCCAGCGTGATTGATGCCTTGGTCTGGTTGGCCTGCGAGGCAACATCTGCTGCATGTGCCTTGCGCTTCACCCGGCCCGGCTGGGCGCTTGCAAACAGTTCGAACTTGATCTGACTGTCATCAAGACCATGTTCCCGCAGCGCTGATGCAATGCCCAGCATCATTGGCTCAGGGCCGCAGATAAAGGCGGTGTCGCTGTTTTCGACATCGATCCAGTGCTTGAACAATTCCGCGCATTTCTCCTGCGTCACCAGACCTGTGAACAGGTCGATGTCCTGCGCGTCCGTTTCCAGAATGTGGATCACGTTCAGGCGGCCCATGTAGAGGTTTTTCAGATCCTCAAGCTCTTCCCGGAACATGATCGTGTTCACGCCCTTGTTGGCATAGACCAGCGTAAAGCGAGAGTTGGGTTCGCGGGCCAAAGTGGTCTTCAGGATCGACAACACCGGCGTGATGCCGGACCCGCCCGCGAAGCCCAGATATTGCTTTTCGGCATTCGCATCCAGCGGGGTAAAGAAACCGCCCATCGGGGGCATGGCCTGCAAAACATCGCCAACCCTCAGGTCCGTGTTGGCCCAGGTCGAGAATGCCCCGCCATCTACGCGTTTGATCCCGACCTGCAGGGCTGCGTCATCCTTGCCTGCACAGATCGAATAGGAACGGCGCAATTCTTCACCATCGAAATCGCGGCGAAAGGTCAGGTACTGGCCTTGCGTGAAATCGAACTCATCCACTGCACCGTTTGCGGGTTTCAGTGTCACCACCACCGCGTCACGGATGGTTTTATGGATATCGGTGACTTCCAGATCGTGAAAGCGCGCCATCAGGTCCTCCCTAGATGCACTTGAAATAGTCAAAGGGTTCCAGGCAATCGGTGCAGCGCCAATGCGCCTTGCACGGGGTCGAGCCGAATTGGCTGACCCTTTCGACGGCCTTGCTGCCGCAATTCGGGCAGCGCTCTGGTCCGCCCGCAGGTTGCGGAGGGGCGATCCCATATTCTTCGAGCTTTGTGCGGCCCTTGTCGCTCAGCCAGTCCGTGGTCCAGGCTGGAGAGATGCTGGTTTCGACACGGATGTCGTCGATCCCGTGATCGCGTAGTGCCGTTTCGATATCCATACTGATAACCGAGGTTGCCGGACAGCCGGAATAGGTTGGCGTTACGGTCACTTTCAGCGTGTCCGCATCCCACTGAACGTCACGCACAATGCCCAAATCCACCACCGAGATCACGGGGATCTCGGGGTCGGGAACAGCATCCAGCCATCCCCAGATCTGATCAGTCGTTGCGCGTGCCATCATCATTTACCAGCTGGCTCCGGGATAGGCGCGTTGCAGCCACTGCATCTGAGTCAGCAGGTGCCCCAAATGTTCAGTATGCATCCGCCCATCACGTCCGCCTTTGTGGGCAAAGCGGCTTTCGGGGATGATCAGGGTTGCCTCGGTCAGGATGCGGGATACAAGTTCGTCGTATTCTTCGCGCAGACCGGCCGGATCAGGTGAAACACCTGCAGCGACCATTTCGGCATCCACATCATCGCTGGCGAACATCTCGCCGACATATGGCCACAGATAATCCAGTGCTTCCTGCATCCGGGCGTGGCTCTCTTCAGTGCCATCACCCAACCCGACGACCGTGTCGCCGGAACGCTCAAGATGATAAGTCACCTCTTTGCTGGCCTTGGCTGCTATCGCGGCAACCCGTTCATCCGAGGATGTCATCAACCGGCCCAGCATGATCGAATGCCACGCATCAAACAGGAACTGGCGCATCATTGTGCGGCCAAAATCGCCGTTAGGCACCTCGACCATCAGAACATTGCGAAAGTCCCACGCGTCCCGCAGAAAAGCCAGATCATCGGCACTGCGGCCTTCGCCCTGAATTTCGGCAGCCAGACCAAGCCACATCTGAGTCTGACCGATCAGGTCCAGTGCGGTATTGGCCAATGCGATATCTTCTTCCAGAACCGGTGCGTGCCCACACCACTCGCTGACGCGGTGGCCAAGGATCAGTGTGTTATCCCCCATCCGCAGCAGGAATTGCTGTAGTGCCTCGTCGCGAGTCATCACATGGCTCCCACTTCATCGGGAATGTCAAAGAAGGTTGGGTGCCGGTAAACCTTGCTTTCGCTCGGCTCATACAAAGGGCCTTTGTCACTGGGTGAGCTGGCCGTGATGTTGTTGGCCTCCACTACCCAGATCGAAACACCCTCGTTCCGACGGGTATAGACGTCACGGGCGTTCTTGATTGCCATTTCCGCGTCTGGTGCATGTAGTGAGCCGACATGGCGGTGGCTCATGCCGTGCTGACCGCGGATAAAGATTTCCCAAAGGGGCCATTCGTTTTTCATCAGGTGTCCTCCTTTTAAGTGGGGTTATTCGGCGGCCAGTTTATTGGCACGTTTCTTGCGGGCATGGGCCAGCAAGCCATCGCGAACCCATTTCCCGTCGTCCCAGGCCTTGTTGCGTGCTGCCAGACGATCAACATTGCAGGGGCCATTGCCCTTGATCACGGCAAAGAACTCGGACCAATCAGGCTCGGAAAAGTCGTAATGCCCGCGTTCCTCGTTCCACTTCAGGTTCGGATCAGGGACGGTAAGGCCAAGATATTCAGCTTGTGGCACGGTCTGGTCGACGAATTTCTGGCGCAACTCGTCATTGGTATTGATCTTGATTTTCCAGGCCATCGACTGGGCAGAATGCACGGATTCCTTGTCGGATGGGCCGAACATCATCAATGACGGGTACCAGAAACGATTCAGCGCATCCTGCGCCATCTTGCGCTGTTCCGGTGTACCCTCTGCCATCTTGCGGATCGCGTCATAGCCCTGACGCTGATGGAAGCTTTCTTCCTTGCAGATCCGGATCATTGCGCGGGAGTAAGGGCCATAAGACGTCCGCTGCAACGGCACCTGGTTCATGATCGCAGCACCATCAACCAGCCAGCCAACCGCGCCGATATCGGCCCAGTTCAGGGTCGGATAGTTGAAGATGGATGAATACTTCATGCGTCCGTCCAGCAGCATCTCGGTAATCTCATCGCGGCTGACGCCCAGAGTTTCCGCTGCGCAGTAAAGATATAGCCCATGACCGGCTTCGTCCTGTACCTTTGCCAGCAGGATCGCTTTGCGTTCCAGAGTTGGAGCGCGTGTGATCCAGTTGCCCTCAGGCAATTGGCCCACAATTTCAGAGTGTGCGTGCTGGCCGATCTGGCGGATCAGCGTTGCGCGGTAATCGTCTGGCATCCAGTCTTTGGGTTCGATCTTGATGTCAGCATCGATCTTTTCCTGAAAGGCGCGTTCCTGATCGGACATTTCGTCCTGAGATTTGACGCCTGTTCCTGCTGTTTTGACCATCTGAGCATACATGTGAGGTCTCCTCCCTTACACGCGTTCAAGAATAAGTGCGGCACCCTGGCCTACGCCCACGCACATGGTGCACAGCGCATAGCGACCACCGGTCCGTTGCAATTGATAAGCGGCTGTCATGACCAGCCGCGCGCCAGACATACCCAGAGGGTGACCAATGGCGATGGCGCCGCCGTTGGGATTTACATGGGGTGCATCATCGGCAACGCCAAGTTCACGCAGGGTGGCCAGACCCTGAGATGCGAAGGCCTCGTTCAATTCTATCACATCCATCTGGTCGATGGTGAGTCCGGCGCGTGCCAGCACCTTGCGGCTGGCCGGAACCGGACCAATTCCCATAACGCGGGGCGCGACGCCCGCCACAGACATGCCTACCACACGGGCAATCGGGGTCAGGCCATTGCTCGCTGCAGCAGCCTCGTTCGCCAGCAGAATTGCGGCAGCCCCATCATTCACACCCGAGGCATTACCGGCAGTAACGGTCTTGTCGGGACCATTTACACCTTTGAGACCAGACAGTTTTTCAGCACTCGTTCCCGGGCGCGGATGTTCGTCCGTATCCACCACAATAGGGTCGCCCTTGCGTTGGGGAATGGTGATCGGAGTGATCTCTTCTTTGAAAACACCAGCTTCATGAGCTGCGGCCCACCGGGCCTGGCTGCGCGCTGCAAAGGAATCCTGATCGGCGCGGTTGATGTCATAGTCTTCAGCCACGTTGTCAGCTGTTTGCGGCATCGAATCCGTGCCGTACATCTCGTGCATCTTCTTGTTCACGAAACGCCAGCCGATGGTCGTGTCATAGACTGCGTTAGCACGGGTGAACGCACTGGTTGCCTTGGGCATCACAAAGGGCGCGCGTGACATGCTTTCAACGCCGCCTGCAATGGCAAGATCATAGTCCCCTGCCTTGATAGCCCGGGCCGCCATGCCGACTGCATCCATACCTGATGCACAAAGACGGTTGATCGTAGTTCCGGGTACGTCCACCGGCAAACCAGCCAGAAGGGCAGCCATCCGCGCCACGTTCCGGTTGCTCTCACCCGCCTGGTTGGCATCGCCATAGATCACATCGTCGAGGCTGGCCCAGTCCACCTGCGGGTTACGCTCTTTCAATGCGGCAATTGGAATTGCAGCCAGATCATCCGTTCGTACCTGACTTAGCGCGCCGCCATATCGCCCAATAGGCGTACGTTGAGCATCGCAGATAAAAGCGTCCATTCGTCAGAACCTCCGGTCTTGCGTAGGGCGTCATTAAGTGACCGCTTGGTCGGGTATTACGTTAGGTTTCGATTCGCGGCAAGTAAAATGTAACACAATCGTCCAGCGATGATAAATTTAGTAACATATAATTGCCTGACAAAGAAAAAGCCCGCCATAGGACGGGCTTCAACAGGTTCACAAGTCGTGTTTCAGAGTTGTCCGGCCTCTGTCAGAACCTTTCTAGCGGCCCGGAAGCACTCCAGCGCCTGAGGTACGCCGCAATAAATGCCGACAACGTGAATGATGGCCCTGATCTCTTCTTTCGAGACGCCGTTGTTGATCGCACCTCGGCAATGCAGTTCCCATTCGTGCATCTTCCCAAGCGCGCCGATCATCGACAGGTTCATCATCGAACGGGTCTTGGCGTCGATCACGTCATCGCCCCAGCCAAAACCCCAGCACCAGGCTGTCATGGCTTCCTGAAAGGGGCGGGTAAACTCGTCAGCAGCTGCCAGGTTATTTTCAACGTAATCGGCACCCAATGTTCCCTTACGTTGCTCAAGGCCCTTCAGAAAAAGGTCTTCATCAAAGATATCAGCCATGTTTGGTCTCCGTTGGGTCTGGCGTGTTTTCTGCGAAACGTCCTGAACGAAAGCGCTGTTCGGCGCCATCTTCTTCTCTCTCATCGGCGGCGTCCAGCACATCAATCCTGAGGCCTGCGTGATGGTAAACCGGGGCGTCGGCCTTGCTTAGTCCACGCAGGCGGGCGGCAATCGCGTGTTTCTTGTTCACTTGATGAGGTTGAAAGTCGTCAAAATCACGCGGACTAAATGCTTTGTCGCTTGCCAACGCGCCGTCGGCAATCGCTGCGTCCATCAAGGCCTGACCTTTTGCGGTACGACAGATAACTCCGTTGAACCCCGCATCCTCGCCGGTTGGTGCACCACCCGGCCAGATATCTGCTGCGGCCAGATCGGACGCTTCTCCGATCGCGTCCGGGCAAAGTTTACATCGTGTCTGGATGCGCCAACCAGACTCATCGGCCCACATATCCAGATAGGTTTTTTCAAAAGCACGTCCGTCGCGGGTTTCGATCCGTGTCGGTCCGGGGTTGCCGAACCCGCGATACCGGAACAAAGTCACCTCTTTTTCCTTGAGGTCGTACTCTTCCAGAACTGCGTGACTTTTGCCAAGGTCCGAGGCTCCCCCGCACACCATGACAAGAACTGCGATCAGCAGATCATCTAGCCGCGGGTCGGTTTTAGCGCGCGCCCGAATTGCGTTGGCATCGCAGGGCTTTGCAATGATGGCAAAGCGTTGTCCGCGGCTAAGGGCCTTTTCCAGCCCGGCCAGAGTATCGCTTGGTCCATATCGGGATCCGGCGCGCCTGTATACTTGTTCCGCATGGTCGCTGATGACCCAGCGGCTGCGCATCGGGGCGTCAGGATCAGCGGCGCAGTGCAGAATGAACTCAGCGCGACCGGAGTTCAGCAACCACATCCCCAGCGCAGTCAGCACGCCGCCAGTTGCAGCCCGAAACCGTGTGTCGGGGTCCTTGGCCCAAGCACGCGTCATAGAAGTGTAGCCACCCCAAACCTTATCCTGGAACGGCGCCGTCGAAGTGTCTGCTTCGACAGTAGCGCCCGGACATGCGGCAAGAATTTCTGCGTCGGCCATCGGGTCAGAGGCAATGGATGCAGGACGCAGCCGCCCTTCAGGTGTCATCCGCATGGTCCATCTGTCCGGTGCAATCGCCTCGCACAATCCGCAGCCGATGCAAAGGCCTGTTTCGACTACTGCGCCAATTGTTTCTGGTTGACGCATCACGCCGTCAATCGGTGTTTGTAGAGGTGGTCGTAATGTGGCTTCATCCGACGGTGCACCTGCTTTACCCGCTCCGGCGCTTCATCGATCGAGATGTGCTTGCGTGGCTGGGGTTTCAGGCCTGTGGACTTAGCGAGATTGCCATGGAATGACCCGCCATCCCACCAGCTGTGGGCCGACGGATCGCCTCCGGCCTCCCAGGTCAGGGCGTCTTCGATGAAGTGTATGCCAGTGGATTCGCAGAATTTCTCTGTCATGCGATGCGGATCTTCCAACAGATCATCGCTGTCGATCACGGGGGGTGGCGCGCCGTTGAGCGCCGTCAAAAGATCGAATAGCGCGCGCTGTTCGGGAAAGCCAACCTCCCCTTCGGCAAAGTCCGGCCATTGCTTGTACATCGAAGAAATCGTTTTGGCCGGATCGCGGATCAGAAAGGCATGGTCAAACTTGGACAGGAACTCCGAATCCCACATGTGGTTGATATAATGGGGAAAATCCTTGATGAAAACTGGTCCAGCCTTGGCCTTTTCCTGAATGTCATCCCAAACACTTTCGAGTGTCAGGCCCGGTGTGGTTTTCTCGCCCGGCTGAAAGCGATGCCAAAGGGGTTCCTCGCCTTGATACCATGCCTCGCCAAAGGGTTCGTGCAAACATTCAAGATCGCCGCGTTGGCGCATCATCCATTCGAACGCGGTCGAGGTAGAACGGGGAACGGCCCAGAGGGCGAGGATTTTGTGCATTTTGTACCTGTTCCTGATTGGCGATGGTTCGGTTTGTACAGCTCTGTTTCGGACTTACAGACGCCGGAGCAACTGTCCGTGCGGCGTGTCCGGCGCCAGCCCGAGGGATTTGAAGATACGCCAGTAAAGCGCGATGTCGTGGCCGATCACGGGTTTGCCCAAGGCGGTCTCCAACTGATCGGCCAGATGCAGCGGCCGTTGCGGCAGACCGCCCGGACCCGTTCGGAAGTTGCACATTCCGTTAATCAGAATCGCATCGGCCTGCGGTGCCTTGTCGGCGACGTATTCAAAGCTCTTTAGCGCAAGATCGCCGTCAAACACCCAGCGCCAGGAATTGACCTCTTCCTGACTGTCGAACCAGCCCTGATCGTGAAAGTTGCCCGCCCAGAGCACATCGAACCCGGCCTCTTTCAGAAACCCGGCAGTACCCCGCCACCATTCGGGCCAGTGATAGGCCGCGTTCAGCGCCACCTTTTCGATGTTCATCTCACGCAGGGCCTCGACCATGGCATAGCCTGCCATGTGAAAGCGGATGCCGTGCTTGTCAGACAAGTCCTCGCAATGCTGCCGCACGCCCTCGACCCCCAGCCCGCAGGCGTGCACCCAGTTCGAGCCGACCTGACCGCAGACATCGACCCCATTACGGGACATGCAGTGGACGAAGTCGTCCAGCATCCCGAAGTTCTTTTTGCGCTGGTCCAGCCCGTGCACATAGTCGGGCACATGCAACATCCAGCCATGCACGCCGACCGTTTCGGGGCACATGCGCAGAAAATCCGACGGGGCGGCATCAAAGTCGAAGGGTGGCGAGGTAAAGCCCACCTGATACGGAAACAGCTTGTGTTCCGGGCGCCATTCGCCGGGCATGAGCATGGGGGTTACTCCTTGTCTGTTTCGGTGGGATCGGCCTGAAAGGATTGATGTTTGGGGATGTTATCCGCCAGTTCCAGCCACGAGACCGCGCTGCCCATGACCACATGGGCGTCGGGGGTGTAGCCGGATGCGTCATCCAGCGTTGCAGCGTGGATATGGATTTCGCCGGGCCATTTGTCGGATCGGAAATAGAGCCGCGAGCCGCATTTGGGACAGAAGCCACGGTAGGTGCCGGGCGAGCTTTCAAAGTGATGGATGTCACCCACCCATTCGACGGCTTCAGGCGGAAGACCGACGAAGGTGGTGAAGGGCGAGGAGGTTGCCTTTTGGCAATCACCGCAATGGCAGGACAGGCGGCGAGTGACCGGCCCGCTTGAGGACCACGTCACAGCCCCACACATGCAGTTTCCCCTTAGTTCAGCCATCCACGGCCTCGCGCATCCATTGCTGCAGGCGGGCGATCGAGTGTTCCGACATCACGCCGCAACCGGGGTCCAGTACCAGCGGGCCGGGGCGGTAGCCGCGGGATTTCAGGCCGCGGTGGACGCTTTCCACAAGTTGTATGTCTTCCTCGACCGTGGTTTCACGATCCTGTACGGCCAGTTGCCGGATCACCGCGCTTTCCGAGCCGCCCTCGGTATACCAGCCGCGCCAGACGGTGCAGTGATCGGCATCCACCGCGCGCCAGTGATAGGTGTTTAGCACATTTCCGGGGTAGCATTGGAACGAGAACATCGGCCACAGGAACCATGACTGATAATCGCCCGCGTGCGGTACTGACAGGTCGATGGGATAGGTCATCTTGTCGAGGCTCTGGCATTCAGTCGTGTGGCGCAGGACGTAGCCACCGCCTGCGTCGGGCTGGATGTCATAGGTCTCGGGCTTGACCACGCCTTCCGCAAAGGTCGGGTGATTGGTCGGGCAGTGATAGCATTCTGAGTAGTTTTCGATGCTGACCTTCCAGTTACAGTTCTCGGGGATCTCGACCCATTCCAGTGGTTCCAGATCGTCGATATGCGGAACAAAGGCGCGGATTTCCTCGCGCACGCCGGGGTACCATTCATCCATCGGCGCGGCGTCATCGTCGAGATTGACGAAAATGAATCCGTTGAACACTTCGGTTCGGACCGTGGTCAGACAGATCGCACTGCGGTCAAACCCGGGGACAGATTTGATGTTCGGCCCGGCGCGCAATTGACCGGACAGCTCATAAGTCCAGGCATGGTAGGGGCAGACCACGACCCGAGTGTTGCCTGCGCCCGTCACCATCTCATGTGCGCGGTGCTGGCAGACGTTGTAAAAAGTTCGGATTTCCCCGTCGCGGCCGCGAATGCAAAAAAGGTTCTGTCCAGCAATCTCGAAGGCGAAGTAGTCCCCTGTCTCGCGCACCTGAGCGACGTGACCTGCGAATTGCCACGTTCGGGCCAGTAAACCCTGCATCTCTTGCTCGAAGATCGCTGGATCAGTGTAATACCGGGCGTCCAGTGAGTGGGTCAGGGGTGCGTTCATTCGGGCTCCTCCGCGTAGAGGCCAAGTTGGTGTCTGCGTTGATGAAACCGTTCCACCCGCTCGACGATTTCATCGCTGGATACTGCGATCACGAAAGACAGCAGCGTTTCCAGCAACGCGATGGTCGAAACGGATGACGGAAAGAATTGCGGCGTATCGGCGGCGACGACAAAGCCGTGATGGGCGTTCAGGATCACAGGGCTGGCCGGGCTGTCGGAAATGCCGACAACGGTCAGACCCTGTTGCCGAGCCAGCTTGATGGCCTCGATGACTTCGGTGCGATAGGGGTGGCAGGTGATCGCGATCAGCACGTCCTGCTGGTCAGCCCAAGCCAGATCATCCACCGGAGTCGATCCGGGACGCGGGATGGCATGAAACTGCTTCATTCCCGTTGAGGCAAGGTAAGTGAAGTTGCGTGCATTCGAATTGTTGACGCCCACGCCCAGCGTGAAAATCTGGCGGCAGTTCCAGATATCTTCAGCAGCTGCTTTCAGGGATGTGGCGTCAATCCCTGCAAAGGTCTCTTCGATATTGCGGATCGCCGCGCCAATCATATCGGCATAAAGACCGCCCAGATCCCCTGACTTGCCAATGTCCTGCAGCCAGCGGGCGCGGTCAGGAAACGACACGGTGCCCCGCCGAATCGCATCGCGGAACGGGGCGCGGAAATCCTCGTACCCTTCGAAGCCCACCTGACGTGCCATCCGAACAAAAGTGTTGGGTTTGACATTGGCGGCCTCGGCGATCTCGCGCACCGTTGAAACCCCAACATCCGTGGGGTTTTCCAGCACATAGCGCGCGGCCTTCTGCGCCTCGGGCGTCAGGGCGTCCCACTCTTCGGTCAGGCGGTCCAGAACGGTTGATGATACATTTGTGTCATTCATGATTGACGATGGTACATTTGTGGAATTAGCCTGTCGAGCAGAAACGCGACTCGGGAAGAGGAAAAATCATGTCCGGGAAGGAACTGCCGTCACAGGCCCGCGTGGTGATCGTGGGCGGAGGTGTCATGGGGGTCGGTCTGGCCTATCATCTGGCACATGAAGGTTGGACCGATGTGGTCCTGCTGGAAAAGGCCGAACTGACCAGCGGCAGCACGTGGCATGCGGCCGGTCAGATCACCCATTCGACTAGCTCCTTCGGGCTGGGCAAATGTGTGGATTACAACATTGGCCTGTATTCCGGCGCATTGGAGGCCGAGACAGGTCAGGCAGTGACATGGCACGGCTGCGGGTCCTTCCGGCTGGCTTATACCGAGGACGAGATGGACTGGCTACGCCACACGCTGTCGGTGGGCCGGTCGCTGGGGTTCAACATCGAACTGGTGGGGCCGGAAAAGGTGGCCGAGCTGCACCCGTTCTACAATCTCGAAGGCGTACTGGGCGCGCTGCACACACCCGATGACGGCCATGTGGACCCGACCAATGTGACGATGGCGATGGCTGCCGGCGCGCGTCAGTTGGGGGCGAAGATCATCCGTCATTGCCGGGCGACGAACATCACGCAGGCCGAAAACGGCGAATGGGTGGTCGAGTCTGAGAAGGGCACGATCCGGTGTGAGCATGTGGTGAATGCAGGCGGTACCTATGCCCGTCAGATGGGCGAGTGGTCGGGATTGCAACTGCCGATGACCTCGATGACACACCACTATTTCGTGACCGAACCGGTGCCCGAGTTCGAAGGGCTGGACAAGGAATTGCCGGTCATCCGCGATGACAAGAAAGTTTCCGGCTACATCCGGATGGAGCAAAAGCGCGGGCTGATCGGGATTTACGAGAAAGAGAACTCGAATTCCGTCTGGCACGATCATTGCCCTTGGGATTACGAGAACTGGCTGTTCGACGCTGATTATGACCGGATCATGCCATGGCTTGAGGAAAGCCTGAATCGGATGCCAATCTTTGCCGAGCTCGGCATTCAGCGCGAGGTGCACGGCGCGATTTCGCACCCGCCGGATGGCAACCCGCTGATTGGTCCTGCGCCTGGGGTCCGGAACTACTGGTGCTGCTGCGGGACGCAAATCGGTATCGGCTGGGGGCCGGGACTGACCCGCGAATTGGCGCGCTGGATGGTGCATGGTGCAGCGGATATCTCGATGCGCGAGTATGATCCGCGCCGATTTGGATCTTACGCCACCAAGGACTGGCAAGTCACCAAGGCGCATGAGGATTACAAGCTGCGCCACGAGATTCCCTTTCCGCATTTCAACCGTCTGGAAGGTCGCCCGATCAAACCCTCGCCTCTCTACGAACGGTTGCAGGAAAAGGGCGCGGTCTACGAAGAGGTCTATGGCCATGAACGCCCGCGCTGGTTTGCCAAAGATGGTGTCGAACAGCGCGATCACTATTCATTCCGCCGGAACGTGGTTCACGACATGGTGGGTGCCGAGTGCAAGGCCGTGCGCGAGGCGGTGGGTATTATGGATATTTCGGCTTTCACTAAGGTCGAGGTCTCTGGCCCGGATGCCGAAGCACTTCTGGATCGTCTGGTTGCCAACCGTCTGCCGCAAAAGGTTGGAGGCATCGCCCTGACCCATATGCTGAACCGCCTGGGGCGGATCGAGCTGGAAACCACGGTAGTGAAACTGGATGAAGGCCGGTATTATCTTGTTTGTGCTGCCTTCTTTGAACAACGCCTGCTGGATCATCTGAATCATCAACGCGCCGACGAAGATGTCGAAATCATACTGCGCTCGAATGATTGGGCCGCGCTGAGCCTGAACGGCCCCAAGGCGCGCGAGGTTCTGGCGGCCTGTACGGATGCCAACCTCAGCAATGCTGGATTCAAATGGCTGACCGCGCAAGAGATCGAAGTGGCTGGGCACAAGCTCTGGGCGTTCCGTATGTCCTATGCCGGTGAGCTGGGATGGGAGCTGCACATTCCGCGCGACAGCACGCTGGCGGTTTATGATGCGCTTTGGGAGGCCGGTGCGCCTCACGGTATCACCGATTATGGCTCCTTCGCGATGAATGCGTTGCGAATGGAGAAGGGCTTTAAGGGTGCTGGTGAGTTGACCAATGAGGTGACGCTTGCCGAGGCGGATGTCCTACGCTTTGCCCGCACAGACAAGGATTATCTAGGCAAGGACAAGACTCTGAATACCGATCTGCCGTGGGTGTGTGCTTATCTGGAAATCGAACCCGATGGCATCGAAGACGGGCATGGAGGAGAGGCGGTTCTGCTGGACGGTACGGTTGTCGGATCAACCGCTTCAGTTGCCTACGGGCACACGGTCGGGAAGATCCTTGCCTTTGCCTATATCAAACCGCACGCCAATGTGCCGGGTACCGAGATTGAGGTCGTGATCGCTGGAAATGCGCGTAAAGGGCGCATTCTGGGTGAGCCTGCATATGACCCGCAAAGCGTCTTGCCGCGAACCGATATTGCCATGGAGGCCGCAGAATGAATGTTCCGGCAACGATGAAGGCCATGGTTCTGACCGGCCATGGCGATCTGGACAAGTATGAGTGGCACGAGGACTGGCCGACACCCCAGCCGGGTCAAATGGAGGTGGTGATAAAGGTCGGTGCCTGTGGGTTAAACAATACGGACGTAAACACGCGCACCGGCTGGTACTCGAAAGCGGTGGACGAGGCCACGACCGGTGGTGCCTATTCTGAAGTGGACGATGAAGACAGCACCTGGGGCGGTGCGCCACTGACCTTTCCGCGCATTCAGGGCGCCGATGCGGTTGGTACGGTTGTTGCCATTGGCGAAGGCGCTGATGAAAGCCTGATCGGCAAGCGTGTCATCGTGGCAGGCTGGCTGCGCGACTGGAACGAGCCGATGAACCGCGACAAGGCGGGATACTTCGGATCGGAATGTGACGGTGGGTTTGCAGAGTACACCAAGGCGGATGTGCGTGGTGTCGCTGCGATCGAAACTGATCTGAGCGATGCCGAGCTTGCGACGTTCAGCTGTTCCTATGTCACCGCCGAAGGCATGCTGGACCGGGCCGGTGTGGGTGAGGGGGATACTGTGCTGATCCCCGGCGCTTCAGGCGGTGTCGGCGGTGCGCTGATCCAGCTGTCCAAGCTGCGCGGCGCGCGGGTGATCGCCATGGCGAGCGAGGCCAAACACGGGGACGTGGCCATACTGGGACCGGATCGAATTTTGCCACGCAGCCCCGAGAACCTGAGAGCAGAACTGAAGGGTGAGAAAGTCACCGTTGTTGCGGATGTGGTTGGCGGGTCCATGTGGCCAAAGCTGATCGATATGCTGGAACGCGGCGGGCGGTACACCTGTTCCGGTGCCATTGCGGGGCCGTTGGTCGAGTTCGATCTGCGGACATTCTACCTGCGCGATCTAACCTTTACCGGCTCGACGGTGAACACGCCCGAGAACTTTTTCGATGTCGTGAAATACATAGAGAATGAACAAATCAGGCCAGCTTTGGCCGCCACATACCCGTTAGCTGAACTGAGAGAGGCCCAGCAGGCCTTTATCGACAAGTCTCATACCGGCAACATTGTGGTGATCCCGTGACCCGACCTGCATTTGAAAATCTACTGGAACAGGCGCGTACCGCGCATGGCAGTCAGACCTGTCTAACTCAGTTCTGTCCTTTTCCGGATGACCTGCGTGAACAGCCTGTAGAGCCATTCCACATCCCGGCTGCGGATATTCTGAGCCGTGAAACCGGTCTTTATTCGGATGCCTTGGCAGAGTTTCGCGATGCTTTTGTTGCGGCCAGCCCGGTGGCGCAATGGCGCGAGACCTATAAGGGCACGGATATCGGCCAGGATTTCATGGATCGGTTTGCCTGCTACACGCTGATCGGTGAGGGTGGTCCGTGGCTGAGCGCGCAGATGAGCAGCTATGTGGTCTATATGCCGCCCAACCTCTATTACCCTTGGCATCATCATCCTGCCGAAGAGATGTATCTGGTTCTGGCGGGTGAGGCCGAGTTCATGCGTGAAGGTGACGAGCCGGAAACGCTGCGGCCCGGCGATCACTCCTTCCACGCCAGCAATCAACCGCACGCCATGCGGACCGGGGATCATCCGGTCATGGCCTATGTGCTGTGGCGCAACAATTTGGAATCCCCTCCGGTTCTGACAGAACGCGACGTTGCCTGATGAAGATCACCCGTATCCGTATTTTCCAGACCGGTCTGCCCTATGTGGGCGGTGCTTATGTCTGGGGCGCGGGGAATGCGATTGAGACGGCCACGGCGTCAGTCGTTGTCGTCGATACGGATGCGGGTTTGCAGGGTTGTGGTGAGTTCACGCCCTGCGGCGAGAATTACATGGTGGCCCATTCCGAAGGAGTGCCGGCACTGGCCCGGCTGGTCGCGCAGCAACTGTTGGGAGAAGACCCACGCAACGTGGCGCGGATCGAACAGGTCATGGATCATCTGGTGCAGGGGCATGGCTATGCCAAGTCCCCGTTTGATGCGGCCTGCTGGGATGTTCTCGCGCAGTCGCTGAACGCCCCTTTATATGCGGTTTGGGGCGGCAAGCTGACGGACGGTGCGCCGATGTACAGGGTCGCGCCGCAAAAGGGGACTGAGGAGACCATTGCTGAGATGGACCGGTACCGCGAACAGGGCTATCGGCAGTTTCAGATCAAGGTCGGTGGCGATTGGGTTGCGGATATTGACCGCATTCGTTCGACCGTTCCCCTTTTGAAATCTGGTGAGAAGGCTATGGCCGACGCCAATCAGGGCTGGCGGGTGGACAATGCTCTGCGGGTGGCGCGGGAGACGCGGGATCTGGACTACATCTTTGAACAACCCTGCCGCACTTATGAGGAGTGCATGCAGGTCCGTGCCCGCATCGATCTGCCGATGAAGCTGGACGAATGCGTGACCGGCGTGCACATGGCACAGCGCATCGTGGCGGATCATGCAGCGGAGCTGGTATGTCTGAAAATCTCGAACCTTGGTGGCCTGAGCAAAGCAAAGCGGGTGCGCGACTATCTGGTCGAGAACCGCATCCCCGTGGTCGCCGAAGACACCTGGGGTGGTGAGATCACAACAGCGGCGCTGGCGCATTTCGCGGCAACAACGCCACACGAATACCTGCACAACACCACGGACCTTATGAATTACAACACCCGGTCGACCGGTATTGGCGGGGCAACGGCGCGTGACGGGAAACTGTATGCACCCGAGACGCCCGGCCTCGGCGTGGTTCCGGATTTCGACAGCTTGGGTGATCCGGTAGAGGAGTTCAGCGCATGACAGAGCAGGCCATTGCAACCGTGATGATCGACGATGACCGCGTGCGGGTAACGCGGCTCGATTTTGCCCCCGGGGCGGAAACCGGCTGGCATCGCCATACGATGGACTATGTCATCACCGCCGTGACCGATTGTCATATGCGTCTGGAGCAACCCGATGGCACCGCAAAGGATGTCACCGTTCCGGCCGGAACGGCCTATCGCCGGGATGAAGGTGTCGAGCACAACGTCATCAATGCCGGACCTGCACCCATGTCTTTTGTCGAAGTGGAGCTGAAATGAAGATCACCCGCATCTCGGTCTATCACGTCGATTTGCCACTGGAACATCCCTATTGGTTGTCCGGCGGACGGTTGAAGTTCGAGGTTCTGGACGCGACTCTGGTCAAGATCGAAACCGATGCTGGGCTGACAGGCTGGGGTGAGGGTACGCCGTGGGGGCATACCTATGTGCCCGCACATGGCCCCGGCATTCGCGCCGGGATCGAGACGATGGCGCCGTTTGTCATGGGCCTTGATCCACGCCGGGTGCTGGATGTGGAGCGGGCGATGGATATCGCCTTGCCGGGGCATCTGTATGCCAAAAGCCCCATCGACATGGCATGCTGGGACATTGCCGGGCAGGCTGCAGGTTTGCCGATTGCCGATCTGATGGGCGGTGGCTCCCGCACGCCGCGCCCGATTGCTTCGTCAGTCGGGGCCAAGACGGTGGACGAAACCCGTGACGTGATGGAGCGGTACCGCAGTCGCGGATATATCGCGCATTCCGTGAAGATCGGCGGCGATGTCGAGCGCGATATCGCCCGGGTCCGGGATGTCGAAAGCATCCGGAAACCCGGCGAGATCGTACTTTATGATGTGAACCGGGGCTGGACCCGTCAGCAGGCCTTGCGGGTCATGACCGCTTGTGAAGACCTGAACGTGATGTTCGAACAGCCATGCGAGACACTCGATGATATCGCCGCAATCTCGGGCCGCCATGGGTCGCCTGTTTCTGTGGATGAAAGCCTGGTGACTCTGCAGGATGCTGCGCGGATTGCCCGCGATGGATTGGCTGAAGTCTTTGGGATCAAGCTCAACCGGGTTGGCGGGCTGACCAAGGCGGCGCGGATGCGGGATATCGCCCTTGCGCATGGGATCGATATCTTCGTCATGGCTACCGGCGGCACGGTTCTGGCGGATACCGAAGCATTGCATCTGTCGGCGACCATTCCCGATGACAACTGCCATGCGGTCTGGGCGTGTCAGGATATGATCACGGTCGATATCGCGGGTGGGCGTGGTCCACGCAATGTCGAGGGCCATTTGCACCTGCCAGAAGCTCCGGGCCTTGGTGTACATCCTGATGAAGAGACGTTGGGCGATCCGGTGGCGGTATATCAATGACCAAAATTAAGCGCATATCGCTGTGGCATGTGCCACTGACCAGCCACGAGGCCTATTACATGGCCGATGGCAAAACATGTGACACGGTCGAGACCGTAGTTCTGGCATTGGATACCGATGATGGGCGAACAGGTTGGGGAGAGGTCTGTCCGATCCCGCACTATCTGCCAGCCTATGCGCGAGGTGTGGCGCCTGCAGTGCAGGAGATGGCGTCTGTCCTGTTGGGCGCCGATCCGGTCGGGCCTGAGGCGTTGATGGCGCAGCTGGACCGGCATTTGCAGGGGCATGTATATGCCAAGTCTGCCATCGATATTGCATTGTGGGACCTGACCGGGCAGGTCGCAGGTCTGCCGCTTTATGCCTTGCTGGGCGGGCGGCGTGCAGAGACGATGCCGCTTTATCATTCGATCACCTGCATCGCACCTGACGAGATGGCCCGGATCGCACAGGAAACGCAGAATCAGGGCATACGGCAGTTTCAGGTCAAGCTGGGCGCTGATGGGGACTGGCAGGCAGATGTCGCGCGGTTGCGGCTGGTGCGCGAGGCGGTGGGCGAGGGCCCATTGGTCTATGGCGACTGGAACTGCGGGGCTACTTCTCTGGATGCAACCCGGGTGGGCCGGGCCGTGGCTGATCTTGATGTCATGCTGGAACAACCCTGTGCAACGATAGACGATTGCGCCCGTGTACGCGCGGCGACCGGGTTGCCGATGAAGATGGATGAAAGCGCCCATGATACCGCCAGCTTGCTTGAGGCCCACGCCAAGGGGTGCATGGATGCGGTGGCGGTGAAACTGTCGAAATTCGGTGGCTTGTCCGCCTCGCGCTGTGCGCGTGATCTGTGCCAGCATTTGGGTGCAAAGATGTGCATCGAGGATACGTGGGGATCGGATATCACCACCGCTGCCCTGTTGCATCTAGGAGCGTCTACCGACCCGGCGAGGGTGATGAATGTGTGTGACCTGTCGGGTTATGTTGCGCCTCGCCTCGCCCCGATGGGGCCGGTTCGAAAGGATGGACGTATTGCGCCGCCTGAGGAGGCTGGGCTTGGGGTTGCGCCGGACCGGCATGCATTGCCTGAACCGGATATGGTCCTTGACTGAAATTTGACTCTTTGGTCAAAATTGACATAGCCGAACGCCAGAGGAACGGATCACATGGACAAAATCATCTCACAGACTGACTGGATCGAGCGCGCCAAAGCTGTGCTGCCGGGTGGCGGGTTCGGGAACTTTGACCCTTCGATCTTTATTCGCGATGGGCAGGGCAGCCGGGTCTGGGACGAGGATGGCAAGGAATATGTCGATCTTCTGATCGGATCGGGTCCGATGTTGCTGGGCCATGGTCACCCGGAGGTTCTGGAAGCCGTTGCCGAACAGATGCCAAAGGGCATGACCTTTTTTGCCAATAATGCCCGCGCCATCGAACTGGCCGAAGAGATCTGCTCCGCTGTCCCATGCGCCGAGCAGATCCGCTATGTCTCATCCGGCGGTGAGGCGGATATGTACGCGATCCGTCTGGCCCGCGCCTTTACCGGTCGCGACAAGATCGTGAAATTCGAAGGCGGTTATCACGGGATGAGCGCCGAGGCGCAGATGAGCCTTGCACCAGATCGGATGGTAAACTTCCCGCAGGCGGTTCCGGACAGCGCGGGCATTCCTGAAAGCGTTCAGGCTGAGATGCTGATCGCGCCGTTCAACGATCCGGACTACATCCGTTCGCTGCTGGCTGAACATGGGGACGAGGTCGCCGGGATCATTGTCGAACCGCTGCAGCGGATCATCCCGCCCGAGCCCGGATTCCTGCAGCTGCTGCGGGAAGAGGCGGACAAATACGGTATCGTGCTGATCTTTGATGAGGTTGTCACCGGTTTCCGCTTTGCCTATGGCGGAGCGCAGGAGCTGTATGGCGTGACGCCGGATGTGGCGACACTCGGTAAGATCATCGGCGGGGGCTTTCCGCTGGCCGCGATTGCGGGACGCGCTGATATCATGGCGCATTTCGACAAGGCTGCTGTCGGGGCCGATAAGTGGCTGATGCAGCTGGGTACGCTGTCCGGTAACCCGGTTGCAGCGGTCGCGGGCCTCAAGACGATGGAAGTGCTGAAGCGGGATGGTCAGTTCGACCTGCTGCGGGCCAATGGGCAGCGGCTGATGGATATGGCCAAGGCAGCGCTGGACACGCATGGCATCGCGCATCGGATCGTCGGAGACCGTACCCTGTTCGAGATCGTGTTCACCAATGGTGAGATTCGCGATTATCGCGATGTGTTTGGTGCGGATACGGCCAAAGGCGCGAAGTTCAATGCGGTCCTGATGCAAAACGGCATGTTCAAATCGGCAGGCAAGACCTATCCGTCACTGGCGCTGACGGACGCTGATTTCGAACTGTGTGAAGCCGCCTATGCCAAGGCCGCACAGGCGGTTGCCGAAATGTAGCGGGCAGGCGGGGCTCAGTACACGTCTGCCATAACGAGGCGCACAATGTCCTCGCGCTGGATGCCGCGGGCTGCAAGCTCTTCGTCGGTCAGCTCGTGCAGGGCCTTGATTCTGAGGACCTTTGCATTGGCTTCTCCAACGCTGATCAGGGCCTCGTAGATACCGTTGAAGATATCGCCGACGACCGCCAGCAGGTTCATGACGGCTGAACGGTGAGATGTGGAATGTGCCATGAGCAGTTCCCCTTTTGGTCTGAAACAGACGCGGGGAACTTAAGCTCTGTGCTGCGGTGCAGCTAGCCGCGTTTGCGAATAGCCGCTGTGCGTTTCGTGCAAATCTGCATTGGAAATGCCAGATTTACGGGCGGGTTCAGGCCGAAAACACCTCGTCTGGCGGCACCTGCAGGGCTGTTGCCAGTGCATTGGTCTGGCTTGCCATTGCGATAACTGCAAGCAACTCGCCATACATCTCGTCCGTCATGCCCTTGGCGCGTGCGGCTGCAGAATGTGAATGGACGCAGTATTCGCAGTTGTTTGCCGTGGATACGGCGACATAAAGCAGTTCCTTGACCAACGGATCAAGCGCACCCGGTGCCATCACTGTTTTCAACCGGTTCCATGTCGCGTGCAACAGATCGGGGTCATGGGCTAGCGCGCGCCAGAAGTTGTTGATGTATTCCGTGCCTCGGGTGGCGCGAATATCTTCAAAGACCGCCAGCGCCTCGGCGCTGACGTCTTCGTCCGTCAAAAGGCGAACTGTTGCCATGATCAGACCATCGCAAAGATGCGGGCCGGGCCGCCAGAGCCACCCCGATGGGCTGGAGCGCCAACAACCAGCGTTGCGCCCGTGGCCGGAACCTTGTCGAGATTTGCAAGGTTCTCGATACCGTAGCGGTTGGTTGGCAACCACGCATAGTGGGTTGCGAAATCAGCCGACGGCCCGTGATCCAGCGACAGCGTATCAACGGCCATCGCAATGGCCCCGGTGTCTTCCATCAGCATCTGCGCGGCTTCGACGTGGAAGCCGGGAAAATGCATCTTGCCTTCGCCGTCGGCATTCCTGAAGCCGGGGGTTGCGGTTTTGGGCCCCCAGCCGGAATGCATGGCAATGCAGAACCTTTCGGGGAACGGGCCATTGGTGTCGATCCAGATATTCAGATCATCAGGTGTGACCTGCGTATCCGGGTCATCCTGCGCGCGCTCGGCGATATCCACAACGCATAGCGGGCAAACCAGATTTGAGACCGGGATTTCATCGACGGACTGACCATCGGCAGAGAAGTGTAGCGGGGCATCAATATGCGTACCGGTGTGTTCGTTCACAGCCAGGTTGAACAGATTGAAGCCATGGTCCTTGAAATTGAAGGCCTGGGTCGCCTCGATCCCGGGTTCCCCGAAATAGGTCGGGAATTCGGCGTCATAGACATGGGTCATGTCCACAACCTCGCCATGGCCCTGAGCCATTGCAGGTGTCCCGGCTGCAGTTCCCAGTGTCGCTCCGGCGGCCATTGCAGCACCGCCTTTGAAAAATGACCGCCGGGACAGCATTCTGTCTTTCACGGCGTTCATCACGCAAACATCACACATAATAAAGCTCCCTGTTCTAAAAATTCTCTGTAGGTCCGGAGTTTGCGCCGGATACGCTGATCAACCTAGCACGAATCCCCGATTGTCCCCTTTATGGGGTTGAACATACCTTTCGGTGCGTTCAATTTATTGCGAAATACAATTCCGCATAGCGAAATCATGCATCGTGAATGCTGATTTGAAAGAGGAGACAGGGCTGATGTCCCAGGCAGTAGAATATGAACGTATCGGCGAAATCGCGGTGCTTGCGGCAAACAACCCGCCAGTCAATGCGCTGGGTGTTGACGTGCGTCGTGGCCTACTGGCCGGGATAGAACGCGCCGAAACCGAGGGGGCAAAGGCCGTTCTGATTTACGGCAAAGGCCGGACTTTTTTTGCCGGGGCAGACATTCGTGAATTCGGCAAACCACCTCTGGAACCCTTTTTGCCATCGCTGTGCAATCGGATCGAGGCGTCTCCTTTGCTTGTCGTCGCAGCCCTGCATGGAACGGCGTTGGGAGGCGGGCTGGAGGTTGCATTGTCCTGCCATTATCGCATCGCTGTCCCCTCGGCCAAAGTCGGACTGCCCGAGGTCAAGCTGGGAATCATTCCCGGTGCAGGCGGGACGCAACGTCTGCCCCGCATTACTGGTGTCGAGGCCGCATTGGATGTGATCACCACGGGACGGCAGGTGCAGGCTGATGAGGCCCTGAAGCTGGGCGTTGTCGATAAGGTTGAGGACGGCGAACCGCGCGACATCGGGCTGGCCTACGTCCGGGAGTTGCTGGACATGGATGCGCCACGCCGCGCCGTCGGCGAATTGCCTGTTCCTGATCCGGTAGATTTCGATTCCGTCTATGATTCCGTGTTGAAGAAAGGCCGTGGTCAGCTGTCTCCGGCGGTCGCGGTGCGCGCTGTGCAGGCCTGCTGCGAAGCCGAGAGTTTTGCGGACGGCATGGCGCGTGAGCGAGAGTTTTTCCAGGATCTTTTGGTGTCAGATCAGAGCAAGGGTCTGAGGCATGCCTTTGCCGCCGAACGCGCTGTTGGAAAGCTGCCGGAACTGAAAGACGTGGACCCGCGAATGGTGCATCAGATCGGTGTGATCGGTGGCGGAACGATGGGTGCAGGGATTGCCACGGCGGCTTTGCTGTCGGGGTTACCCGTGGTTCTGTTGGAAATGTCCAATGAGGCTGCAATTGCTGCGAAGGAGCGGATTGCAGGAAATCTGGCCGGGGCCGTGAAGCGTGGAAAGCTGAGCAAGGACCACCACGACGACATTCTGGAGAACAAGCTTGAGCTTGCCACCGGCTATGATGCGCTGAGCGGCGTTGATCTGGTGATCGAAGCCGTGTTCGAGGACATGGCGGTCAAAAAGCAGGTCTTCACCCAGTTGGATGAGGTCTGCAAAAAGGGTGCGGTTCTGGCGACCAACACCTCATATCTTGATGTGAACGAGATCGCGGCAATGACCAGCCGGCCAGAGGATGTGATCGGGCTGCATTTCTTCTCGCCCGCGCATGTCATGAAACTGCTGGAGATCGTGGTCGCGGACAAAACCGCGCCTGACGTGGTCGCAACCGGGTTTGCCCTGGGTCAGCGGCTGCGCAAGGTTTCAGTGCGGGCGGGGGTTTGTGACGGCTTTATCGGCAACCGTATCCTGAATACCTATCGCGCCTGTGCCGATCACATGGTTCTGGACGGTGCCAGCCCCTATCAGATCGACAAAGCGCTGACGGATTTCGGTTTTGCCATGGGGCCGTTTGCGGTGTCGGATCTGGCGGGACTAGATATCGGTTGGGCGGGGCGCAAGCGTCGTCGGGCCGAGGGGATGGATCCACGTGCACGCGACAGCTCATACGCAGACAAGCTGTGCGAGGACGGGCATTTCGGTCAAAAGACCGGCAAGGGCTACTACATATACGAGAACGGCAAGCGCGGCGGCGTGCCGAACCCGGATGTGATGCCGTTGATCGAGGCGGATCGTGCGGCGCAGGGTATCACGCCGCGGGTGTTTTCTGATGAAGAAATTGTGCGCCGCTATATGACCGCCATGGTCAATGAGGCTGCTAGGGTCGTGGGTGAAGGTATCGCGCGCCGTCCGTTGGATGTGGATGTGACGCTGCTCTATGGTTACGGATTTCCCCGCTATCACGGCGGGCCGCTGAAATGGGCTGATCTGCAAGGGTTGGCCGGGGTGTTGTCAGATATCCGGAACTGGTCGGAGGAAGATGACTATTTCTGGCAACCGGCACCTTTGCTGGAGCAGTTGGTGACCGAAGGGCGTACATTTGACGGTCTGAACAAAGCTGGTTGAGAATCTACCGTCGGCTGGCGAGAGCGTCAGGTGTAGTCTCGATGGAAGGCGTGGCTGCACGCCGTCCACTTCGTAGCCGTATTGCAAAACGCATTGGCTGATCGCAGTGTTGGCTCGCAGTTTATGTACGGAGCGGTGGAGTGCACTTGAAACAGAATGACGGAGATCACCCACGGGTCCGGCGGTCCGGTTGCCAGAATGCGGTCGGGTTCGAGATTGATTTGTCCGACCCCAAGGGATGTGTTCGCTGTCACCTTACGATCCGTGAGGATCACCTGAACAGTCAGGGCATCCTGCATGGCGGTATCATTGCCATGTTGCTGGATGTGGCATGTGGGAATACGGCTTCTGCCTGGTTTGATCGCGAAGAGCATCCCATGGTGCTGACGCTTTCGCTCAACACCAGCTACGTTGCAGCAATCAGAAGCGGCCGGGTGACCGCCGTGGGACGACCGTCAGGAGGCGGACGCAAGCTGGCCCATATCCACGGAGAACTGCACAGTGAGGATGGGGTTTTGATCGCCACGGCAGCAGGAGTGTTCAAGCGCGGTTCCGCAAGATAAAGCACGGAGTTCGTTCGCGTCCGCGCGACTTTGGCTTTACCAATCCAGCCAGTGGTTTTGGGCCCGGCATCGCGCGTTGCGCGCTGCCGGGCCCAACAGACGGAGATGTTCCGTCAGGAACATTAACGACTGGCGGGAGAGCGCTGATGTTAATCGAGCGCCGTTTCTGCCGCCGCACGAACGGCGCGGATGTTTTCGCCATACACCTCGGGATTGGATACGGAGCCACCCTTGAAGACCGCTGAACCGGCCACCAGAACATCAGCGCCAGCGGCTGCGACCAGTGGGGCGGTTTTTGGGTCGACACCGCCATCGATTTCGATGTGGATCGGGCGGTCTCCGATCATGGACCGCAGCCGGCGGACCTTGTCGGTCATGTCGATGAATTTCTGACCGCCAAATCCCGGGTTCACCGTCATCACGCAGACAAGATCTGCAAGGTCCAGAAGATGCTCAACCGCTTCGGCCGGAGTGCCGGGGTTCAGTGCGACACCGGCTTTCATCCCGGCTGCCCGGATTGCTTGCAGCGTGCGGTGGGTGTGTGGTCCGGCCTCGACATGGGCGGTCAGGATATCGGCCCCGGCGTCGGCATAGGCCTGAATGTAAGGGTCGACCGGAGTGATCATCAGATGCACGTCCATCACGGTTTTCACATGTGGCCGAAAGGCTTTTACTGCTGGCGGACCAAAGGTCAGGTTCGGAACGAAGTGCCCGTCCATCACGTCGATATGGACCCAGTCAGCGCCCTGCGCCTCGATGGCCTGAATCTCCTGCCCGAAATTGGCGAAATCGGCGGAAAGGATCGACGGAGCGATCTTGATGCTGCGGTCAAAGCTCATGCTGGCCTCGTGGATTGGAGTGCGTTGCGGCTGATATAGGTGGTTTTTGCAGTCGCGGACAGTCGTATCTGCGTTAACGCGGTACATTGTGGGGCTGCGCATTGGTCTGCAACAACCTGTGCTGTTCACCGCACATTCTGATTTCAGTTGAGGACTTAGGACCTGTACTCGGATTGTCTGACCCGTATCTTCATAACTATATGAAGAGATGAATTAATTCGGGGAACGGGCAGTGTTCGGTTACAGGTCATCCAGAAAAGACGCGCAGGTGCAGGCCAACTACGAAAAAGGCCGGAAGGATGTGCTCTACTCAAAACAGCTCAGTAAACGTGGCCGAAAAATGATGTGCTGGTTGCCAATCGGGCTGATCATGGCTCGGGCAAAAGTGAGTGGTGCGGAGAAACCCGACTTTTCGCTGATTCCCGATTGGGCAAGTCTTGCACCGATCGAGCGCAAAGCGCTGAGTATTGCGCATCTTGCCATGTACGGGGATGAGGGTGATGTGATCGATGCGATGACTGCCCACCCGCATTTGAGCGGCTGGGTCATGTCCATTCAGCGCAGCGCCAGAAGCTACATGGAAGAACTGGGTAGCAAGACCCTTGATCGTGCGATGCTCGATCATGAATATCTGACCGATTTCGGTAATTGGTCGAATCTAAAGCCCTATCCGCATGCAGAGGGCGCAGCCCGCCTGCCGCATTTCATTGCAGTCCTCGTCTATACGACCCTCTCAGCCGAACTGCGTTTTCTTGACAGGCGATACACCCTTCCCGACCCGGGTTTTGAAATCTCGATCGGTGACAATGGGTTTCTCAACTGGCTTGAAGAATACCGTGATCCGGATTTCTGGCCCGAACTGATCCGGGGAATGAACCCTGATCTGGATTCGGCGCTGCCTGTCATCGGATGGATCGTTCAGCAGCAAGATTGCGATCGTGCTACTGCGGCGATGGCTTTTGTTCTTTTGGGCGGAGACAGCACTGTAGGTAAAAGCAGGGCAGACCTGCGTGGCCAGCGCGAGAATCTTTGCGCGGATATCTGTGAGCGGGCCGCGAATGGTGGTTATGAGCCTCAGGAGTTGTCATTGGCGGCAATGGGTCTGGCCGAGGACCCGGCGGAACGGATTCGAAGATACGCGAACGCCGAGATCAGCGGTGACATTCCTTCACCTGCTGCCCTGTTCGCTGGTTCTGTCGATGGAAGAGCCCCACAAACACCGTTTTACATCCACTCGGAAGATACAGTCGCGCTGGCACTGATCTGACCGTTGGCTGATGGGCAGCACGCCCGCCGCCGTTACAAAACTTTCATCGCAGTGACACACAGCCGTTGATTCCGAGCTTTAGCTGACCCCCCAACACGATTTGGGGGTGGCACGTGCTGCGCATAGAAAAACTGACCAAGCGCTTCGGCGAAAATGTTGCCGTGGATGCTGCGACGCTTGATGTAGACAAGCCCTGCATGATCGGAATTATCGGGCGGTCCGGTGCAGGCAAGTCGACACTGCTGCGGATGATCAACCGTCTTACGGATTCGAGTGAAGGTCAGATTCTGTTTGAAGGTCGGGACATCACCCAACTGAAAGGTCGCGACAAGCGCGCATGGCAGGCCGACTGTGCGATGATCTTTCAGCAGTTCAATCTGGTACCCCGCCTTGATGTTGTCTCAAACGTTCTGCACGGGACGCTGAACCGGCATTCGACCCTGGCCACAATGTTCAACCTGTTCCCGATGGAGGATATCCACCGGGCAATCGATATCCTGGACCGCCTGGGCATTGCCGAGCATGCGCCTAAGCGGGCCGAAGCCTTGTCGGGCGGCCAGCAGCAGCGCGTCGCCATCGCACGCGCTCTGATGCAGGATCCCAGTATCATTCTTGCGGATGAGCCGATTGCCTCGCTGGACCCGATGAATGCACAGGTCGTGATGCAGGCCCTGCGCCGTATCCACGAAGAGGACGGCCGCACTGTCATTGCAAACCTTCACACGCTGGATACCGCGCGTCGCTATTGCGATCGCGTGGTTGGCATGCGCGACGGGCGCATCGTGTTTGACGGGTTGCCCGAGCAGCTGACCACCGGGGTTGCCCGCGAAATCTATGGCGCCGACGCCAGCTTCTCGGAAGAGGCGACATCGACCGAGATCGAAACGCTCGACGCCACCCAGAAGGCCCTGATGGAAGCCGAGGCCACCATCTGAGCCACCCCCACCACCTTTCATCGCCCGGCCCGATGAGAGGTCGGGGTAATCAAACTGGAGAGAGACAGATGAAAAAACTAATGGCTGCCCTTGTTGCGACCACTGCCATGGCCGCACCTGCAATGGCTCAGGACATCAGCGAGTTCCGCATCGGTATTCTGGGCGGCGAAAACGCTCAGGACCGTCTGAACAACAACGAGTGCCTGCGGGAATACACCGAAGAAGCGCTGGGCGTTGAGACCAAGCTGTTTGCCCCTGCCGACTATAACGGCGTTATTCAGGGTCTGCTGGGCGGCACCATCGACATGGCATGGTTGGGCGCGTCGGGCTACGCAAAAACCTATCTGAGCGATCCTGAGGCGGTTGAGCCGGTTCTGGTCAAAGTGAATGTCGACGGCGGCTACGGCTACTACTCGATCGGGTTCGCACGCAAGGACAGCGGCATCGCCTCGCTTGACGACATGAAGGGCAAGACCTTTGGTTTTGGTGACCCGAACTCGACCTCGGGCTATTTGATCCCGTCGATCGAAATCCCGCAGGCCACTGGTGCGACCATGGATTCAGGCGACTACTTTGGTGAAGTGAAGTTCACCGGCGGTCACGAGCAGACCATCGTTGCGGTCAACAATGGCGACGTTGACGGTGGCGTTACCTGGGCTGACGGTCTGGGCAACTGGGAAGACGGCTACAACTCGGGCGCCCTGCGCCGCGCTGTTGATGCCGGTCTGGTCGACATGAACGACATGGTCGAAATCTGGAAATCCAAGCCGATCCCGGAAGGTCCGGTAGTTCTGCGCACCGCGCTGCCTGCGGATGTCAAAGAAAAGATGACTGCCCTGATGGCTGGCCTGCATGAGAAAGACCGCGAATGCTTCTACGGTGTTGCCGCGGGTGAGGCAAAAGCGTTCGAGCCGATCACGCATGACGCCTACGAAATCATCATCGAAGCACGCAAGCTGAAGTCCAACTAAGCCTGCCTATCCAATGATCGGGGTCTGGTATTGAACCGGACCCCGTTTTCCCCTCAGGAGCATTCCATGACAGACCTGACTGCAGGGTCCCAAAGCGTCGATCAGATCCGCGACGAATATACAGCGATGACGCGACGCAAGAGGGTCTATGGTGGTATCCTTCTGATCCTGTTTGTGGCTTTGATGGCTGCGGGATTCCGCACCGCTGACAGCCGCAATGCGGGAAGCTTCACCGACGGCTGGCATCGCATTCTGGACTATCCGGCAGAGGTGCTGTCGGAAGCTTGGGAAAAGATCGGCGCGATGCCGGCGAACCTTGTCGAGTTTTTTCCCGCATTGATCGAGACGCTGAACATCGCGGCGGCGGCGACTCTGGTCGGGACGATCGGCGGAACGTTTCTGGCGCTGATGTCAACGCGAGGTATGGCGCTTTGGCCATCCCTGATCCCGGTCTTCCGCCGGATCTCGGATATCTTCCGCGCCATACCCGAGATCGTGATTGCGCTGGTTCTGATCTTCATTCTGGGTGGTGGCCCGATTCCGGCGATGATCGCCATTGCCATTCACACGGCGGGCGCGCTGGGCAAGCTGTTCTCAGAGGTCAATGAAAACGCCTCGCTCAAACCGGTTGAAGGGTTGCAGTCGGTCGGGGCCAACTGGTCGCAGCGCATGTATCTGGGCGTGATCCCGCAGGTCGGGCCGAACTATGTCAGCTATGCGCTATTGCGGTTCGAGATCAACATCCGCGCCTCGGCCATTCTGGGCTTCGTCGGTGCGGGTGGTCTGGGCTATGAGCTGCGTAATGCCATGTCCTGGGGGCAGGGGCGTTACGATGAGGCCGCGGCCATCTTCATCCTGCTTTTCGTCACCATCGTTATCGTGGATCAGCTATCCGGGCTGCTGCGCGACCGCCTGACCCACGGGTCGGAAAAAGGAGCTACGGCATGAGTACCTTTGCCACCGACCTGTCGATAGATGACCTCAAGGCCGAGGCCGACCGCCTGTTCAGCCGCAAGCGTATCGTGAACTTTGGATTGCCGGGATTGGTTGTCCTGTACCTGATCTATGTCTTCTTTGCCTTTGACGTGCCAGGGCTGGCCGAACGCGCCAATTGGGAAAACGGCAAGACGCTGGTTTCGGATAGCTACAGCTACAAAACCCATGTCGAGCGCGACAACCGCAATGGTGAAGTCTCGGTTGCCATCGAAGGCGAACGGAAGGGGGCCTATCCCGAGGGGACCGCACCGGATTGGGTCGCGTTAGGTGAGACGACCGTGATCGATCTGGAAGACGGACACGTTGTGCGCTTTGGTCCCGAGACGGTCGAGTACGATATCCCGGGTTATGGAAGGGTACGCGCGACACCCAGCCGATCCGCTGGCGTGCAGGCGGAATTGCCGTCAGGGGATGTGCCTGAATGGATCAATGTCTCCAAGAACCGTTTGGCGATCACGACGGATGCGGGCCGTCTGACGGTTACCCGCAACCGATCAGAAGTGTTCCGCTATTTCACCGGTTGGGAGCTGTTCTGGTTCACGCTGGATAGCCCGTATTACGGAAAATCCTTCTCGGAGTTGATGGGGCGTGCCGCATCAGGTGAAGCCGGTGCGATCTTCAATGACTTCTGGACCAATAAGATGTGGCGGCATCAGGATGTGGCCTGGGCGATCTTTGAGACCATTCTGATGGCCTTTCTGGGAACCCTTGGGGCTGGCCTGATCGCATTGCCGCTGGCCTTCATGGCGACGCGCAATTTCAATCCGTTGCGGTCGGTACGCTTTGTCACGCGCCGGGTGTTCGATTTTGTCCGTGGCGTGGATGCGCTGATCTGGACAGTTGTTCTGGCTCGGGCCTTTGGTCCCGGTCCGCTGACAGGGGCACTGGCCATTCTGGTGACGGATACCGGCACATTCGGCAAGATTTTCTCGGAGGCGCTGGAAAATGTGGATCAGAAGCAGATCGAAGGTGTGCAATCCACCGGAGCGAACGCGCCACAGCGCTATCGCTTTGGGGTGATCCCGCAGATCACTCCGGTGTTGTTGAGCCAGTTGCTTTACTTCCTCGAATCCAACACCCGCAGTGCCACCGTAATCGGTGCGATCACCGGCGGTGGGATCGGTCTGCTGCTGACGCAGGCCATCATCACGCAAAAAGACTGGGAAGAGGTCGCCTATTACATCGTCCTGATCATCCTGATGGTGATGCTGATGGATTGGTTCTCGGGCTGGCTGCGCCGACGTCTGATCCAGGGTGAAACCGGAAAGACGCGCAAGCCGCGGGATCGCAAGGGCAAGCCATTCCTATTGCCGTGACCTAAGAATAAGGACAAAAAGACCATGGCGCGACTGCGTTCCGACCAGCCGTTCATCCATCCCGATTGCCAGATTGCCGGCAGCACCTTTGGCGAGTTTGTCGAGATCGGTGCCGGTACCCGCGTGGCGAATTCCGAGTTCGGCGATTACTCCTATTGCGACCGAACCTGCGACATCGCCAATGCCCGGATCGGCAAGTTTGCGAACATCGCCAGTTTCACTCGGATCGGGGCGACCGATCATCCGATGGAGAAAGCCTCGCTGCATCATTTCCACTATCGGTCAGCTGATTATTGGGACGATGCCAAGGACGATGCCGACTGGTTTGCCCATCGTGCGGGGCGCACAGCGTTTATCGGCCATGATACCTGGATCGGGCACGCCGCGATCATCAAGCCCGAGGTTACCATCGGCCATGGTGCGGTCGTCGCCTCTGGTGCGATTGTCACCAAGGATGTAGCGCCATACACGATTGTTGCGGGCGTGACTGCACAACCGGTGCGTCGTCGTTTTCCCGAGGATATTGCAGATCGCATGATGGCACTGGCCTGGTGGGATTGGGACAACAGCAGGCTTCGTACTGCCCTGCCAGATTTCCGTGCCATGTCTGCCGAAGCATTTCTGGAAAAACACGAGGCGTGATCAAGTCAGCCAAGACGGCTCCCGCGCCCGCAGGGGCATAGGCTGCGCCGGGCCCAACGGGATGAGGCCTCCGTCAGGAGGCTGAAGACGGGCGGGAGCACTCCAGTTATTCATCGCTTAGGGTAAGTGTCACGCGCTCACCCGCGAATACGGTCTTGCCATATTCAACGGGCTGTCCGTCAGGATCAGCGTTTACCCCCAGCGAATGCAGCACGGGGGCGCCTTCGGTCAAATGCAGGTGCAGTGCCTGCGTTGCGCTGGCGGATCGCGCGGTCAGGCGGGTCGAAATACGGGTGTAATCCGGCACCCCGCAGGTTTGCAGAGCCTTTGTCACCGATGCATTTTCGGACAGGGCGTCCAGCAGGTCGGGAAAACGCTCTGCCGGAAAGACGCTCTGAAACAGACCCACAGGTTGCCCGTCAGCCAGAGACAAGCCGTCATAGACATGAACCGGGTCACCTGTTTGCAGGCCGAGCGCTTCGGCCTCGGCCTCATCAGACGCGCGGGTTGTCAGGGCCAGCACCCGTTTGCCCGGGATCTTGCCGCTGGCCGAGATGTTCTTGTGGTATCTGACACGTTTGCCAATCGGGTAGTCGGTGGGGCGAGCCGAAACAAAAACGCCTGCACCGCGTCGGGCGTGGACCAGTCCGCGCTCGGCCAGATCGGACAGCGCTCGCCTGACGGTATGCCGGTTTACGCCATGGGTTGCGGCCAGTTGCGCTTCGGTCGGCAGGCGGTCGCCGGTATTGTAGCGGCCCTCGGCAATGTCCGAGGTCAGGGTCAGAGCGATGCTTTTCCAGATCGGTGTTTTGCTCATGTCATAAAAACTTCACGGCTGAGGAGATTGCGACTCGAGATCGACAGGTGTAATATTTGTCTAGTTGTATAGTAAAAATAGACAACCTGGCCAAGAGGCTTTGATGGTGGAACAGACAGATAAATCAGCCGAAGCGCGGCAAGCATGGATGGGTGTGCTGGCCCGGGCGCCGCAGGATGCCCTGATGGCACTATGGGACGGCCTGCAGCTGAACCCGACATATGAATGGCTGCGAGCGCCCGAAATCGGTGGCGTCATGGTGCGCGGTCGCACAGGCGGCACGGGTGCCCCGTTCAATCTGGGTGAGATGACAGTGACGCGATGCTCACTGGTGCTGAAGGATGGTACGGTCGGGCACGGCTATGTTCAGGGTAGGTCCCGGGATAAGGCCCGGACGGCAGCTTTGGTCGATGCGCTGATGCAGACCGGGTCTGCCGACATGGTCCGGGCAAAAGTGATCGATCCGCTGACGATGCAGATGCAGGCCGCCAAAACGGCACGTGCGGCCAAGGCAGCAGCCACCAAAGTCGAGTTCTTCACCATGGTACGCGGAGAAGACCAATGAACGCACAAACCCAATTCTCGGGCGGGTTCCGAAACGCCCCGGTTGATGCCTCACATGCCTTTCGTGCGGCAATGACCGTCATGGCGCGACCTGGAGAGATTCGTGACCTGACTGGCGCTGAACCCCCTGCACCTTTGTCCATAGCGGCGGGTACGATGCTGTTGACCCTATGTGATCCTGAAACCCGCGTTCATCTTGCCGGGGAGGCTGATACCCAAGCGGTGCGGAAATGGCTGGCCTTCCATACCGGCGCGCCGATTGTTGCGGCAGCTGAGGCCGATTTTGCGGTTGGCCGCTGGAATGATCTCATGCCGCTGAACACTTACCGGATCGGTACGTCGGAGTATCCTGACCGGTCTGCCACGCTGATCGTGGAATGCGATGCGCTCGAACAGCAGGGTGCGGCACTCAGCGGACCGGGCATCAGGGACGTGGCGCATCTTTCGCTTCCGGATATCGCTGTCCTGCAAGGCAATGCGGCGCTCTACCCACTGGGATGCGACTTTTTTTTCACCAGCGGAACGCAAGTCGCGGCATTGCCGCGCAGCACGCAGATCAGGGCGGAGGGTTAAGCGATGTATGTTGCTGTCAAAGGTGGTGAGAAGGCCATCGAAAACGCCCATGCCTGGCTGGCTGAGGAACGGCGCGGATCAACGGATGTTACCGAACTGAGCCTTGCGCAGATCCGGGAACAATTGAGCCTTGCCGTGAACCGCGTGATGGCTGAGGGGTCCCTGTTCGATCCTGATCTTGCGGCGCTGGCGATCAAACAGGCGCGCGGCGATCTGATAGAGGCAATCTTTCTGATCCGGGCCTACCGCACGACACTGCCGCGATTTGGCTATTCCAATCCGGTTGAAACAGGTGACATGGCGTGTGATCGCCGTATCTCAGCCACCTTCAAGGATGCGCCAGGCGGGCAGGTGCTGGGCCCGACCTTTGACTACACGCACCGTCTGCTGGATTTCAAACTGGCCGCTGACGGAGAGGTGGCTGCAGCGCCCGAAGGTTCTGCCCGGCAGGAGGCAACACCGCATATCACCGAATTCCTCAAGGGTGAGGATATCATTCAGGACGAGCCGCCCAGCGACGCAACACCGGGAGACCTGACGCGTGAGCCGATGGAGTTTCCGTCGAACCGGCCACTGCGCCTGCAATCCCTGACACGCGGGGATGAGGGCTTTGTGCTGGGCATGGCTTACTCAACTCAGCGTGGCTATGCCCGCAACCACGCCTTCGTAGGAGAGTTGCGGATCGGTAAGGTAGCTGTTGAGATGGATATTCCCGAACTGGGGTTTGCCATTGAGATCGGCGAGATCGAGTTGACCGAATGCGAAACGGTGAACCAGTTCAAGGGCTCCAAGACCGAACCGCCGCAATTCACGCGCGGATATGGGCTGGTATTCGGCCAGTCGGAACGTAAATCCATCGCGATGGCTCTGGTCGATCGCGCCCTGCGCTGGGAAGAGCTGGGTGAGGACAATCTGGGCGCCCCTGCGCAGGATGAGGAATTTGTCCTCAGCCACTCAGACAATATTCAGGCCACCGGTTTCCTCGAACATATCAAGCTGCCGCACTACGTGGATTTCCAATCCGAGCTGGAACTGGTCCGCAAACTGCGCCGCGAGGCCGAAGAGCGGATCACGCCGAAGGAGGCAGCGGAATGAAGGCCGTCGTTTTTGATATCGGTGGCGTGCTGGTTGACTGGCAGCCGCATCTTGCCTGGGTTGAAGCATTGGGTTCAGAAGAGGCCGCGCACGCGTTCATCGAGCGCACGGATTTCCTGACGCGTAATGCCCGCGGAGACAACGGCGAACGCTTTGCCGATCTGGCGCAGGAACTTGAGGACCCGCAGGATCAAACCCTGTTTGCCGCTTACGTCGAACTGTACACGCGCACCGTTGAAAACCCGATCCATGGTACATGGGATGTGCTGGAGCGGCTTAAGACGCAGGGAACTCCGGTTCATGCCATCACCAACTGGTCAGCTGAAACTTGGCCGGAAGGGTTGAAGGTTCATCCGCGTCTTGGCGATGTTTTCGGAACGCTTGTCGTTTCGGGGCAGGAGGGTGTGATGAAGCCCGACGCGCGGATTTTCGAGTTGCTCTGCGAACGGGCAGGCATCGCGCCTCAGGACTGCGTGTTCATTGATGACGGTTTGCACAATGTCGAAGGCGCGCGTGCTGTCGGCATGGACGGCATTCACTTTACCACTCCGCGAGCCTTGGAGATTGAGTTGACCGAAAGAGGTTTCCTATGAGCGAGTATAATTTCGCCTATCTGGATGAACAAACCAAACGAATGATACGCCGTGCCATTCTCAAGGGGTTGGCGGTGCCCGGATATCAGGTGCCTTTCGCCAGCCGCGAGATGCCGATGCCCTATGGCTGGGGTACGGGTGGGGTGCAGGTTTCTGCCGCAACCCTGACGCCCGAGGATACGTTCAAGGTGATCGATCAGGGTGCGGATGATACGACCAACGCCGTTTCTATCCGTAAGTTCTTTGAAAACACTGCAGGTGTTGAGACCACGGAAGAGACCGAGAAGGCAACGGTCATCCAGACGCGCCACCGTATCCCCGAGGCAAAGCTGCGCGAGGATCAGATCATCGTCTATCAGGTGCCGATCCCGGAGCCTCTGCGCTTTCTGGAACCGCGCGAGACAGAGACGCGCAAGATGCACAGCCTCGAAGAATACGGTTTGATGCATGTTAAGCTGTATGAGGACATCAGCCAGCACGGCGCGATCTCGACCGCTTATGCCTATCCGGTGAAAGTCTCGGATCGCTATGTCATGGACCCGTCGCCGATCCCGAAATTCGACAACCCCAAGCTTGAGATGGATGCGATCCAGCTGTTTGGTGCGGGGCGCGAGCAGCGGATTTACGCGGTACCCCCGCATACCAAGGTCGTGAGCCTTGACTTCGAGGATTACCCGTTTGAGGCGACCAAGGCCAATCATCCCTGCGACCTGTGCGGGGCCGAAGACAGCTATCTGGACGAGGTGATCATGGATGACGCAGGCAACCGGATGTTTGTCTGCTCGGACACCGATTATTGCCGGTCACGCCGCGAGGCGGGCCATGTGGGCCGACTGGCCGAGGAGGACGCGGCATGACCCCCCTGTTGCAGGTCAAAGGCATCGAGAAACGCTATGGCGCGCGGATCGGATGCACTGATGTAGATTTCGATCTCTATCCCGGTGAGGTGATGGGGATTGTCGGTGAAAGCGGATCGGGTAAGTCGACGCTGCTGAATTGTCTGGCCGGGCATCTTGAACCCGACGCAGGGCAGGTGGTTTTTGACACCCGTGCCGATGGGCTGGTGGATACGGTCACCATGTCGGAACCCGAGCGTCGGATGCTGAGCCGAACGGACTGGGCTTTCGTGCATCAACATGCGCGTGATGGTCTGCGCATGTCGGTCAGTGCCGGGGGCAACATCGGAGAGCGGCTGATGGCCGTCGGTGACCGGCACTATGGTGATATCCGCGATAAGGCAATCGACTGGCTTGGGCGGGTCGAGATTGAAGCGGCGCGGGTTGATGAACGGCCAACAGCGTTTTCGGGCGGGATGCAACAGCGCCTGCAGATTGCGCGCAATCTGGTGACCGGCCCCCGGCTGGTGTTTATGGACGAACCAACGGGTGGGCTGGATGTTTCGGTTCAGGCGCGTTTGCTGGACCTGCTGCGCGGGCTGGTGCGCGAAATGGGGCTGAGCGCCATCATTGTAACCCATGATCTGGCGGTGGTTCGCCTTTTGGCGGACCGGTTGATGGTGATGAAAGATGGCCACGTGGTCGAGGCCGGGCTGACCGATCAGGTGCTGGATGATCCACAGCATGCCTACACTCAATTGCTGGTCTCCAGCGTGCTGCAGGTGTGAGGGCGAGGAAGATGATTGAACTCAAGGACGTGAGCAAAAGCTTCACCCTGCACAATCAGGGCAGTGCGGTAATCCCGGTGATGGAAGGCGCTTCGCTAAAGGTTGCCCCCGGAGAATGTGTTGCCCTGACCGGTGCGTCAGGCGCAGGCAAATCGACGCTGATGCGGGTGATCTATGGTAACTATCTGGCCGCATCTGGTCAGGTACTGGTAGGTGGGCTGGATGTGGCCAAAGCCGAGCCACGCGAGATTCTGGCGCTGCGCCGGGAAACGCTTGGTTATGTCAGCCAGTTTCTGCGCGTCGTGCCGCGGGTGCCGACGCTCGAAGTCGTGGCAGAACCTTTATTGGCTGTGGGTTGTGACAAGCAGGCGGCGCTGGACAAGGCGGCTGAATTGCTGAAGCGGCTCAACATACCTGAACGTTTGTGGACCCTCAGCCCGACAACATTCTCGGGCGGTGAGCAGCAGCGGGTGAACATTGCGCGCGGATTTGCGCATGAATACCCTGCGATGCTGCTGGATGAACCCACGGCCAGCCTGGACGCACAGAACAGGGAAACCGTTCTGTCGCTGATCAAAGAGGCAAAGGAACGCGGTGCTGCGATTGTCGGGATCTTTCACGATGTCGATGCGCGGGAACGGATTTGCGATCGCGAGGTCAACGTTTCGGAATTCACGCCGGGGGTGGCCGCATGAGGCTGGCGCCTGTCATAGCGGTTGTCGGACCATCCGGGGTCGGCAAGGACAGCGTGATGGAGGCGCTGGAGGCGCGGGCCAACGGCATTCAGCGGGTACGACGGGTTATCACGCGTCCTGAAGGTGAAGAAGGCGAAGAATTCGAGAGGGTCTCGGTCGATGTGTTCGAGCAGATGTTGCTGGATGGCGCATTTGCTTTGCACTGGCCTGCACATGGTCTGCGTTATGGAATTCCGCAGGAAATTGCGGAACAGCGGCGAGAGGCAAAGGCCGTTCTGGTCAATCTGTCGCGATCCGTATTGCTGCAGGCGCAGGACGAGTTTGGTGATCTGATCGTGGTTTCGCTAACTGCTGATGCAGAGGTTCTGGCGCAGCGTCTTTCGTCGCGCGGCCGGGAAAGCTCGGCAGAGCAGATGCGTCGATTGGGCCGGGCCAGGACACCGCTGCCTGAAGGTCTGAACCGGGTTATCGAAGTCGATAACTCCGGATCGCTTGATGACACGGTGAATGAAATCCTGACCGGTCTTCAGCCGGAGAGGGCGTAGCGATGGATCAGGTGAAACCGACCGTCATCAGCCTCGCCCATCAGTGCCAGATCATTGATCCGAAACGGAGTGGGCAACAGCGGACCAAGACGGGTTTCCAGCGCCGCTTGAACACTACTCAGCGTGGGCTTGTCCAGTTTGCCGCTGAGCGTGATGTGAAAGCGAAACGAGTCCAGAACATATGGGTAGCCCCAGTTGGTCAGGTTGGCATCCTGTTCCATGGACAGACCCGCAGCCCGACGGCGGTTCAGTTCATCCTCGGTCGCGGGTGCCCGGAACCGGTCGAGGTCACGCACGCAGGCAGCAGCCAGCTCCCCAAGCTGGCCGGTATTGCCGTGAGGGCGCAGAGCCAGGAAACGGCCCAGCCGCGCAATCTCCAAACCATCCAACGAGATCGGGGCGTAAGACGCAGCAAGTTGCGCGCAAGCATCCTGCAGCTGCGTTACCGACCGCCCCTGGTACAGGCGGAAGGGCGGTTTCATAGTGGCATGCAGCCCATATTTGCGCGGAGTTTCGGTAACCGAGGCCACATCGATACCATCGACGACCGGATGCGCCGCCTCGGATCCGGTTTCCATGTCCCAACCCAACCAGTTGGTTGCGAATTTCGTCCAGTCCGCATCGGCGGGTGGCGCAAAATAGATCGCGTATCGCGTGAATGTCACATTGGCCTCCTATTGCGTGGCCTACCCAATAGTTCAAACTACGTGAAGTTCAGATGACAGAAGAATTGATCCTTGCCAATGCCACGCTTGTTCTGCCCGAAGAAACTGTAACCGGCAGTGTCCGGATTGTCGGCGAGAACATCACCGAAATCGATACGGGTAACTCGGTTCCTGCGGGCGCGATCGATTGTGAGGGGGACTATATCAGTCCCGGTCTGGTCGAACTGCACACCGACAATCTGGAACGTCATATTCAGCCACGCCCGAAAGTGGACTGGCCTCATGCAGCAGCGATCATTGCGCATGATGCCGAACTGGCAAGCACGGGTATCACGACGGTGTTTGACGCCATGCGTGTGGGATCGATCCCCAGTGGCCAGGCCCGGTATCTGAAATATGCGCGCGGATTGTCGGAAGAGCTGTGGCAGCTACGGGAACAGGATGCGCTGAAGATCAGCCACTTCCTGCATCTGCGGGCCGAAGTTTGTTCCGAGACGCTGGTTGATGAGCTGGACGAGTTCGGCCCCGAGGATCGCGTCGGTCTGGTGTCTCTGATGGATCATACACCTGGGCAGAGGCAGTTTCGCGACCTCTCAAAGCTCAAGGCTTATGTACAGGGCAAGCACAGCATGGACGATGATATGTTCAAGCAGCATATCGACCAGTTGCAGGGGCTGCGGGACCGGAACGGTGACCGGCACGAGGTCGAAACGGTCAAGGCAGCCCGCCGCTTTGGCGCGGTGCTGGCCAGCCATGATGACACGACCGAGGATCAGGTTCGTGTCTCGGCAGGGCACGGTATTCGCCTTGCCGAGTTCCCGACCACGGTCGAGGCCGCACGCGCCTGCCATGATCACGGTATCAAGGTGATTATGGGCGCACCGAACGTCATCCGGGGTGGGTCGCATTCGGGCAATGTGGCGGCGCGAGAGCTGGCCGAGCTTGGCCATCTGGACATCATGTCTTCGGATTACGTTCCGTCAGCGCTGCTGCTTTCAGCGGCCATGCTGGGTGAGATGTGGGGCGATCTGGCAAGGGGTATGAAAACCGTCACGCTTACCCCTGCACAGGCCGCTGGGTTGACTGACCGAGGAGAATTGCGGGCCGGAACCCGCGCCGATCTGATCCGGTTCCGGATGCGTGCCGGTGTTCCGGCGCTGAGTGCAGTCTGGTCCCGAGGTCGTCGGGTCGCCTGACAAAGGGCCGTTCAGGTGCGATAGAACAGATAGCGGTCCGGGGCGATGGTCTCGGGCCCTTTGATCTGATCGAAGCCTACCAGAGGCTGGCCAGAGATCAGCAATCCACCCGGCAACATCACCTTGGCAATCATCGGGCTGAGCCGCGCGGCCTCGGCCACGTCTTCGGATTTGATGCCGCGCCCGAAATCGTAATGCGCCATTGCAATGCCGCTACCGTTTTGTGCCAGTTTTTCCAGCATCGGTTCAGCCTCGCCCTGCAGAAAATCCTCGGCTGGCGGAGTGCTGTCGGGGTGGCACTGCAGCACACGGTCCATCACCCAGATCCGGCGGCCGGGCAGGATTTCGCGCAGGTGATCATAGGTGCGGCCATTTCCAAGCCCCATGTCCAGAACATCGCCGTCGACGCCATTGATCTGTGCGGCAGCCCAGTTCAGACCATCGCGCTGCGCGGTCAGGCGGCGCAGCATGGAATCCAGTCGGCTCATCGGGAACTCCTTGAGTAGTCAGTCGCGCGGCATTGTCCAGACGGTTGCCGGACCGTCCAGAAGTCTGCGCAGTAAATCTTCGGTAAAGGTCCAGATGTCTTGATCATGAACAAGGTGATGGGTCAACACGCCAAAGGGTTCGGTGTTATCTGCAGAACCTTCTCGGCGGTCTTTCAGTAACTGGACGGTTTTGGCGATTAGCATATCCGTGGCCGCCAAGCCGCGCGTACCGCGCCAGTCAATGGGGTCAAGATGGGTGTTGATCTGTTCCAGTCCGGGTGCCGCGTTTGCGGCCTTTCGTGGCGTGGCAGTCGACAGAACACGATACCCCATCCCCGGAAGCTCGGCGGCAACCTCTGAATCAATTCGGTTCCACGGGGGAACGAACATCGGTCGCAATGATTCGCCAAACAGCTCCTGTAGTCTTGTCAGGCCCGCTTTTGCATCGGCAGTGATGGCATCCAGCGAGCGGTGCAGACGGAATTCGGCCTTCTTTTCCTCTTTCGGAGCGTGATTTTGATGCGCCCAGCCGTGCACGACAGGGATCAGAGCGGGTTCTCTGGCCATATATTCTGACAGTGCCTGATCCGCATCGCGGGGAATGACGGCAAGGTGGACGGGCAGGTCGAGACGGTTGCTCAGGTCGGTTAAGACATTCAGTTGCGGGGTTGGGGTCACCGCGTCATCATCGCGCCACCAGAGCGGAAAGGTCAGACCCCGGGTCTGCCATTCCTCCAATTCTGCGTGCAAGGGGCGCCAGTCTGGGGTCATTGTCTGCGCTCCAGTAAGCCTGTCGCGATTTCAACCGATCGCTTCGCACCGTCAAAGCCGTGCCGCATCGCGTCGCGCGGCCCGTCCGAGATGACGCGCATCAGCGCATCAGACAGGCTTTGTCCGTTCAATTCACCGCTGGGCAGAACCTCGATTGCCGGAAGTTGTGCGAGACTTTGCCCCCGCAGGCCCTGTTCGACTTCTTTGCCATCGTCAAATGGTATCAGAACGGACGGAGTGCCGGATTGCAGCAGGTCCATCGCAGTGTTGTAGCCGCACATGCTGACCGATGCCTTGGCCAGCGGCAGCATCTGGCGAAAATCAGGGCGTACCGGTTCAAGTGTTACAGGTGCATCACCGGCATGCCGTGCCAGTTCACTGATGCGGGCGGTGGCGTCCTGGCCGCCGACCAACATGCGCCAGCGCGTGTTGGGCATCTTTCGGGCGGCTTCGATGGCCGCGCGAAAGATCGGTTGTCCGACCGAGCCTCCACCAGCGCTGACGAGAATCTCGTCCGATCCGATGCTTTCGGGATGGGGTGATGGCGCAGAGGGCGCAACGAAACCCGTATAGTGCAGCCGGTTCGCCAGAGCTTCGGATACTGGCCAACTGATGTCGAGCGGCGTGATCCGGGGATCAGAGTGTACGAGAATTCCGCCATAGTACTGTGCCACAACCTCATCGGCACGTTCTGCCTTTGAGGGTTTTGAGGGCGGCGCGAGGATATCGCGGATCGAGCCCAGAATGACGGGGCGTGATGGGAGCTCCTGTGCGGCCTCAAGTGCGGCCTGAAACTCTGCCGCCAGACTGCGGCGTCCGAACGGATAAAGCTCGGTTATCAGAACCTGAGGCTGAAAGCTGCCGACAGCTTGTATCAGCGCATTGGCGCGGGCTTCCAGATAGGCTGGCGTGGCGATGTCGCCGGTCTGGGTCAGAAGTCGCGTGAAATCGGTGCCGTCCGATCGCAGGGGCGGCAAACCAAGCAAAGTCATTCCGCTGGTGTCCAGCTGCGGTGCGGGCATCCCGCCGGAGACCACGAACACTTCATGCCCTTGTTCAACGAAGGCACGGCCAAGGGTCAGGGCCCGGCTCAGATGACCGGTTCCCAGCAGATGGGTGACGACGATCATCACCCTCATGCGGACACCTCGCGCGGCGTCAGGCGGACGGGTTCAGGCACCGGGGTCATCGTGTCGAGATCCACGACGAAAAGGCGGTTGCGTTTGATCTTGAACGGGGCGGGACCAGAGAAATCCCAACCCCACGCCTTTGCCAGAATTACCCGCATGATACCGATATGGCACACGGCAATTGCATCGCTCTGCAGTCCCGACACCCACGGCTCGAGACGGGCCCAGAGCTCCGCCGGGCTTTCGCCATTCGGGGGGCGGAAATCCCAGCCCCAGTCTTCGATATGGCGATAGCCGCTGTCCGCCTCTTCGATGAGGTCGACGCCACGCTGTCCTTCCCAGTCGCCCCAGTTCATCTCGATCAACGCATCTGAAGTCTGTGGATCATGGCCAGCCACCAGTTGCGCCGTCTCAAAGGCGCGACCAAGTGGGCTTGCCCACAGCGAGGCAGTGTTCCACGGGTCCGGCAGTTGGTACCCGGCCAGTTCAGCGCGCGCCTGCTCATCAAGTGCGATGTCGCTGCGGCCCTGAATGCGACCCGCGCGGTTCCAGTCGGTATGGCCATGACGCAGCAGTGCCAGTTTGCTCATGAGTGTTTCTCCAGCAGGGGTCGAACTGTGGCCCAGAATCGTTCTGTTGCAGATGGGATCAAATGGCGTTGGGCAACATAGGCTCGCGCCTTCGCACCCTCGGACTGACGCAATGCGGGATCGGCCAGCAATGTCTGAATTCGTTTGGCCAGCCCCTTTGCACCCGTTTCAATGGCAGGATGGTCCGCTGACATCAGCACATCGCGGACACCGGGGCGATCCTGCGCCACCACTGGCAGGCCGCTTGCCTGCGCTTCCAGATAGATCATTCCATAGGCCTCGTTCACACCGGGCCAGACAAGCATCGAAGCGGTTTCGTACACCTTCTGCAATGCGGTACGATCGAGCTGACCCAGAAACTGTACCCTATCACCAAAGGGTGCCATCAGGGTCTCGACCTCGGCACGGGCAGGGCCATCGCCTGCGATGTTCAGCTGCCAGTCGCCAGAGAGATGTTCCAGCGTGTCGGCCAGAATTTCATATGAGGCGAATTTGTCGCCGTGGCGCATCATCCCCACCGCCAGCATCGGCCCGTCGCAGGAAGACGTACCGGGAAGTTCGGAAATGGGCAGAAAGGGTGGCAGCTCGGTCAGGGTTTGATTGCCGTACCGCTCCCGCTTTAGCGTGATCAGGTCGTTGGCGGTGTGATAGAAAATCACCTGTGCCGCGTCACAGGCATCGTGCGCAGATTGCGCAAAGCCGGACCATGGCCCCGTAAGTCGGCCGGTCGCACGCGTGCTTTCAAGTTGAACGTAAGGAATGCCGCGCGCGTGGGCGACCTTTGGACCCAGCAGGTCAGGGGCTTTGTAGTAGTTGTGGTAGGTCACCCAAAGATCGGTATCCCCGGGCATTTCCGCAACTAGGCGTGTAGCCTCCGCCTCGGCCGCTGTACGCAGCCTGTCCTGAATGGTGCTGTCGCCTGTTTTGTCGTAGATCCGCAATTCGGAGACCAGATCGAGCCTATCGCCATGTGCGCCGATCGCGTGCATCAGGTTTCGGGCCATTTCGCGATCGCCCGAAGGAACCGGGCTTTGGGGTGACTTCATCGGAGCATAGAAGGCGACCCGGGCCATCAGGCCTCTTCCATGCACAATGCGTTCAGGCGTTCGGACAGGCGTGCGATGCCGGGATCCATGCGGAATTCGGCGATCAGGCGATCATAGGCCGCCTTTGCCATCCGTTCTGCTGCGCCGGGATTATTGGCCAGAGTTGTGATTGCCTGAGCCAAAGCAGCGGGATCATCATCGGACAGGATGCCGTGGACACCGGTTTCGATAAATTCGGGGATAGCCGATACGGGTGTGGAGAGGATGGGCAGACGCTGCGAAGCGGCCTCCATCAGCACATTCGGCAAACCGTCGCGATCACCATCCTCGGCAATGCGGCTGGGCAGAACGAACAGATCGGCCTTGCGCATTTCGGCAATGACTTCGGGCTGATCACACGCGCCTTTCCATGTGATCCGGTCCGACAGACCTGCAGCTGCTGCGCGATCCTGAAGCGCCTTGCCGAGGGTGCCGCCGCCGATATGGGTCCAGTGCCAATCCAGCGAGGATGGCAGCATGGCAAAGGCATCAATCAGCCGGTCAAAGCCTTTCTTTTCGACCAGCCGGCCCACCGATATCATGTGGAATGGACCATCCGGCAAACGAGGGTCCCGCTGTGGCGGATCAGGGAAGCGCGACAGATCAAGCCCATGGTAGATCAGTTCAACCCGCGCGGGGTCATCGGCCAGTTCGCGCAAATGCCGCGCACCGATTGCGGTGCAGGTCGCCCCGAAGGTGGCGCCATAGGTCGCGGCCTGCAGCTTTTCCTGCTTTTCCCAATCCGGGGATGTCCAGATATCCTTGGCGTGGGCGGCAAAGCTCCACGGCATATCGCGCATAATGGCAGCATAGCGCGCGACCGAAGATGGCGTGTGCATGAAATGCGCATACATTGCATGGGTCGAAGTAGGAAGCTCGGCCGCCAGCACACAGGCCTGACCGAAACGACGGATGCGATTGTGGGTCGGATCACGGCGCAGGTCTTGCCGCCAGATTTCGTAGGCCCGGGCGTAGCCGGGCAGGCGTTTTGCAACTTCGCGCGCGGCCCAGATACGTTCGGGTTCATCGTAAAGATATTCAGGCAGGTAATGCACCTGACCCTTGAACCGGTCATGCAGCGGGTGCCGTTTGGTATCGGTCGGATGGCGCAGCGACCAGATGTCGAACTGATGCCCGGCATCCTGAAGGGCCACCAGTTCCTGTGCAATAAACGTCTCGGACAGGCGCGGCCACCCTTTGACCAGCACCGCCAGTTTGGGTTCGGTTGTGGTCATCCGGTTGCCCGTTCCTGTTCCCCACCCAGAAGGGCGTCAATGCGATGGGTGACGTAGTCCAGCCCATCCAGCAGACCGCTGCTGATTGCCTGCGACGGCAGCGGCTGATGTGGCAGGTTGCGGATCGCCTGGATCATCGCATCTGCGCTGAGCCCGTCGCGGGTTTCATCCAGCATCCGAACAAGCCCAAGATCCTCGGCACGCGAGGCGCGGATCCATTGTTCGAGCCGTGGTGTGGTGCGCGGGACGATGACGGCGCGCTTGTCGAAGGACAACACCTCGCAGAAGGTGTTGTAGCCGCCCATGCACACAACGCCTGCAGCACCGGCAAACAGCGTTTCGATCTGAGATTCGAAGCCAACGGCGGTGACACGGCCGTTCAACGCGGCAACACGCGTCTCGAATTCTTCGCGAAGCTCGCCCGACAGGAAGGGGCCATAGACCAGAACGGCGCGTGGTGACAGTTCGGGGTCTTTCTCGTAAGCCGACAGGACCTGATTGACCATCGCCTTACCGTCGCCACCCCCACCGGGAGTGATGAGGATATAAGGTTGTTCGGGCGGTTCGCCGACCGGACCCAGATCGCGGCGCAAATACCCGGTCCAGTGGATACGGGTTTGCGCCGCGGGGCTAAGCGGCAATCCTTTGGTCGGGTCATAAACAGACTTCAGGCCGTAGACCCATATTTCGTGATAAAAGCGCTCGGTTGCGGCCACGGCTTCTTTACGTGCCCATTCGGCGGCCAGAACCTCGGGTTCGTCCAGAACGTCGCGCAGGCCAAGAACCAGCTTTGTGCGGTGCGACCTTTCGAGGCGTTCAAGCGTCGGCAGCAATTCACCCCTGAACCCGGTTGGTTCCTTGTCGACGATCAGAATATCGGGGTCAAACTGCTGCACAGCGGTTTGAATCAGGCCCGAACGCAGTTCGGTCACTTCATCGATGCCCATGCCGATGGTTTGTGCGGCATAGGATCCGTCAGCCCGTTTCGTCACGCCGGGCAGGCGAACGTGATCGACGCGGCGGGGAAAAGTGAAACGGCCAGCCACCGGAGAGCCTGTCAGAATCAGTGCCGAGGCAAGCGGATCGGCCTGTGTCATCGCCGCTGCCAGAGCGCGCGAGCGTCGCAGATGTCCAAGGCCGAACGTATCATGGCTGTAGAAAAGTATGCGCGGCGCTCGGCCGGTTTTGTCTTTCGAGATGCCTAGGCTCATGCCCTCGCCCGTTTTCCTGGTTTCGGTGCAATATCCGCGCGTCCGCACCTGATATCGCATATTTTCCGGTTCTGCTTGCCAAAGGATGCCAAACCATGCAGCAAATGCGCCAAGCATTGCGATTTGGCAACAGCATTTTGAGTGTTTTCAGACATGTTAAACCACTATGCAGCGCCGCTGGCAGATGGTGGACAAAATCAAAACCTTGCCAGCATCCGCTTACGAAACCGGTCATATTCAATTTTTGCTAATATGAAAATACCCGGCCCGGATCATTGCGCCAAGAACACGGGTCCACACGATGTCAAAAATGTCCGTGGGAGTATTTGAACACCGCCCGGGGGTTCTGTAGTCTGACGGGCAGCAATCGAGTTGGATGCAAGACCCTATGAAAACGAACTTTCTCGCCGGACTAATTCTGGTCATTTGGACTGCGGCCTTAGCCTTTGCTACGGGTGCGGTGGCGCAAACCTCGTTAATCCCGGGCTATTCCTCGGGTTCAAGTAGCGAAACGGCGACCACGACCGACAGCGATCTGGCCACGGCAATCCGTTCTGCCACCGAGGCCGGAGCCAGTGTGATCGTGATCGACAGCGCGGGTCAGGTCGTTTCGTCGGCGGGTCAGCAGACTGATGCCGCAGCCGAGGCAACATCTTCCGATCCAATGGGGGACGGATCGCAGCTGATGAAAGCGCAGGAGCGGTTTTCCAAGTTCCGCGAGTCGCTTGTATCCCGTCTTCAGGCTTTGCCCTATTCGATTTTTGAAGTGCAGTACATTCTGCGCCAAACCAGTCCGGACGGCCGAATTCAGACCTATTTCGAAGTGCTTGGCTGGAACATCCTGTTCCTGTTGCTGGGCCGGTGGCTGTCGATCGAGATCTACGGAAAACGCATAGCCAAGCGGCTGGTTGTCGCGCGGATCAAGGAAAACCCGCAGGGCTATCGCGAGAAGATGCCGTTCCTGGTGTTCCGCTTCCTTATGGGGATCGGGGCCACGATATTTGCCATGATCATGGCGCTGATCGTTGGGTATCTGTTCTTTGGCGAAGCCGAAGATATCTCGATCCAGTTCACGATAACGGCAATCTTTAGCGCGTTTTTCCTGGCCCGCACCGTATCAGATCTGTGGCGGATGGTGCTGTCACCTTTCCTGAGCCAATATCGCTTGCCTCCGTTTTCCGATCGCGATGCAAAGCGGTTGTATATCTGGGCGTCGGCACTGGCGACTTATGATATTTCGGTCGTCCTGTTTGCGACCTGGGTGGCTGATTTTGGCCTTAACTACAACGTCTATGCCATGGTGTACGGCAGCCTGACCATGGTGGGTGCATTGGGGAACATCCTGATGATCCTGTTCAATGCGCGCGCCATTTCGAATGCCATCCGGGGCGGGCGAGCGGCGGATCAGGTCTCGTGGCTGCTGCGCTTTGTTTCGTTTGGATGGGCACCGGCACTGATCGTCTATATCGGGTTCAGCTGGTTCCGTCTGGCGGTTGACCTTGCGTTGGAAAACCCGACGCCGTTGCCGTTGATCGTCAGCTCTTACCTGATCTTCATGTCCGTGGTCATCGCATATGGCGCGATGAACTACATGCTGGAACGCTACTTCGATCGTTCGCACAAGATCGAAGAGATGAATGCCGAAGTGGTTGAAGGCGAAGTTGTCGAAGTGGCTGAGACCGCCGAGGCTGAGCAGAGAAAACACTATCTGCTGACCTATGAAGATCTGGCCCGGCGGGTCGCAGGTATTCTGGCCTTTGTCATCGGGGCCTATGCGCTTGTCGTGATCTGGTATCCTGAAGCCGACTGGAGTCAGGACCTGCCGGTCGAGCGGGCGCTGGATGTGATGGTGATCATCTTCATCGGCTATATCCTGTTCCATTTCTTCCGCATCTGGATCGACAGCAAAATTGCCGAAGAATCCGATGACGGGACCGCAGAAGCTGAGCTGGGCGATGAAGGTGGTGAGGGCGGACAGAGCCGGTTGGCAACTCTGTTGCCATTGTTCCGGGGTGCAATCCTGGCCGTCGTCGTTGTCACCATCGTTCTAATCGTGCTGATGGAACTGGGCATCAATGTCAGCCCGCTGTTCGCCGGTGCGGGTGTTGTCGGACTGGCTGTTGGTTTCGGTTCTCAGACCTTGGTGCGGGATATCTTTTCGGGGGCGTTCTTCCTGTTAGACGACGCGTTCCGGAAGGGCGAGTATATCGATATCGGTGATGTCAAAGGGACGGTCGAGAAAATCTCTGTCCGCTCCATGCAGTTGCGTCACCATCTAGGTGCGTTGAACACCATTCCCTTTGGTGAGATCAAGGTTCTGACCAACTATTCCCGTGACTGGGTGATCATGAAGCTGCCGCTGCGGGTCACCTATGACACGGATGTCGAAAAGGTGCGGAAACTGATCAAGAAGCTGGGCCAGCAATTGCTGAGCGATCCGGTGATCGGCGAGAACTTTATCCAGCCGTTGAAATCGCAGGGTGTGATCGAAATGCAGGATTCAGCCATGATCATCCGGGTCAAGTTCATGACCAAGCCGGGGGATCAGTGGCTGGTGCGCAAGAAAGTGTATCAGGAAATCCGAGAGCTGTTTGCCCGTGAAGGTATCCGCTTTGCCCACCGTGAAGTCACCGTCCGGCTGGCGGATGGGAAAGAGGCCGAAGACCTGACCCCCAAACAGCGCGAAGCTGTGACCGGTGCGGTACAGGCCGCCATCGACGAGGATTATCTGGATGATATTGGTCCGGGCGGCGGGGATGATCGGTAAGAGCCTCTCCCGCCCCATTTGATCTGCGTCTCTGACGAGACGCGGGACAAAAGCGTTGGGCCGGGCCGCGCGCTACGCGCGGCGGACGCTCAGAGTTGCGATGAGGGCCAGGCCGGTTCGGAGGTTCCCGTTTTTGGTGCAGGCAGAGACCAGCGCATAGTCGCGTTTCCGACGCTTAATGCGGGTTTCAGCCTGTGGCCTGGTCCCCAGCCTGAGGCTTCGGTGTTTTCGATATAGTCGTCGGCTTTGGCGGCCGTGATGTCTTCGCCCTCGCTGGATTTAGCAAGGCTTGCCAACAGTTCAGCCGTACGGGCGAGGGACAGGCGCGCATCCATCACGGCGTTATGCAAGGCAGCTTCGGCCAGAGCCGAGAGCACGGATGCGGCCATGAAGTACCCGGTCGCATGATCCAGCGCCTGTACCGGCAACGGGGTTGGTTTATCAGCCTTGGCCCATTCGCGCCCGGCATCCGCGATACCCGAGCTCATCTGAACAAGGCTGTCGAACCCTCGCCGCATGGCCCAGGGCCCCTGCCAACCATAAGCGTCCAGTGTGACCTCAATTCGGTTGGGCGCCAGTGAATCTCGTTGAGTTTTGTCCAACCCAAGCGCGTCGAGCGCGCCGGGGCGGTACCCATGCACGAACACATCGGCCTGTGTCAGAAGTTCCTTCAGTCGTTCAAGACCAGCGGGCGACTTCAGATCCAGATACGCGCAGGTTTTGCCAAGGGAGATGTCCGGGATCACCCCGGGTTCGTCCCAGCCGGGTGGATCAAGGCGCAGAACCTCGGCCCCGAAACCGGCCAGAGTACGGGTCGAGACCGGACCTGCCAATACACGGGTCAGGTCCAATACGCGCAGGCCGGCCAGCGGGCGATCAGCCGTTGCCTCAGGGCGTTCGCGCAAAGTGATGCTGCGTGGCCCCTGCCAACCGATCAGGGGATCACGGGCCACGGCCCGTCCCTGAGGGTGATCCAGCCACTCAGTCCGACTGCGCATTGCAGCGGCAACGCCACCCTCGGCCACGATCGCGGTTTCAAGATCGGAAATTGCCCAATCCCTGATGGCCTGGCCAACGGTTGAACGATCGGCCCTGGTGCCGAGAACCTTCAAAGCGGCGGCACGGTGATGCGGCAGGTTGGTGTGTAGCCTGATCCAGCCATCCGAGGCCCTGTAGTCACCAGCCACGGCGTCCCAGAGGCTGGGCATTTCCCAGCCATCGGGTTTGAAGGAGTAGCCGTACCACAGCGAGGCTAGCCGATGATCGACCGCTACCTTGGGTGGTTTATCGGTCAGGTTTTGAGCAACCAGAAAACGCGCCAGTTCCTGGCCCACCGCAGCAAAACTGGCAGTGGCGAGTTCGGACACCGCAAACACGCTGGGCCGCGCGCCTGTGCCCTTTACTTCATAGGTGTCAGTTGAGGGAAGCGACGCGAGCAGTGTCATTGCTGATACGGATCCAGACTGTCGCGCAGGCCATCACCCAGAAAGTTGAACGCCAGAACAACAACGATGATCGGCAACATCGGGATCGCTGTCCATGGATAGATCTCGATCGAGGCGAGGTTTTGCGCGTCGTTCAGCATGACGCCCCAACTGACCGCCGGAGCACGCAGGCCGAGGCCTAGGAAACTGAGTGCGGTTTCCCCGAGGATCATGGCGGGTATCGACAGTGTAGCCGAAGCGATCAGGTGCGACATGAAATTGGGCAGAAGGTGCTTGCGGATCACACGGCCAGAGCTTGCGCCCATCATTTCAGCCGCGCGCACATATTCCTCTTCGCGTAGTGACAGGAATTTGGCGCGTACGGATCGGGCGAGGCCGGGCCAGTCGAGAATGCCGAGAATGATCGAGATGATGAAGAAGACCGCAACGGGGCTCCAGTTCGACGGGACCGCGGCAGACAGTGCCAGCCACAACGGCAGTTCAGGCAGGGACCGCAGAATCTCGATGACCCGGTTGATCACCCAGTCGATGCGCCCGCCAAAGTATCCCGCCATCGAACCGAACAGGATGCCGAGGAAGAAAGAGACCGAGATACCGATCAGGCCAACAGTCAGCGACAGTTGGGCTCCATAAAGTATACGGCTGAACACGTCGCGCCCCAGACGGTCTGATCCCCATAGGAACAGGGTCGCGCCTTCTGGGGCGCAGAACAGGTGGGTGTCCGATTTGATCAGGCCCGCCAGTTTGTATTCCGATCCTTCACAGAAGAACCGGATCGGGCGCGGGTCTTCGGTATCGGGGACGAATTTCCACTGGAAGGTTTCCAGATCGGCCTCGGCAACGATGGGATAGATGTAAGGCCCGATGAACTTTCCATCGTGGAACCAGTTCACCGATTGCGGTGGCGCATAGAGATGTTCGCCATTGCGATCATTGGGTCCGTAAGGGGCGATGAAGCCCGCAAATGGCAGCATCAGGTAGCACAGCAGCAGGAAGATGCCCGAAATCAGGCCCAGCTTGTGCGTTTTGAACTTGCGCCAGACCAATACCCAGTTGGGGGCATCCAGATCCTTGCGTTCAAGCTGTTGCAGGGCGGCCTGCGGATCGAATGGGGCGTCGTCAACATAACGACCGTCGGGTTTATGGGTCATGCTTCACGCCCCTCGTACCGGATGCGCGGGTCAAGCATGACCAGCAGGATGTCAGAGATCATGGTGCCAATCAGGGTCAGCAGGGCCACGAACATCAGTATGAAAGCGGACAGGAATTGGTCCTGAGTTTTCAGAGCCGTCAGCAGGGTGGGGCCGATGGTTTGCAGGCCGAGAACAACCGAGACCAGAACCGAGCCTGAAACCATCGACGGCAGCAGGTTGCCGATATCGGCCACAAAAGGGTTGAACGCCACGCGCAGCGGATACTTGGTCAGCATTCGCGACGGCGCCATGCCTTTGGCGATGGCCGTTTCGACGTAGGGTTTGCCAAGTTCGTCCAGCATGTTGGCGCGCAGGCGCTGCATCATGGCCGAAGCACCCGAGGTGCCGATGACGAAGGTAGGCACGATCAGGTGTACCAGAATGGACTTGAGCTTGTCCCAGCTCATCGGCTGGCCTTCGAAGGATGGGTCCATCAGGCCGCCGATCGGCAGGTTGAAGTAGCGGTGACCATAGTAGAAAAGGATCAGCGCCAGCAGGAAGTTTGGAGTTGCCAGACCTAGATAGCCGACGAAGGCCGATGTATAGTCAATCCATGTTCGTGATCTGGCCGCGGCAATGACGCCCAATGGCAGGGCAACGGCATAGACAAACAGGATCGCAGCCAGGTTCACTACGACGGTTAGCCAGAGTGTGTCGCCGACGATCTCACGCACGGGCCGGTCAAATTCGAACGACCAGCCATAATTGCCTTGAAGTAATCCTTCGAAGCCGTGTGGACCGGGCCAAAATCCGATCCAAATCAGATATTGCTCCCACATGGGGCGATCCAGCGCATATTCCTTACGCAGGAACTCTGCCTTTGCGACCCCGGCCGATTGGCCCGAGGCCTGCAATTCGGCAATCTGATTGCTCAGGTAATCGCCGGGCGGCAGGTTGATGATCACGAAGATCAACACCGACACCACCAGCAGCGTCAGCAGCATCGTGAAAAAGCGGTACACCGCGTAGCGCAGCATGATCATTTAGCTGCTCCTGTCAGTCGGCGAAAAAGAACTCGTCAGGGCGGTGGATACCGAAATGCGCCCCCGGTTCCCATGCCCACATCGCCTTTTCAGGCACGTTACGCAGGCGGTTCGAAACGACGATGGGTTGAGGGGCACCGTTCAGAATTCCGATTGCATAGAGCTGATTGGCGTGAATCTTGAGCATCTCGGACCAGACAGCCTCACGCTCTTCGTCGGTTGTGGCAATCTCCCAGTCATGGGCCAGAGCCATCAGGCGTTCCGCGTCGGGCATGTCAGGCGGCTCGCCGGCTTCGCCACCAGTCTGATAGTATTGACCCCATTTGGGCCAGGCCAGAAAGACCTGATCGGTCGGTGCAAGGTAAGCGGGTGAGGTATGGGCCTGTGGAATGCCATCATCCCAGCCGAACCAGACCGAGGCCATGGTGTTTCCGGAAAATACACGGTTGCGCAGGATGTCCCGGTCCAGCGGGCGCATGACCAGTTTGACACCAATGTCACGCCAATTGTCAGTCACGATCTGCAGGGCGTTCTCAACCTCTTGCCGCTCGCCCGCAGTTTCAATCACCAGCTCCATGGGGCGGCCATCAGGCAGCAGGCGGATGCCGTTGCCGTCACGTTGATCCAGCCCAGCCTCGTCCAGCAGGGCATTGGCTTGATCGATGTCATATTGCGCCCACGCCTGAGCGTTCTCTTCGTCATAGAAGGGGGAAGCTGGCAGCACCGACATCGCACCGGGATGAGCCAGTTTGAAGTAGAGCGCCTGATTGATCGTCTTGCGATCGATGGCAAGCGACAGTGCACGGCGGACGCGTACATCCCTCAGCACTTCACGCCAGCCATCATCGGCAAAATTCAGGTTCGGATAAATCGCAATCTGCGAGGCCACACCGGTCTTCCAAAGCAAGGTCTTGTAGTTGCCTTGTTCCTCGCCCTTTTTCAGGATCGAGGCGTCACGGAACGCCAGTCCGCGCCCTTGCAGATCGCTTTCACCCGCATTCGTCTTGGCTGCGACCAGACCCGGAGCCACGATCTCCATCTCGACAACATCGATATAGGGCAGTTGAACACCGTTTGTATCGACGCGGTGATAATACGGGTTGCGCACGAAGTTGTGGCGGATTTTCTTGCCCGAGCTTGCATTCAGCCAGGGCTGCAAGGTCGGCAGTTGGTGATTGTCGAACTTGTACAGATTATCGAGCTTGTTATGCAGCGCAGCCCAGCTTTTGACCCGCGCGTCGTCGACCTCAAACGCCAGTTTGTCGGGATCAGCGAATTTCTCGTGATACTGCTTCAGGAACTCGGCCGGACGATAGATGAAGGGCGGGCGAGCCTGAGCAAGCGATTGCAGAAAGTCCGGATTGGGATCTTCCCATTCGTAGACAATGGTTGTTTCATCCGGGAAGGAAACTGTTGGCAGCTTGTCTTCGACAATCAGGAAATCTGGCGGGCCGGAGGGGCTGAGCAGTTCGTTATTGGCGACATCTTCCCACCAATAGCGGAAGTCTTCTGATGAAAAGGGTGTTCCATCGGACCACTTGTGCCCGTCTCGCAGACGCAGCGTGAATTTCCGGTTACCCTCGTTTTCGTAGGATTCCAGCAGATCGGGAACGATTTTGTAGTTCTCGTCAAAACCAACCAGCCGGGCGTAGCCATAGACCACCATCTGCCGGATGTCTTTCGAACGGGTAACCATGGTGCGCAGGGTTCCGCCGGGCGTTCCGAACTCGCGCCCTTTGGCGGACAGATCGACGATCAAGGGTTCTTGTGGGATACGATCCTGAACCGGAGGAAGGTTTCCGTTTTCAACTTCGGACTTCCAGAAAGCGCTTTCCTGCAGATCAGGAATGTTTCCTGCCGTGGCGGGCAGCATCCAGGACACGGCCAGAGATGTGGCCAGAAACAAATTTCGAGTGGTCTTAAACATGGCAACGTACCTTATGGCCGGGCTCCATCTCCACGAGTGAGGGTATCACGGAGTCGGAGAATCTAAAGGCGTCATCCCAACTGTCTGGCGCACCAGCGCCCAATGCAACCAGTTTCAGGTCGATCGGGCGATTGATGTCAGGCTCGGGCTGGGCGGCGATCAACGCCTTGGTGTATGGGTGGCGAGGGTTGTAAAACAGTGTTTCGGGAGGGGCCTGTTCGACGACGAGACCCTGCCGCATGACGGCAACTTCGTCGGCAATGCGCGCGACAACCGCCAGATCGTGAGAGATAAAAAAGTAGGACAGGTTCAAGCTGTCCTGCAGCTCTTCCAAAAGCGTAAGTATCTGTTCCTGAACGGATACATCCAGTGCGGAGGTCGGTTCGTCACAAACGATCAGCGACGGATCCAGCATCATGGCACGGGCGATCGACAGGCGCTGGCGCTGCCCGCCAGAAAAGGCGTGAGGGTAGCGTTTGAGCATATCGGAGTTCAGGCCGACACGTTTGAGCATTTCAGCAGCCTTGTCGCGCTGCTCGGAGGTTGTACCTATGCGATGGATTTCCAACGGTTCGGTCATCGCGTCCTGAATGCGCATTCTGGGGCTGAGCGAACTGTAGGGATCTTGAAACACCATCTGTGCCTTGCGCTGAAACGCCGTACGTTCTGCGCGAGTCATGCGATGAACTTTGATCGTGTCATCACCGGGGCCGGGCCGAAACAGGACCTCTCCGCCCTCGTCGGGCAGTTCAGCGCCGAGGGCGATACGGGCAGTAGTGGTCTTGCCGGATCCGCTTTCGCCCACAACGGCCAGCGTTTTGCCGCGGGCCAGCTTCAGGTCGACGCCGCGACAAGCGAAGATCTGTTTGTCCGACCGCCAACCTTTGCTGGATCGCATCGTGTAGGTTTTGCAGACATCCTTCATCTCGAGGATCAGATCTTCCTCTGGCATCGGAATGCCGACGGCATCCTGATCAGGGATTTCCGGCGCTGCGTCAAAGAGTTGGCGTGTGTATGGGTGGGCGGGATCGTTCAGGATCAACTCGGCCGGTCCGGCCTCCATCACGCGACCCTTGTGCATGACAACGACCTGTTCGGCCATGTTCGCAACCACGCCCAGATCGTGGGTCACAAGGATCAGGGCCATGCCCGTTTCCCGCTGCAGTTCCTTGATCAGCCCAAGAACCTGCGCCTGTGTGGTCACATCAAGTGCGGTTGTCGGTTCGTCGGCAATCAGCAGATCCGGTTTCGAGACCATCGCCATGGCAATCATCGCCCGCTGACGCATGCCGCCGGACAACTCGAACGGATAGGAATCGTATGCGCGGGCCGGATCTGGGAAGCCGACCCGCTCGAACTGGGTCAGAACTTCTTTACGCGCTTGCGCCTCGGACGCGTTGCGGTGCAGCCACAGAACTTCGCTGACCTGATTGCCGATCTTATGAAGCGGGGACAAAGAACGCATGGGTTCCTGAAAAATCATCGAGATTCGGTTGCCGCGGATATCGCGCATTTGCCGCTCGGTGATTTTGGTGAGTTCTGCCGTGCCCTTCGAATCGTTCAGCGTGATTGAGCCGCTGCGAATTTGCGCTGTTCGGGGCAGAATGCGGAGCGCAGCGCGGCAAGAGATGGTTTTTCCAGACCCGGATTCGCCAACCAATGCCAGAGTTTGCCCGGGTTCAACGTCAAAATTTACGTCTTTGACAACGGCTTCACCTGCGCCAAAGCCGATGCTCAGGTCGCGCACAGATAACAAGGCCGTCATGCGGAATCCCCGCCTGGTTGGCCGTGTATTGAGGTCGGCATTACAACTCCCTGTTTTTTTTGTCACAGTTTCGCGCGCTTGGGACTCAATAGTCAAACCCCTTCTTGGGCTGAAATGTCGCGGAATTGTGAAACTGAGGGCAATGCACCTACACAAAGTGTTGAGTTTTTGTCATCTAGGGCACGCTCGGCACCATCCTGGCTGCCAACAGGTATCAGAGAGAGATTTTAACGTGTCCGACAATCAAAGCCGTCTGGATCTTTTCATCGACCGCATGGTGTCACAGCGTGCGTGTCTGGATTTTGCCATCGATCAGACAGCGGATCAGACAGGTCCTGTGTTCGAGCTTGGGCTGGGGAACGGTCGCACGTACCACCACATGATGCAGCGCATTCAAGGGCGTCCGATCTACGTTTTTGAAAGAGCAGTGGCCTCGCACCCGGATTCCACTCCGTCAGATGACCAGCTTATTCTGGGCGATGTGCGTGAAACCCTGCCAGCTTCGGTCGAGCGGTTTGGGGCCACAGCCAGCCTGATCCATGCGGACCTTGGTGGTCACAACCGGGAAAAGAACGATGTCTTTGCCCGTTTTGTCTCCCCCCTGATTGAACCATTGCTGGCCCCCGGTGGGCTGATGGTATCGAGTGACCGGATGTATTTTGAAGGTCTGTCAGAGCTTCCGCTGCCCGAAGGTGCGGTCGAAGGCCGGTGTTTCATCTATCGCCGCTAAATACTGGTGCCGCAGGGTCATATCAGGAAGTGACTCGATCCGCTATGTGAATGCAGTCTAACCTTCGGGTGTTTGCCCGAGGAAGGACTGCGCCGATGTTATTCTACGATTGCTCAACCGCCCCCAATCCACGCCGCGCCCGGATCTTCATTGCGGAAAAGGGGTTGGAGATCGAGACACGTGAGATTTCGATTGCCAAGGGCGAACAGTTGAGCGAGGCGTTTCGCGCCGTGAATCCGCGCGCAACGATCCCCGCTTTGGTCACCGACGAGGGTAGCGTGTTGACCGAAAACCTTGGGATAGCGGCTTATCTAGAAGCGCGTTTTCCCGAACCGCCACTCATGGGACGAACCCCAGATGAAAAGGGTATGGTCCTGATGTGGAATTCGATTGTCGAGCAGCAGGGCGGTGCGCCTGTGGCTGACGCTTTGCGCAATACGCACCCTGCGTTCAAAGATCGGGCTATTCCAGGGACGGTGAATTACGAGCAGATCCCAGCGCTTGCGCAGCGAGGGATTACTCGGGTGGGCGCTTTCTTTGATCTGCTGGAAGAGCGGCTTCAGGACAGTCCGTTTGTCGCCGGAGGGGCGTTTTCGCTCGCCGATATCTCGACGTTCGTGTTTGTCGATTTCGCACGTGTGATCAAAATGCGAATTCCAGAGGGGAATACCGCCACTCTCGGATGGTTTGAAAAGGTTCAGGCCCGCCCCAGCGCCAGTCTTTGAAAATTGACCAGCAAATGGTGCGGTCATCATTTGCTTTGGACTGTACAGAAATGTCTAGACAGAAGTGAACAGTGCAACTAGCGTCTGCTGTGAATCATCCAGGGGAGGTCGGGATGAAATCTCAGTATCGCGTAGTAGTCATCGGTGGTGGCGTTGTTGGCGCCTCAGTTCTCTATCATCTGGCCAAGTTTGGCTGGTCGGACGTGGTGATGTTGGAACGCAGGCGTCTGGCATCGGGGTCTTCGTGGCACGCGGCCGGGGGTATTCATGCGCTGAATGCCGATCCGAACATGGCATCGCTGCAGGCCTATACGATTGATCTGCTGAGCGAGATCGAGAAAGAGTCGGGGCAGAACATCGGCTTGCATATGACCGGTGGTCTGACCCTTGCCGGCACGCCCGAGCGCTGGGAATGGCTGCAGGCCAACTATCGTATCTTCCAGTCCATCGGCATTGATGATTGTGAGTTGCTGTCACCGGAAGAGGCTCAGCGCCGATGCCCGATCATGTCAACAGATGGTGTACTGGGTGCGATGTGGGCAGATCGTGAGGGGTATATCGATACGACCGGCACGGTTCAGGCCTATGCAACGGCGGCAAAGAAACGCGGCGCGGAGTATTTCGAGGAAACCAAGGTCGAGGAGCTGATCCAGACTGATGATGGCTGGCAGGTCGTGACCGACAAGGGCACGATCACCTGTGAACATGTGGTCAATGCGGCCGGGCTCTGGGCTAAGCAGGTTGGCCGTATGGCAGGCGTCGATCTGCCGGTTTCACCGCTCAAACACCATTACCTGATTACTGACTCGGTCCCCGAAGTGGCTGCTGCTGATTTCGAGATGCCGATGACAGTCGATCTCGAAGGTTTCACCTATATGCGGCAGGACCAGAAGGGTGTTCTGGTCGGGATTTACGAGGTCGATCACGAACACTGGGCCATGGATGGCGCGCCGTGGAACTATGGTGAAGAGTTGTTTCAGGAACAGCTCGACCGGATCGAGAACGAGTTGACGCTGGGTTTTGAACGGTACCCGTCGATCCAGAATGTCGGCATCAAGACTTGGGTGAATGGTGCCTTTACCTTCTCACCAGACGGCAACCCACTGGTCGGTCCGGTGCCGGGCAAGCGGGGTTATTGGTCGGCCTGCGCTGTGATGGCGGGTTTCCTGCAGGGTGGCGGTGTCGGCAAGACATTGGCCGAGTGGATGATCCACGGAGAGCCTGAGGCGGATGCGTGGCCGATGGACGTGGCGCGCTATGGTGATTTTGCCCAGAACAAACGTTACATCCGCGAAACCACGGGTCAGTTCTATTCCCGCCGCTTCGTGATGACCTATCCGAACGAACAGCTTCCAGCGGGGCGCCCGCTAAAGATGGCCCCGGCGCATGATGCGATGGCCGAAGCGGGCTGTAAGTGGGGCGTGAGCTGGGATCTTGAAGTGCCGCTTTATTTTGCACCGAAGGGGTTCGAGGAAACGCCCACGCTCAAGCGGTCAAACGCGCATGACATCGTAGCCGAAGAGTGCAGAGTAATCAGGGAAGGCGTCGGCCTGATGGATATCTCGGGCTTTTCCCGTTTCGAGGTCTCCGGACTGAATGCAGAACTCTGGCTGGATAAGGTGATGGCCTCCAAGCTCCCCGCTCCGGGTCGTGCGAAACTGGCTCCGATGCTGGGTGAGAACGGCCGACTGAAGGGTGATCTGACGGTGCTGAACTGGGGTGACGGTACCTGGTGGATCATGGGCAGTTACTACCTGCGTGCCTGGCATATGCGCTGGTTTGACGATCATATGATAGATGGCGTCGAGATCCGGGATCTGGGCGAGGAATACTGCGGCTTTGCAGTTGTTGGGCCGAAATCGCAGGATGTGGTCGAAAAGCTGGCCGAGCAGGACATCTCGGGACTGAAGTTCATGGGATGTGGCGATTTCGATATTGGCATTGTGCGGGCCAGAGTCGCGCGCATGTCGGTCACAGGCGAAAAGGGTTATGAGATCAACTGCCGTTATGGCGATCATATCAAGCTGCGCCGGATACTGCTTGAGGCCGGAGCTGACCAAGGTATTCGCGAATGCGGCTTCAACGCGATGCTGTCAACGCGGCTGGAAAAGAGCTTTGGCATCTGGTCGGCGGAGTTCACGCAACTCTATACCCCCGGGATGACGGGGATGGATCGCTGGATCGACTGGGGCAAGGATTTTATCGGTAAAGATGCCGCCTTGGCAGAGCGTGATGGAAACGGTCCGGCACAGGTACAGGTGACGTTGGAAGTTGATGCGCTGGATGCGGATGCCAGCGGGTATGAACCCGTCTGGCAAGACGGTGAGCGTGTCGGGTTTGTGACGTCAGGCGGGTATGGGCATTACACAGGTAAGTCACTGGCCATGGCGCTGGTTGATCACGACAAGGCTGAGCCGGGGACAGAGTTGTCGGTTCACGTTGTTGGTGTCGAGAGGCCTGCGCGTGTGATTGCGCCATCCCCGTATGATCCGCAAGGCAAGGCGATGCGCGCATGACACGGCGCGGTCGCAGAGCACGAGCCGAAGCTGCGGAAACACCGCAGCGGCAGGTGGACTATCGCAATCTGCGCAATCCGTTCCCGCCCATGGCGGCTTTCACCGAGGATCGGATCGAAGCGCTGCATCAGGCCTCACTGACCGTTCTGGAAGAGATCGGGATCAAGGTCTTGCTGCCTGAGGCGCGCAGGCTGTTTCAGCAGGGCGGCGCGCGCGTCGATGATGAGATGGTCTATATCGGCCGTGAAATGGTCGAGGCTGAGCTGTCAACCGCGCCACGTTCTATCGTCATGAAAGGGGCGGTGCCGGATCGGGACATCACGCTGGAACTGGGGCGACTGGTCTTTCAGCCGGGTGCCGGTGCACCACATGCGACCGACCTTGAACGCGGGCGGCGGCCGGGAACACTGAGCGATTTTCGCGAGATGGTTCAGATCACCCAAGCCTTCGATGTTCTGCACATGGTTCCGCCTTTGGTCGAGGCGCAGGACATTCCTATGCACCTGCGCCACTACGCGATGACCGAGGCAGAACTGACGCTGAGCGACAAGGTTCCATTCATCTATTCCCGCGGTACGCCTCAGGTGATGGACGGGTTCGAGATGGTGCGCAGTTTTCGCGGACTGACCGACGATGAATTCAACGCGCAACCCTGGTGTTACACGATCATTAACACAAACTCGCCGCGTGTGATTGACATGCCTATGGCCCAAGGTCTGATCGACTTCGCACGCGCAGGTCAAATGTCCATCGTGACACCGTTTACGCTGATGGGGGCGATGGCCCCGATCACCGTAGCAGGGGCTATGACGCTGAGCCACGCCGAGGCACTGGCGGCGATCACACTGACTCAGCTTGCCAAACCTGGTGCACCGGTTTGCTACGGGACCTTTACCAGCAATGTGGACATGAAATCCGGGGCACCTGCATTTGGGACGCCCGAGCATTTCACCGCTTCACTGGTTGCGGGCCAACTGGCCCGTCGGGTCGGGTTGCCTTGGCGTTGTGCCGGGGGCAGCGCGGCCAATATCAATGACGCGCAGGCCGCGAACGAGACACAGTTCGGCCTGTGGGGGTGCCTGATGGCCGGTGCCACGGTGGTCATCCATTCTGCAGGTTGGCTGGAAGGCGGGCTGACGGTTTCGTTTGAAAAGATCATCACTGATCTGGAAGTGTTGCAGATGGTGGCTGAGCTGTGTGCGGGTACTCCGGCAACGGATGCCGACATTGCTTTGGACGCATTGCGCGAGGTTCAGCCCTCGGGTCACTTCTTTGGTGCCGGGCACACGATGGAGCGGTATCAGACCCAGTTCTATGAGCCGCTGGTCGGGGACTGGTCCAATTTTGGTACCTGGAGCGAACGCGGCGCGATTGACGCCAATCACCGGGCCACAGGGATTTGGAAGAATATCGTCGAGACCTTTGAAGCCCCGCATCATGACCAGGATCGGTCAGAGGCGTTGCGTGCGTTCATTGCCCGTCGTACGGAAGAGGGCGGCGCACCGCCGGAAAGCTGACCGGGTTCAACATCATGACCACAAAACCTGTGCTCCACCGTGACGATCCCGATGCCGAACCTCTGGTCGGCAACATCAAGGTGACACGTGACGACTGGCTGAATGTGGCCATGGATGTGCTGATTTCGGATGGGGTCGAGCAGGTCAAGGTGCTGAATCTGGCCGAGCGGATGGCGGTCTCGCGATCATCTTTTTACTGGTACTTCAAATCTCGGCAGGAATTACTGGACGCATTGCTGGCACGCTGGCAGGCCACGAATACGGCTGCGTTGATTGCGCAGACCGAGGCCCCGGCCCAAACGATCACAGCCGCCGTATGCAATGTGCATCGCTGTGTCGTCAATACAGCGCTGTTTGACACTGCGCTGGACTTTGCGGTGCGGGATTGGGCCCGCAGGTCTGGAAAGGTGCGCCGAATGCTGGATCAGTCGGACGCAAAACGACTGCAAGCGTTGCACGTGATGTTTGCACGCTTTGGGTATTCAGCGGATGAGGCCGAGACGCGGGCGCGAGTGCTTTACTACATGCAGATCGGTTATGACCTTGCACAGTTGAACGAACCGCTGGCCACGCGGTTGTCGCTGGTTCCACACTATCTTTATGTTTTCACAGGGGTCGAGCCGCGACCGGAAGAGATCGAAGAATTCAGCGCCTATGCGCGACGTTTCTGGGAAGGGGATCCATCATGAGCCAACCTGATGCAATCATCATCGGCACCGGCGTAATCGGTGCGGCCATCGCGTTCGAGATGTCCAAGGCAGGGTGGAAGACCCTGTCGCTGGATCGGAACACGCAAGTAGGCCACGGCTCAACCGCCGGGTCCTGCGCGATCATAAGAATGCACTATTCCACATTCGACGGGACTGCGTTCGCTTGGGAGGGTTATCATTATTGGCGCGACTGGGCCGAATATCTGGGACTGCCTGCGGAAACCAATCTGGCGCAGTTTCGCGAAACTGGATGTCTGGTTATGAAGACGGCGGCCAATGAATTTCTGGAAAAGCACAAGAAATACAGCGCTGAACTGGATTGTCCGTTCGAAGAGTGGGGGGCAGAGCAGATCAAAGATCGGCTGCCTGTCTACACATTGGACAGCTTTGCTCCGGCCAAACGCATGGATGATCCCGACTTTGGTCAACCCAACGGAGGGCACATGGAAGGCGCGGTCTATTGGCCTCAGGCCGGTTACGTGACCGACCCGGCGCTTTCAGCGCAGAACCTGATGGATGCTGCGAAACTGCACGGGGCTGGATTGCGAACCGGGGCTGAGGTCGTCGAAATACTGACCGCCGGGGGCCGTGTCTCCGGGGTCCGGCTGGCGTCAGGCGAAGAAATCCACGCAAAGGTAATTATTAACGTTGCCGGTCCCGGTTCTGCAATCATCAACCGGATGGCAGGTGTACTGGATGACATGACAATCGAAACCCGCCCCTTGCGGCAGGAGGTGGTACATGTTCCGGCCCCGGAAGGGTTCGATTTCGAACAGGATGGCACGATCGTATCTGACAGCGATATCGCCTGCTATTGCCGTCCGGAATATGGCAATCACATTCTGATCGGATCGGAAGACCCGGAATGCGATCCGCACCAGTGGTGCGAGGATGACGTGAACTACAATCACGATTTCACGGATCAATGGACGACGCAGGCAATGCGTTATGCCCAGCGGGTGCCCAGCCTTGGCATCCCATCGAAAACCCGCGGGGTGGTTGATCTGTACGATGCGTCGACCGACTGGATTCCGATCTACGACAAGTCCAGCCTACCTGGATTTTACATGGCCTGCGGAACCAGCGGCAACCAATACAAGAATGCGCCGATTGCGGGCAAGATGATGACGTCCCTGATCGAGTACTGCGAGGGTGGGGCCGATCACGATGCTGATCCTCTGCAATTTGAGCTGCCTTATATCAAGCGCAGCATCAATGTGGGGTTCTATTCGCGGAAACGGCCGATCAACGAAGAAAGCAGTTTTTCCGTTTTGGGCTAGAGAGACAGAAAAAACGGACTAAGTCGCCTGTGGAGTGGTAAGAGGCCCAGCAAGGCATGACCGATAAACGTCCAAAAGTTCTGATACTTGGAAGTGCCCCTTCGGCGATGGCTGCGCGGGACTGGCCGCGTGGCCCGTTTTCGCATGTGCTTGCGATCAACAACGCCTGGCGGATTCGTGATGACTGGGACATTTTGGTTCATCCCGAAGATTTCCCAGTCGAAAACAGACCCAGGAGAACTGAGCGGTCTCAGAGAATTGTCAGCGCAAAAGAGTATGTCCCGGCGCAGAACAAGTATGGCGGCTTTGTCTATGCCGGTGGAACGATGGCGTTCACCGCAGGGTATTGGGCTCTGGCTGCTCTGAACCCGGCAGTCCTTGCTTATCTTGGATGTGACATGGTGTATCCCAAGTCGGGTAAATCTCACTTTTACGGGCGGGGCACTGCGGACCCCCTGCGCCCTGATGTGACCCTGCGGTCGCTGGAGGCAAAATCAGCGCGGCTTGCCCTTATGGGCGCTGGGCAGGGGTGCCACGTGGTCCGGTTGTCGTCTGGGCACAGCCGTTTGGCGTTTCCCAGCGTTTCAAGAGACGATCTGAGTGCCGCTGGTTTACCCGATGCAACTGGAATGCAACGCGCGCTGAGCGCCGAAGCAAAGATCGATTACTCCGTTCCGTCAGGACGATACTGGGAGGTCGAGGAGAGGTTCGACCCCAATGTAGTAGACAGGTTGGATCGACTCTGGCTGTCGACCTACAAGGCCGCGATCCCGGATCAGGCCGTCTGTTCTGTCTGATCCTGAACCATTTGCGAAACATTTTTGCGGGCCGTTTCTGCAGACTTGATCCGAACTGGACCATAGCCACGGATTTCGTCGGCACAGGCTAATATCTCGCCCCATGTACCCGCATTCGCGTCAGTATAGCTTGTCATGAGCTGGTCCAGCAGATCTTGGTACCACGACAATAGCTCTCGATGCAGGCGCGCCTCTTCGTGGTAGCCGAAGGGATTGAATACGGAGCCGCGCAGGGGGCGGGCATTGGACAGAACTTTCAGAACGGGTTGCAGCCATGGACCAAAGACCTGTTTGAGTGGGCGACCGCGTTCATCTTTGCCACGGCTCAGAAGAGGGGGCGCCATGTGGAACTTTACCGAAAAGTCGCCTTCGAATTTCTCGGATAGCTCCTTGGTGAATTGGCCGTTTGTCATCAGGCGCGCCACTTCGAATTCGTCTTTGTAGGCCATAAAGCGGAACAGGTTTCTGACAACGCTGTGCAGCAAGTTCTCATCTGCATTGGGCAGCGCGCTTCGAATATCAGCAATCCGGTCCTTGTACGTTTGGCTGTATTTTTCGTTCTGATAATCGCGCAGAAACTCGGCGCGGCGTTCAATCATCTGATCCAGCGTTTCTTCGTGGGCGGTGGTATCGCCAAACTGGGTCAACTCGTCGGGCCGTGCAGCGATATTGCGACCGATGGCAAAGGCCAGCCGGTTCTTTTCGATCGCGACACCGTTGAGCAATATAGCCTGACCCAGCGCGCTGTGTGAAACCGGAACAAGCCCTTTTTGCCACGCATATCCCAGCATGATGACATTGGCGAAAACGGCATCGCCCAGCATGTTTTCAGCGGCGGCGTTGGCGTCAAATCCGGACAGGTTATCTGCGCCAACGACACGTTCAATGGCCTCCTCCCGCGATTTCACGTCCAGCTGTGCATCGCGGCGCAGAACCAGATCGCCTGTTGGCATTTCAGCCCGGTTCAAAACCACCTGAGTCCCTTCGCGATAATGCGCCGAAGCTTTGGGTGCGGAACTGACCACAACGTCGCATCCAATCACCGCATCTGCGGTTCCCTGATCAATCCGGACCTGATTGAGCGCGTCAGGAGAGACCCCCAGACGAATATAGCTGAGGACGGTCCCAAACTTCTGCGCAAAGCCTGTGAAATCCAGTACTGATGCACCTTTCCCTTCGAGATGTGCGGCCATGGTGATCAAGGCCCCGACCGTGACAACGCCAGTGCCGCCGACCCCGGTGACCAGCAGATCAAATGGCCGACCCAGTTCAGGCAGGTCGGGGTGCGGCAGGCCGCTTTCGAGCCTGCCCAGATCCAAATCGACCGCTTTCTTGTGCCTTGTTGCACCCTCGACCGTGACAAAGCTGGGGCAGAAGCCGTTCAGGCAGGAAAAGTCCTTGTTGCAGGAGCTCAGATTGATTTTGCGTTTTCTGCCAAGCGGTGTTTCGCGCGGCTCGACGCTCAGACAGTTGGAGGCGACCGAACAATCCCCACAGCCTTCGCAAACCAGATCGTTGATCCAGACAAAGCGTTTGGGATCTTCCATGGTTCCACGCTTGCGTCTGCGGCGCTTTTCGGTGGCGCAGGTCTGTTCGTAGATCAGGACCGTTACACCGGGTATTTCCCGCATCTCGCGCTGCAGGGTATCTAACGCGCCCCTGTCATGGAACGTGGTCTGGGGGGGAAAGTCTGTGCCATGAAACTTGGAGATGTCATCCGAGACAATCGCTATTCGTTCGACACCTTCGGCGCGGCAGGTTTGGGCGATAGCGGCAACGCTGACCGGGCCATCGACAGGTTGCCCGCCTGTCATGGCGACGGCATCATTGTAGAGGATCTTGTAGGTGATGTTTGCGCCCGCTGCGACGGCTTGTCGGATCGCGAGTGATCCCGAGTGATACCAGGTGCCTTCGCCCAGATTCTGAAAAATATGCTTGCCGCCGTTGAACTTGGAGGCGACCACATGCGGCACACCTTCGCCACCCATCTGCGCGTAACCCACAGTCTGCCGATCCATCCAGCTAGCCATGACATGGCATCCGATCCCGCTGGCCGCGGTTGAGCCTTCGGGCACTTTGGTGGAGGTGTTGTGCGGACAACCCGAGCAGAAATAGGGCGTGCGTGTAGCGCCGGACACATTGATGAGCTGTGGGGGTGTATCGGTCAGGGCTTTGGCTTTGGTGGGCAGGTTTTCTTCGGGGAAGAACCGATCCAGCCGTGCCGCTACAATAGGAGCCAGCATCAGCGGGCTCAGCTCACCCGTCCATGGGATCAGAGGCTCGCCATGACTATCGTATTTACCGACCATCTTGTGCGGCTTGTCGCCGGGCCAGTCATAGAAATACTCCTTGAACTGGCTCTCAATAATGCCGCGCTTTTCCTCGACAACCAGAACCTCGGCTTTTCCCTTCACAAAGCGTAGCGCATTTCGCCGGGCCAGCGGCCAGACCATGCCGACCTTGTAGATATCGATGCCCAGACGGCGACAGGCGGCTTCATCCAGACCCAGCAGGCGCAGCGCCTCCATCAGGTCCAGATGGCCTTTGCCTGTAGTGACAAATCCAAAACTGGCCTTGTCGATGTCATAGATGCGGCGATCTATCGGGTTGGCTTCGGCAAAGGCGCGAACAGCGCGCAGTTTTTGCCGAATGCGGGTTTCGATCTCCGGAGAGGGCAGGTCGGCCGAACGTACATGCAACCCGCCTGCGGGCAGATCGATCTCGGGCAGTACAAAGTTCCGGTCAGGTTTCAATTCGACCGAACGCGCGCTTTCGACGGTTTCCGAAATCGCTTTGAACCCGACCCACGTGCCGGAATAGCGGGAAAGCGCCAGCCCATATTCGCCGAACTCGAGATATTCATCTACCGAGGCCGGGTTCAGGGTTGGCATGAACCATGCCATGAAGGCCACGTCCGACTGATGCGGCATTGAGGAACTGACACAGCCGTGGTCGTCCCCGGCCACTACAAGCACACCGCCCTTGGGCGACGATCCATAGGCGTTCCCGTGCTTGAGCGCATCGCCGGACCGGTCCACGCCGGGGCCTTTGCCGTACCACATGGAAAAGATACCTTCGACCTCGCACTGTGGATCGAGGGTGGCTTGCTGTGCGCCCAGAACGGCAGTGGCCCCGAGGTCTTCGTTCACTGCGGGCATGAAGGTGATGCGCTCATCCTTCAGCCGCGCTTTCGCGCGCCATAACTCTAGGTCGAGCCCACCCAGAGGTGAGCCGCGATAACCTGAAACAAAACCTGCAGTGTTCAGGCCAGCCTCGCGATCCCGACGGGCCTGATCCATCATGATTCTGGCCAGAGCTTGAGTGCCGGTGAGGAAGACCCGTCCGGTCGTCAGGTCATAACGGTCTTCAAGTTGGTATGTTCGGGGGGCGGGGTCGAGATGGCTCATTGCTCAGTTCCATGGGGCTGCCTTTGGAAGTGAGGAAGATTAAACCGATTCAGGTGAAAATTTATGCCTGATTGGTCGGAGTATTGTACGTGCGGTGAAAATATTGTTCAATTTTGCCGTGATTTACGGAAAGTGTAGCCAAATCCATGTTGCTAGATGATAGAGACCGTCGAATTCTGACGATGTTGCAGAAGGACAGCCGAATATCGAATGCCGATCTGGCCGAAGCCGTCGGCATGTCAGCATCAGCGTTGTGGCGCCGGGTTCGCAGCCTGGAAGAGGCAGGGATCATCGAGCGCTATGGTGCTGTCGTGAACCCAACCGCGATGGGGTTGAGCTTTGAAGCTATCGTGCATGTTCACCTGACGCGGCATGACCCCGAGAAGATTGTCGAGTTCATTCGTGCCATCGAAATCAGCCGGGAAGTGCAGGACTGCTACGCAACAACAGGGCAGGCGGACTACCACCTGCGCGTATTGTGCGCTGATCTGGCCGCATACAATTCCTTCCTTGAGGATTTCCTGTTCCGCCTGCCTGCTGTTGCCAGCGCGCAGACGAATGTGGTTTTGCGACCGATCAAGCGGAACCGTCCTGTTGAATTCTGAGATCAGGCCACGAATTTCACCCATGCCCAGGCCATGGCGATATAGGTCAGATTGTGCATGCACTGATCCAGCCCGGCCGCACGCCAGAAAGCAGCCTGATCAGGCTGCAGCTTTTTCTTGTCTGAATAGCTGGCTTTGAAAAAGTCGATGTTGAAATGAACAATCCACTCTAGTGCGGCGATGATCAGGATGAACTGAAGTGGCGCGCCAATAACCAGAAAAACAAGAACAGACCCAACAACATGCACTGCGGCATGCTGGGCGCGTCCAACGTGAAAATATTCCCCTCGCCCAGAGAGCATCTTGGGCGTTTGCAAGTAAAAGTCGGCAAACATGTGCTTGATCTGCAATAGGCAGAGCAAAAGCAACACCGTGCCAAGAGTAGCAGGCAAAAGTACCTCCCGATATCGTCCTGGATGTAGAGACTAGGCACTAAAATCGTGTCGCGCAAATGAACTAGTTCACACAAGCTAAATAAAAGTGAAAAAATGGGAAACTATTTGCCTAGCCTGATGCCGATGCAGTAAATTCCCACTGCTGGTCTAGGTAAAGATCGCCATATTTGGATAACGGTTCAGTTGCAGGGGCAGGTGCCATAGAACGCACAATCTTCCGTTTCATCTGGAAATACTCAAAACGCGATCAGCTGATCCTGCTGGCCGTGACGGCGACGCTGTTTCCGCTGTTGTATCTGACGTTGGAGTTGCCAAAACGCATCATCAATGATGCGATCGGCGCGACCAGTTCGATCGTCAATGTCTGGGGATACAGTCTTGAGCAAACCACCTTTCTGGTGATTCTGTGTTTTGCCTTTCTTGCGGCTGTTCTTGCGCATGGTCTGATGAAAATGCGGATCAACACCATGAAAGGTGTGCTGAGCGAACGTATGCTGCGCAGGTTCCGCTATCAGCTGATCAGCCGGGCTCTGCGATTCCCGCAGCCGTATTTCGAACGCGTCAGTCAGGGCGAACTGGTCTCGATGGTCACGGCCGAAAGCGAGCCGATGGGAGGCTTGATGGGGGATGCCATCAGTCAGCCGGTTCTGCAGGCCGGGCAGATGCTGACGATCCTGTCCTTTTTGTTCCTTCAAAGCGTTTGGTTCGGGCTTGCCGCAATTGCCCTTATCCCATTGCAGGCCTGGCTGATCCCGCGCCTGCAGCGCCAGATCAATCTGCTGAACAAGAAACGCATTCAGGAAGTGCGCGTGCTGGCCGCGCAGATCGGCGAAAACGCGGCCGGGGCCTCGACGTTGCGGGCAAATGGTGGCTGGCGCTATCGGCGCGCGATGATCTCGGATCAGCTGGGCCGCCTGTTTGGCATCCGGTTCGAGATTTACCAGAAGAAGTTCTTTATGAAGTTCATAAACAACTTCATCTCGCAGCTGACGCCGTTCATGTTCTATCTGATTGGTGGCCTTCTGGTGTTGCAGGGATCGGTTTCGCTGGGCGCGCTTGTGGCGGCGCTGGCGGCCTATAAGGATCTGAGCTCACCCTGGAAAGAGCTGCTGACATACTACAACCAGACACAGGACATGTCGCTGCGCTGGGAAGTTGTCATCGAACGCTTTGCACCGGATGGCATGCTGGATGAAAAGCTGTTCGAGGGAGAGCCGACTGAGCGGCCAAGACTGAACGGTGACATCGTTCTAGATCACGTTTCGGTTCGCGATATGGACGGAAATCAGGTTCTGGATGATCTGGATCTCACATTCCCCTCGGGCAAAACGATCGGTATCGCGGCCCCCAGCGAAGAAGATCGCCGTGCCTTAGCGGAAACGCTGACGCGTGAAATATTGCCAAGTTCCGGCAAGGTAAGGATTGGCGGGGTAAATCTGTCTGATCTGCATCAGGGAGTTGTTGCGGCAAGGATCGGGCACGCCACCTCGCGCCCGGTGATGTTTCAGGGAACTGTGGGCGATAACGTCATGATGCCAATGCGGTTCAAGCCGCTCTCGGACCAAGCCAACGATCCCGATTTTCACGAGACATTGCGCGCTGGGAACAGCAGCGATCCTTTCCGAACCGAATGGTTGGATCCGTCACTAGCCGGGTTTGAGAATCCCAATCTGCTGCGCAACTGGTGGCTGCAGCTGATCGACGGCATGGGATCAGGCGCGACCCTGTTCCAACGCGGCAGTGAACAGGTCTTTGACGCCGCCGAGCATCCTGAACTTGCCGCCAGGCTGGTTGAACTGCGCCCGCTGGTGCAGGAGGCCGTGCGTCGGGAGGGGTTGGAGCAACAGGCGCTGGTCTTTGACCGGGCGACATATAATCCTGCATTGCCGGTGGTCGAAAACCTGCTGTTTGCCACACCACGGGTTCCGGTCACGCAAAAGTTGCTGTCAGAGCAAACGATTTTCCTGGGTCAGTTGCGGGAATTGGGCCTGGATGAAACCCTGATCAGCCTGACGCGTGACGTGATCGAGATGTTGCGCCAGATCTTTGGTCTGGATGGCACCGACCATCCACTTTTCCGTAAACTTGGGCTTGAGGCTTCGACCTATGAGGCCGCTGTTGAGTTGGTCGAAAAGACGCGCAAAGACGGTGCCGTTGGTCTGGATGATGAGCAGCTTGCCAGTATGCTGGCTGTGCCTTTTGTCATTTCGGCCGAACAGATCGGCCCTGCCTTCAGCGAAGAACTAAAAAGCCGCATTCTGGAGTTGCGACATAGCCATTCGGAAGAGTTGATGGCGCGGTTGTATGATGTGTTCGTCCCGCTGGATTCATCGGAATTCGCGCCCGGTCTGACGGTCATGGAAAACGCCCTGTTCGGCAAGGTCAGCCAGATCGGCGGTGCGCGTTCGGACGAAGCACGCAAAGTGATTGTGGATGTTCTGGCTGAAAACGGAGCCCGTTCTCTCGTGGTCGAGCTGATTTATGACGTGCCTGTCGCACTGGGTGGGCAGAACCTTCCGGCAGCGTTGGCCGAGCCGCTGGCCTTTACCCGGGCCACGATTAAGAAGCCCGACATTTTGATCCTCGAAAACGCGCTGGCCAGCTATGACATGGACACGCAGATCGCGGTTTACAAAAACCTTCGGGAACTTCTGCCTGAAACCACCGTCATCTATCTGAATGACCAGTTTGAAGAGCCGGATGTCTTCGACATGTTCGTTGAGATCCGACAAGGCCGGGTCGTTTCTGATCAGGGACCGGCAGATGTCGAGGGCGATGGCGCGGCGTCGGCAGACCTGGCGCGCAAATTGCGGGCGCTGGAGCAGACGCCACTCTTTTCTGGCCTGGATCGTCGGCAGCTACGCCTGCTGGCCTTTGGTGCGCGCTGGTTTGAGGCCAAAGCTGGTGAGGTTGTGTTCCTGAAAGACGACCAGCCAACCGATGGCGCGTATATGATCCTTGAGGGCGAGGCGGGCTTGTATCTGCCGCAGGATTCCGACCCGGATCAGTTGATCACGCGCGTGGGTGGCGGAACGCTGGTGGGCGAGCTTGGATTGATCCGCAAAGAACCCCGCGCGCTGAGTATGGTTGCCGAAACGGATCTGGTCTGCCTGCGCATCGGTGAAGAAGAATTCCTGGCCGTTGTCGAGAATGATGCGGCCACGGCGTTCAAGCTGTTGCAGGTTGTTGCGGGATACGTTGCGAGCTAGTGCAACTTAGCCATCTGCTTTGCAGAACTGGGAATAGAGCAGCTCGATGACCTGTGCTGTGTTGCCATCACTCAGCGAGTAATAGATCGTCTTGCCTTCGCGTCGGGTTGTTACAAGGCCTTCTTCACGCAGACGTGCCAGCATCTGACTGACTGCGGCCTGACGCAGTTCCAGCAACGCCTCCAGCTCTCCGACGGATCGTTCACCCGCACCCAGATGACACAGGATCATCAGGCGACCTTCGTGTGCAAGCGTCTTGAGAAACGCGGCAGCCTTCGCTGCGCTTTCCTTCATGTTTGCCGGTGTCTCGGGCGGCAGGTTTTGCGGTTCGATATCTTGAATTGTCACGGAAGTGCCGGTCTGGGGGTTTGGGGTTGGCGCAATATGCCCCAACCCAAGCTAATTTGTCACCCCTCTGTCGCGGGAGCACCACCCTGAAAGGCGTTGCCGTTGACATAGTCGCAGGGTTCTTCCTGCATCTGCAGGTGCAAGCCATCGCCAGAATAGGGATGCGCGCGGGCCAGATCTTCGTCCACCTCAATTCCCAGACCCGGCGTTGTCGGCGGAGTGACGAAGCCGTTTTCAACGCGGATCGAGCCTTTGATCATCTGATCGTGGAATGGGGTTTCAATGGTTTCGAGCAGCAGCAGGTTCGGAATCGAAGCCGCCAAATGGATGTTTGCTGCCCATTCCACCGGACCCGCATAGAGGTGCGGTGCCATTTGCGCATTGAATACCTCTGCTATCGCGGCCACTTTCTTCATTTCCCATATGCCGCCTGCACGCCCCAGCGCCGGTTGCAGGATTTCCGCAGCACCTGCACGCAGGACCGCACCAAACTCGGCTTTTGTGGTCATGCGTTCGCCGGTTGCGACTGGAATGCGGACGTTGCGTGCCACACGTGCCATGTCTTCGATCATGTCCGGCGGTGTCGGCTCCTCGAACCAAAGCGGAGAGTAGGGTTCCAGTGCTTGTCCAAGACGGATCGCACCCGCGGTGTTGAACTGACCATGGGTTCCAAAAAGCAGGTCGGCTTTGTCGCCGACTGCTTCTCGGATCGCTTTACAGAATGCCACGGACATCGAGATGTCGGACATGGCCGGCATATGCCCGCCGCGCAAGGTGTAAGGGCCTGCCGGGTCGAACTTGACGGCCGTAAAGCCGCGCCGAACCATTTCAGCGGCGCATTCCCCGGCCTGCTCGGGAGAGGTCCAGAAATCCGTCAGATTATGTTGCGGCAGCGGATAGAGGTAAGTGTAGGCGCGAATGCGTTCATTCATCTTGCCGCCGAGCAGAGCATAGACTGGGCGGTCGCGATCTTTACCCAGGATATCCCAGCACGCGATTTCCAGCCCCGAGAATGCGCCCATGACGGTTAGGTCGGGTCTTTGGGTAAAGCCACTGGAATAGGCGCGCCGGAACATCAGTTCGATGTTCTCGGGGTTTTCTCCTGCCATGTGCCGTTCGAACACGTCCCGAATGACGTGCTCCATTGCCTTTGGCCCGACGGAGGAAGCATAGCATTCCCCCCAACCCGTGATGCCGGTATCGGTGGTGACTTTCACCAGTATCCAATACCGGCCACCCCAGCCCGGTGGGGGCGGCGCGGTGACGATGATATCAAGATCCTGCAGTTTCATCGGGTGTCCTCCCCCTGAATGGCGTTAGCCCCGGTCAAACAGGATCACGTTGCGCTTGGCCGATCCGGTTTTGGTGTCTTCGATCGCGTCGTTGATCTGATCCAGCGACCATCGGCCCGAAATCAGTTCATCCAGTTTCAGTCGCCCCTGTTCGTACAGGTCGATCATCCATGGGATGTCGCGCTGAATGACAACATCACCCATTTTCGAACCGATCAGACCTTGTCCGATGGCGGCCAGAATGACTGGCTCATAACTTGCCTGAGCGCCGGAGTGGGGCATGCCGATCATGACCGCCTTGCCGCCGCGCCCCATATAGCGGGGGGCCTGATCATAAGCCGGTATCGCACCGACCGTGATCAGAACCGCATCAGCACCACGTCCGCCAAGTGCCTTGTAAGACGCTTTCCAGGGTTCTTTGAGCGTCGCCAGAACGCCATGAGTGGCGCCGAATTCTTTGGCAATCTCAAGCTTCTCTTCTGTCATATCGACGGCCACGATGCGCCGCGCGCCTGCCAGCCGTGCACCCTGAATGGCGTTCAGGCCGACGCCACCTGCTCCGATCACCACGACATCCTGACCCGGGCGCAAACCGGCGGCGTTGACCGCAGCGCCCACGCCGGTGATCACGCCGCAAGACAATAGGCTTGCCACATCCTTGGGCATGGTTTGTGGGATTTTGACAATTTGTCGGTGACTGACCACAACCTTTTCAGCAAACGCACCACAGGCCATCGCCTGTTCAAGAGGGCCACCATCGGCGGTGCGCAGCGGGCCTTTGACGGTATCGTAAGGTGTTTCGCAAATGGTTGGCTTACCGCTGGCGCACGAGGGGCAGGAGCCACAGGCGCGGATCAGTGTCACAACAACCGAATCCCCAACCTGAAAATCCCCTGCCGCATCTCCGACAGCGGTAATGATGCCTGCGGCTTCGTGCCCGTAAACGGCTGGCAGGAAACCGCCCCACGCGCCGCTGGCATAGGTGATGTCCGAGTGGCAGATGGCTACCGCGTCCAGAGTAACCTCGACCTCGCCCATCCCGGGCGGGGCGATTTGGATTTCCTCAATCACCAGTGGTTCATTAAAGGCGCGGCATACGGCGGCTTTGATGGTTTGCATGGCTTCCCCAAAATTTGCTTTGGGTCACGGTGGCGCGTCGAGCATCAAGCTGCAAGGCGGAAACCGCCATAGATGTGTCGTTGTTACACCTCGGCAGGGCGAGAGCTCAGAAAAAGGACAAATCCGACCAGCATCAGGCCCAGGGCCAGCAGGAACGGTGCCCCGGGGAGGTATATTGGCGCGCTTTCCTTCGCGAATTGGGCGAACACACTGGTCATAACCAGCGGGGAAAGGATCATGGACAGCGCATGAAGGGCTGCAAGAACCCCCTGTAACTCGCCCTGCTGAGAATCGGGCGTTGCACGGGACATCATGGCCTGTAGTGCCGGTGTCACGACTGCGCCCAATGCGGTTATTGGGATTAGCATCAACGCGATTTTGCCACTGGTCAAAAACGCCAGCAGCGCAAAGCTGATGATTTCAAAACCCATACCGGCGAATATCGTTACCCTCTCACCGAGATACCGTGTTGCGGGTCGGATCAGACCACCCTGAACTGCCGCCATGCCGATTCCGTAAATTCCCAACGAGAATCCGATGATCTGTGGGGACCAGCCAAAACGTTCGACCGTGAAATAGGACCAGATTGCCGGATAGACGTAGATCGAGACCGAGTAGAGGAAGTATACCCACAGCATCGGTCGAATGCCCGGCAGCGCCGCGATGGCCTTTAAAGAACCGGCCGGATTGGCACGACGCCAGTTGAAGGCGCGCCGGGTTTTGTCCGTCACGGTTTCCGGCATCACGAGGCAGCCCGCGATAAAGCCAAGTGCAGATAATCCGGCAGCAGCCCAAAAGGGAGCGCGCGTTCCAAATTCGCTCAACAGCCCGCCAAGCAGGGGGCCGAGAACAAAGCCTACTCCAAATGCTGCGCCAAGCAGACCAAAGTTCGCTGCCTTCTCATGTGGCTTGGAGACATCTGCCATGAACGCCGCCGCGGTCGAATGCGTGGCGGCAGTTATTCCACCGACGATGCGGCCGATCAGCAGCAGCCAGATCGATCCCGCAATTGCCATCACTACGTAATCCAACGCCATCACGAATAGCGAGACCAACAGAACTGTCCTGCGTCCGTATGCGTCTGACAGGTTTCCCAGAACCGGGCCGAACAGGAATTGCATGGTGGCAAAAGCCGTGCTCAGCACGCCGCCCCAGATCGCGGCATTGGCCAGCGATCCGCCCTGAACCTCGACGATCAGCTCGGGCATGATCGGCAAGACAAGACCGATGCCCATCGCGTCGATCATCACGGTGCAGAGTACAAACAGAAAAGGCAGGCGCATGGGAACCGGGTTCAAGTATCTTTGGGCGGACCCTAGCCCCGGTCGCATCCGGTTGAAAGAGATGCTTTTGGGCAAATTACCTCTGGTTCACCTGACGTTCCGTAAGTCGCGGAGTGTGGTTACCTGAAATCAGAAATTCCGGGTGATCTGATGGATCATTCCCGCCAGCGTCCGGGGGTGTGAAAAGAACGGAGAGTGTGACCCATCTATGTTCAAGCGCATGTCGGGAGCTGCGCAATGGCTCATTTGTTCTTCGTATTCGGTCGGAATGGTATGGTCATCCAAAGCGCGGATATAGCCTTTTTGCACTGAGGCAAATTTCTCGCTGAGCTGTAGCGGCGTATCCTGAGGCAGGATCGCCTGAGGGCACAATCTGGGCAGAGCGTAAGACGTCACTTCGGGCGGGCAATCGTGGTAGAAAAGATCATGCACGCGATCCGGCAGAACTGTGTAGGATAATCCATCTGCGGACTTTTCAACCGCGCCTTCGGTCAGCTGTCGTGGTGCTCGTTTGCGCATTTCAATCATCGAAACACCGGATTGCGGGACGTAGGCACAGACATAGATCAATGCGCGCATTGAGCCGGGTGAGGCCTCTGCAGCAGCGCTGATCGGATAGCCGCCCCATGAATGACCGACGACGATGGTTTCCGGGCTGGATGCTTTCAGAACCGCATCCCGGCAACTGTCCAATGTAACCTCGGCGATTGGGGTTGGGTCCGATCCATGACTGGGCAGATCAATCGCACGTGCGGTGTGACCGAGCGCCGTCAGTTCGGGTAGCAGATCGCGCCAGCACCAGGCGCCATGACAGGAACCATGAACCAATAAGAAATCGGCCAAAGAAACTCTCCTTCAAATATGCCCAATATCCACTAAAAATTCCTTGAGTATCTCGGCGTACCTGGCCGGCTGCTCAACACAGGGCAGATGCCCGGCTTTGCGCATCAATTCAAATCTTGAGCCGGGGATCAGGTTGATGGTCTCACGAACCAGATCAGGGGGTGTTGATCCGTCATCGCTGCCCGCGATGCCAAGCGTGGGCAGGCGTAAACCGCTGGTGGGGGTGTAGAAATCTGTGCCTGAAATTGCTGAACAACAACCCAGATACCCGTCCAGCGGCTGGCGCACCATCATGTTGCGCCAGAGCTCCATCTCTGGCGTTTCGCGGAAGGTTTTGGTGAACCAGCGTTCCATTGTGGCATCGGCAATCGCCTCGATGCCGCTTGTACGGATCGCATCAATGCGATCCTGCCAGATCGATGGGGTCGCAATTTTTGCGGCGGTGTTCGACAGCACCAGCGCCCGGACCTGATCCATGCGTTTGACGGCCAGTCCCTGAGCGATCATGCCGCCGATGGACAGGCCGACAAAGACGCAATCTCTGACTTGCAAGTGATCCAGCAGGTTCTCGGTATCGCGAACCAATGCGCCCATCGAGTAAGGCGCGGGCGGCTGCGAGGACAGACCATGGCCCCGCTTATCATAGCGGATAATTTGAAGGCCTGCGGGCAGCAGCGGCAGGATCGGATCCCATAGGCGCATGTCTGTGCCCAGTGAGTTCGCGAACACAATGGGTGCGCCATCGGGATCGCCATCGATCCGATAATGCAGTTTTACGTCCCCGAGATCGGCGATGTTCATAAATCGGCCCTTGTCTGCGCTTTTTCCGGTCGGAATGTGTGGTGCCTGTCCAGATTGCACCGGTTTCCGTCCGTTGTCAGGTCAGGAATTCCAACGCTTTAGCAAAAATTTGCGGATCAACATTCCCGCCCGAGGCAACAACAATCACCGCATCCCCCTCGATCTGATCCTTGCGGAACAGAGCCGAGGCCAGCGAGACGGCCCCGCCGGGTTCCAGTACGATTTTCAGGCGCAGGAATGCCAGCGCCATCGCATGCAGCGCTTCTTGCTCGGAAACGGCAAGACCCGGCCCACAGAGACGGTTCAGGATCGGGAAGGTGATCTGCCCGGGCTGAGGCGTCAGGATCGCATCGCAGATATTGCCGGACGTGGCGTTGTTGTTCTGAATGCTGCCTGACGCAAGCGAGCGTTTGACGTCGTCAAAACCTTCGGGTTCGCAGGGGCGGGGCCGCAGGCCGGGGGCGTGTTTGTCCAGCGCCAGCGCGATCCCGGACGTCAGGCCTCCGCCACCACAGCACACCAGAACATCGGCTTCTCTCACGCCCAGTTCCTGCGACTGGCGGGCGATCTCAAGCCCGGTTGTGCCTTGACCGGCTATGACCTGCGGTTCGTCATAAGGGCGGATCAGGGTCAGCCCGCGCTCGGCAGCCAGTGCTTCGCCAATTTCTTCCCGGCTTTCATTGGCGCGATCATAGAGGACAACTTCACCCCCCAGCGCACGGGTATTGTCGATCTTCAGCTGAGGCGCGTCCGATGGCATGATGATCACAGACGCTATCTCGTGTTTTGAGGCCGCCATTGCGACACCCTGAGCGTGATTGCCTGATGAATAAGCGATAACGCCACGCTGACGGGTAGAATCATCAAGGGCTGAAATCGCAGACCACGCACCCCGAAATTTGAAGCTGCCTGTATGCTGCAGGCATTCCGGTTTGATCAGCACTTTTCGACCTGCAATCTCATCCAGAAACGGAGAGGTCAGGATCGGCGTCTCCCGAACATGCCCTTTCAGCCGCTCGGCGGCCGCCTCGATCATCTCAATATTGCTCATGCGGCGTCCAATACTTTGCGAATGAGTTCAAGTGACTGTGGTTCATCCAGAAACGGGACGTGACCCCGATCCGGTATTTCGGCTGAAACAAGGTTGGGATGGCGTATGTGCATCTCTGCCAGTGTTGCGGCCCCCAGTACATCGGAGTTCGCCCCGCGGATCACACCAGTTGGTACGCTGCGCAGTGCGTCGAAAAGGTCCCACAGATCCGGCGGCGCGCCCGCAGCAGCCTGTTCGATTAGCGCAGTTCGCAAAGCGGGATCATAGCGCAGAGCCAGGCCATCTGTGGTTTCGCGATACTGAGCTTCGGCATGCTTGCGCCAGACAGTCAGCGGAACGCCGGGAAACTGGGGCTCCAGCGCTTGTTTCAGAATTTGTGCCGCCTCGTCATAGGTCTTTGAGACGGGTGGTTTGCCAACATATTCCATGATCCGCGCAATCCCGGTGGGCTCGATCACCGGACCAACGTCGTTCAGGATCACGCCAGACAATCGCTCAGGGTGGCTGACGGCAAGCGCCATCGCGATCAGGCCGCCGCGTGAAGTGCCGATGACCAATGCCTTGTCCAGTCCCAGGTGATCAAGCAATTCGATTGCGTCCTGGGCTTCGCGAATGATGTTGTAGTTCATGTAGTCGGGGTCGTAATCCGACTGACCGCGCCCCCGATAATCCATGGCGATCATGCGCAGATCTTTCACATGTGGTGCCAGCGATGCGAAATCCTGCGTGTTGCGCGTCAGCCCGGCCAGGCAGAGAACCGACGTGCCATTGCCGATATCCTCGAAATAAAGGCGCCTGCCGTCAGACGCAGTGAAAAATGCCATCAAAGCCCAGCCAGTTTCGGGATCGTCGTCAGGTCGGACAGTACATGTGCAGGCGTCCAAGGCAAGCGGTCCATTGGCTCACCGGCACGATTGACCCAGGCGGTCACAAAACCATACCCGCTGGCCCCCGCAGCGTCCCATCCGTTTGAGCTGACGAACAGCACTTCATCCCGGGTGCATCCAAATCGGTCCTGCACCAGATCATAAACCTTTGCATGGGGTTTGAAGACGCCGACACTCTCAACTGACAGGACATCGTCCAGCACATCCCCAATCCCGGCAGATTGTACGGCCCCGTCCAGCATTGGCGGTGAACCATTCGACAGAATAGCCGTCTGCATACCGCCCGCTTTCAGTGCCTTTAGCATTTCAGGAACTTCGGGATAGGCTTGCAACTCCCAATACAGATCCAATAGCCGCTGGCGCAGGGTCGCGTCGCCCTGCAGGCCTGTCGCCTCAAGCGCCCAGTCCAGACCATCCTGCGTCACGTCCCAGAAATCGGTATGCGCATCGGCAACGGCCCTGAGCCAGGTATATTGCAACTGCTTCAGGCGCCAGTGATTGGCCAGTTCCGGCCATTTTTTCTGCAGGGCCTCAAACCCCGGCTCTCCCGCGGCCTGACGTGCAGCCGCTGCAACATCGAACAACGTGCCATAGGCATCGAAAACACAAGTCGTGATTGCCATCTGCTTCTCCCCTGATCCGGCGCAGGTTGGCACAAGAGCTGAAGGGGTAAAAGAGCCAAGGGTTTACATTGTCGTGTGAGCCCCTAGGCTTGGCCGTTCCTTTCCTTATGAGGCCGGAGGCCAATATGACCGCAATCAAACAGGGCGACACGGTTCGCATCCATTACACCGGAACTTTGCTGGACGGTAACGTCTTTGACAGTTCCGAAGGACGCGATCCGTTGGAATTTGCGGTCGGGTCCGGGCAGATCATTCCGGGGCTGGATGCTGCGATTCCGGGAATGGAAGTTGGCGAGAAGAAACGTGTCGAAATCCCGTGCACCGAGGCATATGGCCCGATCAACCCGGCGATGCGGCAGGATATCCCGCGCGAGGGTATCCCGGATGATATCCCGCTTGAGCCTGGTACGCAGCTGCAAATGCAAACACCAGATGGGCAGGCCCTGCCGGTGACTGTGGTCGAGGCCAACGAGGCGACCGTTACGCTGGACGCAAATCACCCGTTGGCGGGACAGGATCTGATTTTTGATATCGAGATCGTTTCGGTTAACTGATCAGTCTGACCTACAGGCCCGGCAACTGGTTCAGAAACGGCCCAACCGCGTCACGCACCTGCGGTTGGGTGTAGAAGACGAACAGAATCAGCAGTGTGGAGAGGGTCAGCAGCATGATACGCGCGCGGTTGCTGCGCATCCCTGACTTGCGCCGGGATTGAGCTGCACGCGCGTTGCTTGCGATAATCTGGTCAAGTTTGTTCATAATGCCATCCCTGCCGCTGAAAGATGGTTAAATCTTGGCGGCGACAGGGAAAGATATGGTCACATCGAATCAGGCTGTGGCATGCCCAGAACGTGGAAGCCACCATCGACGCGAATGATTTCGCCCGAGGTGCAGGCGCCAGCGTCCGAAGTCAGATAAACGGCGGTGCCACCGACGGCTTCGAGCGTTGCGTTTGAGCGCATCGGAGCGTTCTGATCGCAGAACTTGTAGGTCTTGCGTGCGCCACCGATCGCAGCACCGGCCAATGTCTTCATCGGGCCGGGCGAGATCGCGTTTACGCGGATACCTTCGGGGCCAAGATCGTTGGCCAGATAACGGGTTGCCGATTCCAGTGCCGCTTTGGCAACGCCCATGACGTTGTAGTTCGGAACAACCCGGTTTGACCCCTGATAGGTCAGGGTTAGAAGCGTGCCGCCATTTTCCTTCATCATCGGATAGGCGCGGCGGGCCACTTCGATGAACGAATAAGCCGAAACGTCCATGGAATGTTTGAAGTTGGCACGGGTGGTGTTCAGGAACCGTCCGGTCAATTCGGACTTGTCCGAATAGGCGATGGCGTGCACGACAAAGTCGATGGTTGGCCAGCGCTCGGCCAGTTCACCAAATGCGCGATCCAGAGATTCGTCGTCAGTGACATCCGCATCAACCATGAAGTCGCTGCCAAGGCTTTGGGCCAGCGGTTCCAGCCGCTTGCCGAATGCCTCGCCCTGATAGGTGAATGCCAGTTCCGCACCGGCCTCGTGCATGGCCTTGGCGATGCCCCACGCAATTGAGCGGTCATTGGCCACGCCCATGATCAGGCCGCGTTTACCCTTTAGAAGATCCGACATCATTTTCACCCGTTATACTTTGACAGAACCATGGATCCGTTCGTGCCGCCAAAGCCGAAGCTATTGGTCATGACACTGTCCAAGCCTGCGTTTTCAACTACTTGAGTTGCAATTTCACCGGGCAGGATGCCTTCGGCAAGTGTGTCGACGTTGATCGACGGAGTAATAAAATCGTTGTCCAGCATGAGCAGGCAGAAGATCGCCTCAAGCGCGCCCGCCGCGCCCTGTGCGTGCCCTGTCATTGATTTTGTTGAAGAAATCGGAGGGACATTACCTTCGCCAAAGATGCGGCGAACAGCTTCGACCTCACCCACGTCCCCGACTGGTGTCGAAGTGCCGTGCGCGTTGATGTAGCCAACCTTACGTCCTTCGGGAACGGTCGAAAGCGCCAGACGCATCGCGCGCTCACCACCTTCACCGGACGGGGCCACCATGTCATGGCCATCCGAAGTAGCGGCATAGCCGGTGACTTCGGCATAGATTTTTGCGCCGCGTGCCAACGCGTGATCCAGATCTTCCAGAACGACGATGCCGCCGCCGCCAGAGATGACAAAGCCATCACGGTTCTGGTCGAACGCGCGGGAGGCCTTATCAGGAGTGTCATTGTATTTCGAAGACATAGCGCCCATGGCGTCGAACAGGCAGGACAACGTCCAGTCCAGTTCCTCACCGCCGCCCGCGAACATGACGTCCTGCTTGCCCAGCATGATCTGCTCGGCGGCGTTGCCGATGCAGTGCAGCGAAGTCGAGCAGGCCGATGTGATCGAGTAGTTGATACCCTTGATCTTGAACGCGGTCGCCAGGTTGGCGGAAATGGTCGAGCACATGCATTTCGGCACGGCAAAGGGGCCGATGCGCTTGGTCGCACCGTTTTTCAGAACTGTCTGGTGCGCGGTCAGCATCGCGCTGGTCGACGGACCGCCGGATCCAGCGACCAGACCGGTACGTGGATTCACAACCTGATCTTCGGTCAAACCTGCGTCGGCAATCGCCTGACTCATGGCGATATGGGCATAGGCCGCACCGGGGCCCATGAAACGCAAGGTGCGCTTGTCCACATGTTCCGTGACGTCGATCTTGAGCGAACCGGCGATCTGGCTGCGGAAGCCATGTTCAACCATCTGCTCATTGGCCTCGATGCCGGATTTGCCTGCTTTGAGCGAGGCGAGGACCTCTTCGGCATTGTTCCCGATGGAGGAGACTACCCCCAGACCGGTGACGACGACGCGACGCATAAGCGTACTCCTGTGTTCCGTTCCCTGTTGCTTGTCCGTCAGTTGGGGTCAGCTCTCGGACAATGCAACCTTCATGTCTTTGACCTGATAGATCACTTCACCATCGGCTTCGACCCGACCATCCGCCACACCCATGGTCAGGCGGCGTGTCTGCACGGCCTTTGTGAAATCTACATAATAGGTCAGCATCTTGCGGTCAGGGCGCACCATTCCGGTCAGTTTGACCTCACCTACACCCAGTGCGTACCCACGCCCCTGCCAGCCGCGCCAGCCCAGGTTAAAGCCTGTCAGCTGCCACAAGCCATCCAGGCCAAGGCATCCGGGCATGATCGGGTTGCCGGGGAAGTGGCAGTCAAAGAACCACAGGTCAGGTGTGATGTCGAACTCGGCCACAACATGACCTTTGCCATGCGCGCCGCCATCACCCGAAATATCGGTGATCCGGTCCATCATCAGCATCGGCGGGGCAGGCAATTGTGCGTTGCCGGGGCCGAATAATTCGCCACGGGCGCATTTCAGCAGATCGTCCTTGTCAAAGCTGCTCGGGAATTGGGCCATTCTGCCGCCTCTCCTGCCAGGGGTCCGTTTATTCAATCTGGCCTCGTCTAGCACCCGTATGCAAGGTCCTGCAAGAGCAGCGGACAACATCGTGTCGCACGTAGTGCATTCTTTGCGAATGAATTTCATTTGAAATTCCCATCAGACCGCACTTATATATATGGTCAGCAAAAACGGGTATCGGATTCATGACGCCTCAGAGCCGTAACATCGCTACAAATTGGTTGGTTGATGCAGGATTGCGTCCCACACGTCAGAGAGTTGCCCTGGCGGAGTTGCTGGTTGGCGACGGACGTCATCGCCATGTGACCGCAGAAAGCCTGTTCGAGTCGGCCAAGAAAAACGGCGACGCGGTATCGCTGGCGACTGTTTACAATACACTGCGCGCGTTCTGTGACGCCGGAGTGTTGCAGGAAATCACCGTTGATGGATCAAAAAGCTATTTTGATACCAACACTCATGATCACCCGCATTTCTTCTGGGAAGACGAAAGCCGCCTGAGCGATGCACCGTCTGATCAACTGGTCATCCAGCGTTTGCCCGAAGCGCCCGAAGGGGTCGAGATTGCCTCGGTTGATGTGGTGATCCGCCTGCGCAAAAAGCCGTAACTACTCAGTTCGCAAACATTCGATAAGCGATCGCTCAGCCGCTGCGATAAGCGAGTCGGTGGGCCCGGTGCCGTGGCGGGCCAGAACCACGGCTTCGGTCGCATCGGGGTCGGCAATGGACAGGCTGACCAAGGGCATGTGATCATAACTGAACTCACTATCCGGACTGGCATAGCTGATGCCTATCCCTTCGCCGTGAGCGGCCAGACTGCGTTGAATTTCAAGCGATTCTGCCCGGTGAGAAACGGTGGGGTTGAGGCCGCGGCTCCGGAACAGCCCAAGTACGTGCTGGGCGGACAATCCTTCTTTGGACAGGATCAGCGGATATGCTTCGAGTTCTGTGAGCGATGTCTGGTGGGACGCTGCCAGAGGATGATCTGGTGCCACAAGTGCGCGCGGACCGCTACTGAACAGTCTTTGACGTGTAAAACCGGCATCCATTCCCAGATCATAAGTGACCGCCAAATCAAACTGACCGTCGGTGAGGCCCGTAATCAGGCCTTCGAAACTCTCGACGCCATGGGTCACCACAACATCGGGGAGCGTGTCCCGAAGTGTGTGGAGGGCTTTGGCCAACAGAAATGGCGCCAGATCCACGAAACACCCAAGCCTCAATCGGCTGGCACCCGTCACTGGTTGCTTCGAATCTTCCAGCAAGGCGGCGCTGTTCAACAGGGCTTCGGCCTCTTCAATGAACTTTCGTCCCTGTGGTGTCAGCGCCATCGCCGCCCCACGCCTGCGTGAGAACAACGGGTACCCCAAATGTGATTCGACACGGGTAAGTGCATTGGACAGGGCAGGTTGTGACACGTTCAGGTGTTGCGCCGCTGAAGACAGGCTGCCATGGCGGCCAATGGCGCACACATATTCGTATTGCCGCAGTGAGATATATAACATGAAGTTAATAGTTAGTTTGAAAGATATGATTTGAACAGTGGTCACAAACATGCGCAGATCGGGTCGAGCTTTCCAAGGAGACCATCATGACCCACCCCCTTGTTTCCCAAGAGATGATCGACACCTACCAGACAGACGGCGTTGTTTTGGTCAAAGGCCTGTTCGCTGATCATGTTGAAGCATTGCGTGACGGCGTCGCCGCCAACATGGCCGAGCCCGGGCCTTATGCATCTGAAAACAAGAAAGAGGGTGAGACCGGTCGTTTCTTTGATGATTACTGCAACTGGTCGCGAATTCCGCAATTCAAAGAGGTCATTGAAACCTCGCCGGCTGCCGAAGTGGCTGCAGACCTGATGAAGTCGCAGTCCGTTCAGATGTTCCATGACCATGTGCTGGTCAAGGAACCCGGGACGTCGATGGCCACGCCGTGGCATCAGGACGGGCCTTACTACTTTGTCGAAGGGCAGCAAACGATCAGCTTCTGGTCTCCGCTTGATGCAGTCAGGAAGGCCACCCTGCGTTGCGTCGCGGGTTCACATCGTTGGGAGAAGGAAGTTCTGCCGACGCGGTGGGTGTCCGAGGAAGGGTTCTTTGCGGATGAAGGCCAGTACATTCCTGTTCCGGATCCTGACGCCGAAGGAATGAAAGTCGTGGAGTTCGAGATGGAACCCGGCGATGCGGTAGCCTTTAACTACAAGACATTGCATGGCGCGCGCGGCAATCAGTCTGACAGCCGACGCAGAGCGTTCTCGCTGCGACTTGTTGGTGATGATGCGCGATATGTAGAGCGTCCCGGCCGCACATCGCCCCCATATCCGGGCCATGACATGCAGCCGGGTCAGCGTCTGCGCGAAGACTGGTTCCCGATTTTGTTGCAGCGCTGAGGCTGATCAGAACCACTGGCCGGGTTCGATCAGACCCAAATCCATCAGCTGGCGCGAATTCCACTGGAACGGAACGGAATTGCGCCAGCGGAAGCTGGGGATATCAAAGGTCGATCCCGCATTGCTTTTCAGCGCCTTGGCTGCGCGGAACGAACAAATCGCTGCGGTCAGGTTATGGTGCCAGGGGCAGGAATAGGTGTTGTATTCCGGTTCATTGAACGTGTGATCCGGTAGCAGGGTGAGGCCCTTCTTTGCCTTGAACAACGCAATCCGATCGATGCGGCGCCGCTCATAAGGAATGTGATCCTCGAACCGCCAACGCAGGCCGCCTGACATGTCCAGCTGGCGCTCCAGCGGTTGTCCTGTCGCATCGTGTCGGGCGTGGGCATAGTAGCCGGTGCCGTCCAGCATCGCGTGATCGACATCCACACCGTTGGGGTGCGTCGTGAGGTCGTCAGCATAAAGGTCGATGACGTGGCTGAGCATCGCATTGCGGCGTTCTTCGGTGTGAAAGGCCAGCATCTCGCCGATGCTGCGGGTCTCGCAGAAGGGAAAGTAGAGATACTCGGCGTTATAGCAGTAGTACATCCAGACACCGGGAGCGGCCTGAATGATCTGGTTGATGATCTCGAAGACGACTGATCTGGGCGCGCAAGTCAGTGTGACCCGGTGAATTTGCTTTGTCACTTCCTCGGACAGTTTGAAATCCAAAGGCATGAAGGTGATCACTGATTTGAAACCGAGATCGATGTGATGTCGTAGCGTATTGTCCAGTTCTACGTCGTCCTCGACAAACACCAGTGCGATTGGCCCCTTGGCCAAGGCGCTTTGGCCGGTTTTCAGAAAGTGATCGAGGGATTCGTACTGCATCTCTTGTATTGTGTTTGAACCTTGCTGGAATTTCCGGCCAAATTCGGGTAATTGCGCCAGCATTGCAAGCGGCGTTCTAAGGGTATAGACGACGCCGACCCAGCGAATGCAAAGGCCCGTTCCATGTCCGAACCGAAAAAGCTGTTTATCAAGACCTATGGCTGTCAGATGAATGTCTATGACAGCGAGCGTATGGCCGAAGCGCTGGGCGGTCAGGGTTATGTCGAGACCAAAAGCCCTGACGACGCGGACATGATCCTGCTGAACACCTGCCATATTCGCGAAAAAGCTGCCGAGAAAATCTATTCTGAGCTGGGGCGCTTTAAGGGGCTGAAAGCTGAAAATCCTGATCTGAAGATCGGTGTTGCTGGCTGTGTTGCGCAGGCAGAAGGCCAGGAAATCATGCGCCGTCAGCCGATGGTTGATCTGGTTGTCGGACCGCAAAGCTATCACCGCCTGCCCGAGATGGAGGCGAAGACGCGCGCGGGTGAAAAGGCACTGGATACGGATTTCCCCGAAGAGGACAAGTTCGAGAAACTCAAGGGCCGTCCCAAGGCCAAGCGCGGCCCCACCGCATTTCTGACGGTTCAGGAAGGTTGCGACAAGTTCTGCGCGTTCTGTGTGGTGCCTTATACGCGTGGGGCTGAAGTCAGCCGTCCGGCAGATCGTATCCTGCTTGAGGCAAATGAGCTGGTTGAACGTGGTGTTCGGGAAATCACGCTGCTGGGGCAGAATGTGAACGCCTATCACGGTGCGGGTCCAAACGGGGATATGACCCTTGCCGGTCTGATCTGGGAACTGAACAAAGTTGATGGGCTGGAGCGTATCCGCTTTACCACTTCGCATCCCAATGACATGGCCGATGATCTGATTGAAGCGCACGCGACCTGCGATAAGCTCATGCCTTACCTGCATCTGCCGGTGCAGTCGGGATCCGATAAGATTCTGAAGCGCATGAACCGCAGCCACACCGCCGAAAGCTATCTGCGATTGATTGAGCGCATTCGCGAAGCGCGTCCGGATATCCTGATGTCGGGTGATTTCATTGTCGGCTTCCCGGAGGAAACCGAAGAAGACTTTCAGGCGACTTTGGACCTCGTGGAAGAGGTCAGATACGGTTATGCCTATTCTTTCAAGTACTCTACCCGCCCTGGAACGCCTGCGGCAGAACGGCCACAGGTGGACCAAGAAGCGGCAGATGACCGTCTGCAGCGGCTTCAGGCAATGATTACGCGCCACCAGCGTGAGATTCAGGATTCCATGGTTGGCAAGAAAGTCAGTGTTCTGTTTGAAAAGCCGGGCCGTTTACCTGGTCAGATGGTCGGGAAATCCGAATATCTTCATGCGGTTCACGTCTCGGGCGGTGAAATTGCCAAGGGCGAGTTGAGGGATGTCATGATCACAGCATCCGGTGCCAATTCCCTTGCTGGTGAGCTGTTGTAAGCTTGTAGTTATTCTCGCTTTAGACACCATACATGGTGTTTGTTTCCAATTTTTACCCTTGATTTGTTGCTTGGAACCATGTTCCGAGAATAGTTAACTTTTTTCCGGGGCGGCGTCAGCGCACAATGCGGGCGGGTCGTCGTGACCGGGTGTTTGTTTGTGATGGAGGGTACGAGTGGCAATCTTTGCGAAGGCTTTGAGGCCGAAGGGCAAGCAAGTTTTGTTCGGGGCGGCCTTGACCGTCTCGTTTGCTGGCGCGACGGTTGCCGGTGATTTGACAACTCCTGTCTCGGATCCGGTGGTTGTTGGCCCTGAACGATATTCTGATGATGTCAGTGCGTTTTATCTTGGTCTGAATGCGGGTTACGGATTTGGTGGAACTGATCGGTTCGGGTTGAGAACCGGCGGCGGTACCTTTGATATCGGAAACCTCAAGCCTTCCGGGGCCTACGGCGGCATTCGAGGAGGATGGCGCGGCGTCGTGCCAGCAACGGGCGGTCGCGACTATGTCTACGGTTTTGAGCTTGGATATGATTTTGGCTCGTTGGAAGATACGGTTTCAAGACAGATCGGTACTACGACTGTCACGGGCGGGTCTGAGATATCGGATGTGCTGTCGCTCAAATTCCGCAATGGCCTGACGAACAAAAGTGGAAGCGTTTTGTACTTCGTGTCATTTGGTCTGGTGCAGGGTGAGGTCGCGACGACAAATAGCACCACCAGCGGTGGGACAACCCGGGCCTTTGAGGAAAAAGGGCGCCGCAACGGGTTGTCTGCCAGTATCGGAGCCGAGCACCAGCTGAATGACAACTGGTCGATCACCGGTGAGTACGAGTATGTCCAGTTCGAGTCGAAAGATGTGGTTTTCGGTTCGGGATTCTCAACGAAGTCTACGCCAAAATACAGCGGCCTGCGGGTTGGCCTGAACTACAAGTTTTAATCCACCACGAGGTTCTTCGGCCTTAAATCGCCTTGTTCCAAGGCGGATTTTTGCGTGCCATTGGCGGTTTTATCATAAGGTGTAAATTTTTAGAAACTGCGGCTTGCGCCGACCCGGTTTTGTTGTCACGCTTGAGGTGAAACGCCAAGACAGGAGAACGGATTGGCCATCGGTGCCCTTACCCCACCGCAAGATGAGATGCCCCAACGCGAGGCGCTTGTAGAATTTCCTGATAATCGGTTGCTGATAGATTTGTGCGGCGAGTATGACCGCAATCTGACTGATATTGAGCAGAAGCTTTCGGTTCAGATCGTGAGACGTGGCAATCAGCTTGTCATCATGGGCGAAGAGGATGCCCAGAAACAGGCCATTGAGGTGTTGCAAGCACTATACACTCGTCTGGAAGGTGGCCGCGATGTTGAGGCCGCCGATGTCGACCGGGAATTGCGGATGGGCAATTCCGAGGTTGGAACAGGATCTCGTGATGGTGATCAGCTTGAGATGTTCAAGGGTGGCACAGTCGAGATCAAGACCCGCAAAAAGCTGGTCGAGCCGCGTACGGACGCTCAAAAGGCTTATGTTCAGTCTCTGTTCAACAATGAACTGGCCTTTGGCATTGGACCAGCGGGCACCGGTAAGACCTATCTGGCCGTTGCTGTTGGTGTGTCGATGTTCATCGGGGGTCATGTTGACCGGATCATCCTCAGCCGTCCGGCGGTCGAGGCCGGAGAAAAGCTGGGCTATCTTCCGGGTGACATGAAGGACAAGGTCGATCCGTATATGCAGCCGTTGTACGATGCCCTGAACGATTTCCTGCCGGGCAAACAGCTTGCCAAGCTGATTGAAGAGAAGCGAATCGAAATCGCGCCGCTGGCCTTCATGCGGGGACGGACGCTGGCAAATGCCTTTGTCGTGCTGGACGAAGCGCAGAACGCCACCACGATGCAAATGAAGATGTTCCTGACCCGTCTGGGCGAGGGGAGTCGGATGGTCATTACAGGCGACCGGTCTCAGGTGGATCTGCCTCGTGGGGTTCAATCCGGTCTAGCCGATGCCGAGCGGTTGCTGAAAACGATCCCGAATATCAGCTTCAACTACTTCACCTCCAAGGATGTGGTGCGTCATCCGCTTGTCGCTGCGATCATCGAGGCGTATGAGGTCGATGCGGGCCGCGAAACAGGTTAGAATGCCGGGCCTCTGATAAGCTGGGGCTTCAAGGAATATAGTGGCATGAACCTGGAAATATCCGTTGAGGACGCACGCTGGACAGACCTGGAGCTTTTGTCCGGGCGGGCGATCGCTGCTGTGTTGGCTCGGTTCGGGATCGATTCCGACGTTTGCGAAATCAGCCTGCTGGGGTGCGATGATACCAGAATTTCTGAGTTGAACGCTGAATTCCGTGAAAAGCCGTCGGCGACAAATGTGTTGAGCTGGCCTGCAGAAGATCTGGCCGCAGAGGAAGCGGGGCAGCATCCGTCTCTGCCGAGCCCTGATTTTACAGGGGAAATTGCTTTGGGTGACATCGCAATTTCGTATGATACATGTGCCCGCGAGGCGGAGGCCGCCGGGAAATCCATGGATGATCACGTGACCCATTTGATCATTCACGCAATGTTGCATTTGCTTGGTTACGATCACATTCGTGACCGTGACGCCACTTTGATGGAAAGCATCGAGGTCGAGATACTTGGCAAAATGGGTATTGATGACCCATATAATGGGTAATGTGGGCAATTCTGCCTGAATAGTTGGAACAGGATAATGGGCGATACAGACGGCAGTTCTAGGGCGGCGCAAAGCGCGCTTCCAGAGAACGGCAACAATGACACCGAAGAGAAAAGCGGATTTTTTACTCGAATAATTGATGCCTTCTCCTCGCATGGTGAGGAAGAGGCCGGGTTGATAAACGGCCATGAAAGCGTGAGCTCTCAGCCTCGGGGCATGATCAACCTGCGCCGGATGCGGGTTGAAGATGTTGCGATCCCGACGGCGGAAATCGTGTCAGTTCCCTCGACAATCGCCAAGGATGAACTTGCGCAGGTGTTCCGCGACAGCGGCCTTTCCCGGATTCCTGTATATGATGGTACATTGGATACGCCTTTGGGATTTGTGCACCTCAAGGATTTCGCCCTGACGCACGGTTTCAATGGCGGGTCGTCCGAGTTCGATTTGCGATCAATGCTCAGAACGCTTTTGTTTGTGCCACCGTCCATGCCCATCGGGGTTCTGCTGACTAAGATGCAGACCGAACGCCGCCATATGGCACTGGTGATCGATGAATACGGTGGTGTCGATGGTCTGTTGACGATCGAAGACCTGATTGAACAGGTCGTTGGTGAAATCGCGGATGAGCACGACGCAGATGAAGATCAGCTGTGGATCCAGGAAAAACCGGGCTGCTATGTGGTTCAGGCCCGGGTCCCGCTTGAGGATTTTGAGGCCGAGATCGGCCGATCATTGACCAGCCACGAAGATGTGGATGAAGAAGAGATCGACACCCTAGGCGGACTGGTCTTCATGTTGTCGGGTCGTGTACCTGCGCGGGGCGAGGTTGTGTTGCATCCTGAAGGACCCGAATTTGAGGTGATCGATGCCGATCCACGCCGCATCAAGCGTCTGCGTGTCATGTTACCGGATATCGCTGCATGAACCCTGCCACAGGCTGGCCCTTTTGGCTGAGACTTGCGTTGGCAGCCTTGCTAGGCGCAGTTGGTGCTTATGGGCTGGCCCCATTCGGCTATTGGGGCGCGACACTGATTGCACTGGTGTTGATTGCCCGACTGTTTCTGGCCAGTGAAACCCGGGCCAGAGCAGCCTGGATTGGATGGTTCTTCGCAACCGGATATTTTGCGCATGCGTTGAACTGGATCATCGAACCCTTTCAGGTCGATGCTGACCGCCATGCCTGGATGGCACCTTTCGCCCTTGTTTTCATGGCGGGAGGGTTGGCCCTGTTCTGGGCACCTGCCTTTTGGATATCGCGAAGGCCAGCGTTTTCAGCATTGCGACAGGGTGTATTGCTTGCTGTAGCTTTATCCATCACTGAATTCGCGCGAGGTTACGTGCTGACCGGATTTCCGTGGGCAGGTGTCTCGCAGGTTTGGGTGAACACCCCGGTCGCGCAGCTGTTATCCCTGATCGGTCCCTACGGATTGGCCGCACTGACCTTTGCCGCGACTTTGCCACTGGGGGCTGCCTTGTCTGCACCCAAGGGGTTACGAGCAGTGGTCTTTCCTTTGGCTCTGAGTGTTGGCTTTGCAGTGCTGGCGCTAGGCTACGCATCGATCCGCCCGGCAGTAGTTGAAACCGAAAACACCGTGCGTCTGGTGCAACCCAATGCGCCGCAGCATCAAAAATGGGATCCGGATTACGCGCCATTGTTTTTCGCGCGACAGATTGAGTTCACCGCAGCAGAGCCACGTCCGGACCTGATCGTTTGGCCGGAAACATCCGTTCCCGCCTGGTTGGCAAGCGCCCAGCCGTATCTCAGCGCTATTGCACATGCGGCAGACGGAACGCCGGTCTTTCTGGGTATTCAGCGCGGAGACGGTCCGCGTATCTACAACTCAATGATCTATCTTGATGAGAACGGGCGACAAGCGGGTCTTTACGACAAGCATCATCTTGCGCCGTTCGGTGAATATGTGCCCTTCGGTGATCTCATGGCGCGGTTTGGGATTTTCGGTCTTGCCGCGACCAGCGGCAATGGCTTCAGTGCAGGACCCGGTGCTGCACTGTTGGATGCAGGTAAGCTTGGTAAGGCGTTGCCATTGATCTGCTATGAGGCAGTTTTTACGCAGGATGTATTGGCGGCCCCGGACAGGGCAGACTTTCTGTTGCAAATCACCAATGATGCCTGGTTTGGGACGCGTTCGGGACCCTATCAGCATCTGGCGCAGGCTCAGATGCGCGCGATCGAGCAGGGCCTGCCGATGATGCGTTCGGCCAATACCGGCGTATCTGCGATGATTGATCCGCTTGGGCGGGTGACACATTCCCTGGCACTTGGTCAGGCTGGATATGTGGACGCGACATTGCCCCAGCCACTGAAACCCACGATTTATGCCAGAATGGGCGATTTTCCGGTATTTCTGATGTTATCCGCCCTGTTTCTGCTGCTTGTGCGCAACGTCCGGAAGGATTGAGGCTAATTTCCGATTGACCCTTTGTTTTTCTGGGCGTATCCCGTCGGGCGCCTGTCACAACGGCTTCCTGACGTGGCAGGGAAATCTCAATGGAGCACTTTCATGTCCAGACAGAACTACACATTTACTTCGGAATCCGTATCCGAAGGGCACCCGGATAAGGTCTGTGACCGTATTTCCGATGCAGTACTCGACGCATTTCTGAATGAAGAACCCGAAGCACGCGTGGCGTGCGAAACCTTTGCTACGACCAACCGGGTCGTCATCGGTGGAGAAGTAGGTCTGTCTGATCAGGAAAAGCTGCATGACTACATGGGCCGTATCGAAGAAATCGCGCGCGCCTGTGTCAAAGACATCGGTTACGAGCAGGATAAATTCCACCACGAAACCGTTGAAGTAACAAACCTGTTGCACGAGCAGTCTGCGCATATTGCCCAGGGCGTTGATGCATCCAGCGATAAAGACGAAGGCGCTGGTGACCAGGGTATCATGTTCGGTTATGCGACGACCGAAACACCTGCACTGATGCCTGCACCGATCCAGTACTCGCACGCGATCCTGCGCCGTCTGGCCGAAGTGCGTAAGAACGGTACCGAGCCTGCGCTGGGCCCGGACGCGAAATCGCAGCTGTCGGTAATCTATCGTGATGGCAAGCCGGTCGGCGTAAGCTCGATCGTTCTGTCGACGCAGCATCTGGATGAATCCCTGACTTCGGACGATATCCGCAAAATTGTTGAGCCCTACATCACTGAATCCCTGCCCGAAGGCTGGCTGAGCGACGAGACCGAGTGGCACGTGAACCCGACGGGTAAATTCGTAATTGGCGGCCCTGATGGTGATGCCGGACTGACCGGTCGTAAGATCATCGTGGATACCTATGGTGGTGCCGCACCTCATGGTGGTGGCGCGTTCTCGGGTAAAGACCCGACCAAGGTTGACCGTTCGGCGGCTTACGCTGCGCGCTATCTGGCCAAGAACGTTGTGGCTGCTGGCATGGCCGAGCGCTGCACCATCCAGCTGAGCTATGCGATTGGTGTTTCCAAGCCGCTGTCGATCTACGCGGACGCACATGGCACAGGTCAAATCGCGAATGCTGAGATCGAAAAGGCAGTTAGCGAAGCCATGGACCTGACGCCGCGTGGCATTCGTGAGCATCTGCAGCTGAACAAGCCGATCTATCAGCGCACGGCAGCTTATGGCCACTTTGGCCGTGAACCGGATGCAGATGGTGGCTTTAGCTGGGAGCGCACCGATCTGGTCGACACCCTGAAAAAAGCAGTCTGACCTGCAAACATTACAAAGCGCGCCCTCCGGGGCGCGTTTTTCGTTGCGGGAGCGTCATGGTTCACTTGACCTCGCCTCTTGCAACGGTACCGGTCTCAAAGTAAGGCCACCGCCATGAGCACCGAGACCCCAAAACGCCCCCGCAGGAATTTCTATGGCCGCTTCAAGGGCAAAACCCTGAAGCCCAGCCAAAAGACCTATCTGTCCGAGGATCTGTCCGATCTTTCGCCGGGTGCAGTGGATTGGGAGACCAACCCCGAACGGACACCGATCGATCTGGATGCACGGTTCGGTGGCAAACCCGTCTGGCTGGAAATTGGCTTTGGTGGGGGCGAACATCTGGTGCATCAGGCGCAGCAGAACCCGGACATCGGAATCATTGGCGCTGAACCTTTCATCAACGGTGTGGCCATGCTGTTGGGCAAAATCCGCAAGGCGGGTGTCGAAAATCTGGCGGTGCATCCCGGCGATGCGCGTGATCTGTTCGATGTGCTGCCAGATGCCAGCATTTCGCGCGCGTTTCTGCTGTATCCCGACCCATGGCCTAAAAAGCGGCACCACCGCCGCCGCTTTGTCACGCCCGAGCACCTTGAGCCGCTGGCCCGGGTGCTGAAGCCCGGATCGATTTTTCGGGTTGCAACGGATATTCCCGACTACGTTCGCCAGACCCTCGAAGAGGTTCCGCGCGCAGGCTTTGAATGGCTGGCTGAACGACCGTCCGACTGGCGCGAGCCTTGGGATGACTGGATCTCAACACGGTATGAGCAAAAGGCGCTGCGCGAAGGGCGGACACCTCATTATCTGACCTTCCGCCGGACCGAGAGCTGATCCCTTTCAGATTTCTGTAATCCTGATCGCTATGCTAGGCTGGGAACGCCACGCGCGTTTCTTTCGCACAAGTATTTTTCAGGAATTGCCATGTCTGATATTCAGATCACAAATTGCCATACCCACTTATTCCACGGGCGGCATGTGCCCGAGGATTATCCTTATCCGGCGCTCAAGCCCTTCAAGAAAATGCCATGGCTTCTAAAGCTGCTGGCATTTGGGGCCCGCCTGATCGGACAACATCCCGTTGCGGAAAAGTTGGATCGGCTGTCGCGTTTCCAACAGGAAACTGCAGAAGACAGCCAACGGGACATTCTCGACAACATGCGGCGACACTATCCGGGCAACACCCGATTTGTCGTTCTGCCGATGGAGCTGTCTGCATTTGGGTACGGCGCACCAGAGGTTCCGCTTAATGCCCAGCATGACGAGTTGGCGAAGCTCGCTGGTGACCCTGAGGTCGGTGGGTCTGTTATTCCATTTGCAACCATTGACCCACGTGCTGACCCGCAGGCAAAGGAGGTGTGGCGCGCAATTGACGGTCTGAAATTCCGTGGCCTCAAGCTCTACCCCCGGCTGGGGTTTGCCCCGGATGACCCGGTATTGATGCAACATGTCTATCCTCGTCTGGAGGAAATGAACTTGCCGGTCATGTCTCACTGCTCACGCGGTGGAGTGCAGGGGCGTTATCTGTCCGATTACTGGGCAGACCGGTACACAGAGCCCGAGGCCTTTATCCCGGTAATGTGGGCACATCCCAAGCTTAGGATTTGTCTTGCGCATTTTGGTGGGCAACGCGACTGGGAAGCCTATGCCAACCCGGATCGGGAAGATCCTCTGGATGATGCATTCAGCCAGAACTGGCAGGTGGAGATCCGGCGTATGATCGGCAGCGGAGATTATCCGGGCCTCTGGACTGACATCTCGTACACGCTGTTTCAGTTCGAGGACTATGCGCCTTTTCTGAGAATGTTCCTGACCGGAGATGATGAGGAAAGCGAGAGATTGCGCTCTCGGGTTCTGTTCGGGTCGGATTATTACATGACCCGTCAGGAAAAGCTGTCGGAGAAGGCAGTATGTATTCGTTTGCGGAATGCGCTGGGGGAAGAAGTGTTCCGGCAGATCGCCGAAGAGAATCCGGCAAAATGGCTGGGAGAGGCCTGACAAACCGCGTCGCGGTCAATGTGCATATCATTGCCGCTGGACCAAGCGGCCCCAATTCGCTAATCGGCCTAGGACTGATAGCGCAAAAGGAGCCCCCATGTCCGGACACGGCACGCCCATCCCGATGACCTCGCATCCCTGCGGCCCGCTGACCGGTACAGCTGAGGTGCCCGGAGACAAGTCGATCTCGCACCGTTCGCTGATCCTGGGCGCCATGGCTGTGGGTGAGACGAAAATCTCGGGCCTGCTTGAGGGCGAGGATGTTCTGGATACAGCCAAGGCGATGCGGGCTTTTGGGGCTGAAGTCACGGATCATGGCGGCGGAGAGTGGACCGTGCATGGTGTGGGTGTCGGCGGCTTTGCCGAGCCTGATCAGGTGATCGATTGCGGCAACTCGGGCACCGGTGTTCGATTGATCATGGGCGCGATGGCGACTTGTCCGATCACTGCAACCTTCACGGGCGACGCCAGCCTGAACAAACGTCCCATGGCGCGCGTCACCGATCCGTTGGCATTGTTCGGAACGCAAGCGGTCGGCCGTTCGGGTGGCCGTCTGCCGATGACCATCGTTGGTGCTGCTGACCCGACCCCGGTACGGTATGAGGTTCCGGTGCCGTCGGCTCAGGTGAAATCGGCGGTGCTGCTGGCGGGACTGAACGCTCCCGGCCAGACTGTAGTGATTGAGAAAGAGGCCACGCGCGACCATTCCGAGCGTATGCTGGCCGGTTTCGGTGCAGAGATCACTGTTGAAGACACGGATGAGGGGCGTGTGATCACCCTGACTGGTCGTCCCGAACTCAAGCCGCAAGTCATCGCGGTTCCGCGTGATCCATCCAGCGCGGCATTTCCGGTCTGCGCGGCGCTTATCACGCCGGGATCGGATGTTCTGGTCCCGGGGATCGGTCTGAACCCGACCCGCGCGGGCCTGTTCACAACCCTGCGTGAGATGGGTGCCGATCTGACCTATGAGAATGAGCGTGAAGAGGGTGGTGAACCTGTCGCCGATCTGCGCGCGCGCTATTCGCCAGACATGAAGGGCATTCATGTTCCGGCGGAACGAGCGGCCTCGATGATTGATGAATACCCGGTTCTGTCCGTTATCGCGGCAAATGCCACCGGGACCACGATGATGGGCGGTGTCAAGGAACTGCGCGTCAAGGAAAGCGACCGGATCGACGCAATGGCGCGTGGTTTGCGCGTGAATGGCGTGACCGTCGAAGAGGGTGACGATTGGTGGTCTGTCGAAGGGCTGGGTATCGGCGGAGTGCCCGGTAACGGCACTTGCGAGAGCTTTCTCGATCACCGTATTGCCATGTCCTTCATGATTCTGGGGATGGGTGCAAAACAGGGCGTTACTGTTGATGATGCAGGCCCTATCGCCACATCTTTCCCGATATTTGAGCCTTTGATGGCAGGTCTTGGCGCTCAGCTGCGCCGGAACAACCGGTAGATCCGATGCCGACAGCCAGCTTCACAGTCGCGATCGACGGGCCGGCAGCTGCCGGAAAGGGTACCATTTCCAAAGGTGTGGCGGCCCGGTTTGGGTTGGCACATCTGGATACCGGATTGTTGTACCGCGCTGTTGGGCGGCGCACGCTGGATGGTGTTGACCCGGTTACCGCAGCGCAATCGCTGACTGCCGAGGAGCTGGAGCAGGGTGATCTGCGTACGGCCGATATCGCTCAGGCTGCATCGAAAGTTGCGGTTATTCCCGAGGTTCGGTCTGCGCTGGTCGACTTTCAGCGCGCCTTTGCCCGCAGGGCAGGCGGTGCTGTGCTGGATGGTAGGGACATCGGGACCGTGATCTGCCCGCATGCCGAAGTAAAGCTGTTCGTAACGGCGAGCCCTGAGGTCCGGGCTGAGCGTCGCTATCTGGAGCTGAACGCCAAAGGCGCGGACGTGACGCGGGAACAGGTATTGGCCGATGTGCAGGAGCGTGATTCCCGCGATGCCGCGCGAAGCGCGGCTCCTATGAAAGCGGCAGATGACGCCGTTCTACTGGATACTTCAGAATTGAGCATTGATGACGCTTTGGCACAGGCAATTGCGGTTGTGCAAAAGAAGCTGCCCGTAGCGGATTAACGCCACGGGCAGAGAGCGGGCGAAATTTAAAGTTCGCCCACAGCGATGCTCTTGATCTTAGACCACTGATCATCTGCAGTTTTTGCCGTGGCGGTTACGTCCTCCAGGAAGCTGGCGCGGGTTGCAGCGTTCAGGAACAGATATAGCTTGCCATCGGCAACAAGATACTGATCCGGATCCCCGTCGAACTTTTTGCCGACAGATACCCCAAACGAGCAAAAGCCACCGTGTTGCGGAAGATAGGCTGCAGGGTTGGCCTCGAATGCCTCGCGGTTCTCGGATGAGGTGAAGTAATAGGATGCACCGTCATACGTGGCCGAGTGGTTGGCAAACCCTTCGACCGGATTGCCGTCCTGAACCAGAGCAACCAGATCGACACCATGTGCCGCCAGCGGTGCACCACCCGCCGAGATACCATTCGAGACGTTGATCTCATCTGCAGCAAAAGCGGGGGCGGCAATCAGGGGCAGGGTTGCGATAAGCGTGGTCAAAACAAGGGATTTCATTCTGTTTTTCCTTTCAATTTGGGTTTGGGTCAGATGCGTTTCCGACCGGTATTGCGAAAGTAGGGGCAGATGGCTGAACGTGTTATCGCAGGAAGGACAGCAAACATTGCAGAACGTTCAGAGTTTAGGATTAGCCGAATATCCCGCTCACTAAGCTTTGTTTGGCCAGTCTAGAACCAGTTGCCTATTGTCGAGGTATAATTTGCAGGAGTGACCCAATGATCCGACTAGTCCTGATAATGATGTTTCTTGCCACAGGGCTTGCCGCACAAGAGGCTGAGCCACCGATGACTTATGAGCGGCTGGGTAAGATCATCTTTGCTCTTGATCCGGATGCGCAGCCGCAAGGTCCAGGGTTTGAGTTTACGGTGTCGGATGTGCCTGTGTTGGTCATCACTGATACAAATGCGGATCGAATGCGGGCCATGGTTGCGATCCGCAGCGCCGAAGAATTATCGAACCAGGACCTTCAGCGCATGATGCAGGCCAATTTCGATAGTACGCTCGATGCGCGTTATGCGATCGCAAACGGAACTCTGTGGGCTACGTATATTCATCCGTTGTCATCTCTGGAAAAGGACCAACTGATCTCAGGATTGGCGCAAACCGTAAATATCGCAAATACTTACGGCACTCTGTATTCTGGCGGCGCCGCGGAGTTTGGCGGGGGTGACAGCCATGATCTTCAGCGGGAACTGATTGAAGACCTCTTGAAGAAAGGCGAGGAAATCTGAGGAACGTGTGGATTTCGCATCTGTTCTGATGGCGCGGAAACCGTTGCGTCACAGGCCCTAGCTGGATGCAGGAAAGCTGCTATAGTCTCTCATAAGCTAAAAGGGAAAGCTGCTCTACAAGCCCAAAAACAAAAAGGGCAAGCGGCTACAAAATCCCTCAAGCCAACAGGGACAAAAAATATGAATAATCGTTTGCGCAAGATCACCATCGTTGGTGGTGGCACAGCGGGATGGATGACCGCGCTAATCTTGGACATGGTGTTTTCTCGCACCTCAGCAGAAAAGGATCGTCCGCGTATCTGCCTGATCGAAAGCCCCAATATCTCTACAGTGGGTGTCGGCGAGGCTACGGTGCCGCGAATGCCGGTCACTATCCGTCAGGCGGGCATTTCAGAGCGAGACTTTTTCCGCGAGACCAACGCGTCTTTCAAGCTGGGTGTGAAATTTTGCAACTGGAACAAGGATCCCAAGGGTAATCGCATCGACTATGTGAACCCCTTTGCCCACGGCCAGATGGTCGAGGGATTGGAGGCCGCCGAGTATTTCCTGCGCTTTGGCAACGGGGACCGGGATTTTACACAATCAATCTCGCCGCACGATCATCTGGGCCGCATGTGCAAAGGCGCACGCCAGCTTGGCCAGCCTGAGTTTGATCAGCGGTTTGGTTATGCCTATCATCTGGACGCTGTTAAATTTGCGGGCATGCTCACCAAGGTCTGCACCAAACGCGGTGTGGAGCATATTCAGGATGAAGTGCAGGCGGTTGAGCTGGATGAGCAGGGCAATGTCAGCCATCTGATGTTAGAGCGCAAAGGTCGTCACGACATCGAGATGGTCGTGGATTGCACCGGGTTCCGCGGGCTGATTATCAATCAGGCCCTTGGTGAGCCGTTCATGGACTACTCGGATTATCTGCCCAACGATCGCGCCATGGCGTTGCAGATCGAGCATCCTGATCCAGATAAGATCGAAAGCCTCACGCGTTCTACCGCGCTAGGCGCAGGCTGGACATGGCGAGTGCCTCTCTACAACCGTGTGGGCACAGGCTATGTGTTCTCATCCGCGCATCGAACGGATGATCAGGCGGCAGATGAATACCTTGAATGGCTGGGCGACAGTGGAAAGGGTGCGACGCCGCGCGTGATTCCGATGCGCGTCGGGCGTGTGCGCAATGCCTGGGTCAAGAACTGTGTGGCGGTCGGTCTGTCCGGTGGGTTTATCGAGCCGCTGGAGAGCACCGCGATCCATATGATCGATCACGCGGTGCGCTGGTTTGCCGAGCACCTGCCAACCCGGGATATCGAGCCGTCGCTGCGGGACAGATATAACCGGCAGATGGACAAGCTGTATAATGAGGTTCTGGAGTTTATCTGTCTGCATTATCGATTAGGCAACCGCACGGATGACCAATACTGGATCGACGCGCGCACCGAGATGAAACTGCCAGACCGGTTGGCCGAGAACCTGGAGCTGTGGCAACACCGTTTGCCCATGGACCACGATATCGAGTTTGCCACGCTCTTTGACAGCCGTGTTTATCAGACCGTTCTTCTGGGCAAACAGGTCTATGATACGGGCTATGGTCCCGGTATCCGGGACCGTCTGCGGCCGTTGAAGAAACCGATTTGGTATCAGGGCATGAAGACTGCGAAAGCGGACCTTGCTCAGATACTCAAAATGATGCCGGACCACAAAACGCTGCTGCGCGATATACGCGGAGAGCTAGAGCAGCCAGCCTTTGGAATGGCGGCCGCAATGCAGCCGACAGTGGCAATGCCGGGCGCAGCACCGGCACCTGTTGCGATCCAGAACATGCCCAACTTTGCAGAAATTCAAAGTGGCGAAAAGGATCTGCAATTGTTCTAAAGGTTCTTTGCGATCCACTTGTTTAGTGGCGGTGACAGGTGTTGCCTCCACCGCGCGCTGATCAAGGGACCGCACAGAAGAGGCTAAAAGAGCTGAGCTAGAGTGCGGGGCCTTCGCGCAGCTTGTCCTGTTCGGACGGAGTTGGGGTGTGATTGAACACGAATGCAGTGCGGCAGGCTTCTTCGCCGCCCAGCTCCTCGATTTTTTTGCGCTGATCAGCGAAGGCACGGGCGTTGACCTCTTCGGGGTCGCAGATTTCGCGTAGGCGCAGTTCACCTTCAATCAGTGCCGCCTGAACCTGTGGATCATTCACCCGATCCATCGCGCGATTGACCTGTTCATGCGGATCAGATGCCAGATCGAACAACTGCGGCGGGTGGCCTACGTAATATACGTATTTCCAACTGCCCCATCGCACCATGAAGCTGCCGGTTTTTGATCCGCCATCATGATATTCGCTGAACCCGGTTCGGTCAGCATCGTCCGGCGCGTTGGCCAATCCAACCAGAGAGGTGCCGGGTTGGTTGGCGTTTCCATCGTCATCTTCTACGCTGCAGACATCGCGGGCGGTGGCGGCTATGTCCGTCAGGTTGGTGCATGTCGTAACGCGTCGCCCCGCCGGGATGCCCGGGCCAGCCGCAATCATCGGAACACCGGCGCTGGCCTCGTACATGACCTGCTTGGTCCAGAAACCCTGATCGCCCATCATATCCCCATGATCTGACACATAGACCACAACGGTATTGTCTGCCTGACCACTATCGGACAGGGCTTTTAGGATGCGCCCGACGCAATCGTCCATCAAAGAGGTCAGGCCGTAGTAGGCTGCCTTCGCCTCTCGCATCTTCTGCTCATCAAAGTAGTCGTCGTAGTTGAAGAACGATGCGATGTTGCGCAGCTCCTCATGATTGGGCAGCCCTTCACCGTAGCCGACCGGCAGATCCATTTTGGCCGGATCATAGAGATCGTACCATTCCTTGGGGCAGGTCAGGGGATAGTGCGGACTGACCAAGGACACGAAGGCGGCCCAAGGTTGGTCTTGTCGCGCCGGATCATTGAGCCAGGTCTCGGACGCCGCAGTGATATCCAGATCATAGTCGGTGTATGTGCTGGAGCCTACGCCTACATCGCCCGCAAGTTCCGCGGCCGAATCGTATTCAGGTGGGTTTTCACGAAGCAGACCGACCGCCCAGCCGACACCGCCAACTACGTGCATCGGCAGGATTTCCTGCGAGAACCCGTTGTCGTCCTCGGCAGACCGGAAGTGCAGCTTTCCGATCGAAACCACCTCGCGTCCGGCGTCCCTCAGCTGGCGCATCCAGCTCCGCGGCTGTCCGGTATAGGGCGTTGCGCTGTCCCAGTTTCCTGTCTTGTGAACCCAGTCACCCGTCGCGAGTGCCGCCCGCGTGGGGACGCACATGGGCGAGGGCGTATAGGCGGATTCGAACATCGTGCCCCGTGCGGCCAGTGCGTCCAGATTTGGTGTTTTGACAATCGGATGGCCGGCGCAGCCCATGGCGTCTTTACGGTGTTCGTCTGAAATGATCACAAGAAAGTTGGGTTGCTGGCTCATGAGGTCCTCCGCTTTTGGCAAAGATGCGCATTGCGGCTGCCTTTTGCTTTTCGAAACGCGACATTCCTCACCGGAAACGGCCGGTTTGGACAGTCTGCCTGAACGCGATCGCGCAATCCGTGTTTCAGCGGGATGCGCGAATTTGGGATCCCAAGGGGTGATCAGGCTGATCGGCAGGATCGCGCCAGAGATGCCCCGGGCCTTGCATAACAGGGCTTTGCTCTTGCACCTGCCGGGGAATCCGCCTATACGCGCGCTGTCGATACAAGGGCGGTCAACGTCCGGATGACGTTTCTGAGCAGGGCCGGGTAACCTCGGCCCTTTGTGTTTGTTTGCTCAGCGGCGCACCGGATCACGCCTGAAGACATCATGAAACAAGACCGGCGGAGACAACCGCTCGGCCAGCAAAAACGTATTGTAAAGGAAAATGACGCCACATGGCTAACGCATCCATGGAGGAATTCGAAGCCCTCCTGAATGAAAGCTTCGAAATGGACACACCCGAAGAGGGTTCTGTTGTCAAAGGCAAGGTTCTGGCGATCGAAGCCGGCCAAGCCATCATCGACGTAGGCTACAAAATGGAAGGCCGCGTTGATCTGAAAGAATTCGCAAATCCCGGCGAAGCTCCTGAAATCGCTGTTGGTGACGAGGTAGAAGTTTACCTGCGTGCCGCAGAAAACGCCCGTGGCGAAGCCGTCATCTCGCGCGAGATGGCCCGCCGTGAAGAGGCATGGGACCGTCTGGAAAAAGCATACGCCGACGACCAGCGCGTCGAAGGTGCAATCTTTGGTCGCGTCAAAGGTGGCTTCACCGTCGATCTGGGTGGCGCAGTTGCGTTCCTGCCCGGCTCGCAGGTTGACGTTCGCCCAGTGCGCGACGCTGGCCCTCTGATGGGTCTGAAGCAGCCGTTCCAGATTCTGAAAATGGACCGCCGCCGTGGCAACATCGTTGTTTCGCGTCGCGCAATCCTGGAAGAATCGCGTGCTGAACAGCGTGCCGAAGTCATCGGCAACCTGTCCGAAGGTCAGACCGTCGAGGGTGTTGTCAAGAACATCACCGAGTACGGTGCATTCGTAGACCTGGGCGGCGTTGACGGCCTGCTGCACGTCACCGACATGGCATGGCGCCGTGTGAACCACCCGTCCGAGATCCTGACGATCGGCGAAACCATCAAGGTTCAGGTCATCAAGATCAACAAAGAGACCCACCGCATCAGCCTGGGCATGAAGCAGCTGCAGGAAGATCCGTGGGATCTGGTTGCTGCCAAGTACCCGCTGGGCTCGGTCCATCAGGGTCGCGTCACCAACATCACCGACTACGGCGCGTTCGTCGAGCTGGAAGCCGGTGTCGAAGGTCTGGTGCACGTGTCCGAGATGTCCTGGACCAAGAAAAACGTCCACCCCGGCAAGATCGTTTCGACCAGCCAGGAAGTCGACGTCATGGTTCTGGAAATCGACGGCGCCAAGCGCCGCGTGTCTCTGGGCCTGAAGCAGACTCAGCGCAACCCATGGGAAGTGTTTGCAGAAACACACCCCGAGGGCACCGAGGTCGAAGGCGAAGTCAAGAACATCACCGAATTCGGTCTGTTCATTGGCCTCGAAGGCGACATCGACGGTATGGTTCACCTGTCCGACCTGTCCTGGGACGAGCGTGGCGAGGATGCGATCCAGAACTACCGCAAAGGCGACATGGTTTCGGCCGTTGTTTCGGAAGTTGACGTCGAGAAAGAGCGTATCTCGCTGTCGATCAAAGCCCTGGGCGGTGACAAGTTCGCCGAAGCCGTGGGCGGCGTGAAGCGTGGCTCGGTCATCACCGTTGAAGTCACCGCGATCGAAGATGGCGGTATCGAGGTGGAATACGAAGGCATGAAATCCTTCATCCGCCGTTCGGACCTGTCGCGTGACCGTGCCGAACAGCGCCCCGAGCGTTTCTCGGTCGGTGACAAGGTCGACGTTCGCGTCACCAATGTCGACAGCAAAACCCGTCGTCTGGGCCTGTCGATCAAGGCACGCGAGATCGCCGAAGAGAAAGAGGCCGTGGAACAGTACGGTTCTTCCGACTCGGGCGCGTCGCTGGGCGATATCCTGGGTGCAGCGCTGAAATCCGGCGACTAATCCGGGGCACATCCCAAAGTGAATTTTCGGCCTCGCACCATGGTGCGGGGCCGTTTTTGTTGCGAATCAATGTGTTCCAAATTCCAGCGTTGAATTTGAATATGTACACGCATTAAGTGTCCAAACCGGGGTTCAACCCCAAAAATTATCGAAGTTTCCTAAAAAAGGGGACCCGGACACACAGAGTTTACGTTCCCCCCCACGGCGTTTTTTCCTATACTGACCAGACCAGTAGACGACGTAACACGGTGACCTGGGAGGGTAGCACGCATGATCCGTTCAGAACTGATTCAGAAAATCGCCGACGAGAACCCGCATCTTTATCAGCGCGATGTCGAGCGGATCGTGAATACCGTTTTCGAGGAAGTAACTGATGCAATGGCACGCGGTGATCGGGTTGAACTGCGCGGCTTTGGCGCATTTTCAGTGAAAAAGCGGGACGCCCGGGTGGGCCGCAACCCAAGAACCGGCGAAACTGTGCAGGTCGAGGAAAAATGTGTGCCGTTTTTCAAAACAGGTAAGTTGCTACGGGACCGTTTGAACGGTAAAGCGTGATCTCATGATGCGCTACATTCGCTATGCTTTTCTTGCGATCCTCGGGATCGTTCTGGTTTCAGTTTCACTGGCCAATCGCCAGATAGTTGAACTGAAACTGATGCCCGACGCTTTGTCCGAGCTATTAGGCTTTAACCCATCCACCTCTCTGCCGCTGTTTTTAGTGGTCCTAGGGGGCGTGGTTGCCGGATTGGTGATCGGATTTCTTTGGGAATGGCTGCGCGAACATAAGCATCGTCGCGACGCCACCGCCAAAACCAGCGAAGTGCGCAAGCTTGAGCGTGAGGTCAAGAAGCTCAAGAAAAAGCAGAATCAGGGACAGGATGATGTTCTCGCCCTGCTGGACGAGGCAAGCTGAGGCCCTCTGATGTCGGACAATGTGAGCGTAAAGATCTGCGGATTGACCGCACCGGAACACGTGTGCGCTGCTGCTGATGCTGGTGCACGCTATGTTGGGTTTGTGTTCTTTCCCAAGTCTCCCCGACATCTGGAGATCTCCAAAGCGGCAGAGCTTGCACATCTGGTTCCGGCCGGGGTTGCAAAAGTCGCGCTCACCGTAAACGCGACAGATGAGGACTTGGACCTGATATTGGCGACCGTTCCGCTGGACATGCTGCAATTGCATGGCAAGGAAAGCCCGGATCGCGTTTCCGAAGTCCGGGACCGATTTGGTCTGCCGGTGATGAAAGCTGTAGGTGTGGCCGAGGCAGAGGATCTGGCTGCCATAGACCTTTATTCCGAGGTCGCGGATCAATTGTTGATCGACGCCAAACCACCGAGGCATTCAGAGTTGCCGGGTGGCAATGGGCTGGCTTTTGACTGGCGGTTGCTGGCCGGACGAAAGTACTGGAGACGACCCTGGATGCTTGCAGGTGGTCTGACGTCCGATAACGTGGCCGAGGCGATCCGCATGACCGGGGCGCGACAGGTTGATGTCTCTTCAGGTGTTGAAAGTGAACCGGGGATCAAGGATCCGATCCGTATCAGAGACTTCATCGACGCGGCAAAGTGATCTGACCAATACCATGCTGCGTATCACTGGTCGGGGAGGATTAGTGATGCTGGCTGCGATTGGTGGAGTTTCCTTAAAACATTGGTACAACGCGCCCGAGTTCTTTTGGCGCGCGGGACGTGCGTTACAGCAGGCAAGGGGCGATGCGCTTTGCCTTCATGCTTCGGTCTTCCCCCATAACGGGCTCTATTTTTCTTACAGTGTCTGGCAGGATATCGAGGCCATGCTGACCTTTTCACAGTCTGGTCCCCATCGCCGGGTGCTGCAGGTGACAACGCGTCTGGCCAGCACTTACAGGTTTTGTCATTTCTCCTGTATCGCCGTGCCGTCCCAGGAGCAGGCCTTGCGTATCTGGAGTGAACGGGGTCTAGCCGCGAAATGATGCGTTTTGCCATGGCAAATCCTGCCGCCACCTCCTATGAACAACGGGCACGACGATGGAGACACCCATGGCCAATGATCTTTTCAACTCCTTCATGTCCGGTCCTGATGAGCAGGGCCGTTTTGGCATCTTCGGCGGACGGTTCGTCAGCGAAACGCTGATGCCACTGATCCTGTCGCTGGAAGAAGAATACGAGAAAGCTAAGGATGATCCGACATTCTGGGCAGAAATGGATGATCTCTGGGCGAATTACGTCGGTCGCCCGTCGCCGCTGTACTACGCTGAACGCCTGACCGAGCATCTGGGCGGCGCCAAAGTGTATATGAAGCGGGATGAGCTGAACCACACCGGCGCTCACAAGATCAACAACGTACTGGGCCAGATCATTCTTGCGCGCCGTATGGGGAAGACCCGGATTATCGCAGAGACCGGTGCGGGCCAGCACGGCGTGGCAACGGCCACCGTCTGTGCCAAGTTTGGTCTGAAATGCGTGGTCTATATGGGTGCACATGACGTTCAACGTCAGGCTCCGAACGTGTTCCGTATGCGTCTGCTAGGGGCCGAGGTCGTGCCGGTGACATCTGGTCGAGGTACGCTGAAAGACGCGATGAATGATGCGCTGCGCGACTGGGTAACCAATGTTCGTGACACGTTTTATTGCATCGGCACCGTGGCTGGCCCGCATCCCTATCCCGCGATGGTTCGCGACTTCCAGTCGATCATCGGTAAAGAAGCCAAGCAACAGATGCAGAAGGCCGAAGGTCGTCTGCCCGACACCATCATTGCCGCGATCGGCGGTGGTTCGAACGCGATGGGCCTGTTCTTCCCGTTCCTCGACGATAAAGAGGTCAACATCATCGGCGTCGAGGCAGGTGGTCGCGGTGTGAACGAAAAGATGGAGCATTGTGCGTCGCTGACAGGTGGCCGCCCCGGCGTTCTGCACGGCAACCGAACCTATCTGCTGCAGGATGATGATGGTCAGATCCTAGAGGGCTATTCGATTTCAGCAGGCCTGGACTATCCGGGTATCGGCCCGGAGCATTCGTGGCTGCATGAAGTGGGTCGTGCGCAGTATGTATCGATCACCGACAAAGAGGCGCTTGAGGCGTTTCAGCTGTGCTGCGCGACCGAAGGTATCATTCCGGCGCTCGAACCCAGCCACGCTTTGGCTCATGTGATGAAGATTGCACCTGATCTGCCCAAGGATCACATCATCTGCATGAACATGTGTGGCCGGGGTGACAAAGACATCTTCACCGTAGCCAAGCATCTGGGCTTTGACATGTCCGATACCGAAGGTCGCGACGCGGACTGAGTCTGCGCGAAGACTGTTCGCCCTAACTGAATTGTGTCAGGTTGCGTTTATGCGCAACCTGTCTTCACCAATCAGCACAAAGCAGCTCGATCAGAAATACGACGCTGCCGCCCCTGGCTGGGCGGACAAGATGCGTTTGCTTGGCTACTTTGATGCCTATCTGGGGTTTCTTTCAGCGGATCAATCCATGGAAATGGGTGGTAATGCGCTGGATGTCGGATGCGGAACCGGAGCGTTTGCCGAAGCGCGCGCAGTCGTGCAGCCCAAGGGGCGCATCACACTGCTGGAGCCGTCGGTGAAGATGCTGCAGCAAGCCAAACATGCTTTGTCCGCCCGTGGCATCGACGCCGACACATCGCTTTCCAGATTAGAGGATTTTCAGGCAAGCAGGCCTTTTGACTGTGTTATGGCGGCACATGTTCTGGAGCATTGCACTGACCCCGTGGCTGCACTGCGACAGATGCGAAATTTGGCAGAGCCGGGCGCCACGCTGTGGCTGGTGGTCAGCAAGCCCCATTGGTGCAATGCCATCATCTGGTTTCAGTGGCGGCACCGGTCTTACCGACCAGAAGCGGTGGCGGAAATGTTGGAGAAGGCGGGATGGCAGCTGACGGCTGAACACTGTTTTCCAACCGGCCCTCCATCGCGTACATCGCGTGGATATAGGGCTCAAGCGGTCTGACCCCAGACGGTGTCAGTGGCGTGTTTCGGAAGGCTGCGGGTCGCATGGCTGCTTGCCAGTTCATTGGCAATAGGGGCAGCGATGAAGTGATGCTGCCCGCTATAACTCATGCGGTTGGTTGCTAACCCTCTTGCAGGACGGTTTCAAACCCTTCGAACTGCGGCGGCCCCATCAACGCAGACTGGGTGTTGCTGTTCCCTGCATTCCTGTGGGCATCGCGAAATTGCTCAGACTTGGTCCAGGCTTCGAAATCCTCGCGCCGATCCCAGATCACATGACTTGAATACAGGCGATATCCATCCCCTTCCGGCCCTTTCAGCAGTCGAAATTCCCGGAAGCCGGGCAGTTCGTTCAGCCGGCTCTGACGTGATTTCCAGACTGCTTCGAAATCTGTTTCACTACCCAGCCGGACTTTGAACCGGTTCATGGCGATAAAGCTCATGGCTTACCTCATTCGTTTGTGGTGCAGCGCTGGCTTAACGGTGGTCTGGCTCGCCTTTTGATAGGGGTGGAGTAATACGTCGTGATCAACCCGTCTGCACGGCATGTTGCCGCAGAATATTCAGGGGTACGATCTCCAGAGCCCTCTGGTGGGTCGCCTCCAGATGGACTTTTGGGGCGCATCCTTCGTCATGGGCTTGGAGGAATCGGCCGGCGCACAGGCACCAGCTGTCACCGGGTTTGAGGCCAGAAAAGTCGAACTCGGGCCGAGGGGTACTCAGATCATTACCGACATACTTGGAATAGGCCAGAAACTCGGCTGTCATGACCGCGCAGACCGTGTGGCTGCCCTGATCCTCGGGGCAGGTATTACAGGCGCCATCACGAAAGAACCCTGTCAGGGGATCGCGTGAACAGGGGGCAAGTACGCCCCCCAGCACATTGATGCTGTCTTGCTTTTGCATGCGAGCACCTTACAGGCTTTGAGCGATCTTGCGGAACATTTCGATATTTTGCTCGTTGACGCCTTGTTCACGGAACTTTCGATCCGCACCAGTCGACACTATCAGGACGCCGCGCGGCTGATCGAAGTAGATATATTGGCCATAGACACCACGCGCCAGAAACTCACCTTCATGCGCGCCAAGCGGGATCCACCATTGGTAACCATATCCGATTTTCCCCTGAGCAGTCGGTGCACTGGGCTGGGTGGATTCCGCGATCCAATCAGCAGGCACCAATTGCTGACCATCATGCACCCCATTTTGCAGGATCATCTGGCCAAAGCGCGCGAAATCGCGGGTTGTGAAGTTCAGCCCCCCGAGTACAAAGGCAACGTCGGCCCCGTCAGTGATGTAATATCCATCGCGTTCCAACCCCAAAGGCTGCACGATTTTCTCTGTCATCAACTCGGATACGCTGCGGCCTGTGGCCCCCCGGATCACCATGCCGATCACATGGGTGTCGATTGAGACGTATTGCCAGGTCTCTCCGGGTGTCGTGAAGCTTTCTTCCAGCGAAGCTGCGAAATCATCCAGCTCTCCACCAAGGGCGACGACACGGCCCATCCGGTTGATGTCTGAGTTGTAGTCCAGATAGTCTTCATCGAAGGTCACACCGCTGGCCATGTTCAGGACATTTCGGATCGTTGCGTCCTGATAGGCACTGCCTTCCAACTTGGGCGCATACTTGGTCACCGGGTCATCCAGCGATGCGATGGCGCCTTCTTCCATCAGAATGCCAAACAATGCGGACAGATAGCTTTTGGCGACCGACCACGAAATCCTTCGGTCATCAGCCCCGGTCCCAAGGTAATACTCTTCGAACCGGATCTGACCGTCCTGCATCACCAGCAACGAGGTGACCGCGCGATCTTCGATCCATTGATCCGTTCCCTCGGGCAGGTCGAATCCGCTTCCGTAAGGAAGCTCCGAGGTCGGTCCATCCCCGCGTGGCAAGTCGATTGTCAGAAAAGCCTCGTTCATATGCGAAAAGTTGTGAACGATCTTGTCCTCGGAGAACAAAGAGTTCACGGCCATCAGCCGCTGAATCTCTTCACGTTTCCAGATCCCTACAACAACTGCCGCCAGTACAAAGACCAATACAATACGCAGCAGCCACTTAAAAAATGTTCGCATCTGTCGCCTCCCTATATGGGCGACATTGGAACGTGACGTGACCCGTTCCGCAATTGATACGTTACGGAAACCTGCGGTCAGATTATTTAAACTTGTCCAACAGCTTTTGCATTGCCGAGCGATTATCAGCTTCTGGTTCCGGCTCTGCCACGGCTTTTGCCGCTGGCTGAGGTTTGGCTGGTGACTTTGAAGAACGTGCGGGGGCAGTTCGCAAGGCAACCGCGTTCATGAATTTACCGCCTTCACCATCGGCCAGTTGACCCGCGCCATCCGAAACGCCGCGCAAGACATCGTCCAGCCAGTCCGCCTCAGATTTGGCAAAGTCGCTCAGGACATAGGGTGAGACCATTTCTTTGCGCCCCGGGTGCCCGATGCCCAGACGCACCCGATCATAAGCGGCACCGATGTGATCATGGATCGAGCGCAGCCCATTGTGGCCCGCATGGCCACCACCGGCTTTAACGCGCACCTTGCCCGGTGCCAGATCGAGTTCGTCGTGAAAAACAGTCACATCGGTCGAGTCGAGTTTGTAAAACCTCATCGCTTCGCCCACGGACTGGCCAGATCGGTTCATGAAGGTTTGCGGTTTGATAAGCAGCACTTTCTCAGCGCCTAACCGACCTTCGGAAATTTCTGCCTGAAACTTGGATTTCCACGGGCCGAACCCATGATCGTCAGCAATCCTGTCCAGAGCCATGAAGCCGATATTGTGCCGGTTCCGGGCATACTTCTGACCCGGATTTCCCAGTCCGACAAACAGTTTCATGGTTCTGCTCCGCGCTTCCTTGTTCGCTTTGCCCTCTCATGCCCCGAATTGGATCGGAAATCCAGCCGGGGCAGGGAACAAAGGACGGTTCTCAGCCTTCAGGCGTGTACCAGATTGGCGAAGTATAGGCGCGTTCGGTCGTCGTCATTGGCACGTTGGAATCCATCTGAACGTTGAACCGTTTGGCCTCGTAAGCCGTCCAGCGCGGTGTCGGTATTTCGATGACGCGGACGTAGTAGAACGCCCGTTGCGACGGATCGAAGTCGGGATCCTGCCAATACGTGATCAGTTCTGGTGCACCTATTGTGTTGGTCCAAGTGGCGTTTTCCACGTCGACGGTGTTGCCGACCGAGGGCAGCTTGCCGTCTGCTCCGGGTGTGCGATCACCGCCCCACGCCACGTCATAGAGCTTTTCGCCGCGTGTCCCGTCGGCGTTCAACCAACCTTTGACGACCTGAACGCGGTCAAGGTTTCCGCTGTAGGGGTCTTTCAGCGCTGCAATCAAGAAATTTGGCGCACCGTCGCTTGGGTTGTTTGGCAGGTCCGATCCCATGGGAACACCCTTGGCATAGCCGATATCGGCCGGCAGTCGGGACAGCGCATCTTCTTCGGCAAAGTCCCAACCTCCGAAGAACCGTACAAGGATACGAGAGCCGGTAGTGCCGTAGACTTCGCGCCGCTCCAGCGCATCAAAGATAGCTTCACGCGTGTTTTCGACGGCCCAAACCGCCGCGTAGCCGCCTGAGGCCTGTTTCCATCCATAAATCGAGAACTCGGGGTCCGGCGCTTCGATCACCAGATGCTCCCACCGGTTTGGTTCAGGTTCAACGCCGGAATGCTTGCCAAAGAAGTTTTCTTCTTCCACAGCTGCCATACCCGTATGTGCATCGGTCGAGCCAATCTGACCGACCTTATAGGGATTGATGCCCAGTTGCTCTTCCAGCATCAGCCCGGTTTTGTAGGCCTCGCGAGAGTATTCGTACTGCAGCATGTCCTGAGTTTTGGCCTCGGTACCGTTCAGGTTCGACGCATCCCAGGTGTCGAAATCGGCAAACTCGTCATCGGGGCTCAGGAATGGATGTGCCTCACTGTCACCTTTGATCTGGGTTGTTTCGATGACCGGTTCGAACCGGGCACGCAAACGCGCGTTTTCTTCTGTCAGCGGGGTTCCGTCGAAATTGGACACTGAAAACAGCCGCCCATTGGACAGGTTCCCGTTATGCGGAATCGCCAAAACGTCGCCACCGGTTCGGTCTTCGTAGTCAGCCAGATGTGCCCAGAGTTCTTCAGGGTTTTTGCTGTCGAATTGCGAGAACGGCAGCACCTGATTGGCCATGGCCGCGCCATCCCTGAAGATCACGTTGCGATGGATGTTGTCTCCACCCTCGGACGTCCATTCATACCCGATCAGCGCTGTAAATACGCCCGGCTCGTTATAGTGATCTGCGAGCGCCGTATAGTTTTGCCAGGCATCCTTGATCGCTCTGGGGTTATCTATCGGCGGTTCATCGCCTGACAATGAGGCGACAATTTCCATTGCGGTCGCAAAGACCAGATCGGAATCGTTGCTGGTCAGCGCATCGTACCAGGCTTTGCCCTGTGGCGTGGACAGGACATTCTGATCGCCTCCAAGCAACTGCGGCATCAATCCGTACATCTCGGCGTGATCCGAGATGACCAGCCAATCCAGCGGTCGAGACAGTTTCGCCTGAAGCCCGTGCGTTGTGGTGACCTCGTGACCACGCGCAAAGCGGAAGGCATCTTCCTGACTTAGCCGGGTCATCGTTCCAGCGTCTACAGATACTTCAGTGTGGAGATGGGTATCACCCCACAGAGGCTGCGTCGGGAAATTTCGGCCCGCATAGGGCGAGAAATGATCAGAAGTGAACCGTTCGGCGACATCGTCCTTGCTGGGCAAAGTGTCCTGTACCTGCGCGTACGCAGCACAGCTGCAAGCAATTCCGCCAATCGTTGAAATCAAGGTTGCTGAAAATCTGTAACGCTTGGTTATCATTGCAGGCTCCGTTGAACTGATCGCTGGCAAGTGACCCTGAACTGAGGTCACTGACGACGAGCCTAGCATAGTTTGCGTTCAAATTCTAAAATTCGCATTTTGTAAAACGAAAACGGGGCTCCGATGGAACCCCGTTTCAAAATCAGAACAGTCGAAACTGAACTTATTCTTCAGCTTCCTGACCGACGACTTCAACTTCGTCTGCGGCCACTTCTGCTTCATCACCTTCTTCGTCGTCGCTGGTCGACAGACCGGTCGGTGCCGAAACGTTCGCGATCACGAAGTCACGGTCGATGGTCGGCTTGGTGCCTGCGGGCAGGTCAACCGACGAAATGGTGACAACGTCGTTGATGTTCATTCCGGTCACGTCGACAACGATCTTCTCAGGAATGTCACCTGCGGTGCACATCAGTTCGACTTCCGGGCGGACAACGGTCAGAACGCCGCCCTTTTTGATGCCGGGAGCTGCATCTTCGTTGATGAACTCAACGGGGATGAACAGCGCGATCTTGGTGGTACGACGCAGGCGCATCAGGTCCAGGTGGGTCGGCAGGTCTTTGACAACGTCACGCTGAACGTCGCGGCAGATGACGCGAACGTCTTCGTGGCCTTCGACTTTCAGGTTCCACAGGGTCGACTTGAACCGGCCTGCTTTCAGGCGCTTGAACAGGACGTTGAACGGGATCTGGATCGGCAGCGGCTCTTTGTCACCACCAAAAACAATGCCCGGAACCATGCCGTCGCGGCGTGCCTGACGAGCGGCGCCCTTGCCTGTCCCCGTCCGTTCCAGAGCTACGAGATCAGGAATCTCTCCAGCCATGATAATTCTCCAATGTTAGGGCGGACATCCTCCAAGGCTGTATGCCCGCGTGAAGGCTGCCGTTTAAACCGGATTGATGAGGTTGAAAAGGCCTAAAATGCTATGGTTTTGGCTGGACGAGCGCAATTGGCTGTGTCAGCGGTAGCATATGCGAATTAAGGACGATCTGTACGCGTCACGACGGGCGCTGGCCGGTTTTGTCGTGATTGGGTTGGGCTGGGCAAGTTTCTCGGCCCAGATGCCTGTGATCAAGGCGCAGGTGGACGTAAGCGATGGGTTCTGGGGTACCCTGGTTCTAATGGGGTCGACAGGGGCCTTGATGGCGATGTGGCTGGCTCCTCTGGTCTATCGGGTGTTGGGGGCATGGGCGATGATCGCCGGTGCCTTCGTGATGGCAAGTGGCTTTGTGTTGGTCGGAATGGCACAGGGGCCGTTCGTCCTGGGCCTGGCGCTGTTCCTTGCCGCGGGTGGGTCAGGTGTGGCGGACGTGTTGGCCAATGCCGAGGTCAGCGAAGCTGAGGCTGAGACAGGTCGAAGCCTGATGAACCTGAACCACGGATGCTTTTCGTTGTTCTACGCCTTCGCCGCTGTTTGTGTAGGTGCAGCGCGAGGCGCTGGATTAGGGCCGGTGATGATATTCACTGGGACCGCGCTGGCGATCGCGATCCTCGCGATCTGGATGAAACTGCCAGATCGTCAAGAGCATGATGATGACCCTGCCGAAGCGAAAGGTATGCCCTACGGGCTTGTCTGGGTCGGTGGCTTGGTCGTGCTGTCTGCATTTCTGGGTGAGGCCGCTTCGGAAGGTTGGTCGGCCCTGCATGTGGAGCGCACATTGGGCGGTGGTCCTGCCGAGGGTGCGATGGGCCCGGCGCTTCTGGCCGCAGGGATGGCCGTCGGTCGGCTTGGTGGACACGTGATCGGGGCAGGCTGGCCGCCAATACGAACGATGATAATCGCCTCGTGTATTGCTGGGTCTGGATTGGCGCTGTCAGGGATCGCGCCAGATATTCCAGTTGCCTATGCGGGTTTCTTGCTGGGCGGGCTGGGAGTTTCTGTTGTAGGCCCCTTGGCCCTGGGCCTTGTCGGTCAGGCAGTGCCGAGGCATTTGCGATTGGCTGCGATTTCGCAAGCCGCAGCTCTGGGCTATGCGGCGTTTTTCCTAGGGCCGGTCTTGATGGGCTATGTGGCAGAAGGTTTCGGACTACGCGTTTCGTTTTATGTAATCGCCGCGGTGATGTTTATTGTCGCTGCAGTGCTTGTCCCATTGTGGGCGCGACTGTTGGCAGGGCAGCGCGCAGGTCGGCACATCCGTTCCTGAAACTGACGCGTGCCGACCAAGAGTGGGCAGGATTATTCCTGCCAGCGACCTTCAAAGTCTTCGGGGACAAGCAGATTGTGGCGTCCCAGATCGCTGACATTCCGCTCTCCGCAGAGCGCCATAGTGGTGTCCAGCTCTTTCTGGATAACCTCCAGCGCTGTGGTCACGCCCTTTTGCCCCATAGCGCCAAGCCCATAAACAAAGGCGCGCCCGATATAGGTGCCCTTGGCCCCCAGAGCGAGAGCCTTGAGCACGTCCTGTCCAGAACGTATGCCGCTGTCGAGATGTACTTCAACGTCGCCGCCGACGGCGTCCATGATCTGGGGCAGCATGCGGATCGAACTCAGCGCGCCGTCCAACTGCCGACCGCCATGGTTGGAGACGACAATCGCATCTGCGCCAAGTTTGGCTGCCATTTTGGCATCTTCGGCATCCAGAATACCTTTGAGGATGACCTTGCCACCCCATTGCTCCATCAGCTTTTCGATCTTGTTCCAATCGAGGCTTGGATCAAACTGTTCAGCAGTCCAGGCGCCCAGCGAAGATGCGTCTGAAATGCCTTCGACATGACCGACGATATTGCCGAATTCACGTCGCTTGGCCCCCAGCATCTCGATACCCCATGCCCATTTGGTCATCAGGTTGGCAATGGTCTTCGCAGTCAGCTTTGGTGGAGCGGACAATCCGTTTTTAAGGTCTTTGTGGCGTTGGCCAAGAATCTGCAGATCCAGCGTAATTACCAGCGCAGAACATTTTGCATCCTTGGCACGCTGGATCAGGCGGCTGACATAATCCTCGTCTTTCATTGTGTAGAGCTGGAACCAGAACGGTGCGCTGGTGTGTTCCGCCACATCTTCGATCGAGTTGATCGACATGGTGGACAAGGTGAAGGGGACGCCGAACTCCTCGGCTGCTTTTGCGGCTTTCATTTCCCCATCAGCATGCTGCATGCCGGTCAGGCCCACAGGCGCCAGGGCCACGGGCATCGATACATCCTGACCAATCATTTGCGAGGCTGTTGATCGGCCTGCCATGTCGACGGCGACACGCTGGCGCAGGCGGATATCTTCGAAATCCGAGCTGTTTTCACGAAATGTCTGTTCAGTCCAGCTGCCGCTTTCAGCATAGTCGTAGAACATGCGAGGCACACGGCGTTCGTAGATACGCTTCAGGTCTTCGATGTTGGTGATAACGGGCATAAAATCAGACCTCGGGGAGTTTTGGTTAAGTTTTCTTACCAATTCAGGGGCGCGATCGCAATGATCTAGCTTGTCGCAGTATTCAGTCACTGCAATTCAAAAAAACCGCCGCAGAATTGGGTTCTGCGGCGGTTAGTCGATTTTGAACTGTTTAGCTTTGTATCATGCGCTGTGTGCACCATCTGAAAGCGATTTTACAAACTCAAGCACTTCGCCAACGGGTTTGCCCGCGCCGATCTGGCTGACGATTGCAGAGCCTACGACTGCGCCGTCAGATACACTTGCGATATTGCGGGACTTCTCTGGCGTGTTGATCCCGAACCCGACAATTACTGGCAGATCGGTTGCTGCTTTGATGCGTGCGACTTCCGGTCCGACATCAGTTGCTTGCGCTTCGGCTGCGCCCGTGATCCCGGTGATAGATACGTAATAAACAAAGCCCGAGGTGTTCTGCAGAACGCGCGGCAGGCGCTTGCCATCGGTGGTCGGGGTGGCCAGACGGATAAAGTTCAGGCCTGCAGCCTGAGCAGGCAGGCACAGCTCTTCATCTTCTTCGGGCGGCAGATCCACAACGATCAGCCCGTCGATGCCTGCATCCTTTGCGTCGGTCAGGAACTTATCGACACCACGGCTGTAGATCGGGTTGTAATACCCCATAAGAACAATCGGCGTGGTGTCATCGGTTTCCCGAAACGCCTTTGCCAGATCTAGCGTACGCTGCAGGGTCATACCGCTGTCCAGCGCCCGCTGTCCGGCAGCCTGAATTGTGGGTCCGTCCGCCATCGGGTCGGTGAAGGGCAGACCCAACTCAATTACATCCACACCCGCGCCGGGAAGACCTTTGACCACCTCAAGAGAGGTTTCATAGTCGGGATCCCCTGCCATGACATAGGCGACAAAGGCTTTTTTCCCTTCGGCTTTCAGGGCGGCAAACTTGGCGTCGATACGGGTCATCGGATGTCCTTGCGATCAGGTTTCGACCTGATGTGCAGAAACTTTGCCCGAAAATCAATCCCGCTCCTGACAGGATAAGTCAGAACCCGTAGTGATACCGAACCAGAAGTGAGTTTACGCCCGGGTTATCATCCTGCGTGCTGGCGTTGGATTTGTGGGTAATAGCCATCGAAATCTTGTTGCCGCTGTTCAGTGTGTAACCGACGCCGAACAGGCTGCGGATCTGAAAGCTGCCACCCAGATCATTCAGAGCGTTTGACTCGTCATAGTAACCGGGCATGACGCTGCCCTCGAGGAACCAGCGATCAGCAAAGGTGTAGATCCCGATCAGGCCAACACCAACATGTGTATCGCCGTCCTTGTCGACCGAAAGCGCACCGCCCCATGTGGCGCTGAAACGGGTGGCTTCGTGAAAGGGCCTGTGCTGATACTCAAGCGAGAAAATCGCCTGATCAACGGATTGGCTGTCGGAGTAGTCCGCATATCCGGCGCCAAAGATTAACGACTGGGCCTGCGCCGCTGATGCAGCGGCCAAAATCGCAACAGAAACGAGTAAAGATCTCATGATGGGGCTTCGCTAATTGTTTGTTCGCAAATCGTTAGGTGGTCATCCTAGGGATCAAATTTCAATGTGCGCAACTGCGCAGGGCGACAACAATTTTGTGATGTTGCCAATTGATCCTAGTTCTGCAGGTCGTTTGTCTGGCTTGCGCATTGACGCTGACCTGCATAGAAGCAGCCGTCGAATGGCTTCAGGAGACCGTCATGGGCTTTAAAATGGGAATCGTGGGTTTGCCGAATGTAGGCAAGTCGACCCTCTTCAATGCGTTGACCAAAACCGCAGCCGCACAGGCGGCGAACTTCCCGTTCTGCACCATCGAACCCAATGTGGGTGATGTGGCTGTGCCCGATGATCGTCTGGATAAACTGGCGGCCATTGCCAGCTCAAAACAGATCATCCCGACCCGGATGACATTCGTGGATATTGCGGGCCTTGTGAAAGGTGCATCCAAAGGCGAGGGGTTGGGCAACCAGTTTCTGGCTAACATCCGCGAAACCGACGCTATTGCCCACGTCTTGCGTTGCTTCGAAGACGGCGACGTAACCCACGTTGACGGCCGCGTCGATCCCGTGGCCGATGCCGACACGATCGAAACCGAACTGATGCTGGCGGATCTGGAAAGCATCGAAAAGCGCCGCGCCAATCTGGTGCGTAAGCTAAAGGGCAACGACAAAGAGGCCCAGCAACAGGACCGTCTGCTGGCCGAAGCGCAAGCGATGCTGGAAAACGGCAAGCCCGCGCGTCTGGTTGAAGTGTCAGACGAAGACGCCAAGGCCTGGAAAATGTTGCAGCTGCTGACCACCAAACCGGTCCTCTACGTCTGCAACGTTTCCGAAGAGGAAGCAGCAGACGGCAACGAGTATTCTGCCAAGGTTGCCGAGATGGCTGCGGCACAAGGCAACTCTCACGTCATCATCAGCGCCAAGATCGAGGAAGAGATCAGCCTGCTGGAAGATGACGAGGCGCAGATGTTCCTTGAGGAGATGGGTCTGGAAGAGCCCGGTCTCGATCGTCTGATCCGCGCCGGTTACGACCTGCTGAAACTGGAAACCTATTTCACAGTCGGCCCGAAAGAGGCCCGCGCCTGGACCATCCGCACCGGCACCGCCGCGCCGCAGGCCGCCGGTGTGATCCACGGCGATTTCGAAAAGGGTTTCATCCGCGCCGAGACCATCGCCTATGACGACTACATCGCCGCCAATGGGGAACAGGGTGCCAAAGAGGCAGGCAAGATGCGGGCCGAGGGCAAGGGATACATCGTCAAGGATGGCGATGTGATGCACTTCCTGTTCAATACTTAAGGGTGCGCGGGGCGCGAACGCCACTCGACAGGCGGGTTTTGCGATACCTATTCTGCAACGGGTCCGTCGATACGTTTCAAGCGGGCTATGAAAACCAGCCGAAGTAGCTACATCATGGGCATGGTGAAGTTCGTATTGGCATTAACTACGGCTGTTCTTTTGTCGTCATTTCCCGTGCTCGCCGACAAAACGGACGAAGCGATTGAGATAGTGTCATGCATCAACACGGCGAATGGGCATTCTGAGCCGGTGTATGGAACGCCTTGGGAACTATCGCAGGCAGTGCTTGAGTTGCCCTTTGAACATGAGTTGGAGCGACTGGCGGACGGGTACTTTTTTGTCGGCGGAAGACGGCTCGGGTATCACGGCACATGGGCCGCGTTTCTTGATCTTACTCTCAGCGACGGGATCGCTTATGAAGTGAGAGATCAGGACGACGACCTTTTGATTTTTGCGTCCAGCTTTGTTCCGCCCGAGGTTGTTTCGGCGTTGGGTGAGTGTGGCGTAGTATGGGGCGGATTTTGGGTTGAAGACTATCCCATTGTGGTTCTCGACCCTCCGCCTGTAACGCCGCTGCCCATGGAACAAAGGCTGCCCGACAACCAATTAAAAAGCGGTGCTGACTTGCTTCCTCCCAAAAGATTATCGGAGTAGCCCCGATGTTCCGTGGCATCCTGTTCAGTCCCACGCCAAATCTGTTTTTTACTGAGGCGATTCTGACATCCTGAACACCTCCGAGCTTTTCTCACAGGCAAATATCCCGCTAGAGTGACATTCGACCCGCCATCCGAGACTTCTCCGCATGATCGAAATCCGCGACCTTCAATTGCTCAGCGCTCTGGCGCGGCATCGACATTTTGCCAAGGCGGCTGAGGAGTGCGGGATTTCGCAGCCTGCGTTCTCGATGCGTATTCGCAACCTTGAGGATCGTCTGGGCGTCTCCATCGTCCGTCGCGCCAATCGGTTTCAGGGTCTGACTGAGGAAGGCGAGATGATCGTCCAGCGGGCACGTCGTATACTGGATGATACCAAGGCACTGGAACAGCAGGTGCTGGCGGCCAAAGGCGAGATCACGGGCACTCTCATCCTAGGTGTGATCCCAACCGCGATTGCATTTACCGGGCGGCTCACCAAGCGATTGCGGCAGGCGCACCCGCGTATTGTGACGCGCATCGAGACGATGTCCGCTTCCGCCATCCAGCATCGGTTGGACGAGGGGAGTCTGGATGCAGGCGTGACCTATGGCGATAGTATAGGGACTGACTTGCGTCAGGTGCAGCCGCTCTACGAAGAGACGTACGTATTGCTTGTTCCGACGCATATGACAGACGAAACCGGGCCGGTTCCCTGGGCGCGTGTGGCCGAGTTTCCTTTGAGCTTGCTGGAGCCTCAGATGCAGAACCGGCGCATTCTCGACCGAATCTTTGCTGATCAGGGGCTGCATCCCGATGTTGTTGCCGAAACCAGCGGATTTACAGCGTCCATGGTCATGGCGCGCGAAGGGTTGGCGGCAACTGTTGTACCTCGTGTACTGGTTCGTGCGCTGGGCGATCTCAAGGGGACGAAAGTGCTGCCTCTGGTCGATCCTGTTGTAAGTAAACCAATTTGTCTGGCGACGCTGACGCGGGATCCGGAATTGCCAACTGTCGAGGCTTTGCGAGCTGTGGTGACGTCTTTACGGTGATAATCTGTCGTTATCGTGCGATTGAGATTTGCGATTTGACGATATGCTACTCTGATGAGAGACGGATGTCTCATACGGAGGAAAGCATGGCACCACTGGATACCAAGCCATCCGACGCAAAGGGCGTTTGGAAGTCAGGTAAAGGCAAAGGGCGGCACACGCCCAAAGGCCGACAGTTTACGGATGAAGCACAGGCCGAAATTGCGCGCCTGCTGGGTGATCGCCCGCGTCGCCGCGACCTGCTGATCGAGTTCCTGCATTTGATTCAGGATGAACATGGCCATATCAGCGCCGATCATATCGCCGCACTGGCCGTTGAGATGCGGATCGGGCAGGCCGAGATTTACGAAACTGCGACCTTCTATGCCCATTTCGATGTGGTCAAAGAGGATGAAACGCCCCCTCCGGCGTTGACGATCCGTGTCTGCGATTCCCTGTCCTGCGAAATGGCTGGTGCCCAGCAGTTGCAGAAGGCGCTGGGAGATGGGCTTGATCCTTCCGAAGTTCGTGTGCTGCGCGCGCCTTGTATGGGCCGTTGTGACACCGCTCCGGTGCTCGAGATCGGTCACAACCACATCGACCATGCGACACCGGAAAAAGTGCAGGCTGCCATAGCTGCCGATGACACCCATGCTCATCTACCCGACTACGAAACCTTCGCGGCCTATGAAGCCGATGGCGGCTATGCCAAGCTGAAAGAACTGCGCGACGGCGGCGACTGGGAAAAAGTACAGGAAGATGTGCTGTCCTCGGGCCTGCGCGGCCTCGGCGGTGCGGGTTTCCCGTCCGGCAAGAAATGGGGCTTTGTTCGCATGAACGAAGGTCCGCGCTATCTGGCCGTTAACGGCGATGAGGGCGAACCCGGTACTTTCAAGGATCGCTACTATCTGGAGCGTACGCCGCATGTCTTTCTTGAGGGCATGCTGATCGCTGCCTGGGCGGTCGAGGCACAGACCTGCTTCATCTACATGCGCGACGAATATCCAGCCGTTCTGGAAATTCTGCGCCGTGAGATTACTGCGCTGGAAGAGGCCGGGATCGTTGAGCCGGGCTACATCGACCTGCGCCGGGGTGCCGGTGCTTATATCTGCGGTGAAGAATCCGCGATGATCGAGTCGATTGAGGGCAAAAAAGGTCTGCCGCGTCATCGTCCTCCGTTCGTGGCGCAAGTTGGGGTCTTTAACCGTCCAACGCTCGTGCACAATGTTGAGACGCTCTATTGGGTCTCGAAGATCTGCCGCGAAGGGCCGCAGATTCTGAATTCTGTTGAAAAGAATGGCCGCAAGGGTCTGCGCAGTTACTCGGTTTCGGGCCGTGTGGCGAAGCCCGGTGTTTACCTGCTGCCAGCAGGGTCGACCATTCTTGACGTGATTGATGCCGCCGGCGGCATGGCCGAAGGTCATGTGTTCAAGGCGTATCAACCGGGCGGGCCGTCGTCAGGTCTTCTCCCCTCCAGCATCGACGACGTCCCGCTCGACTTTGACACACTGCAGCCGTTGGGCACCTTCATCGGGTCCGCCGCCGTGGTGGTTCTGTCAGATCAGGATACCGCACGCGACGCGGCGCTGAACATGCTGCGCTTTTTCGAAGATGAAAGCTGCGGCCAGTGCACGCCCTGCCGGGCGGGCTGCGAAAAGGCGGTAAAGCTGATGCAGGCCGACAAGTGGGATCAGGACCTGTTGGAAGACCTGTGCCAGGTCATGGGCGACGCGTCCATCTGCGGTCTGGGGCAGGCCGCTCCGAACCCGATCCGCCTTGTCATGAAACATTTCGCTGACGAAATCTGAAGGAGACAGAGCCATGCTTGATGCAAGCCCAACCAAGACCGTCACCTTCAACCTGAACGGCGAAGACGTCACCGTGCCCGAGGGCTGGACTATCTGGGAAGCCGCCAAGGGGCAGGGGTTCACCATTCCGCACCTGTGCCACAAGCCGCAGCCGGGTTATCGCCCGGACGGCAACTGCCGCGCCTGTATGGTCGAGGTGGAAGGAGAGCGCACGCTGGTCGCCTCGTGTATCCGTCCTGCAGCAGAGGGAATGGTCGTCAAGACCGACAGTGACCGCGCCGAGAAATCACGCGCCATGGTCATGGAACTGCTGGTTGCCGACCAGCCCGAGGAAGCGCACGATAAATCGAGCCACTTCTGGGATATGGCCAAGCTGAACGATGTCAGCGACAGCCGTTTCCCGGCAAAAGAGGCCGACAAAATCCCGCTGCTGGACGACAGCCACGTTGCAATGCGCGTCAACCTGGACGCCTGTATCAACTGCAACCTCTGCGTCCGTGCATGCCGTGAAGTGCAGGTCAATGACGTGATCGGCATGGCCGGTCGCGGACATACCGCGCAGGTGGTGTTCGACCAGAATGACCCGATGGGCGCATCAACCTGTGTGGCGTGCGGCGAGTGCGTTCAGGCCTGCCCGACCGGTGCCCTGATGCCTGCAACTGTTCTGGACGACAAGCAGCAGGGCGACAGCAAGGACTATGATTCCGAGACCGAAAGCGTCTGCCCATTCTGCGGTGTGGGCTGCAAGGTCTCGCTGAAAGTCAAAGACGGCAAGGTCAAGTATGTCGAGGGCATCAACGGCCCTGCGAACGAAGGTCGCCTTTGCGTCAAAGGTCGCTTTGGCTTTGACTATATCCACCACCCGCACCGCCTGACCAAGCCGCTGATCCGTCGTGAGGATGCGCCAGCGAAGGGTCTGAACGTCGATCCGGGCAATCTGTCGACCCACTTCCGCGAAGCAACGTGGGAAGAGGCGATGGATTTGGCCGCCACCAAACTGAAAGCCCTGCGCGCCGAAGATCCGCGTTCAGTTGCAGGCTTTGGTTCGGCCAAATGCACGAACGAAGAAGCCTATCTGTTCCAGAAGTTCATTCGTCAGGGCTTCAAGCACAACAACGTCGACCACTGCACCCGTCTGTGTCACGCCTCTTCCGTTGCGGCGTTGATCGAAAACGTTGGTTCAGGAGCGGTGACCGCCACCTTCAATGAGGTCGAAAACTCGGACGTGGTTATCATCATCGGGGCTAACCCGATCGAGAACCACCCGGTTGCGGCGACCTACTTCAAACAGTTCACCAAACGTGGCGGCAAGCTGATCGTGATGGACCCGCGCGGCGTTGGCATGCGCAAGTTTGCTGACGAAATGTTGCAGTTCCGCCCCGGTGCCGATGTCTCGATGCTCAATGCGATCATGAACGTGATCGTCGAAGAGGAACTGTACGACAGCCAGTACATCCACCGCTGGACCGAAAACTGGGAAGCCGAGAAAGAGCATCTGCGGCAGTTTACACCCGAGGCGATGGCCCCGATTTGTGGCATCGAACCCGATCAGTTGCGCCGCGTAGCCCGCACCTTTGCACAGGCTAAAGCCGGTCTGATCTTCTGGGGTATGGGCGTAAGCCAGCACATCCACGGTACGGACAACTCGCGCTGTCTGATCTCGCTGGCTCTGATGACCGGCAATGTCGGTAAGCCCGGTGCAGGTCTGCACCCGTTGCGTGGCCAGAACAACGTGCAGGGCGCGTCTGATGCGGGCCTGATCCCGATGTTCCTACCGGACTATCAGTCGGTCACCGATGACAGTATCCGCGCGAAGTTCAATAACGTGTGGGACTCAGATGATTTCTCGAACGAGAAGGGCCTGACAGTCACCGAGATCATCGACCAAGCCTATGCGGGCAACATCAAGGGCATGTACATTCAGGGTGAAAACCCGGCCATGTCCGACCCGGATGTTGGCCACGCGCGTGATGCGCTGGCCAAGCTGGAGCTGATGATCGTGCAGGATATCTTCCTGACCGAGACCGCGAACTATGCGGACATCATCCTGCCGGCATCGGCGCTTTATGAAAAGAACGGCACTGTGTCGAACACCAACCGTCAGGTGCAGCGTGTACGTCCGGCCGTGGCACCTCCGGGTGAGGCACGCGAGGATTGGAAGATCACAGTCGAACTGGCACAGCGGATCGGTTTGAACTGGGATTACACCGATGTGTCTCAGGTCTTTGACGAGATGAAGCTGACGATGAACTCGCTCGACAACATCACTTGGGATCGTCTGAAGACCGAAACGATCACCTACCCCTCGCTCAGCGAGACTGACCCGGGGCAGGCGATTGTGTTTGGTGATGGCTTCCCGCGCGCTGACGGCAAGGCCCGGTTCACTCCGGCCAGCGTCATCCCACCGGATGAGGCACCGGATGAGGAATATCCGATGATCGCCACCACGGGTCGTCAGCTGGAGCATTGGCATACGGGTTCGATGACCCGCCGGTCGAATGTTCTGGACGCTGTTGAGCCGGAAGCGAACTGTTCGATGAACCCGCGAACGCTGAAACTGATGGGGATCGAACCGGGTGAAATGATCCGACTGACAACCCGCCGTGGCTCAATCGAGATCATGGTGCGGGCTGATCGGGCCATTGCCGAGGATATGGTGTTCATCCCGTTTGCCTATGTTGAAGCAGCGGCGAACATCCTGACCAACTCGGCCATCGACCCCTATGGTAAAATCCCCGAGTTCAAGTTCTCGGCGATCCGGGTCGAGAAGATCAAAGACGCCATCGCGGCGGAGTAATACCACTACCACTCACGAAGCAGGATCAGGCGGCCCGAAAGGGTCGCCTTTTTCACTTCTTGACAGTCGCTTACGCGCAGCCAACCCTTAGGTGGAGTGCAGCCGGGGAGGAATTCATGCCGCGCCGTTTTGTCGATCTGTCCGTACCTCTGGAAACCGGTATCGTATCGGACCCGCCGATCATGTTGCCGGAAATTGAGTACATGAGCCATGACCAGACTGCAGAGCAGGTCATGTCATTCTTTCCAGGACTGAAAAAAGAAGACCTGCCCGGTGGGGAAGGTTGGGCCATTGAACGGCTGCAGATCGCGACACATAACGGAACCCATCTGGATGCGCCGTATCACCATCATTCGACCATGAACAAAGGCGAGCGCGCGATCACAATCGACGAAGTCCCATTAGAATGGTGCATGAACCCCGGCGTAAAGCTGGATTTCCGCCATTTCGATGACGGCTACGTCGCCACCGCAGCCGATATCGAAGCCGAACTGAAGCGCATCGGTCACGAGTTGCAGCCGCTTGACATCGTTGTGGTCAATACTGCTGCCGGGACACGCTATGGCGAGGCTGACTATCTGATGAAAGGCTGCGGGATCGGGCGCGAGGCGACGCTCTATCTGACAGAGCGTGGGGTACGTGTAACCGGCACCGATGCCTGGAGCTGGGATGCCCCATTTCCTTTGACCGCGCAGGAATATGCAGAAACGCACGACCCCTCGATCATCTGGGAGGGACACCGCGCCTCGATGGATATCGGGTATTGCCACATCGAAAAGCTGACCAATCTGGAAGACCTGCCACCAACAGGGTTCGAGATTTCCTGTTTCCCTTTCAAGATCAAAGGTGCTTCTGCCGGGTTTGTACGGGCCGTGGCTATTTTTGAGGAATAGGTCTCTTTTCATGTAATTAGGTGTCTGACGCGTCCAATTTGGTCAGCGTACCGAACAACGTTGCGACCCAGATAGCGACGCAGGTTTTCGCGGCGGGCGCTCTGCTGCATCATGAGTGCATGAACACACGGAGGAAGACGTAATTGTCATCAGCTGAAACGACAGGAGCGGGATACGACGGGCCCTATCCCGCGCCGATCGAAGTTCATGGTTTTACCGCAAAACCAGAGTGGATCGATTACAACGGCCATATGAACGTCGGCTATTACGGGGTCGCCTTTGATAACGCGCTCGAGGTATTCATGGTTGACCATCTGGGTCTGGGTGAAGTGCAGGTGGCTCAGTCCGGGCAGGGCCCATACATAATCCAGTCGCATCTGCATTTTGTCCGAGAGGTGCTGGAAGGTGAGGCGTTCTATATCCGAATTCGCCTGCTGGATGCCGACCACAAGCGTGGGCACTACTTCGCAGAGATGTTGACTGAGTCCGATCACAGCCTGTGTGCAACGCAGGAAGCGTTGTTTATGAATGTCTGCCATGAAACGGGGCGCTCCATACCTTATCCTGACTGGGCTGCCGCTCGACTTGCGCAAATGGTGCAGGATCACAGCGGACTGGAGCCGGTATCCCAGATCGGCCAACCAATCGGAATTCGTCGGAAATAGTTGGGCTTAGCGCCCAATCGCATAGGCCTGCATCAGGCGCGGAGTCGCTGCGGCATGCAGCAGGCCGTCAGGCTGTCGGCGCGCCGCCGTCAATCTGCCCACAGTCCAGGGCTCTGCCTGTTCGATTTTGTGGCCGCGGGCCTGAAGGTTAGCGATGGCCTCGGGCCCAAATCCCGGCTCGATCATCAAATGCCCGGGCCTTGTTTCGCGAGGATAGAACGAACTTTGGAAGTGAGCTGTATGGAACAGCGGTGCATCAATAGCTTCCTGAAGGTTCATGCCATGATGAACCAGTCTTAGCAGATAGATGAGCTGCCACTGATCCTGTTGGTCGCCACCGGGTGTGCCAAAGGCAAGTTCGCTGCCATCAGGTGCACGTGCCATGCTGGGCGACAGGGTCGTACGCGGGCGTCGGCCGGGGGCTAGTGAGGTTGGCAATCCCTCCTCAAGCCAGAACATCTGAGCGCGGGTGTTGAGCGGCATTCCAAGCCCGGGAACAACCGGAGAAGATTGCAGCCACCCGCCCGAAGGTGTGGCGGACACCATGTTGCCCCAGCGGTCGATCACGTCCAGATGTACCGTATCGCCGCGCTTTTCAGTCAGATGTGCCATGGTAGGTTCCCCTGCGCCGATCTGATCTGCTGGCTGATAGGCTTCAGACGCATGGGTAAGCGCCGCATCGACCCAATGCTCATATCCGGGAAGACGACCCGGTCTTTGATCGGTTGATGCAGAAGCACTGATCAAAGCGCGGCGCGCATCTGCATATTCTGCTGACAGAAGTGTATCGATGGGAATGTCTACCTGTGTCGGGTCCCCGTAGTAAGCCTCACGGTCGGCAAAGTTGAGCTTCATTGCTTCAGTCACGAGATGGACAAACTCGACATCATCTGCGGCGTTCAGATCGAACCCGGCCAGCAGATTGAGCGATTGCAACAGCGTGGGTCCTTGGGTCCAAGCCCCCCCCTTCCAGACAGTCCAATCGTGATAGTTGGTTGAAATTGGGGGCTCATAACCGGCCTGCCAATTGGCCATGTCCTGCCCCGTCAGAACGCCTTTGTGCCGCTGGCCCGACGCATCCATAACGCAGGCGTCGCGTAGAAAATGGTCGATGGCCTCGGCAATGAACCCGCGATAGAAAACCTGTCGCGCCTTTTCGATTTGTGCGGTTCTATCGCCAACCGTTTCCGCTTCGTTCAGCAGCCGCTGCCAGGTTGCAGCAAGCTGCGCATTTCGCATCAACGCCCCAGCGTGCGGAGCCGATCCGCCCGGTACCCACGTATCATAGGAAGTCGGCCATTCTTCGTGAAAGAACTCAGCCAAACCGGCTATCGTATTGGCGACACGGGGCAGGGCCGGATGTCCCAACTCGGCATAGTGAATGGCCGGTTCCAGAATGTCGCGCAGAGGTAGTGAACCGTGATCACGCAGCGTGATCATCCACGCATCAAAGGCGCCGGGAATAACGGTGGCCAAAAGCCCTGTGCCAGGTATGCGCTGTAAACCCTGATCCCGGTAATGCGCGATCGTGGCCCCGGCAGGCGCGGTACCCTGACCGCAGACCATGGTTGGTGTTTCCGAGCCCGCAGGTTTGATCAGCATTGGCATATCGCCAAGCGGGCCGTTCAGATGTGGCTCAACCACATGCAGGACAAACCCCATGGCAGCGGCGGCATCAAAGGCGTTGCCGCCTTGTTCAAGGATCTTCATGCCGACGACAGATGCGATCCAGTGGGTGCTTGTCGCGACGCCGAAGGTGCCGGCAATTTCGGGGCGTGTGGTAAAGGTCATGATGGCTCGGCTGCTGTTTCAAGCCGATCCTGCATGCCCCTGACAGAGGGTCAAGTCACCGCTGCGAGAGGCGTTTAGTAGTCGCGTTCGAAAAAGATGCCAATGCCGGTTTCTCCACGTCCGTCTACCGTGCCACGTACCGTGAAACTGTCCGTGACATCGAGGTTCAGGTTCACCTCGGTGTCACCCTCAGTATTCACAGTAAAATCGGTGTAGAGATTGTCACTCAGATACGCGCCGGCACCCAGACGGCCAGCGCCGCCTTCGGTTGCGCCAATATCGATCGTATCGACACCGGTTGCGTCCCTCAGACCTTTGGTCGCGTCCCCGCCTGCGCCGCTCAACTGCGCCAGAGAAGCTGCCATCTGGGCGATAACGAATGGGGAGAGTTCTGAGAAGCGGTTGCCGAACAACAGCATCGCCAGCGCTTCTTCTGCCGGGCGTTCCGGGTCCGAGAAGACGTCAACTTCGGGTGAATCCAGCGGACCGGCGATTTCGATTGTGGCAGTGCCATCAGACGTACTGGTCGAAGATTCGAACTCGATATAGGGCGTCAGGTCGCCTTGCAGCGTGACGATGCCTTTGGTCAGGGCCAGTCGGCGCCCGAGAATGTCGATGTTACCCCGGATCAGTTCGATCTGCCCCGATGGAACGACGGCGGCCGTCGTCCCTCCGATCTGGATGCGGCCGCCGAGTTCAGCGTTTACACCACGACCGCGTACAAAGACTGCTTTGGGAGCTGACAGGCCAATGTCCAGAGCGATGCGCGAGTTGCTTTTTTTGGCGCCTTCCACTTCGACCAGTCCGGCCCGTTCCCGGGTGACATAGCTGGCACTGCTTTCGTTCAGGTGTTCGATCTCGGGGATCGGTGCCGCGCCGACGGCACCGGTAGCCGCGGCAAGATTGATATTGGTTTCGCCAAAGTTGATCTGCCCGGCGAGCGAGCTGTTCCCCGCCAGTGCCCCTGTCAACGCAATTTGGCCGTTCAGGATCGTTTCGTACAGCAACTGATCTGTCAGCACGAGATTGTTGAGCGCCGTTGTGATCTGCGCATTGAAGGGTGGTTTGAGATCTACAGGACCACTGACCGTAAAGTTCCCTCCGGCACGGACCCCACCCTGCAGCGAGACCGTGGCCCGGCTTTGCGCCAGATCGACCGATCCACCGATGCCGGTAAAGGTCAGGCCGACATCCGGGATTGCCATCGAGGTGCCCGAAGTGGTGACCGACCCGCTCAGCGCATCCAGCGACGGTTTACCTTTCAGCGCCAGATTGAACTGAGCGGTTCCATCGATCTTGTTGGGGGTGATGAAGATATTCGCAATACCGATATTCACGCTGCCCTGAGCGGTCAGGTCGGCCTCGGTTGTTGCCTCGTCAAAGGTGCCGGCCACTTTGCCATTGATGCCTGCCGGGCCTTCTGCGCTCGCATCGATCGTCCATTCACCGTTGTCGCGCTTGGCGCTGCCTTTGGCTGCAAGGCTGCCCGGGAATTCTGGTGCAAAACGTTCGATACGATTGAACTTCGCATCGAAGTCCAGATCGGCTGCGCCGTTGGTATCGACTGTGCCGACTAGATTTGCATATGAGCTATCGGGCCCCTGAAGCCGTGCAGTGCCCTCAATCCCGGTGTCTGTCGGGGCCACGTTCCCATCCAGTTTCAGCGGTCCAGACAAAGTGGCTGACAGACGGCTGAGATCATCCAATGCAGCAGAGAAATTCAGTCCACCAGCGTCCCGATCCAGTTGACCCGACGCGTTGGCGGACAAGGCTGTTCCGCTGAGGCGGAAGTTTCGGATATTCAGCCCCTGATCGTCATTCAATGCGTCTACCGTGAGTGTGGTGCGCCCCTGGATAAGAGAATCGACTGTATCGATGCCGGTTTTGATGTCGTTGGCATCCACACTGCCCTGAATATCAAAGGTCTTGCTGCCCTTTGCACCTTTGCCTTTTGCATTCGCTTTGACCGATCCAGCCAAATCCCGACCGGCAAGACCAGAGAATAAAGACAGATCAGGTGCGTTGACCTGCGCCTGCCCATCGACGGACAGGTTGCCAGTAAGGTCATCGATTGTAGCCGCAACACGCGCGGTCAGCGCTTTGCCATTGACGGTGGCATTTCGGATTACCACCTGATCGCCGGATTTGGCGCCGTCAAATTTGATGGTTGTACGTCCGGTCAGCAGCGGGTCAAACTCTGCCATGCCGGTTTGGATGTCATCACCGGTTACGCTGGCTGTGCCGTCGAACTCGAGTGTCTGAACCGTTCCTTTGCCGTCGAGCTGCGCTTGCAATGCACCTGACAGTTCTCGCTGCGCGAGGCCTGAGAAGATCGACAGATCGGTGGCGTTTACACTGGCTTGCCCGTCAATGGTCAGGTTCCCATCCGGGGTGGTGACATCTCCATTCGCCTGTGCATTGAGGGTTTCACCAGTGATGGTGAACTCCCGAATGGTTACACCGTCCGATCCGCGTTTGCCGTCGAGTACGATGTCGGTTTCTCCGGCAATTACCGGATCAATGTCATCGCGACCGGTGGAAAGGTCGCGCCCGCTGACAACCAGCTTGCCGTCAAAACTGCCTTCCAACGGCGATCCGTTGCCTTCAACCCGAGCCGAAGCGGATCCGCCAAGGTCGAGTTTGGCGAGTTCGGAAAAGCGCGACAGGTCGGTCGCCTGCAACGAAGCAGAGCCATCGATCTGCAGACCGGTTGCGAGCCCACTGATCAGCGCATCGGCCCCAAGTTCATAGTCGCTTCCGACCAGTTCAAAGCCCGACAGCCTAAGCGACTGATCGCTTCCATAGTCGAACTGACCATCCAGTGTGATGCGATCACCAATGGCGGTATTGAGCGCGGGATCGGCCATATCGATCCCGTCGAGTGCCGCCTGCAGGTCACCATCGACGCTCAGGCCGCTGGTCTGATCCAGGGTCCCCTGACCGGTAATACGCGCGTGGTTCAGACTGATCTGACGCGCGTTGACGTCGTCTGCCGTAACGCTCAGATCCCAGAGATTGCCGTTCTTTGCGTCGAACAGTGCCGAAATCTGGGCTGCACCAATCGAAGTGTCACCACCGCTGACCGGCAAAACTACCTTGTCTCCATCAGGCGGCGTGATGCGGCCCTGCAATGCAGCCAATTGCAATTTGCCACCTGCTGCAAGACTGAGTTGGCTTTCCAGTTTCAGCGCCTGTGAGGTGATTTCGATATCCGAAATATCCAGCGCACCATCGGAATGGGTTTGCCCATCGACGAACAAGCGTGTGTCTGTGCCAAAGAACGTATCCATGTTCTCAGCCAGAAACGGGGTCAGGTCGCCATTCAGATCGGCAGTGAAGGCGATGCCATCGGTGGATGTCTCATTTGTCTGATCTGCACTGCGCAATCGAACCTGACCGGAGACCCGATCAACATTGTCGCTGCTCAATCCGATGTCTGCAGTAAAATCGGTGACCGGGCCCGATCCCTTGGCGGTCAACCCGATTGGAGGACTGTCGGGAATACCCAGCGCAGTTGAGATCAGGCCGCCAGTCGCTTCGGCCACAGTCAGATCCAGATCGATCTGCCGCGTTTCATTCTGGAACCCGGCGGCCAGATTGATTGAATCTCCGGCTCGATCCAACCGGTTGATGGCTAGATTTGTATCCAGCGCGCCATCCGCGAGCGATAGATTGCCGTTCACCGCAAGCTCAGCGGCCACGCCGATCAGCGGCTCGCCCAGCGAGACTTCGTCAATGCGTATCTCGCCAATTTCGATGGATACGGGGAGCTCAGGAAGCTGAAAGGGCTGGGTCTCTGCCGAGGTGGGTTCTGCCTCTTTTGTTGTCGTACCGGGTGCCCGGGCGACATCAATCTCTTCTGCGGTCAGAGCGTTTACCGAGAACCGGCCGCGTATAAGTGCCAGCCGGTTCCAGTCCAGCACCGCGTTTTTAACCGTTAGCCAGACGCCTTCGTCATCCGCGACCGTAATCTCTTCGATAGTTGCACGAGAACTCAGCGCGCCCTGCAGCCCGATAACCTTGATGTTCCGGTCTTCCCCGGACAGCGTGTCCTGCAGGAAATTTTCGAGCATGCTGCCGCCGCCATCCTCCTGCGCCTGCACTGCAACAGGCGCTGCGACCATCATGGTTGTAAAGACCAGAGGATATGAAACGCGTCGCATCAAAAGGCTTGTCCGATCCCAAGATAGAATTGCAACCCATCGCCGGTATCGCCCTGAACGGGGTAGGCCAGATCAAACCGAAGCGGCCCGAAGCCGCCCAGATCATACCTGACGCCGATCCCCGCACCTGAATGGAATTCTGCATCTGCGGTTACGAAGGACGAAGTATCGACCATACCGTAGTCGTAAAACCCAACCAGCGACAACTTTTCTGATACTTTGCCGCGCACTTCACCCGAGAAGCCAAGGAAAGACTTACCGCCCGCAACCCCTGTGCCAACAGGAATGCCCAGACTCTCATAGGGTTGACCGCGAACCGTTCCGGCCCCGCCCGAGAAGAACAGAAAGTCAGGTGTCACACCATCTGCCGGAGGTCCGATTACAGACCCAAGCTGTATGCGACCGGCCAGGACCAGCCGACCAGAAGTGCGAAGATCCGTGTAGGCGCGACCGTCAAAGAATAGCCGCAGACCTGATTTGGTTCCTGAAACGCCAACGAATGGCATGGCCTGGCTATCCAGATAAAAGCCGCGCGTAGCACTTACCTTGCTGTCGCGTTCATCCCATTCAGAACGGAACGGAACGATAAAGTATCGAAACTTGCGGCCATCACCATATGCGTCATCTGCGTTCGATACCGAGAAGCCAACGGCTGCTTCGGCATAAAGCCTGTCAGAGAATGTGCGACGAGCACCATAGGCCAGCGAGGCTACGCTCACATTGTAATTCTCTGTGTTTCTGCGTTCCAGCAATGCGCTCCAGAAGGTGTTGTCATCCGGACCCAGACGATCGGGTTGATCAAGGCGCAGGCCGATGCGGCCATCGATATCTTCGGCCCCGCCTATGTTTCGGATGGCAGCTTCAAAGCGTAGCCGCTCGGCTCGTTTAAAAACGTTACGGTGGGTCCAGGTTGCTGTGACGTCGAGACCATCCCGGGATGCAAGCTCGACACCGAATGTCAGCCGACGTTTGGGCAGATCTTCGAATGTTGCATCAAAATCCAGCGTGCCATCGGGATTGGGTGTATCGCGCTCCTGAATCGAAACGACACTGAATGTTCCGGTGCGTCGCAACCGCGTGCCGACCTTTTGAATCTGTTGCGGTGAATAGACCTCGCCCGTCGGAAAACCGGCGATCTTTTCAATCGAACGGGTGCGGACATCCGTGTCGCCATGGATGAACATCTTGCCAAATGTCAGCCGACGTCCGGGATCAAGATCAATCTGGGCATCCAGACGTGCCTGAGCGTGACGTGCGATGACCTTTTGATCGGCCACATCGGCCTTTGCGTGACCTGCATCCCGCCAGCCCTGTACACCAGCCGAAGCGGCCTGTTGAATCGCACCGGTGGTTGCACGTTTTCCAGTGGCAAAATCAGCAGGCAGTTCGGTTTCGGGGGCCAGTGGTTGCACCACGGCGGTTCCGAAGTTGTATGGAGGCCCGGGATCAACAGTGATCGTGGCGCGGTTGATTTGCGCAGGCACGGTCAGAGAGCTGATGGTTGCAGCCTCTTGCCCATCCAGTTTGATGCTGACAACCGGGGCGAAATACCCTTCGTCATACATGATCTGAACGATCGTGCGGTAATCGGACAGGGCGGCAGACAGAATCTCCAGTGGCGTATCAAGTCCACGCGCTTCGGCAGTTGTAACCGACGAGGTTTCCTTAAGGCGCTCAACCAGCTCCTTGGGGGCTCCGGGGGCCGTAAGTGTGGTTTCAAGTGCGAACAGAGCGGTTGGCGCCAAAGCCGTCAGAGTGCCCAAAAGCCAGCACCCCAGAATGCCTCGCGGCCTGCTTCTCTGCATCAGATGGCTCCAACTGCCCCTAGTCGAAATCACTCGCGCCGCATTGTGTCTTGCTGCAGCTCGTTAAATTCATGTTAGAGCATTTGAACCCGTTCAGGGAAAGAGGTTTAGTGCGCTGGACGGTATTTTGACCTGAACTGTGGTCGCTTTACAGGCCCGCGTTTCTGAACCAGCGAATGATGGCTTCGCGATCTTCGGGTTCCATATAGGTCACGTTGGCAGGGGGCATTGCATGTGTAACGCCCGCCTGCAGATAGATTTGCTGCGCATTTCGTGCGATGTCGCCTTCGGTTTCCAGCAGAACGCCTTTGGGAGCCCATAGAATGCCTTCCCAAACCGGTTCGCGGGCGTGGCACATGGAACAGCGGCCCAGCACGATATCGTGCGCCTCTTCAAACCCGTCCGCGGCCGCGAATTTCTGTTCATAAGGCGTCAGCGGCTGTGCCTCGGCCTCTTCCAGCGGTTTGTACATGGGGGCAGTGGACAGCCACATGATTGCGATGAACAACAGCGCGGTGACCAACCACGTCCATGTCGGGTCACCTGCACGTGCGTGTCGGGTGTTGAAGTAGTGCCGGATTGTGACACCCATCAGGAAGACCAGTGCCGCAATGATCCAGTTGTATTCGGTCGCGAATGCCAGTGGGTAATGGTTCGACAGCATCAGGAACACGACCGGTAATGTCAGGTAGTTGTTGTGCGTTGATCGCAGCTTGGCGATCTTGCCGTATTTCGGGTCGGGCGTGCGGCCGTTCTTCAGGTCATCCACTACGATGCGCTGGTTCGGCATGATGATGAAGAACACGTTTGCGGTCATGATCGTGGCGGTGAAGGCACCAAGGTGCAGCATCATCGCGCGGCCGGTGAAAATCTGGTTGTATCCCCAACCCATTGCCACCAGCAGAACGAACAGCAGCACCATCAACAGGGTCGGGCGCTCTCCCAGACCGGATTTGCAGAGGAAATCATAGACCAGCCAACCCACAGTCAACGACGCAGCCGAGATCAGGATGCCCTGCCATAGGGCCAGATCGGCTTTCTGCGCGTCGATCAGATACAGTTCTCCGCCCACCCAATAGATGATCATCAGCAATCCGGCCCCGCTGAGCCAGGTTGCATAGCTTTCCCATTTGAACCAGGTCAGGTGGTCCGGCATCCGTTCGGGTGCCACAAGGTATTTCTGGATGTGATAGAAGCCACCACCGTGGACCTGCCATTCCTCCCCATCAGCGGGTCCGGGAATATCCCGGTTCAGGCCAAGATCTAGCGCGATGAAATAAAAGGATGATCCGATCCACGCGATGGCGGTAATCACGTGCAGCCAGCGCACAGCGAATGCCATCCAGTCCCAGAACACGGCGAAGTCGTACATGCAGATGTCTCCGATTGCTTGCGGCCACACTAGGCAAGCGGGCTTTTCTTCGGTATTCCCGTATATTGTCAAACTGTATCAAAAAAAACGAGAAGATGTCCTACCTCGATAACATCCGAACCTTTGTCAGGGTCTACGATCTGGGCAGCATGTCTGCAGCCGGGCGCGATCTGCGTATCTCACCTGCGGTAACTTCGGCGCGGATTTCGCAGTTGGAAGACCATTTGGGCGTGCGCCTGTTCCAGCGAACCACCCGGAACCTGACGCCGACCGAACAGGGGCGGGCCTTCTATCCCGGAGCTGTTGGGGTTCTCGATGCCGTAGACGAGGCCGAAGCACAGGTCGTGCATCTGACCGAAGCGCCGCGGGGGTCATTGTTTGTCGCCGCACCTCTGGGGGTGGGGCGTCGATTACTTGCACCGCATGTCCCTGACTTTCTCTCAGAATATCCTGAAATCGATGTCCGGCTGCGACTGACGGACCGATCAGTTGATCTGACGACCGAGGGTCTGGATCTGGCGTTTTTCATCGGACAACCCGAGGACAGCACGTTGCGTATCCGCAAGATTGCGGACTGTCAGCGCGTGCTGTGCGCGGCACCAGACTATGTTGAACGTCGGGGTATGCCAGAAACAGGGGCGGACCTGATCTCGGACGGGCATGAGTGTCTGAATCTGCGCTTTCCCGGGGCTACCGAGTTTCAATGGTTGCTTGAAACGTCCGAAGGGCCAAAGCGGTTCGCAGTCTCGGGCCGCTTTGAATGTGATGACGGTGATGTGCTGACTGATTGGGCGCTGTCAGGGCAGGGCATCGCGATGAAACCGGTATTTGAGGTGGCTGATCATCTCAAGGCCGGACGCCTTGTGAAAGTAGCTGCACAAACGCCTCCGGTTCCGGTGCAGATGGCGTGTTTGTACACCCATCGCCGCCACCAGGACCCGAAGGCGCGTCTGTTCATGGACTTTATGATTTCGCACATTGCGAAAGTGGTTAAGAGCGCAGAAACCTGAGCGATCAGCTGCCGCGATAGGTTGAATACCCAAAGGGCGACAGCAACAGTGGCACGTGATAATGCGCCTCTTCATCTGACATGCCAAACCGGATTGGGACCTGATCCAGGAACAGGGGGTCTTCTGCCGCTTGACCTGTCGCACGCAGATAATCACCGGCGAAAAAGATCAGTTCATAGGTGCCAGGCTTGAATTTCTCTTGCGGCAGGATCGGGCTATCTGTCCGGCCATCCGCGTTAGTTTCCATCTCGACCAGTTTCTTGTGCGAGTTGCCGGATACCCGATAAAGCGCGATCTTCAGGCCTTCTGCCGGGCAGCCGCGGGCCGTGTCCAATACATGGGTTGTCAGATAGCCTGCCACGGTCATCTCCTGTTATCCTGTCGATATTCCCGTTTGCCGCATGTCGCCAACCTTGGCAAACAAGTTTGGTTTGACACAGTCTCAATTGAATTCACAGACTTTGGGAACGCAGAAAGAAATGGAAACAGCGTTCGGATTGATTTGATAATCGTCTGCCGTTTTCTGCGCTATTGATTGAATATTGTAACAAGACGAAGACGGAACACAGCATGCAGCCCCCTCGTTACCCCCGTGATCTGATCGGATACGGAGCCAACCCGCCTGATGCGCAATGGCCTGGTGGTGCAAAGCTCGCTGTACAGATTGTACTGAACTACGAGGAAGGTGGTGAAAACTGCGTTCTGCATGGGGATGCCGCGTCCGAGGCGTTTCTGTCTGAGATCGTGGGCGCGGCGCAATGGCCGGGTCAGCGCCACTGGAACATGGAATCCATCTATGAATACGGCGCGCGTGCAGGGTTCTGGCGATTGCACCGGTTGATGAAGGACTTGCCAATCACTGTCTATGGCGTGGCGACTGCACTGGCGCGCTCACCCGATCAGGTTGCCGCGATGCAAGATGCAGGCTGGGAAATTGCCAGCCATGGGCTGAAATGGGTCGAACACAAGGACATGCCCGAAGACGAAGAGCGTGCACAGATTGCCGAGGCGATCCGTCTGCACACCGAAGTCGTGGGGGAACGCCCGCGTGGCTGGTACACAGGCCGCTGTTCAGAAAACACCGTTCGGCTGGTCGGTGAAGAAGGCGGGTTTGCCTATGTCGCGGATACCTATGCTGATGATCTGCCTTATTGGACGCAGTCAGATGGGCACGATCAGTTGATCGTGCCTTATACGCTGGATTGCAACGATATGCGCTTTGCAACGCCGCAGGGGTTCAATTCAGGCGATCAGTTCTATTCCTATCTCAAGGACAGCTTTGATGCGCTGCACGAAGAGGGCGAGGCGGGTGCACCCAAGATGTTGTCGATAGGCCTGCATTGCCGCCTGATCGGACGTCCCGGGCGTGTCATTGCCCTCAAGCGGTTCCTGGACTATGCGCGCGGCTTTTCTGATGTGTGGTTTGCGACGCGGTTGCAGATTGCCGAACATTGGGCCGAGGCCCATCCGCCACAGCATCATCCAAAACCCTCGCAGATGGGGCGGGAAGAGTTTGTGCAGACCTATGGCGGGATTTTCGAACATTCGGCATGGATTGCCGAGCGTGCCCATGATCTTGAACTTGGCCCTGCACATGACACGGCCGGAGGATTGCACAACGCTTTGACCCGCATGTTCCGCTCAGCTTCCGAAGCGGAGCGGTTGGGGGTACTGACGGCGCACCCGGATCTGGCGGGTAAGCTGGCACAAGCCAAGCGCCTGACCCAAGAAAGCACGTCTGAACAGGCCTCTGCCGGTTTGGATGCACTGACCGATGAGGAACGAACCACGTTCACCGAGCTGAACAGTCAGTATACGGAAAAATTCGGTTTCCCTTTCATCATTGCTGTACGGGATCACGATAAGGCGTCGATCCTGCAGGCTTTCCACCGGCGGATCGACCACGATCGCACAACTGAATTTGCCGAAGCCTGCCGACAGGTTGAACGGATCGCCGAATTCCGTCTGCGGGATGTGCTGCCGTCATGAGCCGCCAGATCGTGATTGAGCCGATCTCGGCAGAGGCATTCGCTCCGTTTGGTGACGTTATCGACACATCCGGAGCACCCGATAAGATCATCAATCAGGGGCAATGTGGCCGATATCATGACCGGGCCGCACTTGATTTCTCGGACGGGCGCGCCGGTATCAGCCTATTCGACGCTAACCCACGGGAACTGCCTTATCGACTGGAGATGGTTGAACGGCACCCCGATGGAAGCCAGGCGTTCCTACCGATGACGCACCAACCCTTTTTGGTCATCGTTGCGCTGGACGAAGGTGGCAAGCCGGGTCAGCCAAAGGCGTTTTCGACGCTGCCCGGGCAGGCGGTGAACTATCATCGCGGTACATGGCATGGTGTTCTGACGCCATTGCACGGACCCGGTCTGTTTGCTGTGGTCGACAGGATCGGCGCAGGAAGCAATCTCGAAGAATACTGGTTCGACACGCCCTATGAGGTCGTGCCGTAACCCAATGAAGCCGCGGGATAAGCGGCAATAACCCCGTGAAATCTGAACTGGGAGGACAGTACTCATGGCCGAAACTTCAATAGGAACACCCGAACAGCTTCGGGATCCAAACTATACACCGGCACTGCACAAGGCGATCCCGTTGGGTATCCAGCATGTGCTGGCAATGTTCGTCTCGAATGTTACGCCTGCCATTATCGTTGCAGGGGCGGCAGGCTTCGGGTTCGGATCGAATTCGCCCGATTTCCCTGAACTTTTGTATCTGATCCAGATGTCGATGCTGTTTGCGGGTATCGCAACGTTGTTGCAGACGATCACTCTGGGCCCAGTAGGGGCGGCCTTGCCCATCGTTCAGGGGACAAGCTTTGCCTTCTTGCCGATCATGATCCCGCTTGTTGCGGGCAAAGGCGTTGATGGACTTTCCGCGCTGTTCTGTGGCGTGATCGTCGGCGGAGTGTTTCACGCTTGCCTGGGGGCGGTGATCGGTAAAATCCGGTTTGCTTTGCCGCCGCTTGTCACCGGCCTCGTTGTTACCATGATCGGTCTGGCGCTTGTCAAAGTTGGTATCCAGTATGCAGCAGGTGGAGTGCCAGCCATCGGAACGCCGGAATATGGTTCAATGCTGAACTGGTCTGCGGCGATGGTTGTTGTTGTCGTTACCCTCGCGCTGAAGTTCTTTACCCGGGGGATGCTCTCGGTATCGGCTGTTCTGATCGGTCTTGCGGTTGGTTATGCCTATGCGCTGATGGTGGGGATGGTTACCTTCGAGGCGATCGGCACAAGCTGGAGCCGTGCGTCGGCCTTTGCGCTGCCCGTTCCGTTCAAATACGGCTTTGAGTTCTCGTTTGCAGCGGTGATCGGTTTTTGTCTGATGGCGTTTGTCTCGGCGATTGAAACCGTAGGGGATGTGTCTGGAGTGACCAAAGGTGGTGCCGGGCGCGAAGCGACGGATAAAGAGATCGCAGGCGCCACCTATGCTGATGGTTTTGGTTCGGCTCTGGCCGGTGTGTTCGGTGGATTGCCTAACACGTCCTTTAGTCAGAATGTCGGCCTGATTGCGATGACTGGCGTGATGAGCCGCCATGTCGTCACCATCGGTGCCTTGTTCCTGATCCTGTGCGGTCTGGTTCCCAAGGTTGGTGCAATCATCCGCACCGTCCCGATCGAAGTGCTGGGTGGCGGTGTGATCGTCATGTTCGGTATGGTTGTGGCGGCCGGTGTCTCGATGCTGTCCGATGTCGACTGGAACCGGCGCAATATGGTGATCTTTGCCATCTCGCTTTCCATCGGGTTCGGTCTTCAGCTTGAACCGGATGCGGTTCAACACCTGCCAGATACGCTTGGCATTCTGATGAAAAGCGGCCTGCTGCCTGCAGCGTTGATTGCCATCGTCCTCAACCTGATCCTGCCCGAGGAACTGGCTGAAGAAGCAACCGAAGAAGTGTCGGGCGGTATGGCTGGCCACGGGTCGGGAAGCCTGCCTGGCGAATAGTGTCGGGATGAGAAAGCAGATCGCAGCGCGAGCCAGCGCTGCGGTCTGATCAGGTATCAGCCATCAGACGGGCAACATCCAGCATGCGTGCGGAAAAGCCCCATTCATTGTCATACCAGCCAAACACGCGAACCTGGTTCTGGCCCACCATTCGGGTTTCCGGACCTGCAATGACCAGAGATTCTGGGCGCGCGCGCAGATCAGATGACACCAGCGGCAGATCGGTCCAGCCGAGCACAGGTGAATCCTCGATAGCATTGCGCAAGCTCGACAAGAATTCTTCAGCGCTCATGCTTTTCTCTAGCGTCACGATCAGATCCACTGCCGAAACACTGGCGGTTGGAACACGTACCGCTGCACCGGATATGCGACCCGCCAGATGCGGTAAAACAACATCGATCAGATGTGTTGCGCTTGAAGTCGTTGGGACCATGGACATGGCTCCGGCACGGGAGCGGGCCAGATCCCCACGCGGGGCATCCACCATGGGCTGGCTGTTGGTGTAGCAGTGGATCGTGGTCATGTGACCCGATGCGATGCCACCCAGGCCATCCAGCAACTTGACCAGCGGAGCAAGCCCGTTGGTGGTGCACGAAGCGTTTGAGACGATCCGGGCGGTGCCCAATTCATCTTCGTTGGCACCCAACACAATTGTTGTTTCAGCTGCCGGCGATGGACCTGAGATCAGGACCTTGCTGGCACCTGCGCTCAACCCCCGGCGCGCGACATCGGAGCTTCGTGCAATACCGGTGCAATCAAGCATCACATCGACGCCGGTCAGGTCCACTCGTGTCAGATCGGAGCTGTGGGACATCGGAATGAAATGGCCGTCAATCACAAGCGCCGCGTCACCTTCCAGCACCGTTCCGGGATATGGGCCAAATGTGCTGTCGTACTTGAACAGATATGCGCAGGTTTCCAGTGGTGCGATATCGTTGATCAACACCAGCTCGATGTCAGATTCTCTTGGCAGGGCCAGAACCTGCCGCAGAATTGTACGACCAATACGGCCGAATCCGTTGATTGCGAGTCTCATGCGCAAGCTATGGCAGGCCGCCGGGGCGACCTCAATGGCTGTTCTGACGCAGTGTCAGTTGCAGCTGACTTGTGAGAAGAACTGACCCGAGATGTTCTGATACATGCTGGGCACAATCGGCTTGCACCCGGTTGCTTTCTGGATCGCTGCAATCGCCTGAATTGTGCGCAGGCGTGGCGGCGGGCCAAAGGGATTCAGGTTGTTGTTGTCGCGGGTTGCGCGATAAATGACCGGAGAGTCCGACACCTGAGTAACAGCCCAGGTGCGGCTCATGACAAAGACGGATTTGGTCGTTTCCTTGGCTGCAACGGGTGCAGCGTCGACAGCTGCAAGCGTGGCAATCGCGGCAAGTGTCATCAAAGGTGTACGCAGTTTCATGGACCAATCTCCAATACTCGAAAAAGGAATTTAGAGTTATTTCAGCAAATTCCGGCGCTTATGTGAACCCCCGGACCGAAAAATGGCCCGAAACCGGGCCACCCTAAGTTATCGTGATGACAGGGATAGGGGCATGTGCCGGTTTACGTCCTTATAGAGCAGATAGCGGAAACGCCCCGGACCCCCGGCATAGCAGGCCTGCGGGCAGAAGGCGCGCAACCACATGTAATCACCTGCTTCCACCTCGACCCAATCCTGATTGAGCCGGTAAACTGCCTTGCCCTCCAGCACGTATAGTCCGTGTTCCATGACATGGGTTTCGGCAAACGGAATCACACCGCCCGGTTCGAAGGTCACGATGTTCACATGCATGTCGTGGCGCAGATCTTCGGGATCGGCAAAACGGGTGGTGGCCCAGCGCCCCTCTGTCCCCGGCATCGGAGTTGGGGCAATGTCCTGTTCATTGGTGATGATTGGATCAGGTGCGGGCAGGCCCGGCACTGCTTCGTATGCCTTGCGTACCCAGTGGAACCGGGCAGCTGCGTCAGACCGATTGTGCAGGGTCCATTCGATCCCTGCTGGAATATAAGCGTAACCGCCGGTTTCTAATGCATGTTCCGCTCCGGCCAGGGTCAGCGACACCGTTCCTTCGACCACAAAGATCACGCCTTGCGCTTTGGTATCGGTTTCTGGATGATTGCTGCCGCCGCCCGGTTGAACTTCCATGATGTACTGAGAAAATGTTTCGGCAAATCCGCTTAGAGGACGGGACAGCACCCACAGGCGCGTACCCTCCCAAAAAGGCAGATAGCTGGTCACGATATCGCGCATCGTGCCTTTGGGGATCACTGCGTAAGCGTCGGTAAACATGGCGCGGTCAGTTAAAAGCTGTTCCTGTCCGGGATGTCCGCCATTTGGAGCATAGTAGTTTGGTTGTGCCATCGAGTGCCTCATCGTTTCAGAGGTACTATGAAGGCAACGATTGCCCTGTCCTAGCGCTGGTCATGCAATAGGTTTGTTCGGGATAATTTGAAGGTGCGGATCCGGGGCTTGGCCATGCCTGCGCAGAGGTATATCCTTGAGGGTAAATATATTTCAAAAAAGTGAGGCCAGCATGAAAGCCTGGGTTTCGTCCGCATTGATCGCGATGATGTTGTTGGGAACTGGAGCAGCGGCTCAGGCCAAGTCACTTTCCCGAATCATTGCTGAAATGGGCCTTAGCCCTGCGGATTTCGAAGTTCTCAACGCCGCGTCAAACTCGTTGCTGACCACGGGTACACCAAGCGTTGGTCAGGAGCGGTCGTGGGTGAACGATCAGACGGGATCAAAAGGTACGATCCGAGTGCGAGACATTCGGGACAATTGTGTTCACCTGCAGCACTTTATCCAGCCGGAAGGCGCTGACAAGACCCGTGAAATCAGAACGCGCCGTTGTAAAGACGCCAGTGGCAACTGGATACTGACGCCCTGAGACGAATAAGTGTCACTCTAGGCCTTCAATCAAAGCTATATCCGCGAGACAGGCACTGGCACGTTTTCCTCGCGCGGCCCGGTATTCATCTGAAGCATAGCACTCACGCGCTTGTTCCATGCTGTCGAATTCAATGATGACCCGTCTCTGCCACTGTTGACCTTCCAGTGTTTCCGCCTCCCCTCGCGCCAGAAACCGGGCGCCGTATTTGCGGAAGGCTTCGGGGGCGATCGCCTGATAGCCCTGATAGGCTTTGGGGTCAGTCACGGTAACATTGGCGATCCAATAGGCTTTGGGTGTATTAGTCATCGCTGTTCTTCTCTTCTTCAGCAAGCAAACGGTCTGCGATTGAGGTTGTGTCATCCAGATGCATTTCGACGGCGACCCGCGCAGCATCAGGATTGCCCGAAATGATGGCTTCGCAGATCCGTTCCATATGCGCGATGCCGGGGCGGTCACGGTCGGTGGCCGACAAGGTCATCATGCGCAGACGGCTGATGCGACCGTTCAGGCGCTGGACGACATCCCAGGCGATGTAGTGCCCTGCGCCGTCAAAGATCTCGGAATAGAAATCGGCGGTGGCACGAAACAGCGCCCCGGGGGTCCGATCAGAAAATCCCTGTTTCAGACGCTTCAAAGCATCTTTGAGAGATCGCGCGCGTTCGGGCGTGATCTTGCGGGCGCAGTTTTCGGCTGCAGCCGTCTCGAGCATTCGGCGAATGTCGTAGATTTGGCGTGCGTCTTCGCGGCTCATGGTGGCTACTATGGGTCCGCGGCCCGGTAGAATTTCCACCAGCCCCTCGGCCTCGAGATAGCGGATGGTTTCGCGGATCACTGTTCTGCTGACGCCCAGCTGGTCGCAAAGCGGGCGTTCGACAAGCCTTTGACCGGGCTCGAATAATCCTTCGATGATCGCCTCGCGCATGCGTTCCTGGACCATGTCGCGCAGGGTGGCAGGCGGGTGATCGATTTTCGTCAGTTTGGGTGTGCTCATGGCGGCGACGCTATCGGTTTGGCATTTTTTGCACAAGGTATGATTGACAGTTGGTATGATGGTATACCATCTTACAGCGCAACGAATCGCAAGGAATACCGACATGCCCGCCGAAATCCGCAAAACACTGCTGCACGTAGAAAACACCCTGATCGAAGGGGGCAAGGTCGCCGAGCAGCCATTGAAGATGATTGCAGCGATTGCGGTGATCCGGAACCCGTGGGCTGGCCGTGGCTTTGTTGACGATCTGAAACCTGAGATTCACGATTGTGCACCGGGCCTTGGCAGCTTGTTGACCGACATGGTGCTCGACGCTGCAGGTGGCGGGGACAAGGTCGAAGGGTACGGCAAGGCTGCGATTGTTGGTGTAAATGGCGAGGTCGAACATGGCTCGGCGCTGATCCACACCTTGCGTTTCGGCAACTTTTATCGTGAGGCGGTTGGCGCAAAGTCCTATCTGGCATTCACCAACACGCGTGGCCCGGCAAATGCCTCGATGCAAATCCCGCTGATGGACAAGAACGACGGCGGTCGGCGCAGCCACTACCTGACCATTCAGTTGCAAGTGGCAGACGCGCCCGCGCCGGATGAGATCATGATCGCGCTTGGTGCCTCGATCGGTGGCCGCCCGCATCACCGTATCGGTGACCGTTATCAGGATCTCAAGGAACTGGGCCATGACGTCGACAACCCTGCAGCTGTCTGAGCCATTCGGCACTGTCGCCTATCGCGAGGCGGGGCTTTCCCACGTCGGGAAAGCTGCCCCCGTTGTGCTGATCCATGGCGTGGGCATGCAATCGGCGGCATGGGGTCCTCAGATCGAGTTCCTTGCGCAAACGCACCATGTGATCGCGCTGGACATGCCGGGACATGGCAGCAGCGATCAGATCCCGGCAGGTTCTGAACTGCCGGTGTTTCTGGATTGGCTGCTGGCTGTTCTGGATGCGCTGAAGCTGCAGCGCATCAATCTTGCAGGCCATTCAATGGGCGCGTTGATTGCGGGCGGATTTGCCGTGCGCAACCCGGGCCGGGTTGAGCGGGTCGCGCTGCTGAACGGAGTATTCTGCAGAGACGAGGCTTCGAGCAAATCCGTGATCGAGCGCGCCAAGCTGATCGGCACTGGATCTTTTGACGTCGAAACCCCGCTGCGGCGCTGGTTTGGTGATACGCCTGTCGAACAGGCTGCGCGTGACGATGTTGCCGCATGGCTTTCAGCCGTTAATATCGAAGGCTACGCCACCGCCTATAACGCTTTTGCACGTGGAGATGCCCTGTATGCGAAAGGGTTCGGTACAATTGCCTGTCCTCTGTTGGCCCTGACCGGGGATGGCGATCCGAATTCGACGCCGGCCATGTCTTACGCAATGGCAGAGGCCGCGCCGTACGGGACGGCCATCGTGATCGAAAATCACCGGCACATGGTGAATCTGACCGCGCCGGAAACCGTGAATGCAGCTTTGGAAGCCTGGTTGCAAACCCCATCGGAAGAGGTTGACCCAAAATGATCGAATTCGACCCGCGCATGCTGAGCAACCCGCGCGCCCTGCGCAATGCGTTTGGCACTTATATGACCGGTGTCACTGTCGTGACCGCACATGATGAGGGCGGTAACCCGCTGGGCTTTACCGCAAATTCCTTTGCCTCGGTTTCTCTCGAGCCGCCTTTGGTGCTGGTGTGTCTTGCCAACACCTCAAGCAACTATGAAACCTTCGCGAATACATCGAAATTCGCGATCAACATTCTGTCCGAAGGCCAGATCGAGGTGTCGAACACCTTTGCCCGCCCGGTCGAGGATCGGTTTGCGACAGTTGACTGGCAGCCTGGCCCCAACGGATCGCCGATCCTAGATGACGTATCGGCCTGGTTCGACTGTGACATGTCCAGAACCGTTGATGCAGGCGACCACTTGATCTTGGTCGGTGAAGTCAAAGCCTTTGATCACAATATTGCACCTGGCTTGGGCTATGCCCGCGGTGCCTATGTAACCCCCGCTGCCGAAGCCAAGGCCCTGAGCAAACGGACAGGATTGGTCGTGTCCGCCCTGATCGAACGGGATGGGAAAATCTTGCTGCAGGGTGACGGCAATGGCCGCCTGACAATCCCGTCCACCGATGATGTTGCCGATGGTGCCAACGCCGCCCTGAGCCGTCTCATCAGCGAGAGCGGCGTACAGGCGGAGCCGGGGTTTATCTACTCAGTTTATCAGGATGAAGCGCGCAAACTTCAACACATCTCGTTCCTGTGTCAGGCCGATGATGGCGATCCGGAAAATGGTGTTTTCACCGAGATCAGCGAGTCCACACTGATGGATATCGCCGACCCGGCGATCTGCACCATGCTCGAGCGGTTCGCCAAGGAAAGCCACATGGGGAATTTCGGGGTGTATTACGGAAATGAGGTGAGTGGCGAAGTCAAACCACTCACTGCGGGGAGCTAACTTGGCATGAAATTCTCACTCTTTGCGCATATGGAGCGGATCTCGCCGGATCAGGATCAAAAGCAGCTGTATGATGAGTTCATCCAGCTGTGCAAAATCGCCGATGACGGCGGGATGCACGCGGTCTGGACCGGTGAACATCACGGGATGAACTTTACCATCGCGCCGAACCCGTTTTTGAATCTGGTCGATGTCGCGCGCCACACCAAGAACGTGCGACTGGGAACCGGCACGGTGATCGCTCCGTTCTGGCACCCGATCCGACTGGCGGGTGAAGCGGCGATGGCCGATATCATCACCGACGGGCGTCTGGATCTTGGCATCGCGCGCGGCGCCTACAGTTTTGAGTACGAGCGCCTAATGCCGGGCATGGATGCCTGGGAGGCCGGTCAGCGCATGCGCGAGCTCATTCCTGCCGTTCAGAATCTGTGGAAGGGTGATTACGCGCATGAGGGTGAGTTCCACCAGTTCCCGAAAACGACCTCTGCACCGTTGCCATTGCAACAGGATGGTCCCCCGATCTGGGTTGCGGCCCGTGATCCGAACAGCCACGAATTTGCGGTCCAGAATGGCTGCAACGTTCAGGTGACACCGCTTTGGAATGGTGATGGTGAGGTGGAAGACCTCATGTCCAAATTCAATGCGGCTTGCGAGAAATTCCCGGATATTGCGCGGCCGAAAATCATGCTGCTGCGTCACACCTATGTAGCCGAGGATGAGGCGGACGTGAAACAAGCAGCGATCGAGCTGAACCGCTTCTATTGCTATTTCGGTGCCTGGTTCATGAACAAACGGGGTATCACGCAGGGCCTGATCGACCCGCTGAGCGACGAAGATATCGCCGCGCATCCATTTTATACTCCCGAAAACATGGAGCGTGATCTGGTCATCGGCACCGCCGATACCGTCATCGACCGCCTCCGCAAAAGCGAAGAGCTTGGATACGACGAATACTCGTTCTGGATCGATTCAAGCATGCCGTTCGAACGCAAGAAAGCCTCGCTAGAGCGGTTCATCAAAGACGTCATGCCGGCGTTTCAGTAAGGGATTGGCGTAAAATGCAGCAGTTTCAACAGTATATCGACGGCACATTCTCGGATGGTTCGGGGCAGTTCGAGAGTCTTGATCCGGCCACGGGCGCGGTCTGGGCCCGGATGCCCGATGCGAGTGCCGAAGACGTCAACCAAGCTGTTGAAGCTGCTGAACAGGCATTCTGCTCGCCCGATTGGGCGGGGATGACCGCAACAGCGCGCGGTAAGCTGCTGCACCGTCTGGCCGACCTGATCGCGGAAAACGCTCCGCGTCTGGCCGAGTTGGAAACCCGCGATACCGGCAAGATCATCCGCGAAACATCGGCGCAAATTGCCTATGTTGCCGAATATTACCGGTATTATGCGGGGCTGGCCGACAAGATCGAAGGCACTCATTTGCCGATCGACAAGCCGGATATGGAGGTATGGCTGCGCCGCGAACCAATCGGAGTTGTGGCCGCAATCGTGCCGTGGAACTCTCAGCTTTTCCTGTCGGCTGTCAAAATTGGCCCTGCTTTGGCTGCGGGATGCACTGTGGTCCTGAAAGCGTCGGAAGAAGGGCCTGCGCCGATGCTGGAATTTGCGCGCATCTTCGATCAGGCCGGGTTTCCCAAGGGCGTATTGAACATCATCACCGGTGGTCCTGTGGCGGGGGCCACGTTAACCAGCCATCCGAAAGTTGCCCATGTCGCCTTTACTGGCGGGCCAGAAACAGCGCGTCATATTGTGCGAAACTCGGCTGAAAATCTGGCCTCAACCTCGTTGGAACTGGGTGGCAAGTCCCCGTTCATCGTCTTTGACGATGCCGACATCGAAAGCGCCGTGAATGCGCAGGTGTCGGGAATCTTTGCTGCCACCGGCCAGAGCTGCGTCGCAGGCTCGCGCCTCGTAGTACAGGCCTCGATCAAAGACGCGTTTCTGGCGCGACTCAAGGAAAAGGCCGAGGCTGTCATCATCGGAGCACCCGACGATATGGCGACCGAGGTTGGCCCTCTGTGCACAAAGCGTCAGCGAGACGTCGCAGTTGATCTGATCGAGCGGTCGATTGCGCAGGGGGCCAAACTGGTAACGGGTGGTAAGCCAATCGACCGGGATGGGTTCTTCTTCCCGCCGACCATTCTGGATTGCTCGGACGTACCGGATGCGGATAGCCTGACCAATGAGTTCTTTGGACCCGTTCTGTCAGTGACCTCGTTTGAAACCGAAGCAGAAGCCATTGCAATCGCGAATGACACGAAATTCGGGTTGGCCTCGGGCCTGTTCACCCAGAACCTGACCCGTGCACATCGCATGATCCGTGCCATTCGGGCGGGCATTGTTTGGGTCAATACGTACCGCGCCGTCAGCCCCATCGCTCCGTTCGGAGGTCATGGACTTTCCGGTCATGGGCGTGAGGGCGGTCTGCAGGCTGCGCTGGATTACACCAAGATCAAATCAGTCTGGCTGCGCACCAGTGACGATCCGATCCCGGATCCGTTTGTCATGCGCTGATCTGAAACTCTTCACCGCGAACAAGGGCAAGCGGTGCGTTTATCTGTCAATGGGAGGAATACCAACATGGCTGACATCCAGCCCCCCAACAGTGGTGACCATCTGGTCTCTGACAAGGGGATATTCAAAGGGTTGCACAACGGGATGAGCATCGCTTCCAAAGCGATGGTCGCGGCCTTTGTGCTGTTCACAATTCTCAACGTCGACTTCGCCAGCGGCGTCTATAAAGGCGTTCGTTCATGGGTCGAGGGCGCGCTGAGCTGGTACTATATCAGTTCGGTCGTCATTCTGTTTTTTGTCTGTCTGTACCTGATGTTCAGCCGGTTCGGCTCGATCCGTCTGGGTGACGATGACAGCCGCCCGGAGTTCAGCAATTTCTCGTGGTTCGCCATGCTGTTTTCAGCGGGTGTTTCCATCGGCATCCTGTTCTTCGGTATCGCCGAGCCGTTGTTCTACTTCGACAACGCTGCGGGCTGGGGCTATCCAAACAACCCGTTCGCTGACGCTGCTGGGCACACCGAAATGAACATGCAGCGGGCTGTGGATGCGGTGGTTGTCACGAACTTCCATTGGGGTCTGCATGGCTGGGCGATCTATACGATGACGGGTCTTGCGCTGGGGTATTTTGCCTTCCGCAAAAAGCTGCCGCTGACCTTCCGCTCGGCGCTGTACCCGATCCTGGGCGACCGCATCTATGGACCGGCCGGGCACGCCGTGGATCTGTTGGCCGTGTTTGGCACAGTGTTTGGTATCGCAACCTCGATGGGTCTTGGTGTTACGCAAATGGCCGAAGGGCTGAACGTTCTGTTCAACACGGGCACGAGCACGATGCTCAAGGTCGGGCTGGTCGTTGGTATCTCGATTGTTGCCACCCTTTCAGCGGTTTCGGGGATCGGTAAAGGCATCCGCATCCTGTCGGAGTGGAACATCATCCTGTCGATCCTGCTGGTTCTGTTCTTCCTGTTCGCGGGTCCGACCCAGTGGCTTATCGGATTCTTCATGAACGCCATGGGTGACTATGCCACCGGTCTGTGGTCGATGGGTTTCTGGACCGCGTCCGAGCCCGGCGACGTTGCATGGCAAGGTGCGTGGACCATGTTCTATTGGGGTTGGTGGCTGAGCTGGGCACCCTTTGTGGGCATGTTCGTAGCGCGTATTTCCAAAGGGCGTACAATCCGTGAATTCATGCTGGGCGCCATGTTTGTTCCCACCACCATGGCCTTCATCTGGATTTCGATCTTCAGCGGCAACGCGTTGTTCATCGAAATGAATGCCGCAGATGGTGTCGGCACCGCCGGCCTGATCGAAATGGTCAATAGTTGGAACCTGGGTGGTACGCTTTACGGAACGATTGACCTGTTGGCCTCCAACGGCACGCTGTCCTGGTTGATCTCGGCTCTGGCCACCTTCCTGCTGGCGACGTGGTTCATCACAAGCTCGGACTCGGGCACTCTGGTCGTGACCACGATCTTGTCTATGGGCAATGCGCACCCGCCGAAATTGCACCGCGTCGTGTGGGGCGCTGCACAAGGTCTGGTTGCTGCCGTTCTTCTGATCGCTGGTGGCCTGTCTGCCCTGCAAACCGCAGCCATCGCAGCCGCGCTTCCGATCTCGATCCTCGTGGTCCTAATGGCATGGGGTGTCATCAAGTCCCTCTACGAGGACAGCTCGGCTACCACGGTTTCGTCCGAGGTTGCACCGGATGGAACAGCGCTCGACGGTGATCTGCACGCCTGAACCGGCATCACCAACCAATTTGAACGGGCGGGGAAATCCTCGCCCGTTTGCAATCACACAGGAGACACCAATGCTGACTTTAAAGCGTGCCGATCTTTTGATTGAAGCGGCCTATCTGAACGGAGAATGGGTGGCGCGCGATACCCGGTTCGATGTCACGAACCCTTCGACCGGAGAGGTTATTGCGCGGGTCACGGATGGCTCGGTTGCTGACGCAAATGCGGCCATCGACGCCGCGCAATCTGCCCAAAAGGACTGGGCCGCACTGACGGGCAAGGAACGTGCCGCAATCTTGCGCAAGTGGTTCGAGCTGATGGTCGCAAACGTGGATGATCTGGGTGCGATCCTGACGGTTGAGATGGGCAAGCCACTGGCCGAGGCCAAGGGCGAAATTATGTATGGTGCCAGCTTTGTCGAATGGTTCGGCGAAGAAGCTAAACGTGTCTACGGCGATACGATCCCAGGCCATCAACGCGACAAGCGCATTGTGGTTATGAAACAGCCCGTTGGCGTCGTGGGTGCAATCACCCCTTGGAATTTCCCCAACGCGATGATCGCGCGCAAAGTGGCCCCCGCGCTGGCCGCTGGTTGCGCCATGGTGGTCAAGCCTGCAGCAGAAACGCCTTTGTCCGCGCTGGCAATGGCGAAGTTGGGAGAAGAGGCTGGCATCCCACCCGGAGTATTCTCAGTTGTGACGTCAACCGACAGCATCGGTATCGGCAAAGCGTTCAGCGACAACCCCGTGATGCGCAAGATCAGCTTTACCGGTTCGACCCGTGTCGGAAAAATCCTGATGCAGCAGGGTGCTGATCAGGTCAAAAAGCTATCACTGGAACTGGGCGGTAACGCGCCATTCATCGTGTGCGACGACGCTGATCTGGATAAGGCCGTCGAAGGTGCGATGATCTCAAAATTCCGCAACGCCGGGCAAACCTGTGTCTGCACCAATCGGTTCTATGTGCAGGATGGCATCCATGATGCCTTTGTCGAGAAGCTGACACAGGCGGTTGCTGCGCTGCCCGTTGGGGACGGGTTTGCAGACGGCTCGGCAATTGGTCCGCTGATCACACCCGCAGCTGTTTCCAAAGTCCGTGAGCACATTGCTGATGCGGTGGATAAAGGCGGAGAAATCTCTACTGGTGGTTCAAAGCATGAACTGGGCGGGACCTTCTTTCAGCCGACTGTCATCACGGGCGCAACACAGGACATGGCGGTTGCGCGGGAAGAAACCTTTGGTCCACTAGCGCCCGTATTCAGGTTCTCGGAGATTGGCGATGCCATCGCTGCTGCGAATGATACCGAATTTGGGCTGGCATCATATGTCTACACTCAAAACCTGTCGCAGGTCTGGCAATTCATGGAAGAGCTTGAGTATGGCATGGTCGGAGTAAACACAGGTCTGATCTCTACTGAAGTGGCACCGTTTGGCGGCATAAAGGAAAGCGGACTGGGGCGCGAAGGATCAAAGTACGGGATCGAAGACTATCTCGAACTCAAATATTGTTGCCTGAGCATCTGACGTGAAGAGCAAGAGCCGGTGTCAGGACTCGTTTTGCTACATAGCAGAACATGGTGTTTGCTCTGAAGGCGACCGTCGATAGACAGACCTTGGGATATCTGTTGCACTGCGTGGCAACGCGCCGCCAACCATTGGACCTGCCGAACATGATCGCTGTTCGCGTACGGTGCTTATGGCGGCGCTTTTCTTATTGCACAGATATCTTGCTTTGTTTCCGTCCAGGGATGCGGTCTATTGCGTCAGACGCACCAACACTCTGTCTGAACGATCTGACAGCGTGACTCCACAATAGGGCACGGAAATGATGCGCAGACTGACGTTCAATGGGCATCAGTTGCGTTTGCAGAAAGTCGCCAACTTAACGATGCGGACGTTCGTGGCCCCCTGCTGAAAGGCAAGTATGCAGGCCGAGATCTGGTAGTTGGACTTGGCCCCTCAATACCCACCAGAATTGAGAACGTTCTTAAGCAACGCTTGGAATCTGGGGCATTCCAGGTGGGAAGGTGCCGTGCAGGCGGCGATATGATCCAGAAGGTCTGCAGTTACCTGCAATTTTTGCGCCTGATTGCGCAAGTTGCCCGCCTGGTTTCGCAATTCGTGACGACTTAGATCCAGCTTACCTCCCTGGGGCCGAAACAACGCCGCGATTTCATCCAAGGTATAACCAGCACGCTGACCCAATGAGATCAATGCGAGCCTCGTGAGTACACTATCATCATATTGCCGACGTAACCCTTGCCTGCCATCTGAGGCGATAAGGCCTCGCTTTTCGTAGTAGCGCAAAGTGGATGCGGGGAAGCCGCTGCGCTGGGCGACTTCGGCGATATCAAGGCGAAACATGTTGACTTAAACCCAGCTTCAAGTTGCACAAAAAATGTAAGGATTCGACATGAAAAGGAAAGATCATGAATGTCGCAGAGTTATTGATTTGGGGCGCGGTTGTCGGTTTTTGCGCGACAGTTTTCACTGATCTTGTTGGGCTGTTGCGCCAGGGATGGCCTGCAACAAATGGGTTCTACTGTTTGGTTGGACGTTGGATAGGATCGGTTCCTCGCACCGGCTTCTTACACGCCGACATTCGCACCACCGCACCCGTATATGCAGAAGCGGTGCTGGGGTGGGGCGCTCATTTTTTTCTGGGTTTACTCTTCGGGATCAGTTTCGTTTTTCTGTTTGGGCCGACAGCGCTCGATGCTCCTAAAGCCTGGCAAGGTCTGAGCTTTGGCCTGGGAACGGTCTTGGTGCCTTGGCTGATTTTTCAACCGCTCTTTGGCTGGGGGGTAGCTGTTTCAAAGGCACCTGAAGCTTGGAAACTGCGGTTGCGTAGTGTTATTACACACGCGGTTTTCGGGGTGGGTCTTTGGTTAAGTGCGTTGGCGTTAAAGCCTTATTTCTGATCTGTACCGCAATGCATAAATATTGTGATTTGGATACATTGCCTCCATTGAACCAGTCTTCACCTTTCTTTGAGCGACGTGTTGCCAGAGTGTGAAAATCGACCTTCGGCCTGATTTAGTGCAAGACAGGTAAGCGCAACAAAGCTGCCAATGCCCTCGTTGCCCTTATGCTTCTCGTTATGCAAAATTTGTAGGTGGAAGAGGGATGTCTGTATCATAGTTGGCCTGTTGCCAAACGGACCAACGCAGTACCGTGCTTTGGGAGGAGTGTGTCATGACGTCCAAGACCGCAGGTTCTACACCACCAGACAACCCAGCGCCTCAGCAGCAGGGCATGCCCAAGATAAATACGGTGACGGCGGGTGATATCACAGCATCTTTGAAAGCAGGATTTTCGGACTTTCTGGCGCGCCCTTTAATGAGCGGTTTCTTCGGCTTGTTCTATGCGGTTTTTGGGATCCTTTTCGTCTGGAGCCTGATCTGGCTCGGTAAGATCTGGATGATCATCCCCGCTGTAATTGGTTTTCCGCTGGTTGCGCCGTTTGCTGCTGCCGGGCTTTATGAGATGTCACGACGAATGCAGAAGGGGGAGAGTTTCAGCTGGTCTGAAATCCTCACCGTCATGGCCGATCAGCGCAAGCGCGAAATGGGCTGGATGGCCTTTGTCACCCTATTCATTTTCTGGGTGTGGGTTTACCAAGTACGGCTATGGCTGGCGATTATCCTGCAGAAGGCTTCGTTTTCGGATTTTGACGGGTTTTTGAATGCAGTCCTCTTCACGCCGCAGGGTTGGACATTCCTTGCAGTTGGCACATGCGTTGGCGCGTTTTTGTCGGCTGTGTTGTTCTCGGTGACCGTCGTCGCGATGCCCATGCTGCTCGACCGGGAAACCAATTTTGTTTCCGCCATGTTAACGTCGATCCGTGTCGTGACTGAAAACCCGGTTGTCATGCTCGGTTGGGCAGCAATCATCTCGGTTACCATGCTGTTGTCGATGATTCCCGCGTTTCTGGGCCTCATCTTCACATTGCCAATCCTGGGCCACACCACATGGCATCTTTATCAGCGGGCCGTCTCACCTGCTGAGGGGTGATATATCCGGTCATCATCTTGGGAAGCTACCATTTGCTGCGGCTAACTGAGGCGCCTGCTCAACGATGCAACTTACCACGCTGAAGCGAAAAAAATGAATTCGGTGTCGCTGATTGATTTTGCCTGCTTGTCACCATTTACAAATAAACACGAGACCAACTTCACCTCACTTCAGGCTAGTTCGAGGGTAGGACTCTGATCGACGAGTTCGCGAGCAACCTCCGATAACGCCGTTTCAAATTCATTTGGTGTTTTTCGTCGGGATATTGGGAACAATAAGCCAAAGGTCATCCAGCGCTCGGGCACAATGGGAACAAGAGCAATCCGCTCGAGACCAGTTTGAGCCGCAACGAGTTCGTCGGCGATCGTGAGGCCCACACCCTCTGCAACCAGAGAACAGGCAAGTTGGGATGCGGCAACCTCGCAGGTCTGCCTTGGGGTTACGCCTGCTGAGCGGAAGATGTCGTCTAGTTGGTCCCGCAGCAGCAGACCGTGCATCAGACGTATGATCGGTTCCTGTGCAATATCGCGCGCATTCAGTTCGTTCCGGTCAGCAAGCGGGTGCTCGTTGGGCAAAACTACCTGAGCACGAACGCGAAGAAGGGGTTTGGTCGCTATGCCCGGATGATCAACGGGCAACGCGCCGATTCCGATGTCATATTCTCGCCCTGCGAGCCATTTCCCGGCCTCCCGTCTGGCGCGAACATCCAGGCTGACATTGGTTTCAGGGTTGGTTTTCAGGAATTTTGCAACGGCTGGAACCGAAAGCGAGTGCGCAATCCTGGGCATCGTTACAACGCGTAGTGTCTCGGTGCGCCCGGCTCGAATTTCTGCGGCTATGCGCGGAACTTCATCCAGATTGTCGAGGATACGGCCCGCCTCGCGATAAAAGGCCAGCCCCTCTGGCGTTGGTGTTAAGGCACGGCCACTGCGATCAAAGAGCTTGAGCTTCAACTCAGCTTCCAGACCAGAGATCAGTCGACTCACGGCCGGCTGGCTCAGGTGTAATCTCTCCGACGCCGCGACGAGAGAGCCCTCGGACAATGTTGCTGTGAATGCGCGGAGCCCTTTGATGTTCATCTCAATAATTCCATATTTTGCAAGAGTAGATAACATCTTTGCAATTTTTGCAATTGTGGTTTGGGTATAGACTGCGGGTGACCGAGCTAGGGAGGACCCGATGAAAAGAAGTAGTATTCTGACCACCGCGTTTGCAGCGATTGCGATTGCCGCAACAGCCACGGCCAGCTTTGCCGCTGATTGGCCCAAACGACCGATCAATCTGATTGTGCCTTACAAAGCCGGTGGCGGTACCGATGCATATGCCCGGGCCATCTCGGCTGCAGCAGAAGGTATTCTGGATGTGCCTGTAGTGGTTGTGAATAAGCCCGGGTCTGGCGGGTTGAACGGAGCAAACTCGGTCGTGGGCGCACGCCCAGATGGCTACACCATGATGATGACCTCGGGCGGTTCGTTCCTGCTGTCGACGATGACGCGTGACACCGACATTGACGCGCTGGAGAGCTTTGAGTTCGTCGCACAAGTCGGCCAGTTGCAGACCTCGCTTATGGTGCCCAAGAACAGCCCGTTCCAATCAGTTCAGGATGTGATCGACGCAGCCAGGGCGGAACCGGGCTCACTGCGTTGGGCACATTCGGGTCGCGGTGGCTTCCATCATGTCGGTGGGTTGGGCTTTCTGGCCAATAACGGAATCGAAGTTCAGGATGTGCCTTTCAAGGGCGGCGGACCAACCCGCGCCGCTTTGATCGGTGAGCAGGCGGATTTTGGCTTTCTGGGCGTCCAGCAACTTGCCGGTTTCGAAGATCAACTGCGCGCGCTGGCCGTCAACAGTCAGGAGCGTGACGGTATCATGGCCGAGGTGCCGTCTTTCGGTGAACTGGGTATTCCGTTTGCCGCTGTTTCTTCGCCGGTCATCGTCTTCGCCCCCAAAGACACACCTGCGGAAGTGGTGGCAGCTATGGAAATGGCGTTGGAGCAAATCGCAGCCAAACCGGAATTTGCTGAACTCCTGGCCTCTCGCGGAACCGGCCCGGTATTTCAGAAGGGTGCAGATGCCAAGGCTACGCTCACCTCAATGAAAGCGGACTCCCAACCGCTTGTTGAGAGCCTTACCAACTGACCCAAAAACGGATCGGGTGGATATGCCACCCGATCCAATGCTTTTCGCAGAATACTGGGAGGATGCCATGCGCGCCTATGTCGAAGGTTTGGTGCTTGCGACCCTATCACTTGTTGCTGTCTGGGGGGCCTGGCAGGTTCCGGCCGCCTCACCTGGTGATACATGGGCTGGGATTGTCCCATTCGCAGCATCAGTTGCTCTGCTGTTTCTGTCGATCCTGCTGATCTTGGGCGCATCGCGCCAAACTGCAGGGATCGCGCCCGTCAGCACAGACAAAGGTGCTGCGTTTCAAGTTATCGCGTTGTTCGTAATCGCGCTGATCTATCAGCAATCGTTCCGGTGGTTCGGCTACCTTCTGCCCACCGCGATTGTGGCACCCGTTGTGTTTTATATGTTCGGCGTGCGCAGCTGGATCGGATTGGCGTCGTCCGCCGTTCTGTGCCCGCTCATTTTCCACATCATTTTCTTCGTGCTGCTTGGTGTCTTTCCGCCCTACGGCGAAGTGTTCGACCTGCTCAGCTGGATACAGGGGTAATTCTTATGGAAATCTTCCCAGCCCTCCTTTCGGTCATCACTGATCCGATGCTGCTCTTTGCCATTGTTCTTGCAGCCGTAGTTGGCATGATCGTCGGGGCCACCCCGGGCCTGACCGCCTCGGCCGCGATTGCAATGCTTTTGCCGATCACTTTCTATATGTCGCCGCTGTTTGCGTTGGCCTTTCTCTATGTGATCGGTAAGTCGGGTCGATATGGCGGCTCGATAGCTGCCATCCTGTTTAATACGCCGGGAACCGCCGCGAGCGCTGCTACGCAGATCGACGGCTACCCGCTGGCACGCGCTGGCAAGGCTGGCAAAGCGATGAAGGTTGCCACGATTTCGTCCGTCATTGGCGATTTCATGGGGGATGTTCTGCTGGTCGTCGGTGTAGGATTTATCGCAGCCATCGCGCTGAAGCTGGGGCCACCAGAGACCTTTGCCATTTACTTTGCCGCCTTTGTGGTCATCGGGTCGGTCATTGGTAAGTCGATTGTCAATGGACTGGCCTCGGCTCTGCTGGGCATTTTGGTAGCCATGGTCGGCCTCGACCCGATTTCAAGCGAAGAACGCTATACCTTTGGCTCGTTCGATCTGTCGAATGGTATCGGTCTTGTCCCCCTGATGATCGGTGTGTTTGTGTTAGGTGAGGTTTTTGCCCAGCTCGAAGAGCGCCGCAAGGCGACAGGTGAGACCCAGGAAAACGAAAGCTCAGCAAGTGGCAATGAGCTGACGTGGGAAGAATACAAGCCCTGTCTGCCTCACGCTCTGCGTGGTGGATTCATCGGTGCGGGCATCGGCGTGCTGCCAGGGTTGGGCTCTGCCATCGCGGCATTCATCTCGTACGGTGAGGGCAAGCGCCGGGCCAAGAATCCGGAACAATGGGGTAGGGGCGCGCTGGAAGGCGTTGCTGCGCCTGAAGCTGCCAACAACGCAGTTTCCGGGCCATCCATGGCACCATTGCTGACGCTGGGTATTCCGGGCTCGACCATTGGTGCGATCCTTCTGGGTGTGTTCCTGATCCACGGCATTCAGGTTGGACCGACTCTGTTTCTGACGGACAAGGAACTGGTCTACAAACTCTTTGCCTGCGGGATGTTGGGGATCTTCGCATATGGCCTGATCGGCTATTTTGGTGCCACGCAGGTTGCACGTCTGATCCTCAAAATTCCGACCAATGTGCTCTATCCATTGATCTTCATGACAGCTTTCGTCGCTGCCTATTCCGCGCGCGGGTCGATGTTCGACGTCACCGTGATGACCTGCGCTGGTTTCGCTGGCTGGCTGATGCGCAAGTTTGACTTCAACATTGCGGCCTTTGTGATCTCATTCGTGCTGGCGAAGGGTGCAGAAGAGACGTTTCGCCAGGCGCTGCTGATGTCTGATGGGGGCGCCATGATCTTTGTCGAGCGCCCTATCGCATTGGCCTTCCTGATCCTTGGTGTTGGCGCGATAGCCTTCCGTATCCGGGGCATCGTGAAAGAGCGCAGTTTGGCCGAAGGGGGGCTGGGCGATGCTTGATTTCGGCCTCTATCGCGACTGCCTTTCGACTTCAGATATGCGATCAATCTGGTCCGAACACGCCACGCTCTCGGCTTGGCTGAAGGTTGAGCAGACGCTTGCGAGCTGTCAGGCGAAGGCTGGGCTGATCCCGGCCGAGGCTGCAAGTGCGCTAAACGCGATCTCAGTTTCCGACCTGAACCAAAGCCAATTGCACGATGACATGATGCTTGTCGGTCGGCCCATAGTTGGATTGGTGCGGCAACTTAGAACGCTGATGGGAGACTTTGCCGAGTTTGTCCATTTCCGGGCTACGACACAGGACATTATGGATACGGCCATGTCCATGCAGATGAGGCATGGGATTGATCAAATCAACGCGGCGATCACGCAACTCATTGCAGAGCTGGATCGGCATATCCAAGACCACAGTGGAGCGAAGATGATGGGGCGGACCAATGGGCAGCATGCTTTGCCCATTCGGTTGGAAACCAAGTTGGGCGTCTGGCTTTCAGAGCTGGAACGTCGCCGTGCCGCTTTGTCTGATGCTGCCGCGCGGGGGCTGAACGTTCAGGTTGGCGGGCCGGTGGGAGATTTACAGGCCTATGAGAACGATGACGGTCAAATCATCAAAAGCAATGTCGCCAAGGCATTAGGGCTCAACATGATTGATCCGCATTGGCAGAACGCCCGCGACGGAGTGGCGGAAGTTGTGACTACGCTTGGGTTGCTCTGTAGCAGTTTGTGCAAGATTGCCCATAACGTGAATCTGCTGTCCTCGTCGGATATTGGTGAGATCTACGAGCGCCCGGTTAACGGTAAAGGCGTGTCTTCGGCCATGGGGCACAAGAAAAATCAGCGAGCTTCGGAGTTCGGTGAAGCCGTTGCCCGATTGGGACGTCAACGTGCGGACCAGATTGGAGAGTTGACCCTACACGAACATGAGCGTTCGGGCGGCATGTGGATCGCCGAGTGGATCGTGGTACCTGAAACTTTCCTGCTGACCTCAGGTGCCCTAGAATGGTCAAACAGAATGTTCCAGTGTCTGATCGTCGATCAAAATGCGATGGAGCGGTTGATTCTTGGAGAGAAAACAAACATCGGAACCCAGTCTCGTTGATGTAGGGTGATCGATTGCTGTCACTCCTCGCGGACACCGGTGCCTGTTAAATGTTTGCTTTTGAGGGTTGCCGAGTGTCACTGAACTATAACGACTAACTAACGGCGCGCGCACCATCCGCCAACAGTTAGGTGCAGCGGAATGACCTCGCTCTCTATTGTCATTGCTTTCAATTGGATGATCCAAGCATTGCCCAGAGTATTGGATTTTCTGCTCGTTTAGGGAGACTGAAAGATCAGCGACGTGTCGTCACCAGATATGGCAGGTGCTCGAATGCTATCGAGTCCGCAATCGCCCCGGATGCTAACTTAATTTCCCGGTTAGAAATTCTGAGCCCATATCGAAGTTGATCAGTAGAAAACGGCCTCTTCGTCAGAGTAGGTGATACTGTAATCATCATAGCGGGCAGGGAATTTGCTCACGAGTGTTCGAAAAAAATCTTCTTGTTGAGCGACTTCATTTTCATTGCCAAGAATTTTTGTTTCGGCTTCCACCTCATACGGGTACGGATCTTCTTCCTCGGTTTCTCGGGTGATTTTAAAGCCTTTGCTTTCGAGCATAGCGGCAACGCTGTCAGCGTCATCAGAATTGCGGAAAGATACATAAAATGTGAAGGGTATGGGCTCTGAGAGATCCACGCCTTGGTCCGCAGCGGATGATAACATTTGTGCATTGGACGGCTTAAAAAACTGATCGACGATCCTGGCATGAATGTCTCTCAGGAGTGACTTCACTGGTTCATATCCTCAACCTTGATGCCTCCGAACTTTAAACAAATGGAGCCTCATTCTTCAACTAAGGTTGTCCCCGTTCTTCTTCCTTACCCTTCTCGACCAGTGCATTCGTCTTTTTGAGGCATGCTGCAAAAGCGCAATTCCAGGTGGCAGTGAAGGTCCGGCTAGGGCTTTTCGTGCCCATGTCTCTGATGAACTGTCTTTATGAAGCGCTCAATAGAACCGAAAGGAAGTTTCCGATCGGTATTTAAAGGGGTCGACAAAACGACAGCGCGAACCGCAGTTGAATCAGATTTTGCGCAAATATGCCCAGGAGACATATCCCTTTAGCCCACGCGCGCGTTGCAAGGACACACGGCACCAACGCGTGCCGCCGGTCTGTTCGCAACTGTGGACTCGTAAAGCTGTTCCATTTGGAAGACCCACGATCACATTGAAACCGATTCCGGGTCCCGCCCGCAGTTTCAGCATGTCACCGTCTTCAACGCCAAAAACCTCGTATTGTCCAAGAGAAGCTGCCGCTGCAGTTTCAGCCTGTACAATGACGCCAAGGAAAAATGCTGCCAAGGGTAAGAAGATTGCTTTGCGCATCACGTTAACCTGCCTGTTGCCTCAAGCGCTATTGTAATGACTCAGAGCATCAAGCGGAACTACCTGACAACAAAAATGCATCCTTCTTGAACTGCGACTGAAGAAAATTTCTCAGTTGTGCCAGAGGTAAGTTGTGAGCTCTTTTTCTACTCAACGTTCGAACAAAACGAGCTGGAATTGATCCTTGACCGAAGGTTGCTGCAACACCGGACCGCGTTTCAGGTATTGGACAGATTTGAAACCGTTTTGCAGCGGGCTGACGAGCTTGGCAGTGTCAATGCTGACTTCGACTTAAAGGCTTAATTGGACGAGATGTGAGGAGATAATTGAAATCTGACGGGATGGATTCTTGAATTGGTGTATCCTACCTCGAAGACACTCTCCTGCGCCTGAGCCATTCTCGCTGCGATAGGCGTCGCAATTGTTCCGCGACGCTCATGTCTTGCTAAAAAGCTTGGACGAAAACTTCCGTCGTGTATCTGTCTGAAGGTAGCCGCACCATCCCGCCGATACAGTTTTCAGACAAACTGATTCGTCGTTTTAGAACCCTAAAGCCGGATCAACTGTGTTCCGGGTAAGTTCGGAATCGTTAAAAGCTCAGACATTTTGTTTTCGTGTGTAAAAATGTGGCGACAAAACGACCGCTCAGGGCTCCTCTTGTAGCGTCGCGCCACATTGCGGTCACAGACCGAAGACGTGTAACTTTTTAGTGAAGTTCGATTTCATTTTCCCCCTTAACGTGTGTTGTGGCCTTTGTTAGCCAGAAGATAATAAGGCAAACAAAAGGTTACGGAATGCGTATTTTGAGGAACGCTTTTGGCGGAGTAGTTTCCGCATCTATTGCGTGTGCTGCACTTGCTGACGTTCCTGCGGGCATTGCCGCCCTTGAAGCTGGTAATGTTTCGGGCGCAGTCGAGGAGTTTCAGGCTGGTTTTGACGACGGTGACGCAGATGGTGCGTTCTTCATCGGGCGCTTGTTTGAGATGGGCTTGGGAACTGAGCGCGACATGCGCCGCGCTGTCGAACTCTATAGCGCGGCAGCTGAACAGGGCAGTGCGTTGGCGCAGAACCGGCTCGGTTTGATGTATCTGAATGGCGAATTGGTCTTGCAGGATTATCAGCGCGCTGCGGAGTTGATTTGTGCAGCGGCTGAGTCAGGAGATGCCAACAGCGCATTCAACTGCGGGTTGCTGTTCGCAGATGGACAAGGTGTGGAACAGGATGCGGCCATGGCGGTGGCATTCTGGCAGGAAGCTGCAGAGCAGAACCACGTAGCTGCAATCAACTATCTAGGCCAAGCCTACCGTGATGGCACGGGTGTAACGCAGAGTTATGAGACGGCCTTCGACAACTTCTCTCGCACCGGGGAAGCTGGCAACCCGTTAGGGCTCTTCGAATTGGCCAAAGCTTATCAGTCAGGAAACGGCGTGAACCCGGATCTCATCAAGGCGCATGGGTACGCTAACCTGGCGGCTGCACGAGGGATGGAGGAGGCTCGAACTCTCAGAGATACCCTGAATGCACAACTGAGCCGCGGCGATCTGGAGGCCGCTCAAAGCTTCGCCCGCGAGTGGGAAGCAACGCCACTGGATCAGGCTGCGCAGTAGCCGCGTTTTCAAGTTCTCGAGTTCTCGTCAGTTCAGGTTGATTCAGCTGTAATGAAAAGTCCTTTCTTACTAACCATTTCTTTTCTGTGTGTCCTGAGCGGTTGCTCAGAGACTTCTCCTGAGCAGCTCAGAGAAATCTACGGCGTTTCGCGATTGAGTGACGGCGGCTACACGGCATCCATAGAAGTGCGCGCAAACCATGCCGCTCAGCAGGACAAGTTCAGCCAGAACGCATTCAACGAGATTTGTGCGGGACAAGCGACTATCACGTCCCGCTCTGTCTCCGCCCCGTTCGACAAACAGACCACATACACACAAAAAACATGGAACCCAGCCATTGGCCAATTGGTCCAAACAGCAAGTTTTCCGGTGAACACGCTACACGTTCGCATGACATACAGGTTTGAGTGCGCATGAGGAGCGGTTCTCTAAACCGGCTGGCCATGAGTATCGGTCTCGCCCTCTTCCAGTCGGCGGCTTTGGCGCAAGTGGTTGAACCCCAGCCCACGGAAGAGGTGTTTTCAGATTGGCTGGTTCTGTGCCAGCCGGCTGAACGGGATGCCGTCTGCCAGATGATGCAGAGCGTTGCCGCCGAAGAGAATGGCCCGCCTGTCTTTTTGATGAGTGTGTCTGACGATGAAAACACGGATCGTAGCTATGCAGTCATGACGGTTCCAGTTGGTGTCTATCTGGCCCCGGGCATCGAGCTACATGTAGACAACCGTCGCCCCTTCAAGGTCCTGTATGAAGTCTGCGACCAATTTGGTTGCCACGCTGGATTTCGGATGGAAGGGGATGTTCTGTCAGCCTTTCGCAAGGGGCTAGAGGTTAAGGCCCGAGTTTGGACCGCCCGCGACAAGGCCGTTGATTTTCCCGTTTCTCTGCGCGGGTTCACAGCCGCTTTTAGTCGGTTCAGCACTGCGGGGGACAACTGATGGGTTTGCGATCCCACTCTGTGACCGCAGCATTTGGTTTCAGCGCTATCCTGTTGATGACCACCAGCGCTTGGGCGCAAGGCGTCTCGCCCGGTGATTTGCAGCGCATCGACAATGATATTCTTCAGCAACAAACTCAGCAGACCGAAGAACAGGAACGTCGCCGCAGGCAATTCGAAGAGCGTGAGGATGTAGTGCAGGATCAAACCGCTGGGGAGGAGTTTTATATCCCACCTCCCGGTGGTCCTTGTTTCGATATCCGCAGCATTGACCTCGAAGGTTTTGAAGCTTTCAAACATCAGCCCGAAGGGTATCGCGATCTGATTGGCACCTGTGCGACAGCGGCCGACATTGCGCAGACACTGAACCTGATCAACACATTCTATCAGGAGCTGGGTTACATCACGACCCGCGCTTATGTGCCGGAACAGGACATTGCAGATGGCTCACTTGCGATCACCATCGTGCCGGGCCGGATCGAAGGGTATGTCTACGGCACCGGCAAACCAGCGGATTTGCGTCTGAATACGGCCTTTCCGACTGCACGCGGTGACCTCCTGAATTTACGCGACCTGGAACAGGGGCTGGAGAACATCAACGCACCCCGGTCGGCGAGCGGACAATTCCAGCTAGTGCCCGGAGAGACGCCTGGTGGTTCGTTCATCCAGGTTGATGTGCAGGATCGACGCCCGTGGTATCTGGATTTTCAGTTTGACAATTCCGGTTTCGAATCCACCGGCCGGATCAAAGGCACCAGCACCTTTGGTCTCGACAATGCATTGAATCTCAATGACCAACTGCGGATTGGGATCACCACCACCCCCTTTGAAGAACGCGGTGAGCGTTATTCGGATTCTGTTTCTCTCAACTGGGGTCTGCCGGTGGGCAACTGGTTGTTCAATGCGGATCTTGGAGCCAGTGACTATCGCTTCATAACCCAGGGCATCAATCAGTCCTTTGTCACAGAGGGGCGCAGCCAATACCTGATCCTTCTGACCGAACGGTTATTGATGCGGAACCAGACCTCTAAGATTTACGCCTATGGTGATTTGAAGCTGAACAGAACTAAAACCGCGATTAATGGCATCGAGATCACCAGCCAACGTCAACGCCTGACGATTGCATCGCTTGGCCTGAGAGGTGAACAGACCATCGGACAGGGGCGGCTGTTCTGGAACATAGGCCTAAAGGCCGGACTCGATGCTCTGGGAGCTGATATTCCGGAACGGAGCGTCATCGATCAGGATTTCCGACTGGTAAAACTCCGCGCTGATTTCTCTACTCCGATTGGGAAAAGCGGTTTGACCTATCGGGGTACGCTGGCCGGGCAATATTCGGACGATATCCTGCCGGGGATTGAGCAGTTCGGTATCGGTGGTTGGAGCACGGTTCGCGGCTTTCACGACAATAGCCTCTATGGCGATACCGGTATCTATCTGCGCAACACCGTCGAATGGGGTGCATACAAGGCACCCAGATTTGAGGTCCGCATGAATGCTGGCCTCGATCTTGGGTATATCAAGCCGTCGGCGCTGCGACGCTGGTCACAGGACCATCTGGCAGGTGTCAGTCTGGGTGCGGATGTCATCATGAATAGTCAGGTCACGTTGCAGATGCAGGTGGCGCACGCGTTAAGCCGACCTGAGGATTCCCCACCCAACACCAATCCAGCCTTCGAGTCCGACAAGACCGTTGGGTATGTCAGTCTGAGGTTGCAATTCTGATGAGATTTCTGGCCGTTCAAAGTAATTTGGGAAGTGTTGTCCATGTGTAGACGTGTTTTTGAGAAAGTTGTTTCTTCAATTCTGACGCTGGCGCTGACGATACAACCCGCGCTGCTTCATGCGCAGAACATCCAACCTGTGAACCCAAGCGCAGGTCCGCGTCCACATGTCGACCAGTCTCTGAACGGCACCACCGTAATCAACATCTCGACCCCGAATGGCGCGGGCGTCAGCCACGATGTCTACACCGACTTCCAAGCTAATGACCTGATCTTGAACAACTCGGCGACGATTACCAATACGCAACTGGGCGGCGTGATCGAAGGCAACGGCAACCTGGCGCCGGGACAAGAGGCCAATCTGTGGATCGGTGAGGTTGTTGGCGGAAATCAGACTCAGCTGGGCGGTATTCTGGAGGTCGCCGGAAAGCGCATGGATGTGGTGGTCGCCAACGAGTTTGGCATCACCTGCAACGGCTGTGGTTTCATCAACACGGGCCGTGCGACTCTGACAACCGGAAAGCCGCAATTCGGCAGTAATGGGGCACTGACTGGGTTCGATGTACGCCGAGGGACGGTTACAATCGGTGCCGGAGGTCTGAACCCGGAAAACCGTATAGGTCTGACCGACACCAGCCGTGTCGATGTGATTGCACGAGCGGCCGCGATTTACGGCAAAATGCGTGCGGATCAGCTCAATGTCGTCGCCGGTGCCAATCAGGTGGACTATAATTGGTCTTACGACCCGGAGACCGGCGCCGTAACAGGGATCACCGAGCAGGCCGGAGAAGGTGCGGCCCCGGCATTGGCTGTGGATGTCGCTGCTCTTGGTGGCATGTATGCCAATGCGATCCGTTTGATTGCCACCGAGAACGGCGTGGGTGTGCGTCTGAACGGGGACATGGCTTCCTCAACCAATATTGCGCTGCGGGCCGATGGGAAACTGACGCTGGGTGCTCCTGCTGGTGGTCACACACCGCAAATTCGTGCGGGCGGTCGCATTCAGGTCCGCAACCAGGGACCAATCCTTCTTGAAGGCGCGATCACTTCCGAGAGCGGCGATCTGATCGACATCAGAACCAGCAACGGAGACATGACCTTCAACGGTCAGGCAGCGGGCGGTGCAATCCGTCTGGAAAGCGCCGGTATGTTAAACATCTCCGGCGCGATTGTTGCGCGCGAAGCGTTTGAGGCAACATCAACCGGTGCTTCCGTAGCGCTGAACGGCACGTCGGAAATCTTCGCACAGTCCATTGATGTGAATGCGCTGACACAGCTGACATTCGACGGAAAGGCAGCTGCCCTGGAAGCGGCTTCACTGACGGCCGGAACCGAGCTTAGAACAGGTGCCAGCTCAGAACTGGTCGCGGGATCTGCGGCTCTTACCGGAGGTGACGCTCGGATTGAAGGCCAGGTGCAAGCACTTGAAAACCTGACCATTGAAGCGACAGATGGGAGCGTCGACCACAGGGGTACGTCTCGCGGGCAAGCTGTCACGATAACAGGTGACAACATTCAAACGAGCGATGGATCGCAGATCGCCGCAGTAGGTGATTTGAGCGTAACCGCCGCAGAGCAAGCAAAGATCAGCGGAGAGCTAGTCGCTGGGAAGGGGCTGACGCTCAAATCCACAGCAGCTGGGATAGCCGTTGAAACAAATGCCGAGATTCTGGCTGAATCCCTGAATGTTGAGGCGCAGACTCGTATTGATTTTGATGGCAAGGCCGCCGCTCATGAGACAGCTTCTGTGTCGGCGGGAACCGAGCTGGCCACAGGGGCGGATTCAGAGCTGCTGGCCAACAGCGTGGCGCTCACCGGGGAAACTGCGCAGCTATCTGGTGAACTTCGGGCCGTTGATGGGCTGACGATTGAGGCAACGGTTGGCGCGGTTGAGCATAGCGGTGTGTCTCGTGGGCAGAACGTCTCGATAATTGGCGACACTGTTGAGACTGGCGAAACGTCCCAGATCGCTGCGGTGGATGGCCTCACTGTGACGGCAACAGATCAGATCCTCCTCGATGGCGAACTCGCCTCGGGGGCAGAGCTTTCAATCACATCGACCGGCGCGTCGGTAACCATCGAGGATGGCGCCGAACTGGTGGCGGATACGCTTGATTTAGACGCTCTGACCCAAGTCGCGCTTAACGGACGTGCCGCGGTTCAGAACCGAGCCGAAATCAAGGCCGGAGCCTCACTCACAGCCGGAGACGCATCCGAGATTGTGGCCGGATCCATTGCTTTCTCCGGGACCACGGCTCAGATCGCCGGACAAGCCGAAGCACAGGACAGTGTTTCCATCGAAGCTCGTGATGGCACTTTGGAGCATTCGGGCAGATCTCGTGGACGGTCAGTCGTGCTGTCCGGTGATCATGTGCAAACTGGAGATAGCTCGCAAATTGCAGCCATTGCAGATTTGCAGGTAACAGCAACGGATCGGGCGGTCATTGACGGCACCATGATTGCAGGTCAACGGGCCGATCTTTCCGTGACAGCCGGAGACCTTGATCTTCAAGGGCAGATAAACGCCCGCAACACCAATATTGCAACCTTCGGACAGACCAACCTGGGTGCAGAGGCGCTGGCGGTGGGCCAGTCGGTACTGGAGCTGCAATCCGGGTCGTTGAATGGAGGGCTGAGAGCCTCGCATTTCAATCAGTTGCGCGCTGGCGATGGTCTTGCGGTCACGTTGGAAACCGGTGGGCTTACCGTCGCCGCATCAGAACGGGTTGAGTTCGACGGGGATCTTCTGCTCGATCTCGATGGTGACCTGGAGAACCGGGGTACGATCAAAGCGAGTGGTAGTCTTCAACTGCGCAGTGGATCTGATCTCAACAACCGCGGTGGTTTGTTGAAGTCCGGCGAGACAATGCAACTGGTTGCACGAGATGGTACGGTGCTGAACCAGTCTGGGCGTATTGAAGCAGATGGTGGCTTGGCCATCGAGGCGGAAACGTTTGTCAATCGTTTCGACAGTATTGTGACGGAACCCTCACAATCGGGCGTCGAGATATTTGCAGGAACCCCAGACAACAAAACACGTAGCCGAAGGGTCTCGACTAATCCAGCGGATCTGGAGCTGGGCAGCTGTTTCACGAGCAGCAGATCGAACGGAGGCGCGGACAGAGCGAGCAGCTGCGCAACAATCTACAGTTTTGATGGTGTCTACTCGAACCAGGGCGGCGTCACGTGGAGCACTGGCACCTCAGTTGCAGCCTCCGGGGCGAAGCCTGAAATCCTGTCTGGCGCGGGTATCGCCATTCAGGCGGGCACTGTGCGCAACGACGCCGGTCTGATTTCTGCTGAAGGCGGGATCGACGTTCAAAGCTCCAGTTTTGCAAACAATGGGTATCAGGACACAAGGGTCACGCACACGGCGACATATACAAGAAACCTGACCATCGAGATCAACGAGGGCAGCGGTGGTAGTGACGCGGCCTTCACCACGCGCACCGAAAGAGTAACGTATTCCCCGATCTCCCGCGAAACCTCTAACGGAGCAACGTCTGAGATCGGCCAAGTGCTGGCTGGTGGAGCTGTCAACATCAACAGCGCGTCAGTAGTGGCGAACGGAGATATTCGATCCGGAACTGCTAGCGTTGTTCCTCCGCGGGAAAACTCCAACGTAACCCAGGCGCCTCTGCCTGATCTGATCGTTCCGGCTTCATCCCTGACACCAGTTCAGCCGGATGTTCTGGACTTGCCGGCGCTGGCACCGGTTCAACCGGATGTGGTGACCCTCCCGTCTCTTGACCCGGTTCAGCCCAAGCTTCAGACGCTTGCAAACCTGGATGCTTTGATTGGTGAAGGTCGTACCAATTTCGGAACCATGCCGGTTTCCTATGAGGACCTGCTTTCCTCTGATTATTTCCTGGATCGTTTGCAGATTCAGAATGAGCTGTTCCAAAACATCAATCGGCCCACCGAATGGAATGGATATCAAAGCGACGGCGCAAGCTTTGACGGTGACAACGCAGTCCAAACACCCGGCTCAGAATTTGTCGGGTTCGGCGACCGGTTCGGCTTGTCCGAAAGCGGAGTGTTGGCATCACTGGATAAAGCCAATGCATCCGAAAGTGGTGATCTGAAGATTACGGCCGGCAGCATCACGGGTTCAGGTGGGTCGCTGATCGCAGAAGGCGGCTCCCTGTCCCTGACGTCGTTCGGGAACATTGATTTTGAAGACACCGAACTTGGTGGAGACCTGGTTAATATCATCACAGGCGGAGATTTCTCCGGTAAAGCGCTGGTGATCAGATCGACTTCGGACACCTCTATATTTGCCGCCGGAAACGTCGTCATCGCAGGCCTGGCGCAAACAGAAGAATATTACACCAACACAAGTGTCACCAAGATCACCGAGAACCTTGCCTCGCGCTTTGACGTGGGTGGTGACCTGTCGATCATCTCCTCTGCTGACATGACACTGGCCGGTGTTCAGGCCCAGGTCACAGGGGACACGCGGCTAACAGCGGGTGGCAGTCTCTACCTGCTCACCGAGCAATCCGGCGTGCAATACAGTGAAGGCGATGCGAAGAACGGGACGGATCGCCTGACCCTGACCGCCCAGGTTACGCAACTGTCTACAGGTGGGGACTTCATCGCCAATGCAGGCGGAGACGCGGTATTGGTCGGTACACAGATAGATGCGGGCGGAAAGGCACATCTGGCAGCGGCTGGCGATGTAGTTCTGGCTGCCGCGCAGGACATAGCTAAATCGGAAACCCGCAAAACCAGCAGAGGGTTCCTGTCGAAGAAGAAGGAGACGCGATCTACGCTTGCCGTCACCAACCGTGGCGTCGGAATCACAGCAGGTGGTGATATCGATATTATCGCCGAGACAGGTGACCTGACCACTGCCGGGACAGAGTTCGCCAGCGCATCAGGTGACATCAACCTCACTGCGACCGAGGGCAACATCCTCGTCGGAACCTACACCGATGTGTTTGAAGAGACGCATACCAAAGAGAAGAGTTACCTTGGCGGATTGCTGAGCAAATCCAGCCAGCTGCATACGGTTGACCACATCAACACCGGCACAGATGCTTTGGCAGCGCTCGATCTCAGCATCGTGTCCGGCTCAGACACCACTTTGGTCGGTGCAACGCTGTCAGCTGGCCAGAACCTGAACATCAAAACCGGGGGTGATTTCTCGGTTCAGGCCGCCATCGACAGCCACCGCTCCGAGTTCTTCGAGACCGACATGGGTCTGGTCACCATAACCACGATCACCGAGACCAGCTTTACGGAAACGGCCGTTCTGACCGAATTGCTTGCCGGACAAGGCATGAGTTTTGACATCGGCGGTGATGCTGAGTTGGTAGTGTATCAAACCGCAGGTGTTGATGCACCAAACCCGCAAGATCTCTATCCTGAGGAACTTCTGGCCATCGACGGTCTGGAACTGATTAGTCAGGAACTGGCGGATGAGTATTTCTATGAAGAAAAAACTCAGCTCTCGCCCGCGTTCAAGGCGCTCGTTGCGATTGCGGTCGCTGCCTATGTCGCGCCCAATCTCGTGGGGAATTTGCTTCCAGAGCTTACAACTGCCGCAGCAGCAGAGGGCGCCACGGCGCTAACGACAGGTCTCTACAACGGAGCGACCGCCTTCACTTCAACGGCGCTCGTCGAAACGCTGGATGGCGTTGTTGCCGGAGATCTCGATCTGGGGGCGATTCTGGAAGCAGCTGCGTTCTCAGGCGTGTCAGCGGGACTCACATCAGGCATCAACCTGAATATCCCCGAAAACAGCCCCCTGAATGATGCATTGATCAATGGGTTCGGAAATGGTGACGTTGCTCAATTGACCATTGGTGGCATTCTGGAGGGCGCCTTGGATGGCGCGATTTCTTCCGGTCTGAGCTCGACCGTCTATGGAACCGATTTTGCAGAAGGGTTCTCAGCAAGCCTTGTCCAAACCGTTACCAACCTCGCTTTGGCGGATGCCCAGTTTGAAATCGGTGGGTTGTTCACCAACGAGGACGGTATCCCCATCAACGGTGGGGAAGGCTCGGCCGGCCATATGTTGTTGCATGCTTTGGCAGGATGTGCCGCAGCCGAAGCGTCCGGTGCGGACTGTAAATCAGGAGCGGCAGGCGGAATTGCGGCCAGTATCTATTCCGGTATCGCCGGGAATAGTTCTCTCAGCATTGAAGAGCAAAATCGATTGGCTTCTGTCGTTGGAGCCGTTGCCGGATATCTAGTTTCAGGTGGAGAAGCGGATAACGTCAGTACAGGATCATTCGTTGGTCAATCTGCAATCCTCAACAACTACCTGAAACATACAGATCTGGCGAATATGCAAGCCGCTCTCGAAGCGTGCCATGCGCAGGACGGTGGATGCTCAAAGGCGGATCAACGCGATATTGCAGTTCATTTTGCCAATGTTGGTCTTCAGAATGACCGCGAGCTTGCAAATACGTGCTTCACCAACGAATGCATAGATAGCTTTTTGGCAGAAGCCGTAAGCTATGATGAAGCGATAGCTGCGTTGTCTTCGGAGAGCCCCTATGCAGCACAACTTTTGAGTGTTTCTGGTGCGCTGTTTGTGTCTGGTCCTGCGCAGCAGCAACTCGATCAGAACATCGACTTCCTGAACGGCTATGAGGACTACCAGGAAACCCGCTGCGGAGGCGTATCCGATGGTGCTTGCGCCGAAGCCTACACTGAGGCTTACGCCGACTACCTAGACGATGTTGAAACAGTTGAGGCGACGAAGCAGTTTTTAGCGGTGGTAACCGGTGCTGTGGTGCTCGGCCCCTCTGTTTGCGCCGCTACTCCTAGAACCTGCGTTGCACTAGGTGTCTCTGACGTAATTGAATGCGCCTCCGGCAACATTACATCGTGTTCTCCTGGACCAAACCTTCAGGGCACCGGGATCAAGGTAGAAGGTAGTTCCACAAATAGGGCACCTGTCGCAAACCCTACTGCTGCACAGATAGCAAGTGCTGAGAAATTAGGTGTTGACACACGCTGGGTGAAGTCAACCGGTGAAATTGATTGGCCACCAAATTATGGTTTCGAAGGGCCGCCAACAATTAGAGAACTTCAACCAGGTCAAACGTTCGACCGCTATGGCGGGCGGTTTGATGAAAAAGGTAACTTCACCGATCGAGGAGCCTTTGTAGCACCTAGAGATGTACCTTTTGACCAACGCTCTTTGCCGGATTCGAGTAAAAACTCGCCATATCGACAATATGAAGTGTTAAAGCCAATTCCACAGGTGAACTCAGGCAGTGCCGCACCTTGGTTTGGTAAAATCGGTGGAGGGACACAGTATCAGTTGCCGATGAGCATTGATGAGTTGGTAAAACAAGGTTTCATCAGGCAACTAAAATAACGGAGTTGATCAACATGAGCCTGCGAGAAATTACTGATTGTTTCTTTCAATACGCGCAGAAGAAAGGGAACCCATATGAGAGCTTTCCTCTGAGCACTGAAGTGGAAGAATTTGGGTCGCCATACATCGAGATTTTGGAAGACGGAAAGATGGCAATCGTTGCAAGAGAACGTGGCGAAGAATGCTTTCGCAAGGAAACTCGATCTTCCGCCGAATTGGCGCGGTGGGTGTATGAAATGTTCAACAAATCATGAGTTTTGATACACGGAAGAAATACTCAGATGGAAGTCATCCGCCGCCTTCTCAAAATCCTATTGGCAAGAACGATATCAAGATTTTGTTAAATCAAGGCAAATAACTGAGTGAGAGTGCACGACAATGGATGCCAAAACAGAGTTTGATCAGATGTGTGCGACTGGAGAAGTTGCCGGTCCATGCTCAGACAATAAAATCCATGATGCGGAAGCTGAACTTATGGTTGTTTTTCCAGTTCAGTATCGCGAATTTTTGTCAGATTACGGTGCCGTAGTACTTGATGGTGTTGAAATCTATGGTCTGCCAAGTGTTAATGATAGCGAGATGCCGCTCTGGCAAGACGTTGTTAAGGTTTCTCGGCAGCTTAAGGAGTGGCGGCAAGCCGGCAGTGAAGTCCCTGCTTACGTTCCTATCGCGGATGATGGCACGGGAGTTTATTTCTATCTGGACACAAATGCGGGGCCTAAAACGAGGATCATTGCGATAGGTCCAGGCATCGAGCAGGTAGTATCATCTGACTTGTTTGAGTTTGCACTAAGTATTTCTAATGGTGAACTAACTTTTTGATTTCCCCTACCCTGATGAAAAGGCGGGCTGCTAACCGAACTAAACCGTCAAGACCAGCGACGGCGGCAGAAATTAAGCATGATACCTTCAAGTTCACTACGCCAAACGGGGGGCAAGACATCGTGGTCAGGGGACACTAAGAATATGAATGACATCAAATCTAGCGCGGACTTCGCTGATGCACTTTCGTTCTTGTTGGACGACGAGAGTTTTCCGGCTGAGAATACCGACACACGTAGATTCGTTGAAGCTATGCAGGCTTGGCTGAAGGACGTCGAGGGCAACAATACCTGGTTTGATAAGCCCAGCGATGATTATATCACTTGGTCGGATTTATATAAGCTTTTGCAGGCTGCGTCAGTCTATGAATAGATCATCACGTCTCCAGTTTCGGGCGAGATCGATCTACTTCAGGCACGAGCGATCAGACTTGTAGTTTCTTGATGTTGCTGGGTGAAGATCTATGAATTCTAGTCGATTTGATCGGGCGCTGTGGATTATTGGACGCTGGAAGCAGTTGGATATTTCAGCAATATGGTCTCAGTTTCACTACACAGGTATTCCAGATGAAACATCGGTCTCATTTAGATCGGCTGACATCAATCGGACTTCTATAAGAGCATCCAAAATCGAGGAGATTCTTGACGGTGCTCATGTTCCATCATTTGAAGTGTTGGGAGACGGGTTCAGCTTCAGCTATGGACAAAACGCTGGTCAAAATTACGATCACGTGTTCATCAAGTCTAACTTGGCTGTTTTAACCCCTGAGTTTTGCGACGAATTAATCTCAGCAACACTAGCGGACAGTCTAAATTTCACGCAGGCGCATTTAGTTGATGAAAACTATCAGTACTATCAGAATATTTGTGATCCGCTTGACTTTAAGGCGCTCGGCCTGTCGATGGAAGGCTTGCCCATGAAATCCAACGGTTTGCCATTCCCACTTGAGCAACAGATTGTAGATACCAGCCAAAATCCTGGCCGCTACCGGCTCTGCCAAAATTATGTAGAAGTTGCTGCAGGATACATGTGGTTTGGAGACAGTTTTTGGAAGCTCATAGGGCGTTCTTCACAATGCGTTCGTGAACGTTTGCCTGCAGAGGTATCTCTAGTACACGCTGAGTGCTGGAAGCTGCGCTCTCAGGTGGGCGTTTTTACCAATAGTTGTACAGCTGAAATGCAAGAAGGCGTACGTTCAGCTCTGTTTGATGACGTTCCGCCAAATGGTTGACGCATGTCAAATGACCAACAAGAGAAGTGAGTAGCGTCATCCAATACCAAATTTCTGGGAAGATTGTCGTGTTTCAGAGATACTTGGGCAGCGAAAGTCATGGCTGCAGTTCCTAATCGTTCAACTTGTCGCAGTTCTGCGAGAATTTCTTCTGGCTTGCGCTGCGTCGTTCCCGCTCTTTCTCTCAAAGCATCGCGTTGGATCACTTTTGGGCAAGCCTTAAATCTGCTTGGGTGTGTCGTGTGGCTTAGAGACTATACGACGAACGATGGTGAGGGATTTGCGGTGACGCGGCATTGTTCACGAGTTTTAACCTGACCAACGATCCTGCGGGGGCAATCAACACGACACTGACCAGAGGCGATACTTTTCCCGCCAAACCCCAGGCCCATTCGCTGAAAATCTTACGCTGGCAATCTTCACTAGAAATCGCGGGCGCACAAGAAACTGTTGTTGGTGATAAAATTGACAAATTAAGTTATCTGTTAGTCAGGGTATTGGTTTTTGGGAGGGGCGAGTGCGCATTGGGCAAGAGAAAATGGGAAAATGTTGGAGGGTACGCCATCTTTTGTCATTGTGCCCTCTGTTCCTCATTGTCGGTTGCTACGAGAATGAGCCGGATGAAACAAAAGCCACAGCCCCGAAAGTTGTTGTCGCCCAAGCAACAACGGAAGAGGTGCCACTTTTTCTTGAACTGACCGGGCGTACTGAGTCACCAAACACAGTGTTCGTCCGATCCCGGGTCGATGGTCATGTTGAATCTCGACCTTTCAAAGAGGGCACAGATATCGTGAAAGGCGACATTCTGTTTGTTATCGACCAGCGTCCTTATGCCACTGAGCTAAAACGGGTCATGGGCGAACGAGACAAAAACCAGGCTGGCTTTGATTTTGCAACCCGGGAGAAGGAGCGTTTTTCCGCTCTGGCAAGTGACGGGACTGTAGCCGAAGAGCAATTGGACCAGTCGACCACCAACGCAGCCCAAGCCAAGGGTGACCTCGACAGCAGCCAGGGCGCGGTGGACTCGGCTCAGGTCAACCTCGACTACGCTACTGTATCCGCCCCCATTAGTGGACGTATCGGACGGGTTTATCAGGATGTTGGCAATATCGTTTCGGCGAACGATACCGTCTTGACTGAACTGGTCCAGATGGATCCGCTTTTCGTCTATGTAAGCCCGAGCGAAACGCAATTTCTGGAACTGGAAAAATACAGATCGGCAAATCCGGATCTGAAGGTTGAGGTGACGCTGATTGACGGCAGCGTTCACCCGCACGCGGGTTCACTCGACTTTTCCGATCCGGGGGTCGATCCAACGACCGGTACGATTGCTGTGCGTGCCGTATTTCCCAATCCCGAAAGAACGCTCCGCCCAGGTCAATACGCCAAAGTGGACATCCAGCTTGCCGAGCAGTCAGGACAGATAACTGTACCTTCTGAAGCTATTGCACAGGATCAAGCCGGCTTCTTTGTGTTCGTCGTCGACAAGAGCGGTAAGGCCGAAACACGTCGGGTAACTGTTGGGCAAAACTATGAGGGTCGCCGCATAGTTATGTCGGGTCTGAAAGACGGCGAAGAGGTGATCGTACAGGGACAACAACGCGTCCGCCCTGGCATGGCAGTCGACGTCAAAAAACCATCCGCTGGCTCGGATGCTGATAAGGCTGATGGCTGAATGCTGAGCCGGTTTTTCATCTTCAGACCCGTTTTCGCTTCGGTAATCGCGTTGGTAATTGTAATCGCCGGGCTGATTTCGATCCCTCTGCTTCCCGTCGGTGAGTTCCCGGAAGTGGTGCCCCCGACGGTTGTTGTCAGCGCCACGTATACAGGCGGCAGCGCCGAAGTTGTCGAAGAGGCGGTGACCATCCCCCTTGAGGAACAGATCAACGGTGTCGAGGGTATGGTTTACATGGCCTCCACCAGCTCTAACGATGGCACTTCAAACATAACGGTCACTTTCGAGGAAGGTTACGATCTCAGTATCGCTGCCGTGGACACTCAGAACAGAGTATCCACCGCAATGGCTCAACTCCCCGACGAGGTCGTCGCATCTGGCGTGACCGTCACAAAGGAGTCGGTTGACCTGACAATGGGGGTCAACCTTATTTCGCCAAACGGCGAGTTCGACGAACTGTTTATTTCCAATTACGCAGACATCCACATCACTGATCGCCTCAAGCGTATCCCCGGAGTTGGTACGGTTATGGTTTGGGGGGAACGGGTCTATGCAATGCGGATCTGGCTTGATCCTGAAAAAATGGCGAGCCTCGGCCTGACCACGTCTGACGTTTATGACGCGATCACAGAGCAAAATCAGCAGGTCGCTGCCGGTGCATTGGGCGCGCCACCGAACGGTGCAACTCAGAAATTCCAGCTGACACTGACGGCAAAGGGAAGGCTGCAGAGCAAGGAAGAGTTTGAAAACATAGTTTTGGGCATTGGCGATGATAGTTCGGTCATAAGGCTCAAGGATATCGCACGCGTGGAACTGGGTGCCGAAGACTATTCGTTCAGTTCAACTCTCGACAGCAGTCCGACGGTGGGTCTTGGCGTTATGCAGCTGCCGGGCGCCAACGCACTACAGTTGGCATCGGAGGTTCGCGAAACCATGGCGGAGCTGTCACAGGATTTCCCCGAGGGCCTTGAATACACGGTTATCTACGACACGACGAATTTCGATCGCGAAGCTATTCGTGATGTTCTTTTCACACTTGGACAAGCGATCCTGCTGGTTGTTTTTGTCATCGTTGTTTTTCTACCCAATCTGCGGGCGGCACTTATTCCGGTGATAACAATTCCGGTCTGCTTGATCGGCACTTTCGCTTTGATGCTGGCCTTGGGCTTTTCCATCAATCTGCTGACGCTGTTTGGTCTGGTGCTGGCGGTCGGTCTGGTTGTCGATGACGCAATTGTCGTGGTCGAGAATGTATCGAGGCACATTGAGAACGGTGAAACAGATCCAAAGGTAGCAGCGCGCCGCGCAATGGACGAAGTCACCAGCCCGATTGTGGCCACCTCACTGGTTCTCATGGCGGTTTTCATACCAGTTGCTTTGATGCCCGGCCTGACAGGAAAACTCTACCAACAATTCGCCCTTACGATTGCGTCAGCTGTTGCGATTTCAGCAATTAACGCCCTGACACTCAGCCCAGCACTGTGTGGGTTACTTCTGGGCGGTGCGCGACCGAAAGCCAAGATAATCCAGAAATTCGATACCGGCTTTGCTTGGTTCACGCGTCGCTACGAGGCGGTGGTTGGCTGGTTCATCCGGGTTTGGCAACCAGTCGCACTGGGGTTCGCTGCTTTATTGGCGGGAACTGTTTATATGTTCACCGTCGTGCCCGCGGGTTTTATCCCAAACGAAGATCAGGGCTACTTCATCATCAGCCTTGAAGCGCCGGAGGGCACAGCGCTGGGTCAGACCCAGAAGGTTGTCGATGAGGCTTACGAAATTCTGCATGATCTTCCGGGCGTCAAAGGTGTCATTACTTTCACCGGCTTCAGCATTTTGACCAACACGTCTGCCCCCAATCAGGGCAACCTGTTCGCAATTCTCGAACCCTGGGACAAGAGAAAGGGTTCCGGTGAAAGCGTCACTGAAATCATGGCCAAAGCGCAAGCCAAGTTCGACGAGCTTCCAGGTGGAATTCTTACAACACTGAACCCTCCCCCCATCTTTGGCCTTTCGCCAACCGGGGGGTTCCAGTTCGAACTGCAGGATACAAGCGGTGGCTCGCTTCAGGATCTGGAGCAGGTGACCCGGGAAATGGTTTCTTCTGGAAATGCCCTACCTGAGTTATCTGGCCTGTTCAGCCCGTTTTCGGCGAGCACACCGCAACTGCATATCGAACTTGATCGAACCAAAGCACTGACCGAGGGAATTTCGATTGGCGATGTTTTTGATGCATTGCAGACATTTTTAGGAGGCGTGTACGTCAACGATTTCAACATCTACGGCAGAGTGTACAAGGTCTATCTGCAGGCCGACGTCGATGCTCGGCAAGCCGAAGAAGATATTGGCCGACTTTATGTGCGCAACAACCAAGGTAGTATGGTTCCACTAAGTGCTTTGGTGAAGCTTCAGCCTCAGATCGGCGCACGTACCATCAACCACTATAACTTGTTCCGCTCGACCAGCATCAATGGTGCCGCAGGAGCAGGACACAGTTCCAGTCAGGCTATCGCGGCCATGGATACCTTGGCGAAGCAAACGCTTCCACGCGGTTATACCTATGAGTGGACTGGCAATGCGTATCAGGAAATCAAGGCGGGGAATGTGGCTCCGATCCTCTTCGCGTTGGCGGTTGTCTTTGCCTTCCTGTTTCTGGCCGCCCAGTACGAGAGTTTCGTCATGCCCTTCATGGTACTGTTGGCGGTTCCACTCGCGATATTCGGTGCCCTCGTCGCGCAGTGGTTCCGCGGCTATGACAACAATATCTATTGTCAGATTGGGTTGGTCATGCTGATCGGTCTCGCAAGCAAGGGTGCCATCCTGATTGTTGAGTTCGCACGACGTCGACGCCAGGAGGGGCTTTCCATTGAGGAGTCGGCAATGGAGGCAGCGCGTATCCGAATTCGGCCATTGTTGATGACTGCATTCGCTTTCATTCTGGGCGTTGTACCACTGGTAATAGCCAGCGGTGCCGGGTCTGCAGCGCGCAGGTCTCTTGGAACGGCTGTCTTTGGCGGGATGATTGTCGCTACAATCCTTAGCCTCGTGCTTGTTCCGGTATTGTACGTGGTCATCGAGCGGTTGCGAGAGCGTCTAACAAAAAATTCTACGATCACCGGTTGAGGCCCCTGAGCGAAGCCTCTGACCGATGTTGGGTTTACCAGGTTGAATCCGGATCGACTTTGAACAGATGTTCCATGAACACGCGGGTAACCGCCTGCAACTTGTCGGCACGCGCATGGTCGCGTTGCAACTCTGCCGGGACCACGTTCCATGTGATCGGTTCGACCCCTGCCTCGATCATGCGGCGCATTCCGTTCTCGTGGCTGAGCTGAGTGATTGAGCCTACAGTGTCCTCCGGTACATAGACCTCATATCCGGCAAGTTCGGCCTCAATGGCGGGATAGGCCAGACAGACATCTGTCCAAAGACCGCCCATGATCAGCTTCTTTCGGCCCGTTGCTTCAACCGCAGCTACAAACTCTGGCTCTTCCCAGGCGTTCACGTTGGTCCGGTCAACAAATACCGCGTTTGGAGCCAGTTCGCTCAGTTCTTCGATCATCGGATCATAACCGTTCAGGCCCACGGCGACATGGCTGAAGATGATCGGAATATCATAAATCACGGCGGTTTTGATCAGTCCCGTGGTGTTGTTGATCAGCTCTTCATGGTCGATGTTCTTCACCCCGGCCAAAATTGGTGGCTGGTAGTCGATGAGGATCAGCGCCGAGTTGGTAGGCGACAGAAACGGGTCTTCGTCGGCGGCACGGACCGGTGTGCCCTGATAGCCCTCCGGATAACTAGCTATTCCATCTACTGTTTTAATCATCGGAGTTTCCGCCCATACCGGCAGCGCTGTGGCGGCGATGGTCAGGCTCAAGGCTGCAGTGATCGGTTTTAAGAAAGTGATCATTAGAATGTCTCCATTGATGGTTGGAATTCAGTTGTGCACATGCTCGGCGATCAGCTGCGCGACAGACGGACCGGGGCCGACAAGCTCCAGTACATTGCGATCCGGATCGCGGATGAAGATGGTTTTGGTCCCGCGAAATTCGCGACGGCCCGTAATGGTGATGCCTTTTTCGGTGACAAAGGCTTCGGTTGCTTCTGCGTCCTTCACTTTGACAGCAAGGTGAGTGATGCCCGGATATTTCTCGAGCTCGTCCATCAGGATGTTTGCACCAGCCTTTGCCGTTGCCGGTCCCAGCAGGTTTATATTGATCCCCGAAGGATGCAGCATCACCAGCGGATGGCCTTTGTCATAGCCACCGTCTGCGATCAGTTCGAATCCAAGCATCTCATAAAAGGCGACGGAAGCTTCGCGGTTGCTGATACGGATGCCAATGTGATCGAAGTTTCTGATGTCCAACATGGTTTGGCCTTTCCTTTGCTTGCAACAAAGGTAGCTATGCCTGTAATGAACTTTAATAGCTTGGATGGAACGGCATTTATTCCATATGGATCATAATAAGGATCTATTCGACGGCATGGTTCTGTTCTGCACAGTGGTAGAGCAGGAAGGTATGAGTGCGGGCGCCAAGCTATTGGGTCATACGCCCAGCCACGTCAGCAAAGAGATCGCCCGGCTTGAAGCACGTCTGGGTACTCGACTCCTGAACCGGACAACACGCCGGATCAGTCTGACGGAATCCGGGCGCATATACTATGAAAACGCGCGGCGGATTGTGGATGACACCCGTGCGGTGCAGAACCGGTTGCATTCGGTCGGCGACCGGCCCTTTGGGGAGCTGAGGATGAGCGTTCCTGTGGTTTTCGCGCATGGGTGGCTGAATGGCTGGTTGCCTGAATTCCTTCAGCGATACCCCGAGGTTGATCTGAACATCGACGTATCCGAACGCCGCGCCGACATGATCGGTGAAGGCATCGACTTACTGGTGCGCATCGGTGATCTGCCCCCGTCTGACCTGATCGCCCGCGAGATATTTCGCACACAGGGTCTGACAGTGGCTTCGCGTTCCTATCTGAAGCGATACGGCACACCACTTCACCCTGATGACCTAAAAGGGCATCAACTTATTGATTTTTCGTTTCACGGGGTCACCCAAAACTGGAACTACCCGGGACCAGATGGAGAGGTGATCACAGTGCCAATCGTACCACGTATTCGATGCAATGATGGCCACACTGAAAAGGCGCTGGCCCTTGCCGGTCTTGGGATCACCCGTCTGCCGGAGCTTTCCTGTCAGGCTGAACTGGTTGCCGGAACTCTTGTTGCGATTTTGCCCGACTTCCGCGCCCCCCCGATCGGGGTCAACGTGATCTATGCCAGCCGCGATAACCTACCCGCCAAAACCCGTGCCATGATCGATTTTCTGGTCGAGAAGAGCGGTTGAGCTCAGGTCCTGCAGATGTCCAGCCCTTATGTTGGGTGGCATGTGGACCTGAACACTCCTTTTGATTTGGCACGTTATGAGTTTCCGGAATAAACGGTGCTGCCTGTTCCTAATTCACGGGAAAGACAAGATGGCTGCATCCAATGCGGCATGCCAGTCGCTCTTGGTCAGTTCAGTTATTTGGTAGTTCCCGATGGCGACACTGGGGATGATAACATCGGCTTGGACGGCTTTGAGTTGTTCGAGTGTTTTTATCAACGTTTTCCTGTTCCCCCCGTGGCTTGCCATGACCAAAGCTCTCCACTCGCCGTTATCAGGGTACAAAGTGTCACCAACAAAGAGATACGTCTTACCGTGCGGTGAAACGTACCTATAGCTGATGTTGTTATCCGTATGCCCCGGCGTGTAGATCGCCTCCAACCCGCCGTTGAGTTTGACGCGACTTTCCTTTTGAATCGTTTGGTCCAGCTTCAGGCCCTTTGGGAAGTACTGCTGCATTCTGGCGTGTCCAACCAAAGGCGCACCGAGTGTAGATTTCGCGTCGGCCAACCCGTCAGTGATCTCATGATTATGGCTGAGGTACAGGTGATCGACATTTCCGGATGCCTTGATGGCGTGCAGTGTCGATGGTTCCTCAGCAACATAGATCATATCTCGCCCTGCAGGATGCTGAAGGAGAAAGGCGTGGGACTTCAATGTCCCAAAGCGCAGTTCAAGCGGTGTTTGCCACAGGTCCGGGAATAGTTGTTCCATCCTGCTACTCCTTCTGTCCGGCAATCAGGGTGCGGCTGGCAAGAACGGCAACCCCGGCGACCAAACCGAAAGTCACGAACAGCCAGATTGCAGAATTTGCTATGGTCGATTGGTTCCCAGCGTCGTTGAACCCGGTGAAATTGCCAACCAGACCTGCCGCGGCAGTCCCAAACGCGACTGCAAACATCTGCACCGTGGACAGGGCAGACGCGGCCATGTCCCGCTCGTTCTCATCCGTGAATTGCAGTATGAATGTATTGAGATGAGGCCAGCCAACGCCGATGCCAACACCCAGTACAATCAAGGCGATTGACAGCAGTGACGTCATGGCTGGTCCTGCATTTCCAAACATTGGTGTGGCCACGCCAAGCACCACACACGCAATCATCATCAGGATTGGACCTGCGAGAACCGCTTGGTGCATTTTTCGACCCGTGAAGCGTGCGGAATAAACCTCTGACGCTGCCCATCCAATGGAAACCAACGCGGCCACATAACCTGCCATCAGCGGGCTTAACCCATGCAGCCGCTGCAGATAAAACGGCATGAAAAACTCGGCATTGATGCAGAAAATCAAAAGAGCCATGACCGACAATGCCAGAAACAGAGGTGTTCCCGGGACGGTCGCACCACGAGGGAACAGCCGCACGGTTTTGATTTGTTCGCGGCGCATCAGCGATAACAAAAGCAAGATAGAAACCAGCACGGCCGCAACGGCCCATGTGATAGATGGTGCGATGCTTCCGAGTGAGATCGCCAACACCGAGCCTGCAAGCAGTACCAATTGCCCGAACGCAAGTGGTTCGGTCGGCCTATGATCCTGCGGACTGCGAGGAAGCAGTATTAAGGTCAGGGCGACAAACAAGGCGGTAATCGGCAGCATGATCCCGAACCCCATACGCCACATGCCAAACTCGGCGAAGATCCCTCCGATGGCTGGACCAAACAGCATTGTGATCCCCCAAGTTCCTGACAAAAGCGCCATCGCCCGGGACCACAGGCGTTCCGGATAGACGATGATGATCATGGAATAGCAGAGCGTGAACAGCATCCCGCCGCCCGCGCCTTGAATGACCCGCCCCACCAGCAAAACCGGCATGCTCCACGCCAATGCGGCAAGCAGGCTGCCTGTTGCAAAGACAATCCCGGCCATCCCAAACCCAAGGCGAACACCCGTGCGCCTTAACAATTTCCCGGTGACTGCCGCGCTGAGGATTGCGGCAAGCGTCGCGAGTGTGGCGTTCCAGGCGTAAAGACTGTGTCCGCCAATTTCTGCCACGATGGAAGGCAGCATCGTAGCGGAAAGGGTAATGTTCACTGCGTGAAGCGCGATGCCAGCCGCAAGGACGGCGGACACCGCTGAGAACTCTCCCCTCAGAATTTCATGCCACCCGGGCTCTGCTTTGTGCTCAACGGCTGTCGTCATGGTTCGCTCCGCGCTCAAAATGGGTGTTCAGTCTTTTTGGACATAGGTGTGATCGGGGTTTTGTGCTGCCCACTCGTCGGCATCGAACCCCTCAACCGCAAACGTAAAATTCGGAGGGATTACATCCGTTCTAAGGTGCTTAACAGCCTGATACTCTTCTGAATTCCAGAAGCCTTGCAGCGCTTCCATCGATGGGAACCGGAACAACGTGAACCGAGCATCATCTTTCCACTCACCCTCAAAAAGATCCATGAATTGCCCGGTCTCGCCCGCGACGATCAACTCACCACCCCACTTTTCCATGATTGGGTGCGTGGCCTGACCGTAAGGATCAAGGGCACCGTGCCCTTCCGGCATAAATGAACTGGCCACAAGGTAGGCTGGCTTCTGTTTCGGCATATCAATCTCCGTGTCTATTTGCTCGATGATTCGAGCCTCCTATTGCGTTGCTACTTCCTCAACTTAAGTTGAGGTCAAGCGATTGATGACAGGAGTCTCGGGATGAAGCGTCGTGGTGGTCTGACGGTAGGCGAAGTGGCGGAACGCAGCGGTATCGCTGTGTCTGCGGTGCATTTCTATGAGCGAAAAGGGCTGATCGCGTCGGTGCGCAACGATGCCAATCACCGCCGTTATTCTCCAACTGTTTTACGAAAGATCGCTATTATCCAGGTGGCGCAGCGAGTGGGCATACCGCTTCGGGAGATTGCCGAAGCAATGGATTTTCTGCCCTCCGAGGAAAAGGTTACGGTCAAACACTGGGAAAAACTCTCAATCCGGTGGACCGACGATTTGGATGACCGTATCGCGCGTTTGCAGCGGTTGAGAGACGGAATGGCTGGCTGTATCGGCTGCGGCTGCTTATCGATGGATACATGCAAGCTCGTCAATCCAGACGACAAGATCGGCGCCAACGGCCCAGGTCCACGATATCTGGAAGAAGATGCACCAGAGGTGGAAGGCTTTGTTGGCACTTAGCCTGCATTGGTTCGGTTAACGTGGTGACAGCGCTGTTGTCATCAACAACTCATCTTGAAATGCTGGTATTGCTTGCGCGGGGAATGACCGCTTTGGTGAAGCTGCAGTGCGGCGTGGATTGACGAAATGAATGATGGAAACGGGCCGCACTCGGACCAACTCGTACGATATAATCCGCGGCATTTTGGTCCAGCGAATAGATTCTTGCAGAGTATAGGTCGCTAAGAACTCTTTGCCAGTGCCGGCGGATTTCGACAGACAAGACCAGCTGTCTATCAGGGCCAGGCATATTCACAGGCTGTTCATTGTCAAAACGCCAACGGAAGTAGTAAATGCCGTGCCCGGACAGCGAGAGATACGTATGCAGCTTCATTTTGTGTCACACCTGTGTGTCACACCACTCTAATGCCTGCTATCTATTTGCATTGTTAGGTTTTGGTGGAGCCTAGGGGAGTCGAACCCCTGACCTCTTGCATGCCATGCAAGCGCTCTCCCAACTGAGCTAAGGCCCCATGCAGGTACCGCCTTGGCGGTGGACGGACGTTTAAGAGACGCCGTTGAAGAGCGCAAGTCCAAAAACCAGATTCAGAGAAAAAGTTTTGAACCTGCCATCCGCAGATGCGGACGGGGCGGCAGGGGCCGCCCCGGACCGAAATCAGTTCTCGTCTTCCGACGACATGTCGGTGATGTCATCCAACGAAACATTGTCGTTGCTGTCGTCGTCATCGTCCAGAAGATCATCGTCCAGTTCGACGTCGACATTGTCGTCATCATCCAAAACCAGATCTTCATCCGAGTCTGCGGCGCGCGCTTTTGCCGATGCTGCATCTTCGGCATCAGCAGCAATCATCCGGCTTTTGCCGGTCTCCAGTTCCACGATCTCGCCGGTGTAGGGGCTGATGATCGGATCCTTGTTCAGGTCATAAAACCGTTTGCCTGTTGTTGGGCAAACGCGCTTTACGCCCCATTCTTCCTTGGGCATGTCAAATCCCCTTGATATCAGGTGAGTCGTATAAACGATTCAGGTCACGTGCCACATGCAGCGGGCACTGTCAAAGCCTTTGCGCGAAGGAGAACGTACAATGGGGCGACATGCATTGCCCGGGCAGCCGCCAGTACCGCTGACATTGCGCAAATCGGCGCGGGCGCGGCGTATAAGTCTGAGAATTTCTCAACTGGATGGCCGCGTTACGCTGACCTACCCGCAGGGGGTTCCTGAATCAGAGGCCCTGAGCTTTGCAAAAACCAAAGAAGACTGGATTCGCGAGCATCTGGAGGCGCGCCCTGATGCAGTTGATATCGGGTTTGGTGAGTCGATCCCGATCGAGGGTGTAGCGCGCCGAATCGTCCCCGCAGAAGGCCGTCGGATCTTGTTGGGTCGGGATAATGTCAGTGTCCCTGCAGGAGGTGAGGCGCGCCGCCTCGCGCGTTTCCTCAAGGAGCTGGCGCGTGACCGGCTAATCGGCGCTTGCGATGATTACGCCGCAATGCTGGGGCGATCTTATTCCAGCCTCACGATGCGGGATACAAGATCCCGATGGGGGTCGTGCAGTTCGCATGGTGGGTTGATGTTTTCATGGCGGCTTATCCTCGCCCCGTCCGAGGTTTTGCACTATGTCGCAGCCCATGAGGTTGCGCATCTGGCAGAGATGAACCACTCGCCGGCGTTCTGGGCACAGGTCGAAAGGATTTTCGGCCCTTATTCCGAGCCGCGTAGGTGGTTACGAGAAAACGGGACCGATTTGCATCGCTATCGCTTTGATGCCGGAACCTAGTTGACGCTCCTTGGTTTTGTGATCACATGGAGGCCATGTTGAACGCGCGTCCCACGGATTCACAAACAGCAACTCATGACCGGGTATATCGTGCGCTTCGGTCTCGGATCATGCATGGGGAAATGGCTCCGGGGCAGGCGCTGACCCTTCGGGGGATTGGGAAAGAGTTCGGGGTCTCCATGACCCCGGCGCGAGAGGCGGTTCGAAGGTTGGCGGCTGAGGGCGCATTGTTCCTGTCTTCGTCTGGGCGCGTTTCCACCCCTGAACTGACCAACGATAGAATTGAAGAGCTTGCAGCGCTGCGTGCACTGCTTGAAGTGGAGCTGGCCAGCCGTGCCTTGCCACGGGCACATATGGCGCTGATTGACCGTCTGCAGACGATCAACATGACCGTCGCTGAAATGGTGACCAAGCGGGACGCCGTTGGGTATATCCGCTCGAATCTGGATTTTCATCGCACTCTGTATCTGCGTGCGCAGGCGCCAGCGATGCTGGCCATTGCCGAGACTGTCTGGCTGCAATTAGGCCCCACGATGCGCGCGTTGTATGGAAGGTTGCGCCGAACCGAGCCACCTCACTATCACAAGCTGATTATCGCGGCCCTCAAAGCCGGAGATGAGCCGGGATTGCGTCTAGCTGTGCGATCGGATGTGACGCAGGGTTTGCGACTGCTGGTGGCCTGAGCGGCTTCTCGCTGACCAGTGATCAGGGATTAATCCAGATCACTGATGATGGATTTGCAAGCTGGTTTGGTCAGCGCGTCTGCGATAGCATGAGGCAAATCACAACAAGAGCAGATTTCAGTTATGATCAATCGACGGACCTTTTCTATCGGACTCGGGTCAACGTTGCTGGCCGCGTGTTCCGGCGGTGGCACGCCCACCAGTGCACCGGCATCGCGGATGCAGGCCGTACCCAACGCTGGTTGGGATGCCTGGGTGGCGAGTTTCAGAGGGCGTGCGGCCTCACAGGGCATTTCGCAATCGACCATAGATCGTGCCTTTCAGGGGGCGGGTTATTTGCCCGACGTGATTGAACGCGACCGCAATCAGGTCGAGTTCAAGCGCTCGCTCGAGGACTACCTTGCGATTGCGGCGTCGGATGAACGGATCAGCACCGGCAAGCAAATGCTGCAAAAGCACAACGGAACGCTGTCGCAGATCGAGGCCCGGTACGGCGTCGACAAAGAGGTCGTAGTGGCCGTATGGGGGCTGGAAAGCCGTTATGGCGCGCGCCGTGGGGACGTACCGGTTATCTCGGCCACCTCAACCCTGGCCTATGACGGACGGCGAGGCGCATTTTTTGAAAAACAACTGGTGGCCGCGCTGAAGATCATTCAGGAGGGGGATACATCGCCCGCCAACATGACCGGCAGCTGGGCCGGGGCCATGGGGCATACGCAGTTCATCCCAACGTCTTACCTGGCTTACGCCGTGGATTTCACAGGCGACGGTCGTCGGGACATCTGGTCCGAGGACCCAACGGATTCGCTGGCCTCGACCGCCGCTTATCTGGCGCGGGCCGGTTGGGTGCGCGGACAGCCATGGGGCGGCGAGGCGGGCACCGTCTCGGGCACCCCCGTTGCGGTATTGCAACCGCAAACGCCGGGGCCGCGCATAGCGGTGTTCCGCAATTTTCAGGTGATCAAGCGCTACAACAACTCTGACAGTTACGCGATTGGCGTTGGGCATCTGTCTGATCGGATCGCGGGCGGCGCACCGTTTCAGGCCTCGTTCGGCCCCGATGCAACCGGGCTGACGCTGGAGGACAGAAAAGAGCTGCAGCGCCGCTTGACATCGGCCGGATACGATACGCAGGGCGCAGATGGCGTCATCGGCAACAACACAAAATCCGCCATTAGCGACTATCAACGTGCCAAAGGTCTGCCGGTAACCGGAGAGCCTTCGGCCGAATTGTTGCGCAGATTAGGTGGCTGACGGCTTACGCCGCCAACCCTTTGGAGCCGATATCCAGAAACTTTTGGCGGCGGTCCTTGACTAGGGCCGCCCCATCCTTGCCTTCCAGTTCTTTCAGCATGGCGGCAATGGCATTGCGCACGGATTCAACTGTTGCATCACGATCCCGATGGGCGCCGCCCTTGGGTTCATCGATGATGTGGTCGCAAACGCCCAACTTGTGCAGGTCTTGGGCAGTCAGGCGCAGCGCCTCGGCGGCTTCGCGCATCTTCTCGGAATCCTTCCAGAGGATCGACGCGCAGCCTTCAGGCGAGATCACCGAATAAACCGAATGCTCCAGCATCGCGACGCGGTTGGCTGTTGCGAATGCAACCGCACCACCTGAGCCACCTTCGCCGATAATCACGGACACCAACGGGACACCAATTTTCAGACACATCTCAGTCGAACGTGCGATAGCCTCGGACTGGCCGCGTTCTTCAGCGCCCTTGCCGGGATAGGCGCCGGCAGTATCGATCAGTGTGATGACGGGCAGGCCAAACCGACCGGCCATTTCCATCAGGCGCACGGCTTTGCGATAACCTTCAGGACGGGCCATGCCAAAATTGCGTTCGATCCGCGATTTGGTGTCCGATCCTTTTTCGTGTCCAATGACCATAACAGGCTGGTCATTGAAGCGCGCCAGCCCACCGATCACGGCCAGATCGTCGGCAAAGTTCCGGTCCCCAGCGAGCGGGGTGAACTCGGTGAACAGGGCCTCGACATAGTCCTTGCAATGGGGGCGTTCTGGATGGCGCGCAACCTGGCATTTCCGCCAGGGCGTCAGATCGCCATACAGCTCGTCCAGCAACTTGGCGGCTTTGGCATCCAGTGCCGCTGCCTCTTCAGAAATATCCATCTCTTCGTTGGCGCGGGCCAGTGCACGCAATTCTTCTGCTTTGCCTTCGATCTCGGCCAGCGGTTTTTCGAAATCCAGATACTGAGTCATGACGCCTCTCAACGCGGAAGTTCCCTGCTATATGACCCGAGGTCGTCCCGGATGCAACTCAGCAAGATTTGTGGATTTGGATTGTGGCACCACCAAGAAGCAAACGGAAAGAAGGATGCCAAAGATGGCAACCAGTTACGAAGATCGGGTTCTGCGCGTACTGACCTATATCCACGATCATCCCGATTATCCACGATCATCCCGATGGAGACCTGTCGCTGGATGTTCTGGCCGATGTTGCGGCGATGTCCTAATTTCATTGGCACCGCGTTTTTCGTGCCATCACTGGTGAAACCTGCGCGCAAGCCGTGCGAAGAGTGCGCTTGCATCGCGCAGCCATCCGGCTTGTTGATGTGGACATAAAATCGCGCTGTCGACCCCCTGAGAAGTCAGTGTTAAACGATTTTCGTTGATGCGCCCCCTTTCCACTAAATGAGAACGGACAGTGTGTGGGGTATCAGTCTCAATTATTGCGCCGCTTGGTGGTTCTGCAAAAAAGCCCGTGTCAGTCGCCGAGGTTCAGTCTAAAAGCCCCTGCGTAGAGAGTCGCAGGACTTCCGATGTAAGGTAATTGACCCAGCAGACCTTATTGAGGCTGGCCAGCTTGATGGATTATAAGCGATTTTCCGAACGAAATTTGGCTAGGAAAGTATTTCGATGACAAAGGACGGCATGGATCAACCTGCAAATCTCCCGCTTGATGGAGAGCGGAAACTTCCCGAACTCCAAAGAGTGGCCGAGATTGAACAGCTTCATCGGTACCAACTGGCCCGCAGTCTGGCCACCGGGCTGGATGTTCTGGATATCGCCTGTGGCGAGGGTCACGGAACCGACGCTATTGCCGCAAATGCCAAGTCGGTTGTCGGGGTGGACATCAGCGAGCCGGCTGTGAAGCATGCAAAGCTCCATTACCGAGATCCAAACCTCTCTTTCCACGTCGGCAGCGCCACGGATATTCCGCTTCCAGATGATTCCGTAGATATGGTCACTTCTTTCGAGACCATTGAACATCTGGAAGAACACGACCGCATGATGCAGGAATTGCAACGTGTACTTCGTCCCGGCGGGTTATTGTTGATATCAAGCCCTAATAAGCTCGAGAACCCCGGCAAGTCCCTTGGTGATAGCTCACTTCATGAGAAAGAGCTTTCAACTGAAGAACTCGTAGAACTGGTCGACGGCTACTTTTCAAACACATGTCACTATGGCCAACGTCTGAGCACGGCGTCGCTCATCGCGAACGATCAGAGCGCTGCATTTCGTGTACTAGCCGACAGCGATATCCACGATAGCGTCACGAATGCTCGTCATGATCTTGTTCTTGCTTCGGACGGTGAACTGCCTGAACTGCCGAACTCGATCTATGAAATTCCTGGTGTTCCGCTGAAACCCTATTCCGTCGAGGACGTGCAAAATGGCGCGACAGACCAGAAGGAAAAGTCAAAGCAGGCGATGGGCGAGCAAGAACAAAGTTCATCTCCGGAAGATTCTTTGAGCAAACTCAAGGGAACCCTGGCAGAGCGCGATGAGATCATTTCCCATCTCATCGAACATCTTCGGAGCACAACGATTGCTGCCAATGAGGTAGTTCAAAGTAGATTCTGGCGCAAAACCAGCCTGAAGCGGCGTCTGTCAAACAGCATGCGCAAACGCCGCGGACGACCCAAGAGAATTTGGCCGGAAAAATTTGAAACACCTGATTTCGTTGAGCGCATTCTGGCCGGCGACACCAATGTCAACTTGTTCCTGCCAGACCGACGCGCCAGTGCAGCGCAAGGTGTAATCCCACCTTTTGGTCGCTACGGAAACGGGCCGAACCTGCCTGTTGTTCAATATTCACAGGTGAAGGAAGGCTTTGTCGACTATATCCCTCATGAGACGCTTGAAACTGTTGTAAAGGCCATTGCCTTCTATCTACCGCAATATCATCCTTTTCCAGAAAACGACAAATGGTGGGGCAAAGGTTTCACCGAGTGGACCAATGTAGGTAAAGCGCATCCTCTTTTTGCAGGGCACCATCAGCCACATTGCCCCATACACTTGGGATACTATGATCTGCGCCTTCCTGAGGTCATGGAAGAGCAGGCGAGATTGGCGCGCAACTATGGCGTTTCCGGGTTCGCATATTACTTCTACTGGTTTGCGGGCAAGCTGCTCATGGAAAAGCCGCTTGAAGCAATGCGCGACAACCCCAAAGTAGACATGCCGTATTGCATGATCTGGGCCAACGAAAACTGGACTCGCCGCTGGGATGGGTTGGATCAGGAAATCCTGATCGCACAGGACCATTCGTTGGAAGATTCACGTGCTATGCTTCAGTATCTTGAATCCTTCATGAAGGACCCGCGGTACATTCGTATTAACGGGAAACCCCTGTTCATCGTTTACCGGGCACACCTGATTCCTGACTTCAAGGAAACCGTTCAGATGTGGCGGGAGCAGGCAAAAGAGATGGGGCTGGACGGATTGTATGTCGTTTCTGCTCAAACTGCCGATAGTGGAACGCCAGAAGAGCTTGGTCTGGATGCAGCCATGCAATTCCCACCTCATGCTGTTGACGCAAAGAATGTCACCAAACTCGTCGATAACCTAGCCAATGAGTTTGAGGGCGGCATCTATGACTACGATGATATTGTATCCAAGGAGGTCCGCAAAGAACCCTCGGCGAAGAAGACCTTCCGGACGGCCATGCTGTCTTGGGACAACACTGCGCGGCGGGGTCTGAAGGCATCGGTATTCACTGATTTCAGCCTGACCCGCTATAGCCAGTGGTTGTCTGCGAATGTCGAAAATGCAGCCAAGGACCCTAACCTGTCGGATGATGAGCGTATCGTGTTCATTAACGCGTGGAACGAATGGGCAGAGGGTACTCATCTGGAACCGGACCAACTCTACGGATATGGCTATCTGGATGCCACGCAGAAAGTCCTTGCCAACTATGACTCTGCTTCGGCGCCCTTCCTGCGCCCAGAAATTCCCGAAACTACTGAGGCTCAATATGCCATCGTAGCTCATGTGCATTATTCGGATACATGGCCAGAGTTGAAAGAACTGATCGACACGCTGCCGCAGGGCGCAGTGGATGTCTATGTAACGACTACAAGTCTGGAAGCGGCGCTGATTGTCTCCAGAAGCATGCCGGAAGCTCATGTAGAACTCGTCGACAATCGTGGCCGGGACGTTCGCCCGTTCCTTATTACGGCGAAACGTATTGCGCACCTGAACTATCGGGCTGTCTGCAAGGTGCACGGCAAAAAGTCGGTTTACCGGGTCGATGGTGACAAAATCCGCAAGAGCACATTGAGCGCGCTGATCAACAAGTCGGCTATCAAGAAATTTGAAGCGGACCCCAAGCTGGGAATGCTGGCGACGAAGCAATCAGTTCATAAACACGAGTCAGTCAACATGCGCCACAATCGTGCGACTGTTAAAGAACTAGCGCGCGAGATAGGACTTGAATATCGAGATGGCCAGTTCATTGCAGGAACCATGTTCTGGATCACGCCGAAGGCCGTCGAGCCTCTGTTGAAGCTGAACATCAACGATTTTGACGTTGAACGCGGTTTGGCTGATGGCACCCTTGCCCATGCCGTAGAGCGTGTGTTCGTCAACCTCGTGGAAAAATCAGGTTATCGGCTGGAGTCTTTCTGAGGCAGGTGGATTGGTTGCTCCGGCAAGGAGTGGCGCTGCAATTGGTGCGGGAGCGTCGGCGCTCTCGCCCGAATGAACTCGAGCGGTATTGTCCATGCGGGAATTCCAATGTGGAAGGCATTCGCGTCAAAAACGGTGCTTCGGTAAGCTCTGTTTCACAGATCGTCTTGTGCTTTCAATTTTCTATATCCAGACGGACTTATCCTACGGTCTTTGAAACAAGGTTATCCCGGCCAGAGAACTGGATAGAGCGAGGCGACTAGCAATATTGCCATTGTCCAGTTGAACATCACCAACCGTCGCGGGTTCGTCAGAATCCGCGCCATTTGCTGGCCAAGTACCGTCCAGGTGCTGACCGAGGGCAGGTTTACTGCGCCGAACACCAGCGCAACGATGGTGATTGCATTCAGCGTCTGACCGGGCGCGTAGGCGGTTGTTGCAGTCAACGCCATTGCCCATGCCTTGGGATTGACCCACTGAAACGCAGCCGCTTGCAAGAAAGTCATCGGGCTGCCTGTTGCGTCCCGGCTCTGAGCTGGAGCGGCGTGGGCGATTTTCCACGCCAGATATAGCAGATATACAACTGACGCGACTTTGAGCACCGAGTAGCTGACAGGATATCGGTCGAACAACTGAACAAGCCCGGCGCCAACCAGCAACACCATAAACGTAAAACCTAGTCCGATGCCCAGCATATGCGGGATCGTGCGGCGAAATCCGAAGTTGGCACCCGATGCCATCAGCATCAGATTGTTCGGTCCCGGAGTGATCGAGGACACGAAAGCAAAGGCAATCAGAGCAAGCAGTATTTCATAAGTCATGCTGCGATTAATTGCCTGTTATTGTTCTAATGAAATTGCGTTCTTGTGCGCATCGGTGATATTTTCGCAATTAATGACGAAGATGGATAAAATAAACCGCGATATATTGCGCGAATTATCTGTGGATGGCCGCATCAGCAATCTGGATCTGGCAGATCGTATCGGCCTTTCGCCTTCGGCCTGTCTTCGGCGCGTGCAGGAACTTGAGCGATCGGGTGTGATCTCGGGCTATCGGGCTGTGCTTGACCCCGCAGCCATGGGTGTTGGGTTTGTGGCTTATATCGGTGTAGGGTTGGGCGAGCATACCAAAGCGGCGCAAGAAGGTTTTGAGCGTGCCTTGCAGCGCGTGCCCGAAGTGGTCGAATGTCACAATATCACAGGCACCATTGAATATCTGCTGCGGGTCGAATGTGCAGATCTGCCCTCGTACAAGACATTCCACACAGAAGTGCTGGGAACGCTTCCGCATGTGACCTCGATAACGTCCTATGTCGTGATGGTGTCGCCCAAGGATCTGAGGGCTTGAGGCTCAGAATGTGAACCTTAATCATCTTGCAGGGTTAATTTTCAGCGCCTAGTGTCATCACAAATATGTCGCTGACAGAGAATATAACCCCAAAACGGCGCCAACATCAGGGAGATGACCATGAAACTCGTTCGGACAGGAGCGATGGCTGCAGCCGTAGCGTTGATTGCAGGTGCTGCCTTTGCGGCGCCATTGAAACTGCAACCGGCCAGCCCGCAGCCCTCAAATCCAAAAGCTGGCCTGAACGTCAAGTATGTCGGGAACGGCACGCAGCGAAAGATTAGAGATCTCAAACAGGCCAAACGGTTGTTGTCCAAGGCCAAACCAGGTCAACCGCTGCGCGGCTTGGACTACCGTGACACGGATAAGGGTGATCCGGTTCTTACGTTCAGCGACCCTTACAACGTTGCAGCCGAGATCACGGGTTACATCCGGTTTGATGCGCCGGGCGTCTACGAGCTTGAAACATGGTCGAATGACGGGATTGAGGCCTATGTGGGTGGCCAGCAGATCGGCTATGTCACCGGCATTCAAGGGTGCGAGGCCAACCAACGGACCGAAGTCGAAGTTCCCAAAGCTGGCTGGTATCCGGTCAAGATCAATTACTTCCAAAAGCTTGGAACATCGTGCCTGATGATGAAATGGGGCAAGAAGGGTGATCGCGTCACCTGGGTTCCCAACAACGTCTTTGGGCGCTGAGACTTCGATAGCATTGTACCAATGAAAAAGGGCGCTCACCGAGCGCCCTTTAAATTTGCCTGTGGCAGATATCAACTGCCTGCCGCGATCAACTCGGCCTGCGCAACGATCACCTCGGCCTGCTTGATCGAGGCGATGTCGACCAACCGGCCTTTGTACACAGTAGCACCTTCGCCATTAGCCTTGGCCTGTTCCATGGCGGCCAGAATCTCGCGGGCTTCCGATACAGCCTCATCCGATGGGGTGAAGACCTGATTGGCCAACGCGATCTGCTTGGGATGGATCGCCCATTTGCCAACCATGCCCAGTGTCGCAGAACGTTTGGCTTGTGCGATATAGCCTTCATCATCCGAGAAATCGCCAAACGGACCGTCAACCGGTAGCACACCATGGGTACGACATGCGGCAACGATCGCAGCTTGTGCCCAATGCCAGGGGTCAGACCAGTGTTTCTCGCCTTCGCGCAGCATGTAGTAGTTTTCCTGAGTGCCGCCGATACCGGTGGTTTGCATGCCCATCGAGGCTGCGAAATCGGCAGCTCCCAGGCTCATTGCCTGCATGCGAGGCGACGAGGCGGCGATCTCTTCCACATGGGCGATACCGGCCGCGGATTCTATGATCACTTCAAAGCTGACGGGCTTTGTGCGGCCTTTGGCGCGTTCGATTGCGGTGACCAATGCGTCGACTGCATAGACATCGGCAGCGCAACCTACTTTGGGGATCATGATCTGATCAAGGCGGTCACCGGCCTGCTCGAGCAGGTCAACAACGTCACGATACCAATAGGGCGTATCCAGCCCGTTGATACGCACTGACATGTACTTGTTGCCCCAGTCGACGGTGTTCAGCGCCTCGATCACGTTGGCGCGGGCGGCGTCTTTGTCCGTCGGTGCGACCGAGTCCTCGAGGTCGAGGTTAATCACATCCGCAGCGGAAGCTGCCATTTTTGGGAACAGTTTTGTGTTCGAACCAGGGCCGAACAACTGGCACCGATTGGGGCGTGCCGGGGCAGTGGGTTGGATGCGGAAACTCATCTGGACCTCGCGTGAGTAATGAAATTACGATTTTCCTGCTCAATGAGGTATTAAATTGCGCGAGTCTGCGCAAGCATCATTGTGCATCTGCGGCAATGCTGGCGCAGCATATCGTTTTGGAGTGGGTGATCGTGGTGATTAAAGTTTAATCAGTTTGCAAACTTCGAAGATTTTTGCGTGTTGTAAGAAATCTGCGCAAAAATCTTCCACCTACGTGGCGGTTAGTCGGGATATACGCGAAACGCTCGCCGAAACGGTTCTCTAGTTTATGCCGGAATCAAAGGAGTGCACCGCAATGATCGAGACACCGTATTTGCTGTTTTTGGGCGATGCGCCCGACCAATTGGCGGCCAAAGTGGCCCAGGGTATCAAAGACTGGCGCCCGGAAAACGCAGTAGGCCAGTTGCGCATGGATGGCTGCAAAGCCAATCTGGGCTTGAAGGACATGGACCTGATTGAAGCACGTGAAGCTGGTGCCAAAACACTTGTGATCGGCGTTGCCAACCGTGGTGGCGTGATCAGCAAAGAGTGGAAAAAAGTGCTCGTCGCCGCCCTTGAGGAAGGTTTCGACCTGGCATCCGGCTTGCACAACCTGCTGCGGGATGAGCCCGATCTTGTCGCGGTTGCCGAAGCTACCGGACAAAAACTTCACGACGTTCGTGTACCCGAAGTGGACTATCCCATTGCAAACGGCATCAAGCGCAAAGGCAAACGTTGCCTTGCTGTCGGAACCGACTGTTCCGTGGGCAAAATGTATACGGCCATGGCGATGGATGCCGAGATGCGCAAACGCGGCATGAAGTCGACCTTCCGCGCCACTGGTCAGACCGGCATCCTGATCACCGGTGATGGCGTACCGCTGGACGCGGTCATTGCTGATTTCATGGCCGGCTCGGTCGAATGGCTGACGCCTGACAATGATGAAGATCATTGGGACCTGATCGAAGGGCAGGGCTCACTGTTCCACGTATCGTATTCGGGCGTGACCATGGCGCTGGTCCACGGCGGCCAACCGGATGCCCTGATCCTGTCGCACGAGCCGACCCGCGAGCATATGCGCGGTCTGCCGACCTATCAGCTGCCGACACTGGAAGCGTTACGGGATACTGCGTTGGCGATGGCCAAGGTTGCCAACCCGGACTGTCAGGTTGTCGGCATTTCGGTCAATACGCAGCACATGAGTGAAGCGGACGCCACCGCCTATCTGGCAAAGGTCGAGGCCGATATGGGCCTGCCTGCCACCGATCCCTATCGCTTTGGTGCGGGCAAACTGGTCGACGCGCTGGCCGCGATGTGATCAATAAGACCCGCTGGGGTCCCTCCGGCGGGCAAACTTTGAAAAGTGAAGGAGCAGGCGCGTGCAGATTGAAGTCTCTCGTGATGTATTCCGGCTGGCTCAGGTCTTTACGATCTCTCGCGGGTCGCGAACCGAAGCAAAAGTACTGACAGTGCGTGTCTCGGACGGAACGCATCAGGGCTGGGGCGAGTGCGTGCCTTATGCGCGTTATGACGAAACGCTTGAGTCGGTCGAAGCCGAGATTGCTGGCCTGCCGAACACGTTTGATCGTACCAAATTGATGCACTTGTTGCCTGCGGGCGCTGCTCGGAATGCGGTGGATTGTGCGCTATGGGATCTGGAGGCCAAACGGGCTGGAAAACGTGCCTGGGATCTGGCCGGATTGCCAGTACCGGGTCCTGAGATCACAGCGTATACCCTGTCGCTCGACACGCCTGAGAAAATGCAGGCGCAAGCAGCAGAAAACGCCTTTCGCCCCTTGCTGAAAATCAAGCTCGGTACGCCGGATGACATGCCGCGTTTGGAGGCCGTTCGCGCAGGAGCGCCGGACGCCAAGATCATCGTGGACGCCAACGAGGGCTGGTCGGCTGAAGTGTACGCTGATCTTGCACCGCATCTGGTGAGGCTGGGTGTGGCGCTGGTCGAGCAACCTCTGCCCGCGGGAGAGGACGATGCGCTGATCGGAATGGATCGTCCGGTGCCGGTATGTGCAGACGAGTCCTGCCATGACCGCAGCAGCCTGCCAAAGCTGAAAGGCAAATATGATGTGGTCAACATCAAGCTCGACAAGACAGGTGGCCTGACCGAAGCGCTGGCCCTGCGCGAGCAGGCGCTGGCCGAGGGCTATCGCGTGATGGTTGGCTGCATGGTCGGAAGCTCTTTGGCAATGGCACCTGCGACACTGTTGGCACAAGGTGCGATGGTAACGGACCTTGACGGCCCGTTGCTGCTGGCCGAAGACCGCGACAACCCGTTGATTTTTGATGATGCCGGAGTGCACCCGCCCAAAGCGGACCTCTGGGGTTGAGGAGACAAGACATGACCCGCACCGTTTATGTAAATGGCGAATACCTGCCCGAGACCGAGGCTAAGGTTTCGATCTTTGACCGTGGTTTTCTGTTCGCTGACGCGGTTTACGAAGTCACCAGCGTTCTGGATGGCAAGCTGATCGATTTCGAAGGCCACGCCGTGCGCCTGAAACGGTCTCTGGACGAGCTGGAGATGTCAGAGCCCTGCACCAAGGACGAACTGCTGGAGATTCACCGCAAACTGGTGGAGCTGAACGGTATTGAGGAAGGTCTGATTTATTTGCAGGTCAGCCGTGGATCGGATGGCGATCGGGATTTTGTGTTCCCATCGGCCGATACCAAACCCAGCCTCGTTCTGTTCACTCAGAACAAGCCGGGTCTGGCCGATAGCCCCGCGGCCCAAAAGGGTGCTAAAATCATCTCGATCGAGGATATCCGCTGGGGCCGTCGCGACATCAAGACCGTGCAGCTGCTCTACCCGTCGATGGGCAAGATGATGGCCAAGAAGGCTGGTTGCGACGATGCGTGGCTGGTCGAAGATGGTTATGTAACTGAGGGCACCAGCAACAACGCCTATTTCGTCAAGAACGGAAAGATCGTCACGCGTCCGCTGTCAAACGACATTTTGCACGGCATCACCCGCAAGGCAGTGTTGCGGATGGCCGCCGAAGCCCAGATGGAAATCGAAGAGCGCCTGTTCACCGTTGATGAGGCGAAAGAGGCGGATGAAGCCTTCACCACTTCGGCCAGCGCCTTTGTCATGCCTGTGGTCGAGATCGACGGAGTGACTCTGGGCGATGGTACCCCTGGTCCTATCGCAAAGCGTCTGCGTGAGATTTATCTGGACGAGAGCCGCAAGGCAGCGATCTGAGTATCCGTGAAATAGAAACTGAAGAAAGGCCCGCTGATCCAGCGGGCCTTTTTTGTTCTTGGCGAGGACTAAGTTAGTCCTTCTTGCCGACATTCTCCTCGAAGGCGACTTCGAAAGCGGCCTGCTTTTCCGGGCTGGCTTCGGTCTGATAATTTGCTTTCCACTCGGCCATGGTCATGCCGTAGAAAATCTCGCGGGCCTCATCCTTGCCCATCTCGATGCCTTTTTCGTTGGCTGCTTCCTGATACCAGCGCGACAGGCAGTTCCGGCAAAATCCCGCAAGGTTCATCATGTCGATGTTCTGCACATCGGTACGGTCTTGCATCAGATGCTTTTGCAGGCGGCGGAAAGCAGCGGCCTGAAGTTCAATTTCGGTTTGCTGGTCCATTGTCGGGCTCCGGATAAGTGTCTCGTGTCCTGTATCTGAACTAGCAACCCGAAGGCTGCGATACAATAAACACAAGGCTTGCTGGCGCCTTGCAGAAGTAAATTCTGATTTATGCCAGCTTGAGCGCCAGCCACGGCATCAGGCAGAACACGATGGTCAGAATTTTATAATTCGCCAGATACCTGAAGTAGGCCCTCTTTACGTCCGCACGCTCCATCTGAAACATTCGACCGTGAATGCCCGCAATCCAGTCCTGCAGGACAACAATCATCAAGGACGTAAAAACCAAAAGGCAGAGGTTAAGAACCGTCATCCAGCCGAAGACGGTCGTCAGGAATTCCTGAGTCATGGTCGTCTCCTTTCCTCCAATATATGGGGTTCAGGATACGCGCCCTCAATAATATGAGGATCGGAAACTACCTGCTATGACCCTACGTCATAAGCCACTTTCACTGAGCGCGTCTTGCAGCACGGGGGCCAGGCGCTCCGCCCATTCGCGTTGTCCGGCATGGTCCGCGATCAGGTCATTGCGCAGCTCGATCAGCGCGTTAGGACGGCCAAAGGTAGTGCAGTGCTTGTCAATCGCATCTCCGGGCAGAACGCCGGTATAGGGTTCATTGACCCCGACACACAGGTCCCCTTCCGCTTCGAGCCGATTGATGAGGGGGCGCGAGAAGCGTTCATCCGGGGTGTGCAGGACGCCGATATGCCACGGGCGCGGGTCGCGTCCGCGCAGTTGGCGGGTAAAGGAATGCATGGACACGATGACCGCATGGGGCAGGGCGGCCATTTGTGCCAGAGCTTCGTGATAAGGGCGATAGCACATATTCAGTCGCCGCTCACGCTCGGCCGCATCTGCGTGCCGGTTGCCTGGGATGATCGAACCGTCATAGAGTTTCATCAGGAGGGTTGGATCATCCTCGCCGCGGTTTGGATCAATCACAAGGCGTGAGAAATTGGCCGCAATAACAGGCGCGTTCAGAATCTCACCCAAATGCTTTGAGACTTCGTAGGCGCCCACATCATAGGCAATGTGGCGTTCCATGTCTTCACGCGGCAGACCCAGATCGCCCCCGTTGATTTCAGGTGGTACGGTGTTGGTTGCATGGTCGCATGTGATCAGCCAGCGGGACGGGCGATCCGCGCCGTGTACGAAAAACGGGGTGTATGTCATGAGCCTGTCATCTAGTTTGCCGCAGGTGTAGGGCAGTTGCTTGAGAAAGGGAATTGCGCAATAAGCACACCAACGCAATGTTTGCGGTAACATCGAGCGGACGAGGAGAGCAAAGCTAATGCGACGCCTGAGAAATGTGAAAATCGTGGCGACGCTGGGGCCGGCGTCCAATGACTATGATACAATCCGCGCCTTGCACGAGGCCGGGGCGGATGTATTCCGCCTGAATATGAGCCATGGCAGTCACGACGAAATTCGGGAACGGCACCGGATTATTCGGCAAGTAGAAAAAGATCTGGACAGCCCGATTGCTATTCTGGCGGATCTGCAGGGCCCGAAATTGCGTGTTGGGGTGTTTGCGAATGACGCGGAAGAACTGATTGAGGGTGAAGCGTTTCGGTTGGACCTTGATGAAGCGCCCGGTGACGCCAAGCGGGTTTGCTTGCCACATCCTGAGATCTTTGCCGCTCTTGAACCGGGTGCTCGCCTGCTGGTTAACGACGGAAAAATTTGTCTGACCGTTGAAGCCTGCGGCCGCGATTTTGCCGACTGTAAAGTTGAAACCGGAGGCACCATCTCAAACCGCAAGGGTGTGAATGTGCCAGACGTTGTTCTGCCGCTGGCGGCCCTTTCTGAAAAGGATCGCGACGATCTGGAGTTTGTTTGCCAGCTAGGCGTGGATTGGCTTGCCCTGAGCTTTGTTCAGCGCGCCAAGGACGTCTTCGAGGCGCGCTCGCTTGCAGATGGCCGTGCTGCAATCCTTTCCAAGATCGAAAAACCTGCTGCGGTAGAAGCGTTTGCCGATATCCTCGATGCCTCCGACGGGATTATGGTTGCGCGCGGTGATCTCGGTGTGGAATTGCCTGTATCTGCTGTGCCGCCAATCCAGAAAAGACTAGTCCGCAAATGCCGGGCAGCAGCCAAGCCGGTGATTGTGGCCACCCAGATGCTGGAAAGCATGATCGAAAGCCCGATGCCGACGCGCGCAGAGGTCTCAGACGTTGCAACTGCGATCTACGAAGGCACAGACGCGATCATGCTGAGCGCGGAATCGGCGGCAGGCTCGTATCCGATCGAGGCTGTTCAAACCATGAACAAAGTTGCCATCGAGGTTGAGGCCGATCCGACCTATACTCAGATTATCGCAGCCTCCCGTACGGCCAAGGGCACAACTGTTGCCGATGGCATCGTTGCAGCAGCCCGTGAGATCGCGGAAAAGACCGAAATCAAGGCAATCTGTTGCTTCACACAAAGCGGGACGACTGCGCTGCTGACTGCACGCGAACGCCCGGGAGTGCCTATCATTGCCATGACCTCGCTCAAGGGAACCGCGCGCAGGTTGTGCCTGAGCTGGGGTTGTAATTGCGTTATGACGCCCGAGCTTGAGCGGTTCAAAAGCGCTGTTGTCAACGCTGCCCGTGCAGCGCGTTCAGGCGGATTTGCAGGGCAATCAGATCAGATTGTGGTGACAGCAGGCGTTCCGTTCAACGTCCCGGGGACAACCAACATCCTGCGTGTAGCGCCGTGTGATGAACGCATGATTTATAGCACTGATCCCGAGTAAGCCGGATCAGGTGAAATCTGCTATTTGCAGTTAGGCAAGATTGGACCTCATCGGGTTGGCTCCCGGTGAGGTCTTAACTTGATACGACCTGAAAAACTCTGATTTTTAAGCGGAATTTGACCGCTAGAGACGAATTTGGCAAAATGGTTTCCATTTTCAGGTGATTTATCCTGATACTTGCATTGGGCGGTCTCACAATAAAGTTCCAAGTTCCGGCTGCCCTGTCGGGGACACGGGCCTCGATTAAACAAACAAAACGGAGGAACGGCATGACAACGAAAATTGTCATTGGACTGGACGGGACAGAAACCGGAGAACGCGCAATCGCTTTTGCCAAGGACATGGCTCAACGTATTGGATCGTGCGAACTTCTGGCGGTGTATGTCATTGAATGGTCCCCATTTACATTTCAGACACCGGAAGAAAACGCCCTGCGCCACAAACGGCGTGAGGAGGAAGTTGAACTCGCGACATCCCGAATTGTGAACCCCGCGGTGGATGCACTCAAACAAGCCGGGTTCGAAGCACATGGCATCGTGCGCCATGGCGATGTTGCCGAGACGCTGAACGAAATCACTGTCGAAAACGGTGGATCGCAAATTGTGGTCGGTCGGGCCTCGGCGGATGGTTTCAAGAAACGTCTGTTCGGAAGCTCGACACAAAATCTGGTCATGCATGCCGATGTTCCGGTCACGGTCGTGAACTGAGGGGAGGGATTGAGATGAAAACGCTAAAACAACTAAGCCTTCCTGCAATCGTCGCAATGTTCGCGGCGGGCGCTGCCACGGCTCAAGAAGCGCCAGGCATTGATGAAAAGATCAATCAGGCGTTTGCTGATTTTACTGGACCATTCGTCAGCTTCATATTTGCACCATTTCCGGGAACTGGGTTTCCGTGGATCGTAGGGTGGCTGGTGATTGCGGCAACAGTATTCACGCTGTATTTCGCCTTTGTTCAGCTACGCTTCTTTGGCCATGCGATCAGCTTGGTAAAGGGCGACTATTCTGATCCCAACGATGCGGGCGAGGTCAGCCACTTTCAGGCATTGGCAACTGCGCTGTCTGGTACTGTTGGCCTTGGTAACATCGCCGGGGTGGCGGTGGCCGTGGGCATTGGCGGGCCGGGAGCGACCTTCTGGATGATCGTCGCGGGTCTGTTGGGCATGGCGTCGAAGTTCACCGAATGTACGCTTGGCGTGAAATACCGCAATGAATACGAGGATGGCACCGTTTCAGGTGGTCCAATGTATTACATGTCCAAAGGGTTCAACGAGTTGGGTCTGCCGGGCGGAAAGATACTGGCCGTACTGTTCTCGATCTTCTGTATCCTTGGCGCGCTGGGCGGGGGCAATATGTTCCAGGCCAATCAGGCGCATCAGCAGATCGCAGGCATCTTCGGACAATACCCTGGCTGGATTACAGGTGTTGTCTTTGCAGGCATCGTTTTCGCGGTGATCGTCGGCGGTTTGAAATCCATTGCTCGGGTGACTGAAAAAGTCGTTCCGTTCATGGGTATCATGTACGTTCTGGCTGCCATCGTAATCATTGCGATGCACGCAGACCAGATCGGCTGGGCTTTCGGCCAGATCTTTGCAGGCGCTTTCACCGGACTTGGTGTTGCGGGCGGCATGGTCGGTGCGTTGATTCAGGGTTTTCGTCGGGCCGCCTTCTCGAACGAAGCAGGGGTTGGTTCCGCAGCCATTGCACACTCGGCCGTTCGGACCAAAGAGCCGATCACTGAGGGTTTTGTATCCCTGTTGGAGCCGTTCATCGACACAGTTGTGATCTGTACCATGACTGCGCTGGTGATCATCATTACGCAGCAGTTGATCGTCGATCCGGAAACCGGTCTTTACATGCTGACCGAGGATGGCAGCGGGATCGCCACCGTTGACGGCAATTCCGGCGTTAGCCTGACATCGGCGGCCTTTGGCAGCGCCTTTAGCTGGTTCCCGTATGTCCTTGCGATTGCGGTGGTGCTGTTTGCCTTTTCGACCATGATCAGCTGGTCCTACTATGGCCTCAAAGCCTGGACCTATCTGTTTGGTGAAGGTCACACCAAGGAACTGGTGTTCAAGATCATCTTCTGCATTTTTGTGGTGATCGGTGCAGCGGCCAATCTGGGTCCGGTCATTGACTTCTCGGATGCAGCAATCTTTGCGATGGCGGTTGTGAACGTCTTTGCGCTCTACTTCCTGATGAAAGTGGTGCGCCAGGAGTTGGCTTCCTACGCGTCGCGGCTTAAGAGCGGAGAAATCCGTAAGTTTGCGGACTAAAATGACTTCACCGGGGTGGTCTTGCTGCCCCGGTGACCGACCAGCGCCTGAAAAGCGCAAAAACTGGTCGAAAACCCCTTGCCAGTATGACCGAACTTGCGTAAACGGCGCTTCTGATCGCGTGACCGGCCGAGATGGCATGCCGAGTCGCGTTTGGAACCGAACCCCGAAAGGAGACGGAAATGCCTAAGATGAAGACAAAGTCGAGCGCCAAGAAGCGCTTCAAGGTGACTGCGACCGGTAAGGTCATGGCAGGCCAGGCCGGTAAACGGCACGGCATGATCAAGCGGACCAAGAAGTTCATCCGCGACGCCCGTGGCACCACCACCCTGTCCGCCCCCGACGCCAAGATCGTCAAGGGCTACATGCCCTACGACCGCTAAGAGGAGATTAAGAGATGTCCCGCGTTAAAGGTGGAACCGTAACTCACGCCCGTCACAAGAAGGTCATCAAGGCCGCCAAAGGTTACTATGGCCGCCGCAAGAGCACCTTCAAGGTTGCCCGTCAGGCCGTCGACAAGGCCAACCAGTATGCAACCCGCGACCGAAAGAACCGCAAGCGCAACTTCCGCGCGCTGTGGATCCAGCGTATCAACGCTGCTGTCCGTTCGCATGACGAAGCACTGACATATTCTCGCTTCATCAACGGCCTGAACCTGGCCGGTATTGAAGTGGACCGCAAAGTTCTGGCGGACCTGGCCGTGCACGAACCGGAAGCGTTCGGCGCGATCGTCGCCAAAGCTCAGGCCGCTCTGGCTGCCTGATCCTCTATTCAGAGAGACAGTGAATAAAGGGCCGCTCCGAAAGGAGCGGCCCTTTTCATCTCGATTGGTGCACTGTTCTTGGAGCGAGAAAAGCGAAGCGGGCTAATGCTACTGGGGACCAGAGGTCTGATAGTCCCGGCTCCACCCATCTTCGTACTCCCCCAACACTCTGGAAAGATCCAGAAGTGAAGCAAAGAAACGGGCATAGACATCCCGTGACAACAAAGGCTTGTTGTCGTCCAGCAACTGTACAAATTTGACGACATCCGAGGCGATTGCTTCATAGACTTGCTTGTCCGCGGGCGTCGGGTCCAGGGTCCAGATATTATGTTCATCATAGTATCTGGCTGGCTGTGGTTCGTCATCGTTCATCAAGTGGTTCCTTCAGTTTGAAACACACTTGGGAGCGAAGAAAACACAGGCAATATCTGTGGCTTGAAGTCACAAGTAATTGGCGGGAGTAACAAATTTTTCTGATCAAAGCCGATCAAATTCTCAATTTTTGCCGTCCTTCTTCACCAGTTGCGCCGCAAAAGCCACGCCCGTTCCCGGACCGGCGTAAGTCACCATGATCACATCATCCAGATAGACACCGTTGAAAATTCCGGACGATACGTCATCTCCTGATATCCCCGCTTCTGCCAGAACAAAGCGGGTAGGGTCGTCCAAACTAAACGTGCCCATCGCCTCTTCGACGATCCACTCGGTATCGCCAATCCGACGCCATCGGTTCGTGGCGGTGATCAGGTTGCCATCCAGCTTGGTGATCTCCAGCTCCATCTCGGTTTTCAGCAGTCCTTTTTCGTGGTTCGGGTTGGATTTGGCGAAGGCGACCAGATAGGTACCATGCCAGGTGCCTACGATCTGTGGAAAGCCGCTGCCTTCGTCGGCGTTGGATGGGGTGGCGACGGCAAGAATGACCAAAGCGGCGAGGCTTCGGAAGAAGTTTAGTACCATTGGACAAATCTCCTGCATTGCGATGAGGTGGAGGCAGGGTACCTGAGTTGGTTCTTTTGACAAACCCGTGTGAGCAAACGCAAAAAAACCGGCGCGGTGGGCGCGCCGGTTTCGAGGTTTCCGCCTGATGGTGTGAGTGGTGGCGGAGGTAATTTACGTGCGTCAGCCGAATACACGCCCCAGAGCGCCATCAACCGCATCAGTGATCTGGTCGATGTCGTCTGCAGTTGCAATCAGCGCAGGCGAGAAGCACAGCGTGTTGTTGCGGCTGGGGATCGAGCGGTTGGTAGCCCCGATGATGACGCCCTGCGCCATACAGTCCGCCACAACTGCTTGAACGCGTTTCTCGTCCATCGGGTCCTTGGTGGCCCGGTCCGTTACCAGCTCAGCGCCCAGGAACAGGCCCTTGCCGCGGACGTCGCCGATCACCTTGTGCTTTTCCATTAGCGCCTGCAGGTTGCCCATCATGCGGTCACCCATGTCGGTGCAGTTCTGCAGCAGGTTTTCGTCTTCGATGATGCGCATGTTCTCAATCGCAGCAGCCGGACCGGCGGTGCAGCCACCAAAGGTCGAGATGTCACGGAAGTAGTTCAGCGGATCCGAGGCGTCGTCCTTGAACATGTCGAAGACTTCTTCGGTTGTGACCATCACAGCGATCGCTGCATAACCCGAGGCAACGCCTTTGGCCATGGTCACGAAGTCCGGCTTGATGCCGTACTGCTGATAGCCGAACCAGGTGCCGGTACGACCCACGCCGCAGACAACCTCGTCAATGTGCAGCAGGACGTCGTACTTCTTGCAGATTTCCTGCACGCGTTCCCAATACCCTTCGGGCGCTTCGATAACGCCACCGCCTGCGGTCACTGGCTCGAGGCACAGCGCGCCTACGGTTTCAGGGCCTTCGCGCAGGATCACTTCTTCGATCGCATCTGCGGATGCCTTGCCGAACGCCTCACCGGACAGGTCTTCCATGCCCAGTTCATGCTTACGGTACTCCATGCAGTGCGGAACGCGAATGAAGTCGGGGGCAAACGGGCCGTACTGCGCAGTACGCTCGTCCTGACCACCTGCCGACATGGTCGCCAGGGTCGAGCCGTGATAGTCGCGGTCGCGATACAGGATCTTTGTTTTCTTGCCGCCATAGCGCTTGTGCGCGATCTGGCGAACCATCTTGAACACCTTCTCGTTCGCCTCAGAGCCCGAGTTAGTGTAATAAACCCGGCTCATGCCCGGCATTTTGTCGATCAGCTTTTCTGCAAAGATCGAACCGGGGATCGAACCCGCGGTATTCGCGAAGTAGCACAGCTTCATCAGCTGGTCGTAGACGGCCTTGCAGATGGATTCGCGGCCGTAGCCCACGTTTACCGTCCACACGCCGCCAGAGACCGCATCCAGATGCTCTTTGCCTTTCTGGTCCCAGACACGCATGCCTTTGCCTTCGACAATGATACGGGGATCATTGGTTTCAAAAGGCTTATGCTGGATCAGGTGATGCCAGATATGGGCGCGGTCGGCTTCGACCACACGGGAAAGATCGTTTTCGTTGAACGTGCCGTCCATGACATGTCCTTTCAAGAGTGAGGCAGCGCGCGGGAATCAAGTAGCCCGGTCAGCGCGTATTAACGTGATGCTGCAGATCAGCGCGAATGGCCGATGCGAAGTAGGGCCAGATTCGCTGATAGGTTATCTCCAGTATTTCTACCAGTTCGTATTTTTACGGGTTTGTATTGGTAGATGCTTTGTGCTCAATACGCCAATCCGACGATTTTGGGAGGAATGGCGGATGACATCCGACAGCATCTATCAGCGCCATCTGGACAAGACCCCGGCGAACTTTACGCCGTTGTCACCGCTTAGCTATCTTGAACGAACGGCCGCCGTTTATCCGGACTACCCATCCGTGGTTTATGGTGCGCGCCACTATACATGGTCGCAGACCTACGACCGATGCCGCCGTCTGGCGAGTGCGTTGATTTCACGCGGAGTCGGGCAGGGCGATACTGTATCGATCATCGCCGCCAATATTCCCGAGATGTATGAGGCCCATTTTGGTGTACCGATGGCCGGAGCGGTCCTGAACGCGATCAACACGCGATTGGATGCCCCAATCATCGCCTTCATTCTGAACCACGCTGAGGCAAAGGTCCTTTTTGTTGATCCTGAGTTTTCATCGGTGGTCAAAGAGGCTCTGACACAGGTCGAGCGGCCTGATCTGCTGGTCATCGATATCGAAGACCCCTGTTTTGACGGGGGCGAGCGGCTTGGGGACCTGACCTACGAAGCGTTGTTGGCGGAAGGTGATCCCGAATTCGATTGGTCATTGCCGCAGGATGAGTGGGACGCAATCACGCTCAACTATACGTCCGGAACGACGGGTAATCCCAAGGGTGTGGTTTACCATCATCGCGGTGCGGCACTGAATGCGACGTCGAACATACTGACTTGGGGCATGCCACAGCATTCGGTTTACCTGTGGACGCTGCCAATGTTCCACTGCAATGGCTGGTGTTTTCCATGGACCATGGCTGCGAATGCAGGTGTGTCGGTTTGTCTGAGGGCCGTACGGGACGAGCCGATCTATCAGGCCTTCCGCGAAGAGCGTGTTACTCATTTCTGCGGAGCACCCATTGTTCTGAACATGCTGGCCAATGCGCCTGATCACCTCAAGGACTTTGATCACCAGATCAAGGTAATGACTGCTGGCGCACCACCGCCAGCCGCTGTGATCGAAGCGATGGAAGGCATGGGGGTTGAAGTGACCCATGTCTATGGTCTGACCGAAACCTATGGGCCGTCGGTCGTTTGCGCATGGAAAGACGAATGGAACGACAAGGGTGCCGAGGATCGCGCAGCTTTGAAGGTTCGTCAGGGCGTAAAGTATGTCGCTTTGTCTGGTCTGATGGTTGCCGACCCAGACACGATGGAACCTGTTCCCGCGGATGGCGAGACGATGGGTGAGATCTTCATGCAGGGTAACATCGTCATGAAAGGATACCTCAAGAACCCAGATGCCACTGACAAGGCGTTCAACGGTGGCTGGTTTGCTTCGGGCGATCTGGGCGTGATGCATCCCGATGGCTATATCGCACTGAAGGACCGGTCGAAGGACATCATCATTTCAGGGGGCGAGAATATCTCGTCCGTCGAAGTTGAAGGTATCCTGTACAAGCACCCATCAGTGATGGAGGCTGCGGTCGTCGCTCGCCCGGACGACAAATGGGGTGAAACGCCCTGCGCCTTTGTCGAACTGAAGCCAGGGGCCGAAGTGACGGATGCCGAGCTGATCGCATTTTGCCGGGACAACATGGCCCACTTCAAGGCACCCAAAACTGTGGTGTTCGGGGCGCTGCCCAAGACCTCGACAGGCAAGATACAGAAGTTCGTATTACGTGATCAGGCGCGCGCGCTGACCTAGGCGTCGAGCCTGTCAAAGATCGAAAGGTCAAGATCCAGCATCTCGCCCATCCAGATGGCTCGATCCCGGTGATCCTCAAGATGTTCACCGGTTTCTGGATGGGTGAATACAGTTAGTCCCTTTCGGTTCAGCATGAGCCAGGGAATGACTTTGTCGAATGCATCTGCGGCAAAACCCAGCTGGCAACTCCAGCGTGGATGTGGACCGACATTGTGTGCATGCATTCTGCCCAGCTGAACGGGAAGCAGACGCGCGGCCTCTTCGCAAACCTGCTGCGCTGCGTATTGCGTTTCAGCGTCGAAATAGACATGCGCGTGATAACCTGTGATCTCTGGCATCGTGACCTCTTTTGTCTGTTTCGACGAAATTAGGGTCAGCCAGAGATGAATTGTACCCGTGTTTGCACACAGATTCTGTGCGTCGAACTATGAAGGCGCGTTCGCGTTGGGATGCGCTGCGGCAAATGCAGGGTGTTCGGTACAGGCTGCTTCAACGCCAAGAATGCGCGGCATGTCGAACAAGTCCACCTCCCAGCGTCGGGCGTTGTAGATCTGCGGCATCAGGCAGATGTCCGCCAATCCGGGGTTCGAACCTGTGCAATAAGGGGCTTGGTCAAACTCACCCAGCATGGCCTCGAACGCCTGAAGACCGGGCCGGATGAAGTTGCGCATCCAGTCGCCCGGCATACCCTCGGCACCGCCACTGAGTGCGGTCGCGTATTTGGCAACTGACAGATTGCAAACCGGATGAACATCTACGGCAATAGCATGTGCTAGCGCCTGAACTCCTGCTCTTGGACCGGGTTCTGCCGGGAGAAGTTGTAATCCGCGCGTCTGATCCAGATAGTCAAGTATTGCCAGCGATTGCGTCAGGCGCAGACCATCAATCTCAAGCACCGGGACGAAGCCCTGAGGGTTGCGTGTGCGATGAGCCGTCCCCCTTTGTTCGCCTTTGACGAGGTCCACGACAACCGAGCGATAAGCGATGCCTGCCAGATTCAGTGCGATACGCACACGGTAGCTGGCCGATGACCGCCAATAATCATAGAGGACGACATCGCTCATCCCAATCTCCTTATTCGTCCGCCAGCGTGGCAGCTCTGATTGCCTGAGACAGAACAGACCGGTCGCCGATGTGATTGGCCAAAACCAGTACAAGGCGCGCGTTCAGGGCGTCGCTGTCGGCTTTTTCCAGCCCCTCATGTGCGGCCAGAAGATCGGCATAGAAATCATCAGCGTCATCGATGTTCGGGGTGAGGATCAGGTCACTCATTGCGCTTACTCCTTACCACTGGCCCGACGGATGGCGTGCCGGAATGCGTTGTCTTCATAATTGTCGCGCCGCGCGGCGACATGTTGATCCGGACGGATCAGGTAGACAGCACTGGTCGCATCACCAAGGTAACGGCGTTTGAGTTCCAGTGTTGGATCGTCTTTGACCGACAAGGCCAGTCGGGTGACTTCGATACCGTCTTCCTCGATCACATCCGGGGCGTCAGCGTCGATTGTGAGCAAAGTGAATTTACCAGCCAGCTTCGGCAGCAGGAATTCATTCCCCAGTGGCGCATCGGGGCAGGGTGAACCGGGTCGGGTGCGCGCAGGCCCATCCAGTGCATCTGCTGAGTTTAGCGGCGATCCGTCATAGGTGCAGGGAACGCTCAGACGACCCGAATTCACCAGCGGGCGGGCAAATTCGTGATGCTCACTCAGATCCAGCACGGCATCCCGCAGGATGCGCGACATCTGGGATTTCGGCGTAATGAAATCGGTGGACCGGGTTGAATTGAGGATGTTTTCATCCGCGCCATGAACGCGCTCGACATCGTAGCTGTCGAGGAGCGATTCAGGCGCTTTGCCATCAATCACCAGCTTCAGCTTCCAGCACAGGTTGTCAGTATCCTGCATTCCGGAATTGGCCCCGCGGGCACCAAACGGACTGACCTGATGCGCGCTGTCGCCCGCAAAGATCACTCTGTTGTGGCGGAACTTTTCCATTCGACGGCATTGGAAGGTGTAGATCGACACCCATTCCAGTTCGAATTGGACATCTTCGCCCAACATCGCCTTGAGGCGTGGGATCACGTTTTCGGGCCGCTTTTCCCGCTCTTTGTCGATATCCCATCCCAGTTGCAGGTCGATGCGCCACACACCATCGGGCTGTTTGTGTAGCAGCGCAGATTGTCCCTTGTTGAAGGGCGGATCGAACCAGAACCAGCGCTCGGTCGGAAAGTCGGCATCCATGATCACATCGGCGATCAGGAAATTGTCCTCGAATACGCGCCCGACAAAGTCGAGACCCAGCATCCGACGCGTGGGCGATCCTGCACCGTCGCAGGCAATCAGCCAGTCTGCCTCGACAGTGTAGGAACCTTCAGGGGTCTCGACCTCCAGCTTGACGTGATCGTCATGGGTTCCGATCGCTTCGACCTTGTTGCGACCACGAATCTCGATGGGCGCGCCTTGTTCCTGCAGTTCGCGGACACGGTCCACCATGAACTGTTCAAAATAGTATTGCTGAAGATTGATAAAGGCGGGGTTGGCATGCCCTTCCTCGGGCAACAGGTTGAATTCATAGACCTGCCGCTCGTCAAAAAAGACCTTGCCAACGTTCCATTGGACCCCCTTATCGACCATCGGGCGGCCGCCCCCCAACCGATCAGCGATTTCGAGCGTGCGCTTGGCAAAGCAAATGGCACGGCTGCCAAAGCTGACCTTGTCATTGTCATCCAGAACCACGACCTCGATACCTTGCTGGGCCAGATCGATTGCGGCGGCCAGGCCGATCGGTCCTGCTCCAATCACGATAACCTTGTGACGAACCGGAGCCGGTGCGTCCTGATCCGGGCTGCGCGTGTAGGCGTAGAGTGGAATTTCAAAAATCTTGTTCATGGGCTCTCCCCCCAATGCTCGTGCGCTTGCGGCACACAAATCTGGTGCTCCGGCAGAGGATTGCCGGAGGTCATGACGAATGGTCTCATCGATTCTTGTCGGGCGACACGATCTGGATCAAAGCCGCCCGCATTTCCTTAACCCTGCAGAGCTTCCCACATCTCCAGATCGCGCTGGGCTGTCCAGATACGGGGCGTGTCTATGCCACGAGCCTCGTCGTATGCTCGGGCAACGTTGAATGGCAGGCAGTGTTCGTAAATCGCATATTCAGCAAATTTCGGGTCACATTCGGCCCGCACCGCATCCCATGCTTCTTTCAGAGAACCGCCACGTGCCGCTACTTTCGCCGCCGGGCGATAGGTGCTTTCGACAAAGTCGCGTGTGTTTTCGATGGCTGCATTGACCATGTCCTTGCCAACCAGCGCATCGCCCCGGCCCGGTGCGATGGCATCGACGTCGAACCATTTGATCTCGTCCAGCGTGTCACCCCAGTCACTGAAGTGACCGTCACCGCAATAGCAGGCCGAGTGATACTCAACGATGTCACCGGTGAACATCACGTTCTGATCGGGCACGTGGATCACAATGTCTCCAGCGGTGTGGGCGCGGCCCAAATGCATCAGATCGACCCGGCGGTTGCCCAGATAGACGGTCATCGTGTCGCTGAACGTGGTGGTGGGCCATGTCAGACCCGGGATGCTTTCATGCCCTTCGAATAGGCGCGGGAAACGCTGGAATTCGCTGTCCCAGTCTTCCTTGCCGCGTTCGACGACCATGGCGCGGGTCATGTCCGACATCAGGATCTGCTGCGCGCCAAAGGCACTGGCACCCAGTACACGGACCGCGTGGTAGTGGGTCAACGCGACATGGGTGATAGGTTTGTCGGTGACCGAGCGCACGCATTCGATAACCTTGTTCGCCAGACGCGGAGTCGCCTGTGCCTCAACAATCATCACACTGTCATCGCCGATGATAACGCCCGAGTTCGGATCACCCTCGGCGGTGAAGGCATACAGGCCATCACCCACTTCGGTGAATGAGATTTTCTTTTCCGACATGTCCCCCTGGGACGCGAAAGCTTTTGCCATGATGGTTTCCTTATCGTGCGTAGGGGTTTGCAAGGGCAGGTAGGACGGTTCCGACACAGTCGCCAAAGCCGATGGTGTAGCCATCCCCTTTGGCGGCACCTTTCAGGGTCAATGTGTCACCATCTTCGATGAAATTACGGGTCTCACCGGTGTCCAGCGTCAGCGGTTCCTTTCCGCCCCAGCTAAGCTCCAGCAGCGAGCCGCGTTCAGGCTTGGTTGCGCCCGAGATCGTACCTGAGCCCAGCAAATCGCCAACGTTCATCGGGCAGCCCGATGTCGAGTGATGTGCCAGCTGCTGAGCGGCAGAGTAGTACATCTCTTTGTAGTTGGTTTCTGCGATGGTGGTTTCTGCTTTGCCCTCTGGTGCCATCGTGACCTGAAGGTCGATGTCATAAAGCATCGGGCCGCAGTCTTTCAGATGGTCCAGCAGTTCGAACTCGCGCTCGGGCGTGTCGCAGCGGAAAGGCTCCAGCGCCGCTTTGGTCACTATCCATGGGCTGATCGATGTTGCAGTTGCCTTGGCCTGGAACGGGCCAAGTGGTTGATATTCCCACGCTTGTATGTCCCGGGCAGACCAATCGTTGAGCAGGACATAGCCAAAGATGTGATCATCCGCTTCCTGCACTGAAATTGGGCCTTCGGACGGGGTGCCGACAATCGCACCCATTTCCAGTTCGATGTCGAACCGGCGGCAGGGCAGGAATGCCGGCTTGTCGTGGTCGGGGGATTTCAATTGCCCCCACGGGCGGCGCACATCTGTGCCTGAAACGACGACCGACGAGGCGCGACCGTTGTAACCGATCGGGATGTGCAGCCAGTTCGGAGGCAGCGCATTTTCCGGACCACGGAACATCGTTCCAACGTTGAAGGCATGGTTCCGACCGGCATAGAAATCCGTGTATTCGCTGACAGCGAACGGCATATGCATCTCGGCATCTGCTTGGGCTACCAGCAGGGGCTCTACCTTGTCTTGTTCTTCTGTCCCATCCGCGAGCAGGGCAATCAGACGCTCACGCAGTGCGGCCCACACAGCGGGGCCTTCTTCCATCAATGGGTTCCAAAATGGCAGGTCGAAGAGCGGTTCATCAGTCAGTTCGATGAGGCCTTCATCTTCGGCTGCGGTCACGTCCAGGATCATATCACCGATGGCGACACCGCAGTGCGGATCCGATCCGTCTGTCGAGAAAACACCGTATGGCAGATTGTTCAACGGAAACGGGTGATTTGCCTCATTGGCCGAAGTCACCCAGGATTTCATCAAAGACATATGTTGTCCTTCTATTTTCGCGGGAACCAACCCGCGGTAACGTGTCTAGGAAGCCGAACGAAGGGATTTGAACCCCAGCAACAGAGCGGCGACAATCATGAAGCTGCCACCGATCCGATCCAGCCACAGTCTGGCGGGCCCCGTTAGCCGATTGGCTAACCAGCTTGCACTGCCGCCGTAGGCCACCAGAAACAAGCCGTCGATTGTTAAGTAAGTTGCAGAAAGAACCGCAAACTGCATCCAGAACGGTTGCTGCGCATCTATGAACAGCGGAAACAAAGCTGCGAAGAATACAACCGCTTTTGGGTTTGCCGCTGAGGTGATGAAGCCTTGCAGCCAAAGAGTTTTGCGACTGCTCAGGTGGGCCACTTGTGAGGCCTTGTTCTCAGCTTTCAAAATCACCCGTAGGCCCAGGAACACGAGATACGCTACGCCCAGCCACTTAATCACTGCCAGCGCCGTGCCAGATGCGGCGATGAGAGCGGCAAGGCCGAGGCCCGCCGCCAGCATCTGCAGTAAATTCGCAGTCAAATCGCCCGCTGCCGTGAACAATCCGCGTCCCAATCCATTTGCGGCTGAATTTGACAACATCAGCAACTGGCTGGGGCCCGGAGTGCTCATCAACAGCAATACCGTAGCAACGTAGGTGATCCAGGAATCGAGGGTCATTTTAGGGCGCTACTTCCTTCCAGGGGTCCCATCGAACTTTTTGTCGATATCGGTCCAGCAATCGATGTAATCATCCTGCAATGGCGCTTCGTTCGCCGCAAACGCGGTCAGATGCTGCGGGAAGCGTGTTTCGAACATGAACGACATGGTGTTGTCGAGCTTATCCGGACCCAGATTGGAATTGGAGGCTTTTTCAAAGGCTTCCTTATCCGGTCCATGCGGAATCATCATGTTGTGCAGGCTCATGCCACCCGGGACAAAGCCCTGCGGTTTGGCATCGTACTGTCCATAAATGTTGCCCATCAGTTCCGACATAATGTTCTTGTGATACCAGGGTGGGCGGAATGTATCTTCCATCACCATCCAGCGTTCACGGAACAGAACAAAGTCGATATTGGCGGTGCCGGGTTGACCCGAAGGTGCGGTCAGGACGGTAAAGATAGACGGATCCGGGTGATCAAACAGGATCGCGCCGACCGGGCAATAGGTGCGCAGATCATACTTATAAGGCGCGTAATTACCGTGCCACGCAACGACGTCCAGAGGGCTGTGCCCGATTTTCGTCGTATGGAACTGGCCACACCACTTGATCGTCACCGTAGAAGGCACCTCACGGTCCTCAAACGCTGCGACTGGGGCCTTGAAATCGCGCGGATTGGCCATACAGTTGGCACCAATCGGCCCACGACCGGGCAGTTCGAATTTTTGACCGTAGTTCTCGCAGACAAAGCCGCGGGCCGGGCCCTCGAGTACCTCGACACGGTACAGCAGTCCGCGCGGGATGATGGCGATCTCTTTGGGCTCCAGATCTATGATGCCCAGTTCGGTAGCAAAGCGCAGGCGACCTTCCTGTGGCACGACCAGTAACTCGGAGTCGGCTGAGAAGAAATAATCATCCACCATCGATTCCGTTACCAGGTAGATGTGGGTCGCCATGCCGACCTGAGTGTTAACGTCACCGGCCGTGGTCATCGTGCGCATGCCCGTCAGCCAGTTCAGGCCTTCGTCAGAATGCGGGACCGCATCCCATCGATACTGTCCAAGGCTGATGACATCCGGATCAACGCAAGGTGCTGATTTCCAGTATGGAAGATCAATTTTTTCGTAGCGATGTGAATGTTTTACTGATGGGCGGATGCGATAGCACCAGGTCCGCTCCGGCGGATTTGCGGTAAAGGCTGTGCCACTCAGTTGCTCGCCATACAGGCCATAATTGCACTTCTGAGGGCTGTTCATGCCTTGGGGCAAAGCGTCGGGCAGAGCTTCGGTTTCAAAATCGTTGCCAAAGCCGGGCATGTATCCGGCATGCGTACCAACAGGAGTGCTGGCCTGGGTCATCTGATGCGGGTCGGTCGGACGATTCATCGTGTGTTCCTCCGTTTACTGCTTGTCGGATAATAGTTGATTTTGTAACTAACAAGCATGACACATCACGAAAATGACGAAAAAGATGAGTTTGATCTGCGGAATTTCCTGCCATTCCTGCTGAATCAGGCCGCTGAAGAGAGTGCGTTGGAGTTTCAGCGCGTCTATAAGAATCGCTACGGACTGCTGCGCACCGAATGGCGTGTCCTGTTCCATCTGGGCAATTATGGTGAGCTGACAGCCAAGGACATTGGCCTTCAGGCAAAAACACATAAAACCAAGATCAGCCGGGCTGTCCATAAACTAGAGCAACGCCGTTATCTCAAGCGTGAGCGGGATGAGAGGGACCGCAGAGTCGAGCGCTTGACGCTAACACCCGCCGGGCAAACCGTGTATCGTGAACTGCGTAGTTTCGCTGAGGAATATGACGCCAGACTGACTGCAAAGTTCACCAATGGCGAGGCTGCACTGCTGAGAATGATGTTGCGTCGTCTCGCAGGTATGGAGTGACCACTGGTAATCGCGAGGTGGTGTTCCCAGATAAGCACTGGGACAGACACAGGAAAAAGAAATGACAACGACGGAGACCCCTGCCGCGAATGCGAATGATCTGATCGAATGGCTGGTCACGCGCGGGTTGGAAGGGGCCGAGCAAGAAGAGCTTTTAGACGGATATTGTAATCGGCTGGTCGAAATGGGCATCCCTCTGATGAGGTTTCATGCGGCACAATCGACACTGCATCCCGTCTATGGTGGAACTGGCTATAGCTGGTACCAGGATCGCGGTGGTGAGTATGCGACTTTCGAATATACGGAAGAGCCGAGCGAAGTATGGCGCAACAGCCCTCTATTCGCAATTTTGAACGAGGATCTGGATGATCTGCGCGAACGGCTTGTAGATCAGAACGAGCCCAGCCGGTATCCATTGTTGAACGAGCTGCGCGAGATCGGCGCGACAGACTACTATGCAACCGGAGTTTCTTATGGAGCTTCCGGACACATTCCTGCAAACGGCACTCAGAAAACCGGTGATGGGGTTCTGATGTCCTGGACCAGCAACGCCCCTGATGGATTTCAGGAACGCGACATTTCCCTAATACACGAGGCTCTGCCGCATCTGGGGCTGGCTCTGAAGTCTGCGAAAAATGATAAGTTGGCTCGCGATCTGCTGCGCGTTTATCTGGGACGCGACGCCGGTAAGCGCGTCCTTTCGGGTGAAATACGGCGCGGTTCGCTTCAGCAGATAGATGCGGTTATCTGGAACTTTGATCTCGAAGGGTTCACCAGCCTTTCCGAGGAGATGCCGGGAAACGAGATCATCAAGATGCTGAATGATTACCTCGACGTTGCGGTGTCTGTTGTGCACGAATGCGATGGCAGCATTCTCAAGTTCATGGGTGATGGACTGATGGCCATGTTTGACGTGGGTGAGATTGATGCTGACGCCCGCGCAGCCCTGCGCGCGGTTGCTGTACTGCAGCAGCGTATGGCTGATCTTAACAAGAGACGCGAAGCAGAAGGGTTGCCGACTGCGAACTTCACACTGGCTTTGCATGCAGGTGAGATTCTGTATGGGAATATCGGATCTGAGAACCGATTGGACTTTACGGTCATCGGTCCCACAGTGAATCAGGCCGCTCGTATCGCGGAAATGCATCGGTCGCTTGGGCAGCGCATTCTGATTTCTGACGATGTAGCGCGTGCAGCGCAGCCCTGTGCTCAAAACCTGATCTCGGTCGGCCGCTACATGTTGCGCGGCGTACCTGAGCCCAAAGAGCTGTTTACGATATACCGGCCTGCGGCTTAGAAATCGACTTCCACGCCCGGCAGGTTCATTTCGCGCATCATGTCGCGTAGTTCCTGCCGCGCAGCGATGTTTGAGATGTTCAGCTGTTTGACCCCGATATCCTTGAGGTCCAGCAGAGTAAGCCCGCGCGGGAACAGCTCTCGGAAAATCACTCGCTCCGAAAAGCCCGAGGCGACGCGGAAGCCAATCCTCTGCGAGAGCATCTCAATCGCGCGCTGCATCTTTTCCTTGTTGACCATACGCTGCGTACCGACACGGTTGCGTACCACCACCCAATCAATCGGTTTTAGGCCGGCCTGTGCCCGCAACTGGCGCGCGTTCCAGACCATCTCGGAATAGACCGAAGGGCCAAGAATCTTTTCACCTTTTGAATCGATCCGGGCCAGAAGGTCGAAATCGATGAAGCTGTCGTTCAGCGGCGTAATCAGCGTATCGGCGAGCGAATGTGCTACCTGGCTGAGGCGTGTGTGAGAGCCCGGACAGTCTATCAGGATGAAGTCGCTGTCGCTTTCAAGCTCGGCAACAGCTGCAGACAGGCGGTGATCATAGATGTTCTCGCCCGGTTTCAGCGTACTGGCGTCAATCTCGGGAAGATCGTGATGCCGAGGGCTGGGCAGGGGAGCCTCTGCGCCATTCAGGAAATTGACACGGTTCTCAAAATACCGTCCAAGGCTGCGTTGCCGCAGGTCAAGATCCAGTGTGCTGACCTTATGACCTAATCGGGCAAGTGCCGTTGCCACATGCATCGATACGGTCGATTTGCCTGCGCCACCTTTTTCGTTCCCGACGACAATGATATGTGCCATGCTTGTATTCCCAAGTCTCGCCGTGTTTGTCTACACGTTGTTGTTGGCCACTATATGTTGTGGCGGCGCCGAAGGGAAGAACCCCAGACGGTTCTGTGGCGCAATATCAGTCTCTAATTTGGAAAATCTCGCAATGATCGTGGCTTGCACCCCACGCTTGCCAACGGCCTTGGCCTGATTCACTGTCAGGATTGGGGTTTCGGCGGGGAGGGCCGGGGTTGGATCACCTGTTTCTGAACGTGTTGAACGTGGTTCTTCCGGTGCTGATTTGCGCAGGAGCCGGTTATAGCCTGGCCCTGCTTAAGGCACCCTTTGACAACAAGGTTGTGGGTGGCATCGTATCCAGGGTCGGGTATCCAACGCTTATCATCTCACATCTGTCCGCGACTAAGCTCGAAATCAGTACCTTCCTCGATATGATGGCGGCGGCAGCGCTGGCTATTGCAGCCTTTGGGGTACTGGGGTTTGCGACCCTCAAGATACTGCGGCTACCGGTTCGCGCCTTTCTGACGCCGTTGATGCACGGTAATGTGGGTAATATTGGTCTGCCCATTACGTTACTGGCGCTGGGCGATACCGGTATGGCCTATACTATGGCCTTTGTTGTGGTGGTGTTAATCAGCATTTTCACTGTTGGAAAGTGGATACCGGCTGGAGAGTTTTCGCCCAAAAAGCTCGTCACCTCCCCGATTATCTATTCCGTGATCATCGCGCTGGGCCTTATGTCCACGGGGTACAGTCTGCCGCAGCCGGTGCTGAAGTCCTTTGATATACTGGGTGGCTTGTCGATCCCCCTGATGCTTCTGACACTGGGTCACACATTGGCCACGTTGCGGATCAAAGGTCTTGGTGTAGCGATGCTGCTGACGGCTTTGCATCTGGTTATGGCGGTCGCGATCGCCAGTACGTTGGTCTGGATTTTCGGGTTTACGGGTGCCGAGCGGGGTGCGCTGATCCTGTGCTGTTTGATGCCATCCTCGGTGGCAACCTATCTGTTCATTGACCAGCATGTACCGGAATACGGGCCGGACGTGGCCGGGTTCATTTTGGTATCGACCATAGCAACCATTGTGACTCTGCCATTGGCGTTATCCTACTGGATCTGAGGGCTTTGCGAGACCTGAGGAAGTGCTGCTCCAGTCGACCTGTCAATCCGCCAAACGTTAGGTAGGAAGCTGTTTTGTATAAACAAAATATTAATGTGTATTTTCCCTAAGCTTGACCGCAAGTCTGACGTGTGACTAGAATTCAGGATCGTATCCAGGTTGCGTGGAGACGAATGTAGTGAGTTTTGAACGTGAAGTTTATGCCGCATCACGCCGTTTTGCGCGGTCCGATGACCGTCGTGCGTGGTGGGAGTTGATAGTTAGTCTCACACTTTATGCCGGTGCGATGGTAGCCGGGTTGTCGAGTATTGGAAATTGGTGGCTTATGGTGCCAGCTGTGGTTGTCGCAGCCGCTATGGGACTGCGGATCTACATGATCCAGCACGATTGCCTGCACAGGTCCTTCTTTACCTCTCGAAATCTGAACGATCGGGTGGGTACACTGTTGTCGCCAATCGCGATGACGCCTTATCGCGCCACGCGCTATATTCACGGGCAGCACCACACGTATGTGAGTGACCTCGAAAGGCGCGATACATTCGAGATATTCACTATGACACTGACAGAGTGGCAATCCGCCCCTGCCTGGAAACGACTTCAGTATCGCATCTATCGAAGTCCGGTCCTGCTGATCCTGATCGGTCCGTTTGTGCTGTATGGCGTCTTGCGACGCATGCCCCTCTACGGGTTCAAAACCGGAGTAGGGGATCTGATCCTGCACAACCTGTTGCTTGGTGGCTACTTGGTGCTCATCTGGTGGCTCTCAGGATGGGGCGGCATAGCGTTCTGGGCCGCGTCCTTCTATTTGGCAAGCGTCTTCGGTGCATTGATCCCCTATGTTGTCCACAATTTTGAGGAAATCTACTGGGGTAGACGCCCTGAGTTGACGTTCAAAACAGCGGCTCTTGAGGGCAGCGCGGTTCTGGACTGGGGCAGGCTGTTTGATTGGGTAACTATGAATATTGGTTATCATGACCTGCATCACCTGAACGCCAAGATTCCAGGCTACAAGCTCGGCACTGCTCACGCTGAGCTTGAGGCTGAGGGGCTGCTGCATTCCCGGAAGATCGGTTTCTGGCAAGGCCTCGGCTGTCTGCGATGGAAACTCTACGACGAAGAGAACGGGCGCATGGTTCCCTTTCCTCTGTACCAGCGCCGAGGCCGTGTCACTGCTGCAGAATGAGGGGGCGTCTGCTTTTGGCGATGACCTTTCTGTTCGCGGCGTGCGGCGACAGCGGACCTGTTTATCCAATTCAGAGCGAGCTCTATGATTGGGTGAAAACTCCGGAGGCGATACATCCGGAATCCGATCAATCGCCCGTCATCTCTGATCCGGTTATTACGTTTCGCCTGAAGCGAGGCGAGAGGCAGTCGGCTCTAAGAGCTGGCGAGGATTGGCGGACTGGTCAGATCAGACTCTTCGGTTTTGACGTGCGGGTTGTGGGCAACATGTTGCCTTCGGAGGTCGTAGATGTATCGCAACTTTATCGAGTAGGGAGCCCTTCAACCAAGATCACTTCGGTGCAGCTTGATGCGAAACGAGGCGTAACCGTGTTTGGGCGCACGTGTATTGCCGCGAAAGACCTGGGCGCATGGCACAGGGTCGAGATGCGAATCCGGCTGCGCAACGATGACTTTGGGTATCTGGAGGTTTTCTGTGACCGAAAGCCAGTTTGGGCCAGAACAAACATCCGAACCACTTTCCCTCCGGTATGTCGCATCCGCGAAGGATGTAATTTGGCAGTGCCCGAGCCGCAGAGGTATGAGTGGCTGGTCGGTGTCATGGCAGATCACGGCGTGTCCAAACCTTTCACCCTGCAGATGCAGAAGTTGCATCACAGGCTGCTGATTTATACGCCAAATCGTGCTGGGAATTTGTGACATCTAGCCCACGGATTTGATCACCACCGCATGATGTTGGTTTTCACAAAAAAAGGCCGTCCTTTCGGGACGGCCTTTTCTGAGAACAATCAGGTTGGGGTTTAGAAGCCCAGACCTTCGTATTTCTTCTTGAACTTCGACACTCGGCCGCCGGCGTCCATCAGGCGCGACGAACCACCGGTCCACGCAGGGTGCGAGGAGGGGTCGATTTCCAGAGCCAGCTGATCGCCTTCGGCGCCCCAGGTGGATTTCATCTGTACTACGGAGCCATCGGTCATTTTGACGTTGATGAAGTGATAATCGGGATGGATGTCTTTTTTCATCTTTCCGCTCCTTACGCCTCGGCGCCAGCCTTGGGCTTGTAGTTGGTGACTTCTGCGATACGCGCGGACTTACCACGGCGAGAGCGCAGATAGTACAGTTTGGCGCGACGAACGCGGCCACGGCGGACAACGGTGATGCTGTCGATGTTGGTCGAATGCAGCGGGAACACACGCTCCACGCCTTCGCCAAACGAAATCTTGCGAACGGTGAACGAACCGGCAATGCCGTCGCCGTTTTTGCGCGCGATGCAGACGCCTTCGTAGTTCTGCACACGGGTGCGCGAGCCTTCGGTCACTTTAAAGCCGACACGGATGGTGTCACCGGCTTTGAAATCGGGGATGTCTTTCCCCAGGGCGGCAATCTGTTCCGCCTCAAGCTGTGCGATCAGGTCCATCGCAGTTACTCCTATCTGCTCGTGGTTGGTCCACGAAGTTAAGCACGGCCTGAGAGCTCTTGGTCTTCACCGGGTCCTGCGTACAGCCCGCCAGAGATCAGATCGAATGTTCCTTATGTCTGGTTCGTCTTGCCGCGCCGTGGCCGAAGAAAGCCGGGCGTCACGACATGATGCAAACCAAAACACCGGAGTCGCATGTCGCGACACCGGATTGCGGTGCTTTAAGAGCTTTGGGGTCAGTGATCAAGCCCTTTGACGCATGTTTTCTCAAGATAGCTGACTCTTTTGACGGTGGGTTTTCGCCGCCCGCACAAATGCACCGTTGCCTTGATGCGTGGATTTGGCATTCTGTGGTCAATAATACGAGCAGAAATTTGAGACAGGAACAGTGATGCGCATTGCAATCTTGCTGGCACTCATGGGTGCTGTGCTTATGTCATGCGGCCGGCGTGGCCCGCAGCCTCAGGCCATAGAGCCTACACCGACTGCCGATGCCAAAGCGCCCGCTGTAATCTATCCCAAATTCGGTGATGCTGATCCTCATGAGTGGGAGGGCCGCCATCCCGGACACTACCCCATCCATGGCCTTGATGTTTCACGCTGGCAGGGTCCGATCGACTGGCATACGGCAAAAGCGTCGGGTGTCAGTTTCGCGTTTTTGAAAGCGACTGAAGGTGGTGATTTTGCGGATCCTTTGTTTGAGGATCATCGCAAGGGAGCGCAGGCGGCGAATGTACCCTGGGGCGCATATCACTATTATTATTTCTGCCGCCCGGCTGCAGAGCAGGCTCGTTGGTTTATTGAAAACGTACCCAAGGGCGCGGACCTGCCGCATGTGCTTGATATGGAATGGACCCCACATTCCAAAACCTGTACTTTGCGCCCTGATGGCAAGACCATCCGCTCCGAGGCGCAGAAATTCCTGAACATTCTGGAACGGCACTACGGCCGCAGGCCCATTGTTTACACCACCGTGGATTTCTACGAAGACACCGATATCGGGCGCTTACCAAAAACCGACTTCTGGCTCCGATCGGTCGCCGGGCATCCGCGACAGGTTTACCCGAATGCGATCTGGCGTTTCTGGCAGTATACCGGGACCGGGCTTGTGCCCGGCGTGCAGGGCAAGGTGGATATCAACACCTTCAACGGCACGCCGGAGATATGGGCCCTTTGGAAGGCCGGCAACTACTACTGAGGCAGTTAAGTACCGTAGGTCTCGATGGTGCCACCACCAATCAGGTGGCCCAGTCGGCGTTCGCGCTCGTCGCCAAAGGAATTATTCAGCCAGAATACTTCACCCTCATTTAGTTCGCGACGTTTGAAACCACGCTCGGCTAGGCACCGATGTACCTGATCGATTTCTCCCTGCGCTCGCAGACTATCCTCAGCCGGGATCGTCACAAGCGGGCCTATCACAACGCCAGCTATGAGAATGCTGGTCATGTAGCCCCCGACCACGGCGGCATTTCCACCTTCCGGCGACTCACCAATACACGACTCCATAGCAGAGCGCGCTGAGTGCAGGTTATGGCCATCCTGTGTAGGGATATAACGCTCAAGTGGTTTTGTGGTGCAGGCCGAAGCGGCCAGCAGCGACAGAATTAGTAACTTTTTCATTAAGCAGCCCGAATCGATTTATTCTGCAATTGCTTTTTTCAGCATCTTTATGCGTGAGTATATTGAGACTAAAACAACCGCAAATCGCAATTTGTCAAAACTCAACCCTGCGTCCTGTGCGCCACAGTCGGGATATCAATCGGAGTTTTCGTCGTGTGATTTCAGGTAGCTATCCCACACGTCGGGCCGTCTTTCACGCGTGATGTTTTCTGCCATTTTATGGCGCCACTCAGCAATGCGGCCGTGATGGCCGGACATCAGCACCTCGGGAATCGGTCGACCTTTCCATTCCGCAGGGCGCGTGTATTGAGGATGCTCCAGCAGCCCCGATGAAAAGCTCTCTTCTTCGGTCGAAGCCTGATTTCCAAGAACTCCGGGGATCAATCTAACGGTAGCATCTATCAGCGCCTGCGCCGCAATCTCACCGCCGGTCATGACAAAATCGCCCAGCGATACTTCTTGAACGCCGTAATGTTCCAACACTCGTTCATCGACGCCTTCAAACCGTCCACATAACAGTGTCATACCATCACACCGCGCCAGATTTTGCATCATGCGCTGATCCATTCGGCGACCACGTGGGCTGAGATAGATCAGGGGCCAGTTGCCACGAATACCCGTCATGGTGTGCTCGATGGCTTCGCCAAGAACATCGGCACGCAAAACCATACCCGCACCGCCGCCTGCTGGAGTGTCATCCACGTTGCGGTGCTTGCCGACACCAAACTGTCTCAGATCAGTGGTTTCCAGCTGCCACAACCCTTCCTGCAGCGCTTTGCCCGTTAGGCTTTCGCCGAGCACGCCGGGGAACGCCGATGGAAACAGCGTAATTATTTTTGCCTTCCATACACCATGAAGATCCGGCGTTGGTGTCATCAGCTCGCGCGGTTTCAGGGTCGGCCGGATAGCCTTGCGGCCATGGGATTTGCTGGGTTTGTCAGTCATGTCGTGGCAGTCAGGCTATTTTGAGCGGATTGGATGAGATCGGCTTTCTGTCTGACAAGCTCCGTATCGTCCAGTCCGGAACGATTTAGTTGCAACATCCCGGCAAGGGTGTTTTCAGTTAGGTGAGGATTGGCGCGGGTTGGGCCAATCAGTTGGGACGCTTTACTGAGGCGCAGGCCCAGAAATTCCGCGAATGGGCTGCCGGGGCCGTACTCTTTATCCTCCAGTTCTTCAAGCCATTCGGTTTGAACATCGATCGATGGTAACCGCTCCTGAATGGCTTCAGCGGTGGTCTGAAGTGAAGGCAAGGCGTCAAGATGCGATCGGTAGGTTTCGAAGTCCTGAACAAGGCGCAAGCGTTGTAGGTCGTGCGCCCAGAGGCTGCGAAGCCAGCTTCCGCGCTGCCTCAGCGACAGATAGATAGTAATATCGAGTTCTTCGCCTGCGAACCGATTACGAATTGTGTCAACCAGGCAGGCGGCAATATCGGGTGCGGCTTCATAGCCAACCGCGACGTTGCGGCTGGGGCGCAGGCCCGAGAAGTTTTCTTCGCTTAGAATAAGACCGCGTTTGGTGCCAAAGTTTGTGGCCTCAAGGAAGTCGCGCATCTGATTGCCGAAATCGGCCAAGGTGCGTGCAGTACCATACAGAGAATGCCGGGTTGCGGCATCGGCCAGACCAGTTTTTCTGGTTTTGTATGGCAAGACCAATGCGTAGTGAGGCCAGATCAACTCGCGATTTTCGAAGAGGAACGATTGCGCGGCCGTGACGCCGGTTTTGTGCAGGCCTAAATGCAGGAAAACCCGCCGCATCAAAACAAACCATCGGGCGGATCGGCGACAACACGGCCTCGCTCCAGATCAACTGTAGGCACGTTTGCTAGTGTAAACGGCAACAATACCGTGGCTTTCAAGCCTGACCCGTGAACTTCCAACAGATCGGCTGCACCGTGGTTCTGTACCGATTTTACACGCCCTAACAGGGCACCTCCGGTATCATAAACTTCCAGCCCAATGAGGTCAGTATGATAGAATTCGTCATCCGGTAGCGAGGGTAACTGATCCCGGTACGCAAACAGACGCAGACCTTTGATAGCATCGGCTTGCTCTTTGGTCTCAATTCCCCCCAAACGGGCGGCGAAACCATTCTTGATCGCACGTGTCAGGACCAGAGGATACCGTTCCGCACCGTTCTCGTCGGTCAGAGGCGAGTAGGTTTCGATATCTTCAGGAACGGCGCAATAGCTTTTGAGCCGTACTTCGCCGCGCACCCCGTAAGAGCCGGCAATACTTCCGACACAGATCAGATCAGTCATTGGGCGCTTCCGATGCTACACATAGTCCGTTCTGCCAAACACCACGTTCGGCACAGGCCTCGCGTTGGTTGCTGCGTTCAAAGAACACGCCCACAATAAATGCGATCAGCAGCAGGATGGGAAGTCGTATCAGTCCAAACATCTGCCTTTACCGCGTTTCGAGATGCAATCGGGCGCTGCGCTGTTCCCAGCCAGCGCGTTCAAGTTCGGGCCGTTCTGACATTTCTTCCGGCCAGCCTACACAGTAATAGCCGACCAGAGACCAATCGTCAGGCACGTTCAGGTCACGCTTCATTCGTTCGGGATCAAGGATCGAGACCCACCCCAGACCCAACCCTTCTGCCCGCAAGGCGAGCCAGAACAAGGTGATCGCGGCGACGACGGAATAGCGACGCATCTCGGGCATTGTGCCCGCGCCCAACCCCAGTCCTTTGTTGGTCGACTCGTCGGAAAAAACGGCCAGTTGAACGGGCGCTTCCTGCATGCCGGACAGTTTCAGGCGGCTGTACTTCAGCGCTTTGTCACCCGAATAGCCTGCAAGGGCCTGTTCATTGGCGTTTTGGAAATTCTCCAGCGCTGCGGCCCGTGCCGCCGCGCTTTCGACGCGAATGACGCGCCAAGGTTCGCTCAGCCCAACCGAAGGGGCCAGTCGAAATGTGTCGAGGCAGCGCATCAGCACTGCCTCGTCCACAGGGTCGGTGCGAAACCGACGCACATCGCGCCGGAGCCGCATCAACAGTTCGAACTGCGTGCGGAATTCGTCAGTGAATGTCTGATCCTGCACGCGCCCGCCTTGCTTATTCTTCAGCAGCAGCTTCTTCAGCCGGAGCAGCAGCGGCCTCAGCAGCTTCAGCTGCCTTCGCGGCTTTCTCTTCTGCGCGCTCCTGAGCTTTCTTGCCCGGGGTACCCTTGTTCGGGTTGTTGCGTTCGGCCTTGTCGCGTGCGCCTGCAGCTTCCAGCATACGTGCGATACGGTCAGTCGGCTGCGCGCCCTGGTCCAGCCAGTACTGGATGCGCTCCATGTTCATTTTTACGCGCTCTTCGCTGTCTTTCGGCAGCAGCGGGTTGTAGGTGCCCAGCTTCTCGATGAAACGACCATCGCGGGGCATGCGGCTGTCAGCAGCCACGATGCGGTAGAAGGGACGTTTTTTCGAGCCGCCGCGGGCGAGACGAATTTTCATTGCCATGGTGGTATCTCCTTTGAATGGCATCACGCCGGGGGCGTGTCGTTTTAGTAGACCGGAGCAGATCCGGTTATTTCTGGTGTTTCTTGTGGTGTCGGATGACTTCCTGAATGATGAAATTCAGGACAGCCTTGGCAAAGTCGGGGTCCAGATCCGCCGTTTTCGCCAGGTCTTCTAACCGTGCGATCTGCGCTGCTTCGCGCGAGGGATCGGACGGGGGAAGGTCGTGTTCGGCCTTGAGCTTGCCAACGGCCTGCGTGTGCTTGAACCGCTCGGCCAGCGTATAGACGAGGATCGCGTCCAGCCGATCGATGCTTTCGCGATGCTCTTTCAGCAGCGTAGCCGCACGCGTCACAGGGTTGTTCATTGGCTAGTCCTTTCGGTGCTCAATGCAGGTTCGGAGAGGTCGATCTTGGGGTGGCGCCAGATTTCAGCGCGTTTGCCAAGCAATTCGCCTTCGCGTTCGTATCTGGCACCAAGACGTTCTGCCAGCGCCCGGGAGCGGTCGTTGGCGTGCGCGATATAGCTGATTACACCGTTCAGGCCCTGATGGCGTGCTACGTGATCGCGCGCTGCCAGCACCGCCTCAAAGGCCAGTCCTTTACCCTCAGCTTCGTGCAGCAGCGTCCAGCCCAGTTCAGGTTCATCCCAGCCGGGCGCATCTATAATGCCAACCCAACCAACGAAGGTGTCGCTGGCTTTCTCGGTCAAATGCCACAGGCCATAACCTTTCAGCGCCCAGTGTCCCAGCCGGTTGGTCAAAGAGCTCCAGCTTTCCAGAGCGTCCTTCGGTCCACCGACCATATGGCTGCGTTCGGTCGCAAAGAAGCTGATCATGCCCGGCAAATCATCCTGCTGTGGCGCGCGCAGGATCAGGCGATCTGTCTCAATCGAAGGAATGGTGTAGGTCGTCATGCGCCCACCTCCGACAATTGATCGGGACCGGGATGGCGGTACACCAGCTCGGTTCCATGTGACACGTTCAGATAGCTGCGCTCGTAGTGCGCACCCAGCCGTTCAGCCAGAGCGATCGAGCGGTCGTTGCCAGGGAAGATATTCGAACTCAACGTATCGAAGCCCAAAACCTCATAAGCATAGCGGCGGGCCTCTTCCGCGGCTTCGCGAGCAAATCCTTTGCCTTCGCTCCCGGCGAACATGACCCAGCCGAGTTCCGGTTCCGGCCAGCCTTCGGGGCCCCAGATGCCAACAAAGCCCACGGGCTGACCGTCGTGCGTTTCGACGGTCCAGAACCCATAATCATGCAGAACCCAATGGCCGATCATGCTGGCGAACCAGCGCCAAGCCTCATTACGGTTCATCGGGCCGCCAAAACCCCAGCTTCGATCCTTGTCGGCAAAGAAATCGGCGACATTTTCAAAGTCGCGCTCCTCGGGGCCGCGCAAGATCATGCGTTCGGTTTTGAGTGTGGGAATCTGGAGGTCGATCATGCGTAGGCCTCCATCCCGCCGTTCACTAGATCAGCAGGTCCCGGGTGACGCCAGACTTCCATCGTGCCGAATTTGGGATGTTCATAGATGCTCTCGAAGCGCGCACCCAGCCGTTCCGCCACAGCCTTGCTGCCCGCGTTCTGGGGATCGATCAAGGAGATCGATGTTTCCCATCCCAAAGCGTCATATGCATAGGTTCGGGAGGCCTGCGCAGCCTCGGTCGCATAACCCTTGCCGGTTGCGTTGTTCATCAGCGTCCAGCCGATTTCAGGTTCGGGCCAGCCAAATGGGCACCACAGTCCTACATGGCCCACATAAATGCCCGTGTCTTTTTCCTCGACCCCCCAGAAACCATAGCCACGCATGGCCCAATGACCCAGCAAGGTTGCCACCATGCGCCATGTTTCATCCGGACGCAGCGGGCCACCTACGAATTTTGATGCATCGCTGGCAAAGAATTCCGCCTCGGCCTCAAAATCCGCCTCACGCGGTGCCCGCATGATCAGTCGCTCGGTTTCCAGCGTCGGGATCGGCATCGCAAGTGTCATGCCTGCACCTCGCTGTAGCGCCAGACATGCTGGTCCGCACCAAACGCTTGCTCGGCAACAGTGTCACGTGTCGCCCCCAACCGTTGGGCGAGGGCATTCGAGCGGGCATTGGATTGTGATACGTAGCTTACGAACCGGCCAGATCCGAGAAGGTCAAAGCCAAAGTCACGTACGGCAGTGCAGGCTTCGGTGGCATATCCCTGCAGGCGATGCTGAGCACTGAACAGGTATCCAAGCTCGGGCTCGTGGTCGTACCATTCCAGCCCCAGAATAACAAAGCCAACGACTTGATCGTCACCTTTCAGTATAACCGTAAAGAGGCCGTGACCGTGCAGAAGCCAGCCGGATGTATAGTAAGAAAACTCCGTCCAGGCTTCCTGATCGGTATCGCCAAAACTATCTCGGCAAATCGTCGTCCAAACCGGCAGGTCTTCCAACTGTGGGGCGCGCAGAACCAGCCGCCGGGTCTCAAGGACCGGCAGGGTTGCGCGAAACTGCGCTGCTGCCATCGCCGCCTTTCCGGACGGGGGCTGGGTGCAGCGTGCTGGCGTCACTTTTTCTTTCCGAACCCGCTCAGGCCCGGGGGCAGGGCCATACCGCCACCCATTCCGGGCATACCGGGCATCTTGCCGCCCATCGCCTTAGCCGCAGCTTCCAGCGCCTTGGGGTCCATGCCTGCGGCCATTTCCTCGGGCGACGGGCCGCCTTTGCCGAACATGCCTTTCATGGCCTGTTTCAGCATCTTGCCTTTGCCCATCTTGCCCATCTTCTTCATCATGTCCGACATCTGCCGGTGCATCTTGAGCAGCTTGTTGAGGTCACTGACCTCCATGCCAGAACCCGCCGCGATACGTTTCTTGCGGCTGGCCTGCAGCAATTGCGGGTTGGCGCGTTCGCGTTTGGTCATCGACTGGATCATGGCGATCTGCTGGCGCAGAATCTTGTCGTCTAGCCCGGCCTGATCCATCTGCTTAGCCATTTTGCCCATGCCCGGCATCATGCCCATCATGCCCTGCATGCCGCCCATCTGGATCATCTGTTCCAGCTGCATCTTCAGGTCGTTCATGTTGAACTGACCTTTGACCATGCGCTTCATCATGCGCTCGGTCTGTTCGATCTCCATCGTTTCCTGAGCTTTTTCGACCAGGGCAACGATGTCGCCCATGCCCAGAATACGACCGGCGATCCGGTCCGGCTCGAAGGTCTCAAGCGCGTCCATCTTCTCGCCCAGACCGACAAAGCGGATGGGTTTGCCGGTGACCGCACGCATTGACAGCGCCGCACCGCCGCGCCCGTCACCGTCCATCCGGGTCAGGACCACGCCCGAGATGCCGACCTTGGCGTCAAACTCTTCAGCCACCTCAACGGCGACCTGACCGGTCAGGCCATCGACCACCAGCAGGGTTTCGCGCGGGTCAACCACGTTGCGAACCTGTTCGACCTCGTCCATCAGCACTTCGTCGATGTGCAGACGACCCGCGGTGTCGAGCATATAAACGTCATAGCCGCCCAATGTCGCCTGCTGCTTGGCGCGTTTGGCGATGTCGACAGGTTTCTGGCCGGGAACGATCGGCAGGGTATCGACGCCAACCTGCGTGCCAAGAACGGCCAGCTGGTCCATCGCCGCGGGGCGATAGACGTCGAGCGAGGCCATCAGGACCTTTTTGCCCTCTTTCTCTTTCAGGCGTTTCGCCAGCTTACCGGTTGTTGTCGTCTTACCCGAACCCTGCAGACCAACCATCAGGATCGGGGCAGGCGGGTTGTCGATCTTCAGCGCACCGGGATCTTCCTCGCCGCGCAGCACGTCGACCAGTGCGTCATGCACGATTTTGACGACCTGCTGACCGGGCGTGACCGACTTGGTGACTGCCTGACCGGTGGCCTGATCTTGCACCTTTTTGACGAATTCGCGGGCAACCGGAAGCGAGACGTCGGCCTCAAGCAGCGCGACCCGAACCTCACGCAGGGCGGTCTTGACGTCTTCTTCGGACAGAGCACCCTGTTTGGTCAGCCGGTCAAAGACGCCAGAGAGGCGTTCGGATAAATTTTCAAACATGCCTTCGGCCTCCTTAGCCGGTTATCTGGTGGCGTCTCCTAGATAGGATGCGCCGGTTAAATGCACAAACGCCCCCACGGGCGAAACTCGCTGGTGGGGGGCGATCCCTGAACGACTCAAGGGACCGGAAGATCAGACGCTTCCGGATGTTTGCGGCGATTTAGGCCGATTGGCTGGCAGAGTCAACCTCGCGCGCCGGAAGCCAGGCATTGACGGCATCCACCAGTCGCTGCGCGCCGTGCCCGCTGACATAAGCTTCGACAATCGGGTGGCGACCCGCACTCATGCCTTTTTCCAGGATCAGAACGGGGCGATGCATCTTGGACGTGGTCCTGTCGCGGCGCGAGGTGGTGGTTTCCACCTCGGCATGGGACAGGTTCGACAGCTCATGTTCTACGGTGTCATATCCAAAGATCGATTGGCGACGGATCAAGATGTTATTGCTGTTGCGGTCCAATATGACCTGAACGCGGCGCACAAAGACGCAGAAAGCGCCGATCCCCATTCCGCCACCGAACACGGCAAAGAAGAGGCCAAACAGAATGCCCTCGCCACCTTCGGTTGCCATGAAAAGACCAGCGCCGACAAAGGCAAGGATGAAAAAGACCAGTGAGATGCCGATAAACCAGGGCGTGTTAGACAGGATCAATTGGTCGGGTGTGTTGCGCGTCACTTTCATGGCGGCACGCTAACACTGAATTCTGGCACTGTCGTGGCTTGAATTCGTCCGCGTGTTGCGCGATGAGCGCGCCAAACAGGAGGTTCCCATGGACGCATCATCTGCTTTTCAGGATACATTGCCGCTCAGCTCTGACGCGCTGTTGGCGCGATTGGATGAATGGGGATTGGCTTATCTTCTGCATACCCATGTCCCTTTGCGCACGGTCGAAGACTCCAAGGCGGTCGAGGATCAGTTCATGGTGCCGGGTGAAAACGCCCTGCGGCTTAAGAACTTCTACCTGCGCGACAAGAAAAAACGGAACTATCTGGTCACGCTGGAACAGAGCCGCGAGATTGACCTGAAGGCGCTGGGGGCTGAGCTCGGGATCGGCAACCTGTCGTTCGGGTCAGCGGATCGACTGATGCAAAACCTCGGTATCCGTCCGGGCGCGGTCAGCCCTTTGGCCATGATCAACGGTGTTGAAAACAACGTGCGCTTCTTCATGGATGCTGCCGCTCAGCAAGCCGACGTCATTTATATGCATCCTCTGGTCAATGATCGAACCGTTGCAATGAAGCGTGAAGACCTGACAGCCTTCTTTGAGCGTATCAATTGCGAGGTGACCTGGCTGCCGTGATAGGTTCACTCCGCCAGAGCTTCGGATAGCGCTGCTGCAACATGCGCGGCTGACGGGTTCACGAATAAGAAACCCTGTGCTTCGAAGATCGGGTCGTCCAGATGATCCGGGAAAGCCAGCGGTAATTCAGTGCATGCCAACAGAATGGCGGTTCCCGGATTGGCATGACGTTTGCAGAATTCCAGCAAGCGAGGGCGCGCTTTCCTTGAGGCGCCGCCGTAGAACTCAGTATCAATCATCGCCTGCATCTCTGCGATCTGATCGTCAGGTAGGCGTTCGTTTGCAGAGATGCCCTCTACCGCAAGTCGCTCCGCATAGTTGCTGGCCTGCATCGTAACTGTGGTTCCGAGAACCAGTGCCTTTTCAGCTCCTGTTTCAGCAGTTGCCTCTGCGGTTGCATCGAAAATGCTGAGGATCGGCATGGTAACCCCACGCCTGATCGCATGCAGGCGGGCATGCGGCGTGTTCGATGCGATGATTGCAAAGTCGCAGCCTGCGCGTTCCAGATTCAGAAGCGCCTCTCGGAAAACAGCATCGAATTCAGCCCAGCTGTCTTCATCGCCTGCTGTGCCTCGCAGTGCACGAGTATGCGCCTGCACAACGGATTCGATTGCCATCGGAGGGATAGGAAGCGGTGATCCGTGGCCGCGCTCGGAATAGTGCCTGCTCGCTCCCTCAGCAATGGCTCTGTAATAGTCGACTGTCGATGCCCAACCGACACCACCCAGAATTCCGATCTTTTTCATGAGATCCGTCCAATCTGCTCAGATAGATTTCCGCGCAGATTGGACGTTTTGTCAGCATATGGCCAGAGGGGGATCAGGCGGCCAGTTCTGCGACTGCTTTTTGCGCATTGCTGAGGGTGTTTTCAGGGTCCATTGCCATTTGATCGGCCGCAACGACGTCTACATTGGTAATTCCGATGAAGCCCAGCACGTGGCGTGCGTAACCGGATGCATAGTCAATTTCGGACCCTACGGCCGTTCCGCCCGAGGCAATTGCCAGAACTGCCCGCTTGCCTTCAAGCAATCCTTTGGGGCCGTTTTCGGTGTAGCTGAAGGTCAGGCCGACGCGGGCAACAAGGTCAATCCACGCCTTGAATGCGGCAGGCACCGAAAAATTGTAGATCGGCAGGCCGATTACGATGGTGTCAGCCTCCTGCAGTTCCTGAACCAGTTCATCCGACAGGGCCAATTGATCCCGTTGCAGCGGATCACGCTGGTCCGCAGGCGTAAAGTTTGCCGCGATCCAGTCTTCGGTCAGCAGTGGCAAGGGTGTCGCCAGATCGCGGCGGATAATGCGGCTGGCACCCAGATGTTTGACAACGCGGTCAGAGAGATCACGCGTTGCAGAGCCGGTGCGGCGGGCGGATGCATCAATGTGCAGGATGGTTTTGGTCATTTCTCGAGGTCCTTTGTTCGGGGATTTTGCTTCTGCCTCCAATATGAATGTTGTGTAGATGAACAAAACTCGGATATATCAACATCAGTTGTTGGAAATTGCACAGCTGTGGTGATCATGGATAACTGGGATGAGGTAAGAACCGCCTATCAGGTGGCCCGGATGGGGACTGTTAGTGGCGCGGCCGAAGTATTGGGTGTGCACCATGCCACTGTCATTCGTCATATCGACGCGATCGAGGCCCGTTTAGGCGTCAAGCTATTCCAGCGCCACGCCCGCGGATACACCCCAACCGAAGCGGGTGAGGATCTGTTGCGTGTTGCGCAGGCAACCGAGGATCAGTTCAATCAGCTTGTCGGCCGAATGAAGGGACGGGGGGACGATGTCTCGGGAGAGTTGGTGGTCACATCACTGGCATCGTTGGCACCATTAGTCGTGCCTACACTCAGCGAGTTTCAGAAAACCCATCCCGAGCTCATCGTGCGTTATCTGACCGGAGATCGGTTGTTCAGGCTGGAATATGGTGAGGCGCATGTAGCAATCCGCGCCGGTGCTGCGCCGGATCAGCCTGATAATGTTGTGCAGCCCTTCGTCTCGCAGGAGGTGGGCCTCTATGCCAGCAAGGGCTACATTGACCGTCGCGGAAAACCATCCGGCATCGAGGATTTTGCCAACCACGCCTTTGTCGGCAATGACGATGAAAACAGCCGTGCGCCATTTTCCCAGTGGCTGCGCACCAATGCACCTGCCGAGGCGATCACTTTCCGCTGCTCGAACAATTTCACTGGCGCTGAAGCGGTTCGGGCCGGGGCCGGCATAGGATTTATGGCGCGTTGGGAAGCCGCACGTCATCCGGAATTGGAAGAGGTCATGGATCCGTTGCCCGAATGGTCAGGCAAACTGTGGTTGGTGACACATGTCGATCTGCACCGCACAACAAAGGTCCAGGCGTTCCTGACGTTCCTGAAAGAGCAGGCCAAGGATTGGCTGCCATGAGTTCTCAGGCCCGTGGCCATCTGGCCATGTTGGCTTTTTCTGCACTTGTCGCGGGCAGTTTTTCGCTTGGCTCAATGATCGCCAATGAGATTGCACCTGCCGCGCTAAACGCTGCGCGGTTTGCGATTGCTGCCGTCGTGATTGGTGTCGCTGCGCTGGTCACCACTGGCATACCGCGCAGTGCGGCCAAAGCGCCCTGGCGCTATCTCGTGCTCGGCGGGCTGTTCGCAACCTACTTTGTGCTGATGTTCTATGGTCTGAAAACTGCACCGCCAGTCAGTGCCGCAGCCGTCTTCACTCTGACGCCTATACTATCTGCCATTGCCGGATGGATGTTGTTGCGCCAGGTCACGACCTCTCACATGGCCATGGCATTGTTGGTTGGGGCAGTAGGGGCTCTCTGGGTGATTTTCCGCGCGGACTGGCAAGCCTTTCACGCGTTTGAGATCGGTCAAGGTGAGATCATCTATTTCTGGGGGTGCGTCGCGCATGCGATCTACACCCCTATGGTACGCAAACTGAATCGTGGAGAACCGGCAGTGGTATTTACGTTCGGAATGCTATTGGCTGGATGTGCAGTTCTTTTGGTGTTCGGGTGGTCGGACATTCGTGCGACCGATTGGATGAACCTTCCGCCGATAGTCTGGATCGGGCTGTTCTACGTGGCGATTTTTGCAAGTGCCGCTACTTTCGTGCTGCTTCAATACGCAACGCTCTATCTGCCATCGGCGAAAGTCATGGCCTATACCTATCTGACACCCAGCTGGGTCATCCTGTGGGAAATCGCACTTGGAAACGGTGCCCCAACCGGGATGATCCTGATCGGAGTTGCATTGACTGTGATCGCGTTGCTGATGCTGCTGAAGCCTGAAGAGGAAGGGCAAGTGACGCATCGATCCCGCAGTCGCGAAGGCTAGGATTGTTTGCCTTCTTGTTCCCCAAGGTTTTCTGTTTCCAGAAAGCGTTCAAAGGCGTCCAGATTCACCGGTTCAAATTGTCCGAATCCCTGCATCCAAACTGAAGCCTGTCTCAGGGCGTCGGGCTCCAGCTTGCACCATTTCACCCGGCCCCGCTTCTCCTGAGAAATCAGCCCGGCCTTGGTCAGAATGACCAGATGTTTCGAGATCGCCGCTAGCGACATCTCGAATGGTTCAGCCACATCAGTGACGGCCATGTCATCCTCAAGCAGCATCGCCAGGATGGCGCGGCGCGTGGGGTCGGCAAGGGCCGCGAATACTGTGTCGAGATCGCTGGACATGGCTCCTTCCTAATATGCAGGAAGCTGTTTGACAATTTCCGAGCCCACGCCATGCTGCGCCGAAACTTGCAGGGGGGGCGTGACGATGCCACTGAAATACTGGCTGGTGATCTGCGTCCTTGGCATCGGCTGGGGCATGTCCTTCATGTTCAACGCCATTTTGCTGCGTGAGCTTGGGCCATTGTCGGTCTCGATGGGGCGCGTGGGCTTTGGGGCGCTGGGGTGTTGGATTTACGTTTTGGGTAGGCGTTTGCCGGTCCATCTGACCCTTGGCCGAGCTGCGGGGCTGTTGGGCTTCGGAGCGCTGAGTTACGCAGCGCCATTTGCGTTTTATGCGCTGGGCCAGCAGCATATCGGCGCAGGTGTCGCCGGTATTGTTAATGCCACAACACCGGCCTTTGCCGTCATCGTCTCGCATTTCTGGCCCGGAGGTGAGCGGGCCACACTGCTCAAGTCATTGGGTGTGGTTTGCGGGTTTACCGGTATCGTCGTTCTATCACTGCCGCTCTTGCAGTCGGGTGCGAAGTCCGAGTTCTGGGCCATTCTGCTGATCCTGCTCGCACCCGTTTGCTACGCATTCTCTCTCAATTTCGCCCGCGCCTTCCGGGACATGCCGCCGGTTGTTCTGGTGGCTCTTGCCCTGACGGGCGCAACGCTGTCGATTGCCCCACTGGCACTTTGGCAGGAAGGACTGCCGCACATCACGCGCGCCGAGACTTGGGCCTCACTTCTGATGATCGGGTTTGTTCTGACCTCGGCGGCATTCATCGCGTTTTATTGGCTGCTGCCAAAGGTGGGGCCGACCAACATCTCAACAGTCACCCTGATCGCCCCGGTCTCGGCGCTGGTGCTCGGGACATCTGTTCTGGGGGAGACACTTTTGCCGGAGCATCTGGTCGGCATGGCGGCCATTTTCGCGGGCCTTTTGCTGATCGATGGGCGCATTGTCAGACGTTGGCAAGCGGATAGGGAATACAAAGATCAACCAAAAGGTTGAATATGCGGATTCAGCTACAATCGCCGCATTTGCCAGTCTAACTCTGTGGTCGCATCAAGTACGCGTTGTAAATAAAGTTTATAAAACAACATCTTAACCGATCTCGAACTGCGACCTCAATAGCGTTGACTCTGCGCCCCATGCCCCTTAGCACCTAGCCTCAAGACAGTGCGAGGAAACCGCCCGTGACCGATGATGACCAAAAGCAGCGTATGGCGCAGCTTGAGGCCAAGATTGCGGCGGCGAAAAAGGCCAAAGCGCCAAAGCCTCGTGCAGATGCTGACGTGTCCGGTGGCGAGCTTGCCTGGAGGATGGTCATCGAAATGGTTTCCGGTCTTGGGATCGGATTTGGCATCGGATACGGGCTGGACAGCCTGCTCGGGACAATCCCGATATTTCTGGTGCTGTTCACATTGCTGGGCCTTGTCGCGGGCGTGAAGGTTATGCTCCGCAGCGCGAAAGAGGTTCAGGAGAAACAGACGGCGGCCCAAGAGCAGGCCGAACGAGACGAGAGGGACTGAACGTGGCGACCGAGACCACCGCAGCAGAAGGCAGCAGCCTGGTATTCCACCCAATGGACCAGTTCATTGTCAAACCGCTCTTTGGCGGTGAGATTGCGTGGTACACACCGACCAACGTGACACTGTGGCTGTTCCTGGCAATCGCTGCGATCTTCGCTCTGCTGGTTCTCAGCACTTCGAAGCGCGCCATCGTTCCGACCCGTATGCAGTCGGTGGCCGAACTGGCCTACGGCTTCATCTACAAGATGCTGGAAGACATTTGCGGCAAGGAAGGCGTCAAGTACTTCCCATATGTCATGACCCTGTTCATGTTCATCGTCTGCGCGAACTTCCTGGGCATGATCCCCATGTCCTTCACCACCACATCGCATTTCGCCGTGACCATCCCGCTGGCGCTGTCGGTCTTCCTGACCGTGACCGTGCTGGGCTTTGTAAAGAACGGCGCAGGGTTCCTGGGTCTGTTCTGGGTCTCCAGCGCGCCTCTGGCTCTGCGCCCGGTTCTGGCGATCATCGAGCTGATCTCGTACTTCGTACGCCCGGTCAGCCACTCCATTCGTCTTGCCGGTAACGTCATGGCTGGCCACGCTGTTATCAAGGTGTTCGCAGGCTTTGCCGCAATCGCCGCGATTTCGCCCGTGTCCGTTCTGGCGATCACCGCAATGTACGGCCTTGAGGTCCTCGTGTCCTTTATCCAGGCGTACGTATTCACCATTCTGACCTGTGTTTACCTGAAAGATGCGCTGCATCCTTCGCACTAAGGTCTGATACCCCAACATCGAAACTTCCAATTCGTAAGGAGATACATCATGGAAGGCGATCTCGCACACATCGGCGCAGGCCTGGCAGCAATCGGTTCCGGCGCAGCCGCAATCGGGGTGGGCAACGTTGCAGGCAATTTCCTGTCCGGCGCCCTGCGCAACCCTTCGGCGGCTGCTTCGCAGACCGCAACCCTGTTCATCGGTATCGCGTTCGCAGAAGCCCTGGGGATCTTCGCATTCCTGGTCTCGCTGCTGCTGATGTTCGCCGTATAATCTGCGGAACCTGATCCTTACGCGCAGGTGGGTCCAAGCCATAGCGGCCCACCTGTTGTAAAGACAACGTTCCGACGGAGGATATCATGGCGACTGAACCCCTTACAGAAGAGGTAGCTGGCTCGTGCGTCGACTCCTATGGCTCTGCCATCGGTATGCCGCAGCTCTGCTTCGATTGGTTCCCCAACCAGATTTTCTGGCTGGTCATCACGCTGGTCGTCATCTTTCTGGTCCTGTCTCGCGTGGCTCTGCCTCGCATCGCGGCAATCCTGGCTGAACGTCAGGGGACCATTACAAATGACCTGGCTGCGGCCGAAGATCTGAAGGCCAAGGCGGTCGAGGCTGAAGAGGCCTATAACAAGGCGCTGGCCGATGCCCGTGCCGAAGCGCAGCGTATCGCTGCCGAAGCACGCGCAGAAATCCAGTCTGGTCTGGATGACGCGATTGCCAAGGCGGACGCGGAAATCGCTGCAAAGGCGGCTGAATCGGAAAAGGCAATCGCCGAAATCCGTGCCGGTGCGCTGGAAAGCATTCAAGTGGTTGCCAAAGACACGGCGGCTGAACTGGTTACTGCGCTGGGCGGCGAGGCGGATGCCAAAGCCATCGCCAGTGCCGTAGACGCGCAATCGAAAGGATAAGTGACATGCGGAACACTCTTGCCCTTATCCTCACCATAGGCGCAGCCAGCCCGGCATTTGCCGCAAGCGGCCCGTTCTTCTCGCTTGGCAACACCGACTTCGTTGTCACGCTGGGCTTTATCGTTTTCATCGCGGTTTTGTTCTACTTCAAGGTGCCATCAATGATCGGTGGTGCGCTGGATAACCGCGCCGAAGGCATCAAAGCGGAACTGGACGAAGCTCGTGCCCTGCACGAAGAAGCCCGCAGCCTTCTGGCTTCGTACGAGCGCAAGCAGCGTGAAGTACAAGGTCAGGCAGACGCGATTGTCGCTGCTGCCAAGGAAGATGCTGCACTGGCCGCCGAGCAGGCCAAAGCCGATCTGGAAAACTCCATCGCACGCCGCTTGGCTGCTGCGCAGGATCAGATCGCGTCTGCAGAAGCTTCGGCTGTCAAAGAAGTGCGCGATCAGGCCGTGACCGTGGCAGTATCGGCAGCCAACGAAGTGTTGGCAAAGCAGATGACTGCTACTCAGGCGAACAAGCTGATCGATGCGGCAATTGCCGACGTCGGTGAAAAGCTGCACTAAAAGTTTCTGACCCGGTGGTTCCGCTGCCGGGTCTGAATTCTGAGAGGCGATCAAACTCTCGGAAAGCCTTCAGGTCTGAAGCACATCTACTCCATCAGCCTTTATCACTGGATTGTACGCAGGTTGAGTTACGCCTGCGCCAGACCCATAGCGCTATTGCAAGGGCTGTGATTGCGAGCTCAACTGCAAAGGTCCAGTGGTTCAGAAAAGACAGAATCCAGTGTGAATGGGTCGCCTGCACGACAACAAGCGGCTGCGAGTAGTCCGAATATGGCCAGGCCCATGCGATTTTGCCGACGATGGAATCCAGCGCCATATGAACAACTCCGCCAGCACCGAAAAATGCGAGTACGGTACCCGCCTTAGGGTGGAAAAGCCGTAGCGCAAGTCCAGCAAACAGTAGAGCGACCCAAACGACAGGTCGATGGGTCAGATAGGCGTGATGATGGTGGGCGCGGTTATCCACCAGATAAAACCAAAGCATGTCCAGATCAGGCGCAATTGCACCTAGCATTGCTGCGGCGAAAGCCAATTTGCCGACCTTAGGTGTCGCAGTTCTGAAAATCAGATAGGCACCCGGCAGGTGGCCGATAAACATCAGTTTTGACCGGTTTCATGCGCCAGTCTCTGCTGGGCGATGGTTTCGTTCCTCAGCGCCTTCTGCTGATCCTCCATACATCGCTCGACAAAACTCAGATGTTGCTGAACCGCTCTTCGGGCCCCCTGAGGATCGCGCGCCTGCAGCGCAGAATTGATGGCCCGATGCTGATCCAGAATCGAGTCTCTGGTTGTGCGTTGCTGGAACATCATCTGTCTGTTGTAGAAAACACCTTGGCGTAGAAGATCGAACATGGATCGCATCATATGCAGCATGACGACGTTGTGGCTGGCTTCGATGATCGCCATGTGAAACTGGGCATCCAGATGCGCTTCTTCCTCGGCTGCGTTGCGATCATGGGCGGCCTTCATCTTTTCAAAGATCGTCTGAATAACCTTAAGATCACTGTCTGATCCTAGCCTAGCCGCCCGCTCTGCTGCCAACCCCTCCATATCCCGGCGAAACGACAGATAGTCGAATACAGCTTCATCATGGCTGCTGAACAACTGGATCAGCGCTGGCGAAAATGCCGAGCCCAGCACCTCTGCGACATAGATGCCAGATCCTGCCTTGGCGGTCAGCAGCCCCTGTTCCTGAAGCTCCGAAATCGCTTCTCGCAATGATGGTCGTGATACACCCATGCGTTCGGCCAGTTCTCGTTCCGAGGGCAGGCGTTCACCCGGGCGCAGAATGCCGCGCAGAATGAGTAATTCGATCTGGCGGACAACGGCCAGAGACAGCTTTTCGGTCTGAACTTTTTGAAAGGGCATGACTGTGTCGTTCTGAATTGGTCAAATCATATGACCACGTAAACCAGTCCGCTTCAAGAAAGTGCGTTATTCAAGTTCGTTGAAATATTAGGTCAGAAATATTGACATTAAATTGAGTCGGCATAGGCTGCGCTGAGCAGAGTTCGGAGGAAGCTCATGTCAACGCATCACCTGTTCGCCACCCGTGCATCTCGGATGAGGGCATCCGAGATACGAGAATTGCTTAAGCTACTCGATCAGCCCGGGATTATCTCATTTGCAGGAGGCATCCCCGATCCAGCGCTGTTTCCAGCGGAAGGATTTGCGAACGCTTTTCAGGTGGCCCTCGGGGCGGATCAACAGGCCCAGTCACTGCAGTATTCTGTGAGTGAGGGATATGTTCCCCTGCGCGAGTGGATCGCTGAGCACATGCGCCAGATTGGTGTGGAATGTGACATCGACAATGTGCTGATCACTTCGGGATCACAGCAAGCGCTCGACTATCTCGGTAAGCTTTATCTTTCACCCGGTGATACGGCGCTTGTGGGTTGGCCGACCTATTTGGGGGCATTGGCGGCCTTCAACGCCTATGAGCCCCGATTTGACCGGATCAGCATAAATGGCAATCGAGGTGCGGCAGAGTATCGGTCCGGGGCAGGTGAGGGGGCGGTCAAGTTTGCCTATCTATCCCCGGATTTCGCGAACCCGACCGGCGAAACCGTTGATCTGCGAGGACGTGAGGCCCTGCTTGATCTGGCAGAAGAACTGGATTGCGCCATCATCGAGGATGGTGCTTATCAGGCGCTGCGCTATGAGGGTGAAGCGATTCCGCCGATCCTGAGTCTGGAACTGGCGCGCAAAGGATCGCTTGAGAGCTGTCGCACCATCTATTGCGGCAGCTTTTCCAAGACCCTGTCGCCGGGTTTGCGGGTCGGCTGGGTTGTGGCAGCCAAACCGATTATCTCTCAATTGGTTTTGATGAAGCAGGCGGCTGATCTGCACTCCGCTACGATCAACCAGATGGCGGTCTATCAGGTCGCGAGGGCAAGCTTTGATACCCACATTCCAATGCTCAGAAACGTCTACGGCATCCGGCGTGATGCGATGTTGGCAGCATTGGAGGAGCATATGCCGAAGGAGGTGCAATGGACCAAACCAGAGGGTGGTATGTTTGTTTGGATCACTTTGCCTTCGGGTATGGATGGCGCTGATTTGCTGTCCAGAGCGCTCGAAACTGTCAAAGTGGCATTCGTGCCCGGGCAGGCCTTTTTCCCTGATGAAACGGGCGCAAATACCATTCGGTTGAGTTTCTCAAACTCTGACGAGGATACAATCCGAGAGGGCATTCGCCGGTTGGGAGAAGTGTTGCGCCGCTGAATCCGGAAAGGATCTGTTAACCAAATTGTCGCAAAGCTGCGGCATGATCCGGTACCTGGCCCTTCTGATGTTGGCAGCTTGCTCTGCGGGTACACCTCATTTCCGGGGGGTACCCGCTACGCGTGTTGCTGTGAACGGCAGCGTGTTTGATGTGCGGGTTCGCGGTGAACTGGCCGAAGCTGTGCGGGTAAACACACAATATGCCCCACGCCTCGGGCCGATCCGCGATCGGGCAGCACTTGCGATGGCGCAGGTTTCGGGCTGTCCTATTCTCGACGTGTTGGGTGATGCTGCAGTTACGGTTGGTGTACTTGGTTGTGATCGTGCAGCAGGGGAGCGCTTGCTGCTGACGGCAGTTTCGACGCCAAACTATGAATGTATCGACTATGGCACCTACGAAGATGCAGGCAGTGACTTAGGCTATCAGGTTTTCGAATGTACGCCCTACTGAATGCGCGTATTTTCGCACGGTTTTGGCAAGATATTGTGGATAACTCGGCTCACTGGCCCATATCCTGCGTAACTCCGTTGACTCGTCCCCCATCCCTTGCGCAGACTTCCTGAACGTAGGAATCACGGAAAAAACGGCCATTGCGCTTTAGCAAACTCAAACTGACCGGCTTCAAAAGCTTTGTTGATCCGACCGATCTGATCATCGCGGATGGGTTGACCGGTGTGGTGGGGCCAAACGGCTGTGGCAAATCCAATCTTCTGGAAGCATTGCGTTGGGTGATGGGTGAGAACCGCCCCAAATCCATGCGCGGTGGCGCAATGGAGGATGTGATCTTTGCGGGGGCTGCCACGCGTCCTGCCCGGAATTTTGCCGAAGTTGTCCTGACGATGGACAATTCAGAGCGACTGGCACCTTCCGGCTTCAATGACAGCGACCAGCTTGAGATTGTCCGGCGCATCACCCGCGATGTGGGCAGCGCCTACAAGACCAACGGTAAGGATGTGCGGGCCCGTGATGTGCAGATGTTGTTCGCAGATGCTTCGACCGGCGCGCACTCACCTGCGCTGGTTGGCCAGAACCGCATTGCGGAACTGATCAACGCCAAGCCACGTGCCCGCCGGCGTATTCTGGAAGAAGCGGCAGGTATCTCGGGCCTCTATCAACGTCGGCACGAGGCGGAGCTGAAGTTAAAGGGCACCGAGTCCAACCTGACGCGCGTTGATGACGTTCTCGAACAACTCGGGACACAGCTTGCGCAATTGGCGCGCCAGGCTCGTCAGGCTGCACGTTATCGCGAGATAGGCGAGCAACTGCGCCAAGCCGAGGGCATGCTGCTTTATCGTCGCTGGAAAGAGGCTGACATGGCGCGTCAGCAGGCCGAAGAAAAGCTGCGCGAACGGATCACCGAAGCATCGCGCGCTGAGGCCGAAGCAAGAGCGGCAGCGGCGAAGCGCGCTGAGATTGAGGAAACCCTGCCGCCCTTGCGCGAAGAAGAGGCTATCGCCGCCGCGGTTCTGCAGCGCCAGCAGGTTCAGCGTGACGCATTGGCCGATCAGGAAACCCGCGCGCGCCAGACCATAGAAACGCTGACCAATCGTATTCAGCAGCTTGGCAACGACATCGAGCGTGAGACTGGCCTGAACCGGGACGCCGGGCAGATGATCGAACGTCTGGAATGGGAAGCCCGCGAACTGGCCAAAGCTGCCGAAGGTCACGAGGACAAGGTAGCTGAGGCCGCCGAAATTGCCCGCGAAGCTGCCTCGGTTTTGCAGGATCGTGAAGATCACCTGTCGCAGGAAACCGAGGATATGGCCCGCCTCGTTGCGCGCCATCAGTCTGCGCAACGGTTGGTCGAGGATAGTCGCAAGACACTGGCGCGTTCTGAAGGTGAAGAGGAGAAAGCCCGTTCGGCGGTGGAGGAGGCGCGCGAAGCGCTGACCCGTACCAGCGAAGCCTTTGAAACTGCTCAGGAAGCCGAGGAAGAGGCGCGCGAGGCTGCTGAAGCTGCCGAAGAAGCGCTGGCCGCTGCCGATGAGCTGCGCAATGAAACACAGGCGCGCGAGGCCGAAGCCCGGGCTCAACGCTCTGAGGCGGAAGGTGAACTGGGCGCCATCCGAGCCGAAACAACGGCGCTGGCCAAACTGGTTGAACGAGATACGGCCGAGGGTGGGCAGGTGCTTGACCTGCTGCGCGTGGCGCCCGGTTATGAAAAGGCGCTTGGCGCCGCGCTGGCCGACGATCTGCGTGCGCCTCTGGTCGAAGGGGATGGCCCTTCGGGCTGGGTGCAGGTGGCGGGATATGACAGCGATCAACCTCTGCCCGAAGGCGCTGAACCGCTGGCGTTGCATGTCTCGGGACCCGATCGCCTTAGCCGTAGGATTGCGCAGATCGGGTTGGTCGATGCCGATCTAGGCGCGCGGTTGCAAGCGTCGCTGAAACCCGGCCAACGGCTGGTGTCGCGCTCGGGCGATCTGTGGCGGTGGGATGGTTTCCGCGCATGGGCCGAAGATGCGCCAAGCGCTGCCGCCCTGCGGCTGGAACAGCTCAACAAGCTGGAAGCGCTGAAACAGGAACTGACGCGTACCGAAGCGCAAGCTGATGGTGCACGCGCCGCGCATGAGGCGTTGTCGCAGCAACTGGCGGATGTGACCGAAGCAGATCGTCGTGCACGCGAAGCGCGCCGTGCTGCCGATCAGCGAATGGCCGAAACCGCGCGCCAACTCAGCCGGGCTGAAGCCGACCGCAATCTGGCACAGGGCAAGCTGGAAACCTTGTCTCTGGCCGTGGATCGCCACAAGGAAGACGCCATGTCTGCCCGCGCTCAGCTGCGCGAGGCCGAAGGTGCGCTGACCGGGTTGGGTGATCTGGATAGCGCCCGAGCGCAGGTCGAGGATATCAAGCAAACGGTTGAAGCAGCGCGGATTACAATGCTGACCCATCGTTCGACCCATGACGAGCTGCGTCGCGAAGGTGATGCGCGCACCCGGCGAACACAAGAGGTCACCAAGGATCTCAGCGGCTGGCGGCACCGTCTGGAAACTGCTGAAAAGCGTATTTCGGAACTGGCTGAACGCAAGGAAAGCTCTGAAGAAGAACTGACCGAAGCCATGGCCGCGCCCGGTGAGATTGTCGAAGCGCGCGAAGAACTGAATGAGCTGATCGAAACGGCCGAGGCGCGCCGTGCAGAGGCAGCGGACAGGCTGGCTGAGGCAGAAACCCAGCAGCGTGAGGTTGTACTGGCTGAGCGTGAAGCAGAACGCCTGGCATCCGAAGCACGCGAAACGCGAGCGGCTGCTGAGGCGCGCTGCGATGCCGCCAAAGAAAGCGTTGTTGCCGCAGCCGAGCGCATTGCAGAGGATCAGCAACTGACACCAAACCAATTGCTGAACCAATTGGATGTAAATCCTGATCAAATGCCTGCTGCGGACACGCTTGAGGCTGAGGTGAACCGCCATAAGCGCCAACGGGATGCGATGGGTGCGGTCAACCTACGCGCCGAAGAGGATGCCAAAGAGGTTCAGGAAGAATTCGATACGCTCAACAGCGAAAAATCTGATCTGGAAGAGGCGATCAAGGCCCTGCGCAGCGGAATCGCCAGCCTGAACCGCGAAGGTCGCGAGCGTCTGTTGACTGCGTTCGAACAGGTGAACTCGAACTTTGCGATGCTGTTCAAGCACCTGTTTGGCGGCGGTGAGGCTAATCTGGTCATGGTCGAAAGCGATGACCCGCTGGATGCGGGCCTTGAGATCATGTGTCAGCCTCCGGGTAAAAAGCTCTCGACGCTGAGCCTGCTGTCGGGTGGGGAGCAGACCCTGACCGCGACAGCACTGATCTTTGGTGTTTTCCTTGCCAACCCCGCTCCGATTTGTGTTTTGGACGAGGTCGACGCGCCGCTGGATGACGCCAACGTCACGCGCTTCTGTGATCTGCTTGACGAGATGTGCCGCCAGACCGACACGCGGTTCCTGATCATCACCCACCATGCGGTGACCATGGCCCGAATGGATCGGCTGTTTGGTGTTACCATGCAGGAGCAGGGCGTCAGCCAGCTCGTCTCGGTTGATTTGAAGAAGGCCGAGCAGATGGTCGCCTGACCGCTCACCGCAACGTTATGAGGTTTTTGAGGCGCTGCGGGATAATGTGGCTGCATGACACGACTGTTTCTGATCCTTGCGATTTGTATTTCAACTCCGCTTTGGGCTGCTGAATGGGCAACCAAACCGGGCGATGTGCCGCTGAATCAACAGGAACTGGATGCATTGGCGGGCCAGACGTTCACCTTCTATGACGATGGGCAATCCCGTTATTCTACTGGTGGAGCTTACTCCTATACCTATTCGGAGACGAATGGTGGCGGAACCGCATTCGGTACTTATCGCATTGCCGAGGACGGCAGTGTTTGTGTTGATTATCGTAATGGCCTCAGCCGCTGTGATTTGTATGTGCGCAGTGGTGACCGTTTGATACTGATCAACGAAAAAGGCGAACGCTATCCGGTGCGCCCCGATTGAAATCGGTCTTAAGGGTGCCGTTTAAAAGCCAAGCATACTTAAGTTTGCACCAAGTGTTTGAACGACCTGTTTGCATAGTGTGTGTCACTTGATCGGTGAAACGCAACAAATAAGCGAATAAATGGGGTATATATTGATGCCTCTGACGATAAATTCCTGAAAGCAATAACAGAGAATAAAAGGTCAGAGTAGATGTGCCGTTTTTTAGCTTGGGTCGGCGCTAAACGTTATTTGGATGAGTTAGTGCTGAACCAGGAGCAATCCCTGGTCATGCAAAGCCGCAATGCACTTATTGGGAAGACTCCGATCAACGCAGATGGTTTCGGTCTTGCATGGTATTCGGAACGCGGCACGCCCTGCTTCTACAAAGACACCAACCCAGCGTGGTCTGACGCCAATCTGAAACAGCTGACGCACCATACGCAGTCGCCACTGTTTCTGGCCCATGTGCGTGCTTCAACCGGGACGGCTACATCTCGAAACAACTGCCATCCGTTTGGCTTTGGCAAGTGGAGCTTCATGCACAACGGCCAGGCTGGTGGGCACGAGAGTATCCGGCAAGAACTGGACGGTATGATACCAGCTGACTTGTACCAGCACAGGCTGGGTGCAACTGAAAGCGAAGCGATCTTTCTGATAGCGCATGGTGAAGGCTTGGATGCCGATCCAATCGGGGCAATGGTGCGCGCTGTTGAACGCGTTGAGGCACTTTCCCGGAAACGCGGATCACTACCTTACCTTCGGTTCGCTGCCTGCTGGTCGGATGGGGAACGCGTATTTGCTGCGCGATATGCCTCGGACCGATTTGCACCCAGCCTCCACTATCGCGCATGCGCAGACGGCATCATAATTTCGTCCGAGCCACTGGATGCAGATAGCGGAGAATGGACTGAGATACCGGCAAACACCGCGATCGAAACCCGAGGCAAATCGCTTAGATTGCACCCGTTCGAGCCAGTTCCACAGAAATATCACGCAAATGTCGCCTAGCTGAGACCTGCTATGGGTCGGCATTGCGCGAACGTTCTATGCCAGTGATTTACAGCCGATTCAGCAAATCCGTAGTGGGCCAAGCATCCGCTGGCAGGCCAAGTCGCACCTGTTCCGACTGAACGGCAGCGCGTGTTCCGGCCCCTAGAATGCCGTCGATTTTGCCGACGTCATAGCCGCGTGCCTGCAGTTTGCTTTGCAGTTGCTTCATCTGAGCGCCAGACAGGCCAGGGGCAGGATTGCCCGCGTCATAAACTTTTGCGCCTTCCAACCGAGTGCCGAAATAGGCAGCGGTCAGCACATAAACAAAGCTCTGGTTCCATTCGAAATAGACATCGAAATTTGGGTAGGCCAGAAAGGCAGGTCCCTTGTGCCCCTGAGGCAGGATCAAAGAAGCTGGCAGATTGGCCAGTGATCCGCTGCGCGCCTGAATACCCATGGCTTGCCAGTCAGAAATCGCTCTCGGTTTTCCCGGACCCGACAGTGACCAATCCATCTGATCCGGTACAGTCACCTCCTGCAGCCAAGGCTGACCCGGTTGCCATCCCAGATGTGACAGCATTTTTGCCCCGGACATCAGCGCATCTGGTGCTGAGGTTTTCAAAGAGACCTTGCCATCGCCGTCACCATCGACGCCATTTTCGAGGATATCGCGCGGTAGCATCTGCACCATTCCGATTTCCCCAGCCCATGCCCCAGTGGTGCGGTTCGGGTCAAAATCACCCCGCTGATACAATTCGATCGCCGCAAAAATCTGCGGTCGGAACAATTCCGGACGTCGGCAATCGTGGGCCAACGTCACCAGAGCATTGCGCGTGTTGAAATCACCCTGGAACGCGCCGTAGTCGGTTTCGAAGGCCCAAAAGGCCAGCAACACCCCGCGCGAGATTCCGTATTCGCGTTCGATCCGATCAAACACTGCATCGTATTTGCGCGACATGGCTTGGCCGCGTTCAATGCGATTGGCCGAGATCAGGCGGCGCGAGAAATCGATGAACGGCTTTTGGAAAACACCTTGGGCCCGGTCTGCCTGCAGTACTTTGGGATCTTGTTGAACGCCTTTGAAAAATGCGTCCACGGTAGATTTGTCGAATCCCTGCTGAACCGCTTCGGACTTCAAACCTTTGACGAAGGAGTTGAAACCGCCACCGCACTGAGCAAAGGCGGGGGATGCAAGAAGAGTAGCGGCGACAAGGCCAGAGAGAATACGCATGGACGAGCAGGTCCTTCAAAAGAAAAAGTTGACGACAACCCACACCGACAAGACGCCAAGCGCAAGCCCCCAAACCTTCCACAGCATGGTACATGCGCGGAAAACCTCGTATGCGCCGATTTCCCGACGCGCATCACCGTTCACCCAGGCCAGATCGCGAATCTGCCCGTCATAACTGCGAGGGCCTGCTAAGGCGATGTCCAAGGCGCGGGCCATGGCGGCTTCTGGCCAGCCTGCATTGGGTGAAATGTGGCGGCGCGCATCGACGACCATTTCTGCCCAGCGAGACCATTGACCGGATAACGCGACGATCATCACGCAAGTCAGTCGTGCCGGGATCAGATTCAGCAAATCATCAAGCCGGGCTGAGGCCCAGCCGAATTCAAGGTATTTCTCGTTGCGGTAGCCAATCATGCTGTCAGCCGTATTGACGGCCTTGTAGATCAGCAGCCCTGGCAAACCCGCAATCAAGAACCAGAACGCGGGCGCAATGACGCCGTCACTCAGATTTTCAGCCGCACTTTCGATGGCGGAACGGGCAACCTGCGCTTCGGTCATTTCAGTGGTATCGCGCGAAACGATGCGAGCAACCATGGTACGCCCTGCAGGCAAAGACTGCCGTAGTGCTTCGCCGACATCCCGGACATGAGTAACCAGCGATTTCTGGGCAAGGAGAATGGCGCAGACAGCGATTTCGACAATTGGGCCGAGCAAAGAAAGCAGCTTGCCAGCGGCAAAGGCTGCAAGAACCAGAAGCGTGACCGTGAACACACCCTTGAGGCCCCGCTGCGTCCCTGTGTTCAGGCGTTTGTCAAGCCAACCGATTGCATTGCCGATTACCACGGCTGGATGGCGAACACGGGACCAGAGCCAGTCAGGCTCGCCCAAAGCTGCGTCCAGACACATGGCACAAACCAGCAACAGCGGGGTGCTCAAAGCGCTGCCTCCAACCGATCCCAGCCACCTGCGGGGGGCAGGCCAAGGCGCAAATAGGTTTGGGAGTAGGGGAAGACGCGGCTCCAGATATGTGCTTTTGCCAATCGGTCTTGCCACTCTGCAGCATCGTCGACCTCATAAAGCCGGAACAGGCTGGTGCCGCCGACCAGAGAGGCTCCCTTTGGGGCGAGCAGAGCGTCTAGTTTGTCTGCTTCGTTGGCCAGATTTCGGCGGGTGGCATCGGCCCAATCAATATCCCGCAATGCACGTGTCCCGATCCGCAGGGCAGGGCCCGAGACGGACCAGGGACCTGTCAGATCGTTAAGCTTGCTGATCAGATTGGAGTGACCGATTGCAAAGCCCAGCCTCAGCCCCGCTAGCCCCCAGAACTTGCCAAAGCTCTTGAGCACGACGACACCGGGGCGATCCGCGAGGTGGATCAAAGATGATCCGGGTGTGACGTCGCAAAAGCTCTCGTCAATCACGGTCAACGGGGCATCAACATCACACTCATGCCAGATGCGGCCGTCGGGATTGTTGGGATGCACGATTACCCGGGCCTCTGCCGAGGCGCTTTCCTGCACGGACCAGCCTTGCGCATTAAAGGCGGCGGCGTGCTCGTTATATGTGGGCATTGTGATTTGCACCCGACCTGTTCGGGCGAGCGCGGGAATCCTGGCAATGAGAGCTGAGGCCCCTGGCGCAGGCAGGATCATGGCCTCGTCCGGAACAGACCAGAACTGACGAGCAGCGTCTGCCAGCCTTTCAAAAGCGCCATGATCCGGCAGTTCCATCCAGTCCGAAGGTTCCAGACCTGAAACCTCATATGGATGCGGATTGATGCCAGTGGACAAGTCGATCCAGTCCGATCGGGTGCCGCCATAGTTCCGGATAGCACCATCCAGACCCCCACCATGGTCGCGTGCGGCCCGCGGGTTCAATTCGTCGCTTTGTCTTGCCATCTGGATCTCTGCCGGAATCGCGTGTTTCAGCCCGCTTCAAGCGGATTTTTGCCATTTATACAAGCAAATCCGCGTGATCCGAGCCCGTGACAGGCATCGTTAACTTTTTGTTAAGGAAATGACGGGATCACGGACCAAGGGGTCGGCACCGTTCACTCTATCAAGTGCCGAGGTTGTTGCAAATGAAAGTTCTGATTGTTGAGAGTAACCCCGATCTGGGTCGGGTGTGGCAACGCCATCTGCAAAGGCAGGAGGCCGAGGTCACATTGGTCGAAACGCAAGAGGCCGCAATTCTGGCGCTCTATAGCACGGCATTCGATATCATCGTCTTGGATCTGGTATTGGAAACCGGCAGTGCGCTTGCCGTGGCTGATTTTGCCAGCTACCGCCGCCCCGATACCAGAGTGATCTTTGTGACCAATACGACTTTCTTCTCAGATGGATCCATCTTTGCCCATAGTCCTAACGCCTGTGCCTATGTGCAAAGCGGCACGCCGCCAGAAGATCTGGCGGCGATGGTCGAGCATTATGCGGCGGGCCGCTGATCCCGTCTGTGGGGCTCCATGTAATCCAGTTCAGGATTTACCGGGATGATCCGGTGCGGATTGATACTGTCATGGCTGTAGTGATAGTGGCGCACGATATGGGCCATGTTCACTGTTTGGGCAACGCCGGGCCACTGGTATAGCTCGCGCGTATAGGCCCACAGGTTAGGGTAATCGATCAACCGCCGCCGGTTGCATTTGAAATGCAGATGATAAACCGGATCGAACCGGATCAGTGTGGTGAACAGCCTCCAATCCGCTTCGGTGAGGCGATCACCCATCAGATAGCGGTGCGAAGCCAGGTGATCCTCAAGCCAATCCAGGGTGCTGAACAAAGGGTTTACTGCGTCGTCGTAGGCCTTTTGCGAAGTCGCAAAGCCGGATTTGTAAACGCCGTTGTTGACGTTCGAATAGATGCGCGCATTGACCTCTTCGATGTCATCCCTCATCTCCTCAGGCCAGTAGTCATCGGTGTTTCCGGTAATCTCGTCAAACGCCGAGTTAAACATACGGATGATTTCGGAGCTCTCGTTGGAAACGATGGTTTCTTGCTGCTTATCCCACAGGATTGGCACAGTCACGCGACCAGAGTAGGTCGGGTCAGCCTTGGTATAGACCTGATGGGCATAGTCCAGACCATAGAGGGTATCGCCGGTTGCACCATTGTCGTCTTTTTCAAAGCTCCAGCCCTTGTCCAGCATATCGGGATGCACAACCGAGACCGAAATATGATCGCTCAGCCCTTTCAGTTCCCGAAAGATCAGCGTTCTGTGCGCCCATGGGCAGGCATGGCTGACATAGAGGTGATAGCGTCCTGTCTCTGCGGTGAAACCACCTTTTCCGGAAAGTCCTGCACTACCATCCTTGGTCAGCCAGTTGCGGAACTGAGCGGCGGAACGCTTGAACGCTCCTCCAGTGGATTTTGTGTCATACCAGGTGTCATGCCATTTACCGTCGACCAACAGGCCCATCTTGTGTCCTCCGCAAGTATTCGTGGTGAAGATAGTCTGCGCGTTCAGTGCTTCCTATTGAACCAGGCGCGCAATTAGCCTGCACCGCTGCACACTGGGGGTTGGGATTTCTGTGCAACAGTCGGCGATTGGGCAAAACTAAGTGTCGCGGTTCACTGGATTTTTACATATCTGCCCCCACAATAAAGAGTGTTAAGGGGGGAATAGATTTATGAGTACCTATGTTTCTAAGGAAATGCGTGCCGAATTGGATGCGGCACGAATCGCTACCCTGAAGAAAGCCAGTCGCTTGAGGGTGGAAATGGGCGACAATTACTTCAAAATCCTCAAATTGTGGAATGATGGATTTTCCGTTGAGGCGGAGACTACGCCGCAATTGCGCGGTCTTGTCGACATATACGATGGTGCAAAGCACCTGTATCAATGTCTGATCATTGCTGATGAAGAAGAGGGCGGTGAGATGCGTTATGAGTTCAAACGCAATACCGCCGCAGCTGATAAGGCCCCGTTGGATTTCTATCGCGCTCCCGATGCGCCAATCGCGTTGCTTGGTGTGGAAGACTGACCGCTAGGGTCGGATTTCAACCGTTGTCCCAGTTGGTGCAAGGCTCCAGAGCCGTGCCATTTCAGAATTCGATATTGCGATGCAACCGGCAGTCCAGTCGCCCGGAAGTGTGATGCCAAAGACGCCGTTTGGCTGACCGTGGATGAAGATGTCTCCACCCGGGTCGACGCCCTCAAGACTGGCGCGATCAATATCTTCGGTCTTTGGATAGTCGATACCCAACGACAGGTGATAAGCGCTTTGGGGATTACGCCGGTCGATTTTAAACATCCCAAGCGGCGTCTTGCCATCGCCTTCCTGCTGCTTGTCGCCCTCAGGCTCAAAACCAAGTGCGATGTCGGCCTGCATCACGATCGCCCCATCCAGCGTGGCCGTCAGCCTGCGGGCAGATTTCTCGATAAGGATATGGTCAACTTGCGAGGCTTCCGGTGCCATCGGCGGGGCAACAGGTCTTGGGCCATAGCGGTGCCAGCCAAACCAGCCAGCACCAGCTACAAGAACAATCAGTGTTATCAGAGCAAACCGGCGCACGTTTTACTGCAGATCGGAAAATGCGTCTTTCAAGCGATCACAGGCTTCTTCGATCCGGGCGCGCTGAGTTCCGAGGTTGAACCGCAGGAACTGTTCACCGCCTGAACCGAATGTTGTGCCGTGATTGACCGCGATCTTGGCTGTTTGCTCGACACGGTTGGTGAACTCAGCGCGATCCATACCTGTGCCCGAGAAATCGACCCAGGCCAGATAAGTGGCTTCCAATGGCATCGAACGCAGGCCGGGAATGCCGGCAATTGCGGCATCAAAGACTTTTCGGTTTTCGTCGATATAGGCGATCTGTTCGTCCACCCATGCCGCCCCTTCAGCAGAATAGGCAGCCGCGGTTGCAAACTGCCCGACTGAGTTCGGCGCAAGCGACAAAGCGAGCATCCGTTTTGCAAACTGTCCCCGCAATTCAGGATCTGGAATAATCACCTGACCTGTATGCAAACCTGCGATGTTGAAGGTTTTGGATGGTGCGGTCAGCATTAACAGCCGGTCAGTGATTTCCGGTGCAGCATTCTGCATCGGGATGTGAGTGTGTCCCGGATAAACCAGATCGTTGTGAATTTCATCAGACAACAGCAGCAGGTCGTGGCGTTTGGCGAAATCCGCGACCGCCTGCAATTCGGCTTGGGTCCAGACCCGACCACCGGGATTATGCGGTGAGCAGAGGATGACCATCTTTTCCTTGCCTGTCATCTGCTCATCATAGGCTTCGAAATCCATCTCGTAGCGGCCATCATTGTTGATCATCTGGCATTCCACGACCTCGCGGCCTGCATTGCGGATCACCTTGGCAAAGGCATGATAGACCGGTGTGAAAAGGACGATCCCATCGCCGGGTTGTGTGAATGTATCCAGACACATACCAACTCCGTTCACCAAGCCCGTGGTGGTAAAGATCGCATCCGCATCCACGACCCAATCATGGCGGGTGCGCATCCACCACCGGATTGCGTCTTTATAAGGCTGGTCGAGATTGACGTAACCGAACACACCATGGTCAACCATTTCGCGCATCTTGTTCAGCACGGGCGCAGGCGCCCGGTAGTCCGTGTCTGCGACCCACATGGCGATCCCGTCATTGGTCGGTACGCCATAGACCTGCTCCATCATGTCCCATTTGGCGCAGTGGGTGCCGTGGCGGTTGATGAGATCGTCAAAACTCATGGGTGTTCTCCTGTCTGATCGCAGGGCAAGCTATCCTGAATCGCGCTGCGTGCAAGGGGGGCGTTGCGGCGACGCACGTGATGGCCTAAATCAGCCTCATGAAACGCAATATCCTGATCCATCCCGATCCCCGCCTGAAAACGGTCTGCACGCCGGTCGCTGACATCACCGACGAACTGCGTAAGCTGGCCGATGACATGCTGGAGACAATGTATGACGCGCCCGGCATTGGCTTGGCTGCACCCCAGATCGGGATACTCGATCGGTTGATCGTGATTGATTGCGTCAAGGAAGAGGGCGAGGCGCCCCGACCGTTGGCTATGTTCAACCCCGAGATTGTTTCGGCATCAGACGAAACCAGCGTCTATGAAGAGGGTTGCCTGTCCATCCCGGACCAGTATGCCGAGGTCACCCGTCCCAAGGTTGTTGATGTCACATGGATGGATCGTGACGGAAAACTGCAGCAAGAGACGTTTGATGGGCTTTGGGCCACCTGCGTCCAGCACGAGATTGATCACCTGAATGGCAAGTTGTTTATCGACTATCTCAAGCCGCTCAAACGGCAGATGATCACCCGCAAAATGCAAAAGCTGAAGCGCGAGCGCGCCCGCGCATAAGCGTGGCATCGGAGAACAGCATATGACCGTACGCTCCTGCCTGCCCTGGCCAGACAAACGCCTGCGCAGCAAGGCCGATGAAGTGACCGAGATCACGGATGAGATCCGCGCCATTTGGGACGACATGATTGACACGATGGAGGCGATGCCGGGCGTTGGTCTGGCTGCTCCACAGATCGGTGTGATGATGCAGCTTGCCGTTGTTGACGGTTCGACCGAACGTGGGCGTGCGGTGAAACTTGCAAATCCGGAAATTCTACACAGCTCAGTCGAATTGCGCGAACATGAAGAGGCCAGCCCAAACCTGCCAGGCGTTTCCGCCAAGGTAAAACGCCCTCGGGCAGTAACGGTCAAGTTTCTGAACGAGCACGGTATGATCGATCGCCGGGATTTTGTCGGTATCGAGGCGACAAGCGTGCAGCATCAGATCGACCATCTGAATGGCAAGATGTATTTTGACCGTCTCAGCAAGGTCAAAAAGGACATGCTGTTGCGCAAAGCCAAAAAGGCAGGGTGAGACTGGTTATGCGTATCGTATTTATGGGAACCCCCGATTTCTCGGTGCCGGTGCTGGATGCGCTGGTGAAGGCCGGGCATGAAATTGCCGCCGTGTACTGCCAGCCACCACGCCCGGCTGGGCGAGGGAAGAAGGACAGACCAACGCCTGTTCATGCGCGCGCTGACGCTCTGGGCCTGACGGTCCGACATCCGGTGTCACTGAAATCACCTGAGGCGCAGGCCAAGTTTGCAGCGCTTGACGCTGATGTTGCGGTGGTTGTGGCTTATGGGTTGATCCTGCCGCAGGCTATTCTGGATGCACCTCGCCACGGTTGCCTCAATATACACGCAAGCCTTTTGCCGCGTTGGCGTGGGGCAGCACCGATCCATCGGGCGATTATGTCCGGCGATACCGAAACGGGTATCTGCATCATGCAGATGGAGGCAGGGCTGGATACCGGTCCGGTATTGCTGCGCGAAGCTACTGATATCGGGATCGAGGAAACCACGGCGCAATTGCACGACCGCCTTTCCGTCATGGGCGCGCATCTTATAGTCGATGCTCTCAACCGTTTGCCGGATCTCGCGCCAGAACCGCAACCTGAGATTGGCGTGACCTATGCTGCCAAGATCGATAAGGCAGAAGCGCGTGTTGACTGGTCATCCCCTGCCATAGAGGTTGATCGACAAATCCGGGGGTTGTCTCCGTTCCCCGGCGCCTGGACTGAAATTGAGGGTGAACGCGTCAAACTGCTGGCTTCGCGGATGGCGCAGGGCCAAGGTGTGCCGGGCGAGGTGCTGGATGATGCGCTGACCGTTGCCTGTGGCGAGGGTGCTGTCGAGCTTTTGCGTCTGCAACGGGCAGGCAAGGGCGCGCAAGACAGGGACGAGTTTCTGCGCGGTTGGAGCATTAATGCCGGAACTCGGATTTAGAAAAGGACAACTGACTTGTATTTGACATTGATGGGGACGGTGCTGATTGCGGCAATCGTTGGTGCACTGTCCGAAAAATCAGGCTTTACCCACAACGGGTATTTGCAATCCATCATCATTTGTATCGGCGGTGCCTTTCTGTTTTTCTTTACCCAGATGATGTTCGGCAGAATGTTTGGTTTCGGACTTGGTCTGGGTTCCCCGGGGCTGAACGCAATCGTATCATCTGTTGGTGCGCTCATCATTGTGCCGACTCACTGGAGAAAATGAGATGCCCATTGTCGCATTGATCATCATTGGAGCAGCCGCCGGATTTCTGGCGACGAGGTTGATGAAGATCGAAGCCGACATTCCGACCACCATGCTGATTGGCATAGTTGGGGCACTGGTGGGTGGGTTCCTTTTGCGGACGCTGATTACGGTCATGGGCTGGCTGTCCGGTTTCATCGGGGCGGTACTTGGGGCGCTGTTGGTGATCTGGATCTGGCAGACCTATTTTCGCCGCTAAACGCTTGACCCTCAACAAAAGTGCAGGCCAGATCGCGCGGCAATGATATCGGAGACCGCCGCATGCCACATGATCTGAAACCGGGTGATGTTGCCCTGATGGGCATTCCACTGGATCTGCACTCATCTTTTCTGCAGGGGCCAGCCTTTGCCCCCGGGCGAATTCGCGAAGCGCTGCATTCCGGGGCTGCGAACCTGACTGCTGAAGATGGTACTGATCTCGGTGCGACGGACCGCTTCAAGGATACCGGGGATCTTGACGTTTTTGAGATGCGCGGTCAGGAACCCATTAATCGGATTGAGGCAGGTGCTGCCGAACGTGTGGAAACTGGAGCGCGGCTGCTGTCATTGGGTGGTGATCATTCGGTCGCCTACCCACTGATCAAAGCCCATGCCGAGCGTTATGAAGGTTTGAACATCCTGCATATCGACTCGCACCCTGATCTTTATGACCAGCAGGATATCGGTCCCCTTGGTCACGGCTGCCCTTTCGCACGGGTGATGGAGAATTGCCCGATCAAACGTCTGGTGCAGGTGGGTATTCGCACCATGAACGCGCATCAGCGCGAGCAGGCAGACAAGTTCGGCGTCGAAGTGATCGACATGCGTAACTGGCGACCGGACCTTAAGCTTTCTTTCGATGGTCCGGTGTATCTGTCGCTGGATCTGGACGCTTTGGACCCGGCCTTTGCCCCCGGTGTGTCACATCATGAACCTGGTGGCCTGAGTACGCGAGAGGTGATCGACTTGATCCACCAGTTCGAAGGGCAATTGGTTGGCGCTGATATTGTCGAGCTTAACCCCCATCGTGACCCATATGGGATGACCGCGATGGTTGCAGCGAAGTTTGTCAAAGAAATCGGCGCGCGTTTGCTGATGGGTTAGGGCCTATTGTCTGGGTGGACGGCCCTTATAGACCGGAAGTTGCCAGCCAAATATCAAAGAGCCAGCCCGCAACGCCCAGCATACCAACGCGCAGAGCCCAAGTGACAACAGGGGCTCCAACCCAAGCTTTGTTGCAAAGACTGCAGTAATCGCACCTGAAAAAGCGCAGGAGACGTAGAGTTCACCCTGCTTCAACACCAGCGGCACTTCGTTACACACGACATCGCGCATCAATCCACCCAGACACCCGGTGCTGATACCCATAAGCACGACGATTACCCCGGACTGCCCCAGTGACAAAGCCGCGCCGGTTCCTGCGGCGACAGCAATCGAAAGTGCGAAACTGTCCAGCCAGACCAGCCAATTGTATCGGCTTTCGACAAGATGCGCCGTAAAGAACACCAAAACCGCAGCCGCCGTTGCAATCAGGATGTAATCGGGTTGCCCAACCCAGAAAATGGGATGCCGGTCCAGCAGCAGGTCCCGGACCGTGCCTCCACCAACCGCCGTTAGGCAAGCCATGAACGCGAACCCAACCAGATCAAGCTGCGCACGGCTGGCCACCAATGCGCCTGTCAGCGCAAAGACCAGAACCGAGGCGTAATCCAGCAGGGCAAGCCCGTTCACGCCTTGGCCTTTTTTGGCTTGAATGGCTCCATACCGCCACGGGCAAGCTCGTCAGCACGTTCATTCTCGGGATGCCCAGCGTGCCCCTTTACCCATTCCCATGTGACGTCATGACGGGCCTGCGCCTCATCCAAACGCTGCCACAGATCGACGTTTTTGACCGGTTTCTTGTTGGAAGTTTTCCAGCCATTGCGCTTCCATCCGAATATCCAGCCGGTCACGCCGTTTTTTACATATGCACTGTCAGTCACAATCGTGATTTTTGATGGTCGCTCCAGCGCCTCAAGCGCGGCGATTGCGGCCAGCAATTCCATGCGATTGTTTGTGGTTTCCGCTTCGCCGCCATTCAGTTCGCGTTCTTTGAGGACGTCGTCCCCATCCATCGCACGCAACAATACCCCCCAACCGCCGGGGCCGGGATTGCCGGAGCAGGCGCCATCCGTATATGCAAACAGATCAGGCATGTGCGGCCAACCTGATCCAGTTCGACACCGATCCATCAAGTCCGGTGCCGCTACCATGCCATTGGCCCGTAACGGTGAAGCCAGCCTCCTGCAGATAAGTCTTCAATTCATCCTCACTGTAGTAACTGTAATACCGACCCAGCCTGTCTGGTCCTTCGCCCTGTCCCAGCTTCATGGCGATAAACAGAACGCCACGCGGTTTCAGAGCTTTGTGGATTGCCGCCAGATGGTTCGGGAAGGCTGCGCGGGTGGCGTGAAGCAGGCTGAAATTAGCCCATACGCCATCATAGGCTTCGACTTCGTTCAGGTCCGTGAACTCTGCTTGCCGAGCGGTAACTCCATGATTGGCGGAGGCCAGCTTGACCATTTCGGCCGAGGCGTCCGTAGCCTCAACCTTCAGCCCCGCCTGCGCCATGACCAGCGCGGATGCGCCCGGTCCGCAGCCCAGATCAAGGACCATACCTCCCTCGGGAACCGCTGCGATGAAATCGGTCATACCCCGATCTGCCTTATTGGAGTCATCGGTTAGTTCGGCATATTGCTGTGCCTGTTCGTCATAAACAGAGATGGTATCAGGATCGCTCACAGGTAAACTCCTACAGCAAGACATAAAACGACGATTGCGGTCAGAAGGATGCGCAGTTTCATCCACCAGCGAGGCGCAAGGCCCCAGTGCCAGAATGCGGCATCCAGAAACAATAAGCCTATGAAGCCAATGATCAGGTTTATCCCGGCAGTTTCCGGTCCACCGCCTGTGGTAAAGAACGCCCAGAGAGCCGGTAGGATTGACAGCGCGTAACACGTCGCGGCCTTGCTTCCCGAGGTCTTGGTCGCGAACCCCCACAAGATCCCGGACATGAAGCTGAGAATGACGGCTCCATAAAAAAGTTGCACGTATGGTCCCACAAAGCGTGGCCCCAGCATTTGGGTGCCCCAGGCCTGCAGGTCTGAATTTACGTATGTTACTGCGCCCCAAACAAACGGGATTAATCCGGCCAGGCCAAGAAACAGGGGTGCCTTGGGCACCCCGCTCATGCGGGCTGCCTCAGAACGCGCGGGACCTTGAATTCAACATTTTCTACAGCGGTTTCGACAAGCTCGACAGTCACATCGTAGCGTTCTTTGAAGGCGTCGATAACTTCGTTGACCAGTACTTCCGGAGCTGAAGCGCCGGCTGTGATGGCAATGCTCGAAATGCCATCGAGAGCCCGCCAGTCGATTTCTGTCGCACGTTGTACCAACTGCGCATAGGCGCACCCGGCTTTTGAGGCGACCTCGACCAGTCGTCGGGAATTGGACGAGTTTGGCGCGCCCACAACAAGCAGTGCATCGGATTTTGGGGCTACCGATTTGACCGCTTCCTGCCGGTTGGTCGTAGCGTAGCAGATGTCTTCCTTATGCGGCCCCACGATTGCCGGGAACCGAGCCTGCAAGGCTGCTACAATATCTTTGGTATCGTCGACGGAAAGGGTGGTTTGCGTGACAAAGGCCAGCTTATCCGGATTTCGGACGTCAACATTTGCGACGTCGTCAACGGTTTCAACCAACAAAACCTCGCCATCCGGCAACTGCCCCATAGTGCCGATGGTTTCAGGATGACCTTTATGGCCAATCATGATCATCTGCAGCCCGGCCTCGGCATGGCGCTGCGCCTCAATATGCACTTTGGACACAAGCGGGCAGGTGGCGTCCACGAACACCATTTCGCGTTGGGATGCTGCAGCCGGGACAGATTTCGGAACGCCATGGGCTGAAAAGATCACCGGGCGGTCATCTGGGCACTCATCCAACTCTTCGACAAAGACAGCGCCTTTTTCGCGCAGGCCATCGACCACGAATTTGTTGTGAACGATTTCGTGGCGCACATAGACGGGCGCTCCCCATTTCTCGAGCGCCATTTCCACGATTTTGATTGCACGATCCACGCCCGCGCAAAAACCGCGCGGTGCGGCAAGATAAAGTGTCAGTGGCTGCTGGGTCATGGCGCTGTCTCCTTGAATGGGACAGGTAAGGCTTTTCATACCGTTGGTCCAGTCAGGACCGGTCTGTCATTCATATGACATGAATCAGTGCTAGCAAAACGGTGTTTCAGCACTGGTCCTTGGTTAAAGAAGCGCGGCCAGGACAACAGATCCTGACCGCGCAAATTATTCCGCTTGGTGAGTGGCGGATTGTATCAGGTGCCCGAGGCGACCGCCACGCTGCGTGGCTCGTTAGGGATGTCACGCGGAGGCCGGCCGATCACGTCGCGCAGGTCCTCAAGCTCGATGAAGTTGTCGGCCTGACGGCGCAACTCGTCCGAGATCATTGGCGGTTGGCTGCGGATGGTAGAGACGACTGAAACACGCACGCCCTGACGCTGCAGGCTGGCAATCAGCGGGCGGAAATCCCCATCGCCCGAGAACAGCACAATATGGTCAACGCGTGGTGCAAGCTCCATGGCATCGACGGTGAGCTCGATATCCATGTTTCCTTTGACCTTCCGACGCCCCATGCTGTCGGTGTATTCTTTCGCCGGTTTAGTGACCATGGTGAAGCCATTGTAATGCAGCCAGTCAACCAGTGGGCGGATCGGTGAGTATTCGTCGTTTTCGAGCAGCGCTGTGTAATAAAAGGCTCTCAGCAGCTTCCCCCTGCGCATGAACTCTTGCCGCAGAAGCTTGTAGTCGATGTCAAAACCGAGAGCTTTTGCCGCAGCATAAAGATTCGAGCCGTCGATGAACAGCGCTAGCCGTTCGTCCTTATAAAACATAAACAGTCCCTTTCGGTATAACCCAGAGCGCCGCGTGTTACGTGAGTGAGTGAATGAAAAATGATCGACGCGCTGGTGTCCCTATAATTAGGGCTTTTGGGCTGTATCGCAAGTATGCGTCATCAGGAATATGGGGTCAGAAGTGAACAAAACTTGCTCAAACGCAGTGTTAGCGCTAGGCGCAAATCTCAATCTGAGAGATAATGAGCCCAGTGTGACACTTCGCCAAGCGATTGATGCGTTGGAGCGTCAGGGTGTGGTGATTCGCAGGGTGAGCCGTTTCTTTGAAACTCCGTGCTTTCCGGCGGGTGCGGGGCCTGATTACGTGAATGCTGCGGCGCTAATCGAAACCGATCTGGATCCGAACGGCCTGTTGGAATTGCTGCATCGGGTTGAACACGAATTTGGCCGCGCACGCGAACAGCGTTGGGGTATGCGCACTCTGGACCTTGATCTGGTGTGTTGGGAGGATCTCGTGCTACCGGATCAGGCCGAATATAAACGCTGGCTCAACTTAGCTGCGGATCAACAGTCTCAGGTCGCGCCAGATCAGTTGATTGTTCCGCATCCCCGTTTGCAGGACCGGGCCTTTGTGCTTGTTCCGATGGCTGACATTGCACCTGATTGGCGTCATCCCGTTCTCGACCTGACCGTGACTGAAATGATTGCCAGGTTGCCAGCCGAGGATGTATCTGCGGTCACACCGATGTGAAGCATTGGAAAAAGCCATTTCCCGCTTGTCAATGCGGGGAATCACGCTTAGATAAACCCCTTCCTGACACAGATTCATTTGTGGAGAGCGCCCTATGGCCCGCGTGACGGTCGAAGACTGCGTAGACAAGGTTCCGAACCGGTTCGAACTGGTGATGCTTGCCGCCCATCGTGCGCGCGAGATTTCTGCCGGTGCCGCGATCACCGTAGATCGTGACAACGACAAGAACCCTGTCGTTTCGCTGCGTGAAATCGCAGATGAGACTCAGAGCGCGGATGAACTGCGTGAGCGTCTGATCGAAGCGAACCAGACCCAGATCGAAGTTGACGAGCCTGAAGAAGATCAGATGGCGCTGCTTATGGGTGCTGAATCGGACAAGCCTGCCGACGACGACATGTCCGAAGAAAAGCTCCTGCGCGCTCTGATGGAGGCTCAAGGCCAGGGGTAACCCAAGCTACACAAGGTGCGGACCGGATGATTTCTGCTGACGACTTGATTGCGCTGGTCCGCAACTACAACCCAAAGACAAATGCAGATCGCATCGCCCGGGCTTACGAGTTCGGGCAGCAAATGCATGAAGGGCAGTTCCGCCATTCCGGAGAGCCCTATTTTAGTCATCCCGTTGCCGTTGCCGCGATCCTGACCGAACAGCGTCTGGATGATGCGACCATCATCACGGCTCTCCTGCACGATACAATCGAAGACACCAAAGCCAGCTACGGCAAGATTTCCGAGTTGTTCGGAGAGGAAGTCGCCAAGCTGGTTGATGGTGTAACCAAGCTGACCAATCTGCAGTTATCCAGCCGCGAAACCAAGCAGGCGGAAAACTTCCGTAAGCTCTTCATGGCGATGTCCAAAGATCTGCGGGTTATCTTGGTCAAGCTTGCCGACCGCCTGCACAATATGCGCACTATCAAGGCGATGCGGCCGGAAAAGCAGGTCATCAAAGCGCGTGAGACAATGGATATCTATGCGCCATTGGCTGGCCGTATGGGTATGCAGTGGATGCGCGAGGAGCTGGAAGACCTTGCCTTCCGGGTTCTAAATCCCGAAGGCCGCCAGTCGATCATTCGTCGGTTCATTACGCTTCAGCGGGAAACCGGGGACGTAATCCACCGGATCACCGGAGATATGCGCCACGAATTGGATAAGGCGGGGATTGAGGCCGAGGTCTTTGGTCGCGCCAAGAAGCCTTATTCGATCTGGCGCAAGATGCAGGAGAAGGATCAGGGTTTCTCGCGCCTTTCCGACATCTACGGCTTTCGCATCATTACGCAGTCCGAGGAGGATTGCTACCGCACGCTTGGAGCGATCCACCAGCGTTGGCGCGCAGTGCCTGGGCGGTTCAAGGACTATATCAGTCAGCCCAAATCGAACGGTTATCGATCGATCCACACCACGGTTTCGGGGCGTGACGGCAAACGGGTCGAAGTACAAATTCGCACCCGACAGATGCACGACGTTGCCGAAACGGGTGTGGCCGCACACTGGTCCTATCGCGATGGGGTTCGATCCGAAAACCCGTTTGCAGTAGACCCTGCCAAGTGGATCGCAAATCTGACCGAGCAGTTCGACAACGAGGATGATCACGAAGACTTTCTCGAGGCCGTTAAGCTCGAGATGTACTCGGACCAGGTGTTCTGCTTCACGCCGAAAGGGGATGTTGTAAAGCTGCCCCGTGGCGCGACACCGATTGATTTTGCCTATGCGATCCACACGCGTATCGGCCACGCTTGTGTGGGTGCCAAGGTGGATGGCATCCGGGTTCCGCTCTGGACACGCCTCAAGAATGGACAATCTGTCGATATCATCACTGCTGACGGCCAGACGCCGCAGGTCACGTGGCTGGAAATCGCAGTGACCGGAAAAGCCCGCACAGCCATCCGTCGCGCATTGCGTGAGGTGGACCGAGAACGTTTCATCAAACTGGGCAAGGAACTGGCGCGGGCCGGTTTCGAACATGTCGGCCGCAAGGCGACTGACAAGGCACTGGATACTGCGGCAAAACATCTGCGGCTGAAAGACCGCCACGAACTGTTAGCGCGTCTCGGAAGTGCTGAACTGACAGCTCATGAAGTGGTTGAGGCCGTCTATCCTGAGCTTACGAAAGATGAAGGTGACGCCATTCCGCTGCGTCGGGCAGTGATAGGTCTGGAACCGGGGCAGAAATTCGATCGCGCGCCTTGCTGCCAACCACTGCCGGGTGAGCGCATCGTCGGCATCACCTATCGCGGCAAGGGTGTGGTTGTGCATGCCATCGACTGTGACCGCCTGTCCGAGTTTGAAAACGAACCCGAACGCTGGGTTGACCTGCATTGGCATTCGGGAACCCACCCGGCGGTCTATGGTGCGACGCTGGATCTGACCATTGGAAACGATGCGGGTGTATTGGGTCGCATTTGCACATTGATCGGAGAGAAAAAGGCCAATATCTCCAATCTGGAATTTGTTGACCGCAAACCAGATTTTTACCGCCTGCTGATCAATGTCGAACTGCGCGATCTGGAACAGTTGCATTCGCTGATGTTGATGCTTGAGGCAGAAAGTGATGTTGCGGCGGTCGAACGTCATCGGGACAAGGCGGATGCCGCTGTTGCGGCTGGTTGAGAAGGGGTGATCAGGAGTGGTTTTCAAGCGCCGAGACCGACGCTCGCCTGTCCAGATCGCATCGGAATTTGTCTATCCGCGCGGTGGATGGACCCGCGCCTTCCACTATGTCAAACATCGTGTCCGTCGCCTGCCGGATTCACCTGAACGGATCGCGCGAGGAATCGGGGCAGGGGTGTTTACCGCATTCACCCCATTTTACGGATTGCACTTTGTCGTTGCGGCCGTTCTGGCGCGATTGATCAACGGCAATATTCTGGCCGCGCTTAGCGGCACGTTTTTTGGTAATCCACTGACCTATGTGCCTATCGGAGTGGTCTGTCTTCAGACCGGCCATTTCCTGTTGGGGACCCAATTCGAGAAGGGTGATACCAAGGGTCTGATGGGCAAGTTTGCCGGGGCAATCGGTGATCTGAAAAACAACCTTTTCGCCATGTTTACTGACCGCGTAGCAGACTGGCACGGGCTTGCGCAGTTCTACCATGAGGTTTTTTACCCTTACCTCATCGGTGGCATTGTTCCGGGTCTGATTGCTGGGGTGGTCTGCTATTTCCTGAGCTTGCCGTTGATCCGTACCTACCAACAGCGCCGGCGGGACAGGATCAAGGCGAAATTCGAAGAAATCAAACAGTTGGCTGAATCCAAGGCTGACGCTTCGATCACAAATCCACTAGGGTCAGCCACAGGGCTGAATAAGGATTCGAGCGATGTCTGAGAACCATCTGCGGTTGGGCGTTAACATTGACCACGTGGCCACGGTGCGAAACGCCCGGGGTGGCGCGTACCCTGATCCTTTGCGTGCTGCCAAGCTGGCTGAAGAGGCTGGCGCAGATGGTATCACCGCCCATCTGCGCGAAGACCGACGCCATATCTCGGATGCGGATATCGACGGCTTGATGGAAGTTCTGTCAGTACCGCTGAATTTTGAGATGGCCGCCACGCCGGAGATGCAGCAGATTGCCTTGCGCCATAAGCCCCACGCGGTTTGTATCGTTCCCGAAAAGCGCGAGGAACGCACTACCGAAGGTGGGCTTGAGGTCGCACGAGAAGAAAATAAGCTGGCTCATTTCATTGCGCCCCTGCGCGAAGTGGGATGTCGTGTATCGATCTTCATCGCCGCTGATCAGCGCCAGATCGAGGCTGCGCACCGCATTGGTGCCGAGGTGATCGAGTTGCACACTGGTGCCTATTGCGATGCGCATGCAGAAGGTCACAATGAAGTAGCCGCACGGGAACTGGAGGCTCTGCGTGAAATGTCGAGCTTTGCGCATTCGCTGGGCCTTGAGGTTCACGCTGGCCATGGTCTGACCTATGACACGGTGAAACCCGTTGCGAAGTTTCCCGAAGTGCGCGAACTCAACATTGGCCACTTTCTGATCGGCGAGTCGATCTTCCGCGGCCTTACTCCTGCAATCCAAGAAATGCGTCGCCTGATGGATGAGGCGCGGGCATGAAACGCTTTATAGGTTGTTCGAGAAAGAGAAATTCATAATGAAAACGAACATTGTACGCTTTTCATTGGTTTACGTTGGAACCTGTATCGCGATGCCGTTTATGGATTTGGCAGCCCAGAAACTATTGGGGGCGGAACTACCAGGTGCCGCGGCGGGAATGATCCCGTTCATGACGGCTGCGATGATCGAAGGACAGCGCTATGTGAAAGATCATGGCGAAAAACCAACTACGTCGGGGATGTGGGCAGCATCGCGCCTAATGGCTTTGGTTGGTCTAGTGTGGTCATTACTTCTGGCCGTGGTTTTTGTTATGGTCTTTCCAGAAGTATTGGCACCACTATCAAGCCTTCCCATCATTTGGATGTTAGTGATTCTTGGCATTTCGTTCGTACTTTCCATTTTGCTTTGTCGTTTGTTCATTGGTTTGGGTGCAAAGAACCAGTTGAAGCAGATGGCGCGTCAACACACTCGCTCCTCATGATCGTCATCGGCTACGTCTTCCTGCTCACAGTCGCCGTTCTCGGTATTGTTCGATTGACCTTTGCGTGATGATCACCTCGGGATTCATAGCAATCTGGATCGCGTGGCTGCTTGCGGGCGGCTCACCCGGACCGGCGACGATGGGCATTGCCGGAACCGCCATGAATGAGGGTCGTCAGGCCGGTTTGGTTTTTGCTCTGGGCATTTGCGCGGGCTCTGCTGCTTGGGGCATCGCGGCCGCGCTGGGGCTGTCGGCCATCATGCTGGCCAATGTCTGGGTGTTTGAAGTTATTCGCTATATCGGCGTGACTTATCTGGGTTGGCTTGCACTGAAAGCCTTGCGTCGCGCTATGACGTCGGACGAGGTGGCTTTGGGTAAGCCGGTGACAGGATCTCTGCGTACCATCTTTGCCAAAGGTGCCGCCATTCACCTGACCAATCCAAAAGCAATCCTTAGCTGGGGCTCGATCTATGCCATCGTTACGCCAAACGACGCGAGTCTTTCGATGCTGCTTGGCTATTTTGCGATGCTCTATGCGGGTTCGCTTCTGATCTTCATCGGCTATGCTTTCCTGTTCTCGTCCGAGCGCATGGTTCGCGCCTACCGCCGCGCCCGCCGCTGGTTCGATTTTGCGTTTGCGGGGTTCTTCGGGGTAGCGAGTTACAAGATTTTGACGGTGAGGCTGTCTTGATTGCTTTATGGACAGAAGATCAGAAAATCCTTGTTTTCAATCGATTTAGGTTCATCTTTTTCTTTTCAATTTACCTTTTAATGTCGGTTTCGCCCAATTTCGTGGGGGTGCCCATCCCTGAAGGCGCCTTGTTTGTTCCGGTGAAGCTCTTGGTGATGCCTGTCATGTTGGCCACGATGGTTGAGATATTTCCGTTCTTGTTTAGGCGCTCAGAGCAGTTCTCAAGTGCGACGCTCTGGTACAATGCAGTCTATATGGTTGGCCTTTCGGTATTGTGGTGGTGGGCGGTGCAGATCGCTGTTTTGATCTATGGGTTTCAGCACTGGGGGAGAATTAGTTTCTCTAAGGTCTTTCTTGGAAATGCGGCACTATTGTTTTGGGCTCCGATTGCTATAGGTGTTTGCCGTTTAGTTCTACAATTCCCGGCTCAGTGGCGTTCAACACTGTCCGGCAGCAAGAGTGACTAATACATATGATCCTCGGCATCGGCACAGACCTCGCAAACATTGACCGCATCCAGGGCACGCTCGACCGGTTTGGCGACCGATTTCGCAATCGTGTCTTTACCGAAACCGAACAGCGAAAGGCCGAGCGCCGCGCCGATACTGCTGGCACCTATGCCAAGCGCTGGGCCGCGAAAGAGGCGTGTTCCAAGGCGCTGGGCACTGGGTTGCGCATGGGCATTGCTTGGAAGGATATGGCCGTTACCAACCTTCGAACCGGTCAACCGGTGATGCATGTTACCGGCTGGGCAGCTGAGCGCTTGAATGAGATGACACCCGAGGGGCACGAGGCCATCATTCATGTTACCCTGACGGATGATCACCCTTGGGCGCAGGCCTTTGTGGTGATCGAAGCGCGGCCGCTGCACGAACGGGCTGCGCGGCCTTGACTTGCCCCTGACAGAGCCGCATGTAGCAGCGGACCCAAGAAACAATCGGAGAGCAGTATGGCCGAGGAAGCCAAAACCGGAAGCGGCGTCTGGGAGACGATCAAAACCATCGTCTACGCCTTGCTGATCGCGGGCGTCTTTCGCACACTGTTCTTCCAACCTTTCTGGATTCCGTCCGGTTCCATGAAGCCGACATTGTTGATTGGCGATTTCCTCTTCGTCAACAAAATGGCCTATGGCTACTCTTACGCCTCCTGCCCCAGCCTGATCATTCCCAGCGTGGGTCTGAATATCGACGCGGAAGATATTTGTGGCTGGATGCAAGGTGACGAGAATACGCGCTTGCTGGGTGGTGAACCTGACCGCGGCGATGTGATTGTGTTCCGCCATCCGGTTACAGGCCGTGACTACATTAAGCGACTTATCGGCCTGCCGGGGGATCGCGTGCAGGTGCGTGATGGCGTGGTGATCCTTAACGGGACTCCCGTGCAGCAAAAACCTGACGGCGTGTTCACTGAGATCGCTGAACCTCAGGGTCCGCAGGGCCTGCGCCCGCGGTGCTCGAACGGTCCTGTCGGGATTGGCGGCGTCTGTGAAAAAGAACGCTTTATTGAAACACTGCCGAACGGCGTTTCTTACGAAGTGCTCAACATCGGCAATCAGGGGGCAGACAATACAGGCGTCTATATCGTTCCCGAAGGCCACTATTTCTTTATGGGTGATAACCGCGACAACTCCAGTGACAGCCGTTTGCCGCAGTCAGCTGGCGGTGTTGGCTACGTGCCCTACGAAAACCTGATCGGTCGGGCTGATCGTATCATGTTCTCGTCCGCTGGTCGTTCCATGCTGTTCTTCTGGACGTGGCGTGGTGATCGGTTCTTTGAGGCGGTCAATTGAAGCTATCGGCTGAAATGAAGGCGTTCCAGCAACGTCTGGGGTACGAATTCAAAAGCCCTGAGTTGCTGGTACGCGCACTGACCCACGGGTCGGTTTCTTCCTCCACGCGGCCCGACAACCAGCGGCTGGAGTTTCTGGGCGACCGGGTGTTGGGATTGGTGATGGCCACGGCGCTGCTTGAGGCCGACAAAAAGGCCTCGGAAGGGCAGCTTGCTCCGCGGTTCAATGCGTTGGTCAGAAAAGAGGCTTGCGCCGACGTGGCGCGCCAGATCGATCTGGGGGCGGTGCTGAAGCTGGGCCGATCCGAAATGCTGTCTGGTGGTCGTCGTAAGCAAGCATTGCTGGGCGATGCGATGGAGGCGGTGATTGCCGCCGTCTATCGCGATGCCGGGTTTGAGGCGGCGCGCGATGTGATCCTCGCGCTATGGGGTGACCGCATCCACAATGTTGAGGCCGACGCTCGCGATGCCAAGACATCTCTTCAGGAATGGGCGCAGGCCCGGGGGCAAAAACCACCATCCTATGTCGAAGTATCACGCAGCGGTCCTGATCATGCACCAGTGTTCACCATAGCCGCCCGCCTGCAAGACGGGACCGAGGCCCAATCGACCGCCGGATCAAAGCGCCAAGCCGAGCAGGCGGCAGCCAAAGCACTGTTGGCGCAACTCAAGTAGCACACGGTCTCAGGCCCGGATTGTTACAGTTTTTCAATCTAACTTGAGGTCTATGGCAGGTTATCCATCGCGATTGTATCTGAATGTTATCTGCTTTGGCACTAGCCGAAACGCGACGTGTCAAAGCACATCAAATACAACGAAGTGAGGCGGACCAATGCAAAGTGCAAAACTGACCACCGTGAATATTGGCTTTCTTTTCATCGCAGGTTTCATCGCCACCATCGCGTTCGATTTCTGGGGGCAGGTGATCAGCCCCGGGATAGGATGGGCCAATCTGTCACCTGAGGGACTTGCGCAAAGCCTGCTGTCCAGTCTCGGATTGCCTAGCAACGCCTTTCTGGGCTTTTTTGTTCACTTCTACCTCGTAGGCCTGATTGCCTATCCATTGGGATGGTTCCTGATCTTCAAACCGATCTGGGTTAAGGTTTTTGGGCTGATCCATATGTTCGTGGCCTCCGCGATTTACGGGTTCGGTTTGTGGGTCTTTGCCCTCGGCGGCATCACTACCCTGTCGGGTCTGCCGCCTTTCCTGAACTTCACAGGGATCACCTGGGTCGCGCTGATCGGCCATGTGCTTTATGGCATCGTCATGGTGGCTGTCCTGCGCCTGATCGAGCGCCAGCACGCATGAAGATCGAGGGGCGTGTCACGCGCCCCTCAAACCACCCGGATATATCCGGTTAGCCCGGTTTTCTGATGTTCTATTACGTGACAGTGGAAAGCCCAGTCTCCCGGGTTGTCTGCCACCAGCGCAATCTCGGCCACCTCATCCTTGAGCAACAGCATCGTATCGGTCATCAGTGGCGGTAGTTTGCGCAGGTTAGAGCGCAGAGGCACGAAGGCCAGCCCGTGCAGATGGATTGGGTGCAGGTTCGGGGATTCATTGCGCAGACGCAGGATATAGTTTTTACCCATTTCCAATGTTGCCAGTGGCCCTACGTTCTCAGCAGCGTCGCCGGGCCAGGGCGTCCGGTTGATCGACCAGAAACTATACCCCAGCGAGCCACAGAACCCGTCATTCGGCGCGCCGCCTTCGGGGGTCCAGCCAAACACGAATTCATGCAATTCGGCGTTTGCCAGATCCGGTTTAGCAACCGGATTAAGGGGCAGTGGCTTCATTTCGCGCAGATCGCGTGAGAGGGATTGGCCGACAGCACGCAGCTGCGCCATGATGCGATGCTTCTGACCGGGGATCTTGGCGACCAGATCGACGGTTTTGCCTTCCTCAGGGGGCATAGTCACGGCAAAGTCGACGCGCTGTCCGGGGCCAACCAGCATGGGATCCTTGGCGCTGGGCATTTGCATCTCAATCTCGACTGGATGCCCGTCCCAGGCGATGATCCGCGCCGCAGCGCCCTCAAGGTGCAGTTTGTAGATGCGCGTCGTGTCGGTGTTGACCACGCGCAGGCGCACCAAACCGCCTGCTGGATGTTCATAGCTAGGTGCATCCAGCCAATTGGCTGTCAGTACATTGCCAAACGTACCTGAGCGTGCCGCTCCGCGTGCGGTATATGCGGGCAGGAAGGCGCCTTCCTCATCCAGCCGGAAATCTCGCAGGTTTATCACCTGATCAGCGTCGAAACCCGGGTCTTCCGGCTCGGCTATCACCATTACACCTGTAAGGCCGTGGGCCATCTGCTCCATGGTCATACAGTGAGGGTGGTACCAGTAGGTGCCGGCATCAGGTGGCGTGAATTCATAGTTGAACACTTCATCCGCGCCCATTGGCATTTGGGTGAGGTACGGCACGCCGTCCATTCCGTTTGGGATACGCAACCCGTGCCAGTGCAACGCTGTATAGTCCGGCGTTGCGTTGCGCACCGGCAGTTTCATGACTTCACCCTGACGCCCGTACAAAACAGGCGGGGGCGCATTCGGCGACAGGCTGACCATTTCGGTCGTCATTTGCTCACGGAACCTGAAGCTTGCAGGCTGAATGACCAGATCCTGTACACCACTGCTCGCAGCCAATCCGAAACCGCCCAGCCCCAATGCGCCTGCAGCGGCTCCGCTTCCCAGAAGAAACTCGCGACGTTTCATGTCTTGCCTCGTTGAAATGATAGTCACCTGGCTTGGAATGGCGCGGTGCAGTTGAATGCTGCCATCTCGGGTGCATGGCTGCAATGCGACAAAACCCTCTGGTCCATATGGGCTTTCTGCTATAGGGATGCGCACTTGCTAACAGGATCGCAGGACACATGACCACACGCGCCGGATTTATCGCCCTGATCGGAGAGCCCAACGCAGGCAAATCCACCCTTTTGAACCGCATGGTCGGGGCCAAGGTCTCAATCGTGACGCATAAGGTGCAGACCACCCGCGCCCGTATTCGCGGTGTAGCGATGGAAGGTGATGCGCAGTTGGTATTTGTGGACACGCCGGGCCTGTTCAAACCCCGTCGCCGTCTGGACCGCGCCATGGTCGCCGCCGCATGGGGCGGAGCTGCGGATGCCGACGTCGTAGTGCTTATGGTCGAGGCGCATCGTGGCATTACCGAAGGCGTGGAACGTATCCTCGAGGGTCTGGAAGAGATCGGTCAGGGTCGCACAATCGCGCTGGCCATCAACAAAATCGACAAGGTCCCGTCCGAGAAGCTGCTGGCGCTGACGAGCGAATTGAATGCGCGCTATCCCTTTGCCGAAACCTTCATGATTTCCGCGGAAAAGGGACATGGTGTCGATGATCTGCGCAAGTGGCTGGCGTCCGAGTTGCCCGAAGGTCCTTGGCTGTACCCCGAGGACCAGATTGCCGACCTGCCTCTGCGCATGATCGCGGCTGAGATGACGCGTGAGAAACTGACCCTGCGCCTGCATCAGGAACTGCCCTATCAGTTGACTGTAGAAACCGAGAACTGGGAGGAGCGCAAAGACGGTTCTGCCAAGATCGATCAAGTCATCTACGTAATGCGCGACGGCCACAAAGGTATCGTGCTGGGCAAACGGGGCGAAACGATCAAGGCCGTCAGTCAGGCGGCACGGGCCGAGTTGGAAGAGTTCCTCGACCGCAAGATCCACTTATTTCTGCAAGTCAAAGTCCGACCCAACTGGTTGGAAGAATCCGAGCGGTATTCGGAAATGGGTCTGGATTTCAAAGACGGCAACGCATGAGCCGCCTGACGGCTGAATTCTGGGTCCATGCCTATCTGGCGCGGCTGCGGTTTCAGGAGATACCAGCCTTTGTCGTGGCCCATGGTGATGACACTGCTGGTGCAGTACTGGTTAAACTGAACACGTTGGACGGTAAGGCGATTGCTTTTCAACGCAGCTTTGACTTGATGAGCGGTGAGCGCAAATGGGTTGAACTGTCCAATGGGGCAGAGGTGGACGTAGACAGCGCCATACGGCGTCAGCGCAGCTTCGACCCCGATCTTTGGGTGATCGAGGTTGAGGATCGGCAGGGGCGCCATTTGCTTGGGGAAGAAGGGTTGGAATAAACCTACCAACCGCCCGTTTTTGCGGAAATGTCGTGGCCGGTCGCATGGGGTGCGCCTCCTGCAAATTCCCGCACCTTGGCAGCAAACTCCTTGAAATAGGGTTGCGCCTGCACATGAGCTAACGTTTCGGCACTGTCCCACCGGCCCCAGTGAAACCGGGACATTCCATCATCCGCTACCGCCACTTGGTAGGTGAATTTCCCCGCTGCCGCCGGATCAGAGTCGATGGCAGATATGAAGGCTGCAGTGGCGTCGATCCAGGCGCTCTCATCGCCTTCGTAGCTATACGTAATCGTAATTCCGCGCATGATATCTCACCTTTATTTAACTATTAAGTTAATTAAAGGATGTACCCCATGTGCGTCAAGCGTCATGCAGTTACAACAAAACGCAGGTTGGTGCTGGCATGCGAAAGATGGGCTCAACCGACTTGTCGATAGTGCCCATCATGCCAATCCAACCCCTTTAGCTTAACTGACCGCGAATGCGATCAGCCGTTTTCACCAAAGTTAACAAAGCTCATCTTGTTACCATCCAGATCACGGGCATAGGCTCCAAAAAAGTCCGGGCCATATTGCGGGCGCGGGCCGGGGTCACCTTCGTTTGTGCCGCCATTGGCCAGCGCCGCTGCGTGGACTTCGCGCACCTCGTCTTCGCTTTCGCACAGCAGGCCGACCATGTTTCCGTTCCCGGGAGTCGCCGTTTTTTGATCGTGTGGCATCGATACCCAGACTCGCCCGCCACCACGCAGCTCGTAACAGACCGCGTATGGCATGTATTCGGCGACAACCTTGCCACCGATTTCGGCCATGACCGCGTCGTAATAGGTGCGGGCCTTGGCGACATCGTTTGAGCCAATCATGACATAGTTGAGAGACATGGTTTAAATTTCCTTTGATGAGAACATTAGGCGAACATTAGCCAAGGCGCCCGTTATGTGCAATTCGTTTGTCCGACTGTATGAATACCTTCGGCCAGTTTCTGCCTTGCGCGTATGACGGGTATGAGATTTCCTGCGGGCGCATCTGATAACTGAACGGACCCAAACTTGGACTGGCGCGATCACGGCATACTTCTGACCTCTCGCCGCCACGGCGAAACGGCGGCGATTATCGAGGTCTTTACAGAAGGTCATGGTCGGCATGCAGGCGTCGTGCGCGGGGGCACCAGCCGCAAGATCGCGCCAATACTGCAGCCGGGTGCGCAGCTGGACGTCTTGTGGCGTGCGCGGCTTGAGGAACATATCGGTACTTTTCAGGTCGAACCTCTCCGCTCTCGCGCTGCTGCGGCGTTTTCAGGGCGATTGGCGCTTGCCGGATTGAACGCAGTCGTGACGCTTTTGTCCTTTTGCCTGCCCGAACGCGAACCCCATCCAGCCATTTACAAGCAAACTGAACAACTCATGGATCTGCTCGGACAGGATGACATCTGGCCGCTGGCTTATCTGCGTTGGGAAATGGCGTTGCTGGAAGAATTGGGCTTTGGCCTTGATTTTAGCCGATGCGCCGTGACTGGTACGACTGAGGGTCTGATTTATGTTTCGCCAAAATCAGGGCGTGCAGTGAGCGCTGAGGGTGCAGGCGAATGGGCTGACAGGCTCTTGCCTTTACCACCGTGTCTTCTGGGCGAAGGGCAGGGGGCTGATGATGAGATCGCCCAGGCCCTGGGAACAACTGGATATTTTCTTGAGAACCGGGTTGCACCTGCATTGGGTCACAATCCATTGCCTGATGCGCGGGCACGATTTGTGGATCAGTTCACTCGGCGGCTTTGAATACCATCTCGTGCCCGTCTTCGTTTCGAAGGATCAGGATATCACCTGACACTTCAGACTGGGTCATGGCTATGAGCGCGGCGAAATAAAACCCTTCGGCCTCAAGTCCAGCACAGGCCGCACGTGTGGCCGTCAGGTTCTGGATTTCGAACCAGGGGTATGGTGCACTTAACGTACCGGTATAGCTGTTGCACGGGGCATTGCCCGCAATCTTGCCCTCTTCGGGAAAGCGCAGCAAAGCGCTGGCCTCATAAGGCTGCCCATCTATTTCCTGCAACGCCCATGTCTGGTCTGCCGCACCGTAGGCTGCAACGGTTTCGTCCTTATCACACTGGAAAAGGGCCAGAAGAGGCAGGGTCAGGATTAGGCGCGTCATGCTGATCTCTTATCCATTCCGTAGTGCCGAGGGAACCGGTGTCCTGGATTTTAGTAGGGTATCGCACCGCTCAGCAGTTCTTCGCGAACTTCCATGCGAGGTCTCCAGTTGTATCTGGTGTCTTCGCGAACCGGTGCCCAGAACAGCGCACCGCTGTTTCGCCAGGGATCAAGGATGATGGCATCATCCATTGACGCTCCCTTGGCGCTGATCGCCGCGGAATGATGGATGATCCGGAACGCGGTTGGAGGTGATGTAACCCAATGCAAGTCAAGCGTCCGGAAGTTTTCCTGTCTCAGGCGGGTGGTCATGGCCTGGGCCCAATCATTGCACAGGCCGCGTTCTCGTAGGCCGTTTGCGACCTTTGCGTTATGGACTATCGCCGGATCGGTGATGTTCCATTCCCGAGCCAGTTGTTGTGAATAGGTGTACGCAATCGAAGCGGCCTTCCGGGCCTCAGCAGGATCGACAGCAGGACTCAGGCTTTGAATGGCCTGCGCCAGTTCGTTGATATCGTCCTGACTGGCAGTCGGCGGTGATGTTGTACAGCCACCCAATGCAAGGGCTGCCAAAGTTGCCCAAAGTGCAAATATCAATTTTGTCATAATGGTTGCGCCAACTACTCGCCCGAGCCTGTATTCTTTGTCGGTTGCTCTATCCGGGATCAGTGGGGAAGCAAAGGGGAAGAAATCGCATCGGCAATTCAGGGCTGAAATGAGATTGGGTTGAAGCTGTCATATCAAGTTGTGATCTCAGGTGCGGGTGAGCATGCGTTCTGACGCAACAAAAGACCCGGCACGGGGCCGGGTCAAGTTGGGGAAACAAGAGGTTTTTGTTCGTTTCAGCTCAGCAATCGGCGGGCGATTACCTGTGCCTGAATTTCGGCTGCACCTTCAAAGATGTTCAGGATCCGCGCGTCGCACAGCACACGGCTGATCTTGTATTCAAGCGCAAAGCCGTTCCCGCCATGAATCTGCAGGCCGTTATCAGCTGCGGCCCAAGCCACACGCGCGCCCAGCAGCTTGGCCATACCGGCCTCCAGATCACATCGGTGGCCGTTATCTTTTTCCCAGGCCGAGAAGTATGTCAGCTGACGTGCGATCATGATCTCAACCGCCATCATCGCCAATTTGCCCGACACGCGCGGGAAATTGATCAGAGATTTGCCGAACTGTTTACGCTCCTGCGCGTATTGCATGGCAATATCCAGAGCGCTCTGAGCTACGCCAATGGCGCGTGCTGCTGTCTGGATGCGGGCGCTTTCAAAGGTTTCCATGAGCTGCTTGAAGCCTTTGCCTTCTTCGCCGCCCAGCAGGTTTTCACCCTTTACGTGGAACCCATCAAAACCCAGCTCGTATTCCTTCATGCCGCGATAGCCGAGCACCTCGATCTCACCTCCGGTCATGCCGGGGGTTGGGAACGGGTTGTCGTCATTGCCTGGTGTCTTTTCAGCCAGGAACATGGAAAGCCCACGGTGATCGGTGGTGTCCGGATTGGTTCGCGCCAGCAAGGTCATGACATGGGTGCGCGCGGCGTGCGTGATCCAGGTCTTGTTGCCGGTGATCTTGTAGTCACCGTTTTCATCCTTGACCGCGCGTGTGCGCAGGCTGCCGAGGTCAGATCCGGTATTAGGTTCGGTGAAAACGGCGGTTGGCAGGATTTCAGCACTGGCGATCTTGGGCAACCACTGCGCCTTTTGTTCGTCTGTGCCACCTGCAATAATCAGTTCGGCCGCAATTTCAGACCGGGTCCCCAGCGAGCCAACGCCGATATAGCCACGCGACAATTCTTCAGACACGACGCACATCGAAGCCTTGGACAATCCAAAGCCACCAAACTCTTCGGGGATGGTCAGGCCAAAGACACCCATCTCGGCCAGTTCCTCGATGATCTCAATAGGGATCAGTTCGTCTTTGAGGTGCCACTCATGCGCGTTTGGTTCGACTTTCTCCAGAGCATAGCGCCGGAACTGATCGCGGATCATCTCAAGCTCTTCATCAAGACCGGATGTACCGAACATGGTGGCGCCGGACTGCTCCTCCATCAGTTGGACCAGACGTGTTCGGGCTGTCTGAGAATTGGCCTGCGCCATCAGCGTTTGCACTTCGCTACATTGGAATCCCGAGAGAGCGTCCCATCCCAATCCCAGATCCTGCAGGCGCACAACTTCGCCCTGGTTCATCGGGATGCCGCCGGCGATCTGATGCAAATACTCGCCAAAAGCAATCTGGTGCAGCAACTGCTCCATCTCGCCAAAGTTTCCGTCAGCATTCAGAGACTCTGCCCAGCGCTGCATCTGCTGCAGAGATTGGTGATAGGTGGCTAACCAGGACAACCCGTGTGCCGCTGTCTGATTGGCCTCGACCAGCGCGCCCGAGATTTTGTCGTCTTTGCTTACCATCGCGCGAACCGAAACGCGTGCGCTGTCAAACACGGACTGGACTGCCGGAAGCGCAGCTTTGGTCAAAGTCAGAAGATCTGGCAAAACCGCTGAAGCAGTCATGTTCGTTGTATCCTGTCCGTCATGGGCCATGAATCACGTCCTTTTCTGGGTCGTCTGGTCATATCATGCTGCACGTGCAGCGCAACAAAAATACGCGTTAGGCTCATAAATAGTTCAAAAATTACCTGAGCGTTTTTGCGATGCAGAGAATTTTCCCGGTGGTATGTAGGGTATATGACGCTGTTTTCATTGTTTACACCCCAAGATCTGTTGCTGGCTTTTGCAGTTGCCTTTGTGGCTGGTTGGGTCAAGGGCATGGTCGGGTTTGCCATGCCGATGGTCCTGATCTCAGGACTTAGTACGACTTTGTCTCCAGACCTTGCGCTTGCTGGTCTGATCTTGCCGACACTGGTCACCAATGGTGTTCAAGCATTGCGTGAGGGTGCAGCTGCCGCGCTAGCGTCTATCCGACAGTTCCGGGTTTTTCTGAGTGTTGGCCTGATCTTTCTGTTGGTGGGCGCGCAGCTCGTCAGTTTGGTACCCGCCCGGGTTTTCCTGTTGATGATTGGGGTGCCCGTTACATTTTTTGCTTTCATTCAACTGATTGGGTTCGCACTGAAGCTCGACAAACCATCGGCGCGAGTGGAAGCTGCAATTGGTGCCATTGCAGGATTTGTCGGTGGAATGTCTGGAGTTTGGGGGCCACCAACCGTCGCTTATCTGACTGCGTTGAATACGCCCAAACGAGAGCAGTTGCGTGTTCAGGGGGTCATATACGGGCTGGGCGCGGTTGCGCTGGTGGTTGCGCATCTGGGGTCGGGTATACTCAGATCAGAAACCTTACCCTTTTCAGCGGCATTGATTGTGCCTGCTATGGCGGGACTATGGGCTGGCATGCTATTGCAGGATCGGATTGATCAGACAACGTTTCGAAAGGTTACGCTGCTGGTTCTTTTGATTGCCGGGCTGAATCTTCTGCGGCGCGGCATTTTTGGCTAATGCCTCAGGCGCGACGCTCCATAAAGCGAAACGCGAAATAAAGCCCCAGCATCAAAAAGAACAATCCTGACAAGTCACCGATGAGGTAGGCGATATACTCGGCTGTTGCGCTTCCGAAGGCAAGATTGGTCAATCCGGAAACGAGGAACGAGGTGATCACGCCGACCCCCATGACGCATATCCAGCAAGGGCGCTTGTGAGCGGCGGGAAACAAATCCCAACCCATCCATTTGCACAGATAGAACACTGCAGGTGCCGTTGTTACCGCAATGACTATTGCCATGAGGCGGCTGGGTGTGAAGACATCTGCCCCTGCGAGAAACGCAAATACGATAAAGACACCGGGTAGCAGCGCGAATATCGCCCGCCAGCCAAGCAGCCAGGCGGCAAGAACGCGTACTCCGTGGGGCAGGAACAGCAGGCTCGCCCGGCTTGGATATTCGGGAAAGAATGCGTTCTGAAGTGGCATCAAGACCTCGAAGGTCAGGAAAGATGCCACTACATATGCCAGTGAGGCAAAAAAAGTATCAGAAACCCAGGCGCGCATTCACATCAGCCATTCACGCGCCGTCTGAGCGCTTCACCTGGGAGCATGAACGACGTAACGACCCCGGTTGGCGTTACCGCTTTGCGAGAGGTAACCTTTCTGAACCAGCGATTTCAGGGCGCGGAAAAACGTCGGGCGCGATACGCTTTGGACCAAAGTGTGTTCGATCAGTCCGAAAGTACGGACTTCCTTGTCGTCTTTGGAGAGCTCTTCGGCCGCATAGTAGATGTCGCGCTCAACCGGAGATAGTTCCTCCAGACCCAGAGTACGTTCCATGCTCTGCATGAGTTTGCGCAATTCAGTGAGTTTCGAAATCTCAGTCATGTCCTTAACCTATTATATCCAGTGTCAGTGACCGCAACGCTGCGACTGTTTGAAACGCATCAAATAGCGCGTCTCATATTGACACTCATCCCCCTTCGAATACAGTACCTATATGATTAGGCGCCTCAATTCGCGATTGTGAGTGAGTTCGCATGAGGTGCCCAAAGGTTCTTTCAGCTGCAGCCCGGTGCAAATGCGCCGGGCTTTTTTCTTTCGATGGTTTTTGTAACTAAACTATGACAGCACACCGGGCAATGAATTTGTATATGCATGAAGCAAAATACAACCAAAGGATGATCTGTCGAAGGTCGTGATCGCCAAGAAAAAAGGGGGCGTTGCCGCCCCCTGTCATCAGCCGATTGCGACGGCCTTAATATCGTCGTCGATAAAGGGCAGATATTGCTCGAAGTTTTCAGCAAACATCTGAACCAGTTTGTCGGCTTGTTTATCAAACGCAGCCTGATCGTCCCAGGTCCGGCGTGGATCAAGCAGCACTTCGGGCACGCCAGGGACTGAAACAGGGACATCAAATCCGAAATTCGCGTCCTTGCGGTACTCGGCATCAGCCAGCGAACCCTCGAGGGCTGCAGTCAGCAGCGCGCGAGTTGCCTTGATCGGCATCCGGCTGCCGACGCCATAGGCGCCACCGGTCCAGCCTGTGTTTACCAGCCAGCAGGTTGCCCCGTGCTGGGCGATCTTATCGCGCAGCAGGTTGCCATAGGCCTCTGGACGGCGCGGCATGAAAGGAGCGCCAAAGCAGGTTGAGAAGGTCGGCTGAGGCTCGGTCACACCACGCTCGGTGCCAGCAACCTTGGAGGTGAAGCCTGACAGGAAGTGGTACATCGCCTGTGCCGGGGTCAGCCGCGCGATCGGAGGCAGTACGCCGAACGCGTCGCATGTCAGCATGATGATGTTCTTGGGGTGTCCACCCAACGCGCTGCTCGAAGCATTCGAGATATACTCCAGCGGATAGGCGCAGCGCATGTTCGCAGTCAGCGAATCATCGTCGAAATCCAGTTCTTTGGTCTCAGGGTCGAAAACCATGTTCTCGATCACTGTGCCGAACTTCGAAGTTGTCGCGTAAATCTCGGGCTCGGCTTCGGCATTCAGATTGATGGTCTTGGCATAGCAGCCGCCTTCGAAGTTAAAGGTGCCACGGTCCGACCAGCCATGCTCATCGTCACCAATCAGGACACGAGCCGGATCGGCAGACAGAGTGGTTTTACCTGTTCCGGACAGCCCAAAGAACACTGCTGTGTCGACTGGGTTGCCGACGGCGTGGTTGGCCGAGCAGTGCATCGGCATCACACCTTTTTCAGGCAGCATGTAGTTCAGCAGGGTAAAGACCGATTTCTTGTTTTCACCCGCGTATTCGGTACCACCGATCAGGATGATCTTGCGGTCGAAGTTCAGCGCGATAACGGTCTCGCTGCGGCAGCCATGCTTTTCAGGGTTCGCCTGAAAGCTGGGGCAGTTAATAACTGTGAAATCTGCAGTGAAGTCATCCAGATCCTCACGATCGGGACGGCGCAGCAGGTGGCGGATAAACAGGTTATGCCAGGCCAACTCGGTGACCATGCGCACGTTGATTGAGTAGGCCGGATCTGCACCGCCCACGAGATCTTGCACGAAATAATCGCGGCCCTTCATATGCTCGAGCATGTCGGCATAGAGAGCGTCGAACCCTTCCGGGCTCATCGCGGCGTTATTTTCCCACCAGATGGTATCGGCGACACTGTCGGTTTTGACGACATGCTTGTCCTTGGGCGACCGGCCAGTGAATTTACCAGTGGTGACCAGAAAGGCTCCGCCATTGCCAAGGGTGCCTTCGCCGCGCTTCAGCGCCTCTTCGATCAGCGCTGGCTCCATGAAGTTGTAATAGACATTTCCCAGACCCTCGATGCCCTGATCTTCGAGGCGGAATTGCGGGTTAACCCGTCCAGATGTCATGCGTTTCTTCTCCTGTGGCGGCGCGACGGCGGTTAGGCCAGGGTGCGCTCTTGGGGCAGTATGCCGGGAATAACCGGCGGATGAGCGGGTCTTATCATGGTCGTTCGGGACATGAACAGGACGGTTTGGCGCAGTTAGCGCAACCAAGCGCAGGTTTAGCGCAACCAAGAAATTACTGTTGAAATTCTAAGCGGGTTTCCTGCTGAATGTACGGCTTTTTTGCCGCATCTGTGTGGCAACAATCGCACGATTCGCAGATACGGATTGATTCGCCGCCTTAAAAACGCCAGAAATGCCATACTAATAAGCGAAATATTGCGTATGAGAGCAGGAATAGGGGTAACCCGATGTCTAAGATTGCACTGGTGGATGACGACAGAAACATTCTGACGTCCGTTTCCATGACGCTCGAGGCCGAGGGGTTCGAGGTCGAAACCTATAATGACGGGCAGGCAGCCCTTGATGCATTCAACAAGAAATTGCCGGATATGGCTGTGCTGGATATCAAGATGCCTCGCATGGACGGAATGGATCTATTGCAGCGTCTGCGACAGAAAACGCAGATGCCGGTGATCTTCCTAACATCCAAGGATGATGAGATTGACGAAGTCCTGGGTCTGCGAATGGGGGCGGACGACTACGTCAAAAAGCCTTTCTCGCAGCGACTTCTGGTAGAACGCATTCGGGCATTACTACGCCGTCAGGAAGCAACTTCTGGTGATGCGACAACTGCAAACACCGGCGATACCAAGGTAATGGAGCGTGGCGAACTGCGCATGGATCCATTGCGTCATGCGGTAAGCTGGAAGGGAGCGGATGTTTCGCTGACAGTGACCGAGTTCCTCCTGCTGCAGGCGTTGGCTCAGCGTCCGGGCTTTGTCAAAAGCCGTGACCAGTTGATGGATGTGGCTTACGACGATCAGGTGTATGTCGATGACCGAACCATCGACAGCCATATCAAACGCCTTCGCAAGAAGATGCGCGCTGCTGACCCTGAGTTTTCGGCCATCGAAACGCTGTACGGAATCGGTTACAGATACAACGAAGAATAGGCGCGGCCGTTTTTAAGGGGTAAAGGGGTCTCGTGCGCGACACTGAACAAGCCAGCGAAATGCGGGACGGCGATGTCGTTCTAGGGGATGATTGGGTCATCCCGCAGGATTCCGAGTCTGCTGAAATGAGTGCGCGCCGTTCGCGGCGCAATCTGTTTTCGTTACGCGGCTCGCCGCTGGCGCGGAAAATCATAACCTTCAACCTGATTGCTCTGGTGATTCTCGTCGCTGGATTGCTCTATCTCGACGACACGAGAAAAGAACGCGTTCAGGAGACGGCGCGGAATCTGATCGGCGACGCATTGTTGGTCAGCAACGTGTTTGAAACGCAACTGCGGCAGGCCTCAGTAAATCAGCCGCAAGATACTGCCGATCTTGATGTGAAAGACACTTTGTCCGGCCTTAGTCTACCTGAGGGAGGAGAGCTGTTCGTGTACGATGGTACCGGCACTCTAATCGGTTGGACACGCGGTGCTTCTCCTGCATCCGAGCTGCCCGTTCTTCTTAGGTCTGACGCGGATCTGCCGACCGGTGGGACGCTGATCAGCGATGCGCTGAACGTCGTCTGGGTTGGAATATCTGGTGTATTCAGTGGGTCCAACAAGGATGAAGCGCCTACACTTGCTCAGCGTGTTCAGGACATGATCCCGACCGCTTTGCAGGGTGGTATGCAGGTTCAGGCAGTGTCTGATGCCGCTGGGGATACCGTGATTGTCGCTGCCACTCCGATTCTGCGTGAGGGTGTGCCTGTAGGGGCCGTTGCAATGGCCGGTCCCGCTGGTGAAATTGACGCTCTGGCCCGCAAAGAACAGGAGCGTATTCTGCAGATGTTCGTCGTTGCGCTTTTGGTGTCGATTGGCCTCAGCCTTGTGCTGGCCTCAACCATCGCCAACCCGCTCGCCGATCTTGCCGCGGCAGCTGAGATGGGAAAGGACCGCGGCGCGGGCGTTAATCCAGGACGCATTCGTATCCCTGATCTGAGCGCAAGACCTGACGAAATCGGGCGTCTGAGCAGGGCTCTGCGTGGAATGGTGACCGCACTCTACAATCGCATTGATGCCAATGAACAATTCGCAGCGGATGTCGCGCATGAGATCAAGAACCCTCTGGCAAGTTTGCAATCCGCTGTTGGTACGTTGCGCATGGTCAAGCGCGAAGATCAGCGAGACAAACTATTGGGCGTTATCGAGCATGATGTTCGACGGCTGGATCGGCTGGTCAGTGACATCTCGAATGCCTCGCGGTTGGATGCCGAGCTTGTCAAAGAAGAAGAGCAGCCCTTCGATCTTCTTAAATTGATCGGCAATATCGGTCAGTATCTGGGCGAAGATGCGCGTTCGAAAGGCATCGACTATATCACGGACCTGCCTTCAGAGCCGATCGTTGTGAACGGCCTTGAGGCTCGCCTCGCTCAGGTGTTCGTCAATCTGATCACCAATGCGATATCTTTCTGCGAAGAACATGACGCCATTCGGGTTTGGGTCCGCCAGCGCGAAAACCGTGTTCTGATCGTGGTCGAAGATACAGGTCCGGGCATTCCGGATCAGGCCCTGACCAAGGTTTTCAAGCGGTTCTACTCCCAGCGGCCGGAAGAGCATTTCGGCAACAACTCCGGTCTTGGGCTGGCTATTTCCAAACAGATCGTCGAGGCCCATGGCGGCGTGATCTGGGCCGAGAATATTCGACCGACAGAAGCGGACATCACCTCGGATCCACTTGGTGCCCGGTTTGTTGTCGGGTTACCTGTCTAGGCCATGGGCACAGATAACCTGTCCGATCTTGCAAACAGAGACACGGCTTGTGTTCACGCCACCTGTGTTGCGGTTGAGGGTAGAGCGCTTTTGATTTTGGGCGATTCAGGCGCCGGAAAATCAGGGTTGGCATTGGAGATGATGGCCCTGGGTGCGGATCTGGTGGCTGATGATCGGGTGGATCTACGGATGCAGAGGGATCAACTTGTTGCTGATGTGATTCCATCAATCAGAGGGCTGATCGAGGCGCGCGGTATCGGGCTGTTAAGGGCCAAACCATGCGGTCCTGCGCCTGTGCACTATGTGGTTGATCTTGGACAGATTGAGGAAAGGCGTTTGCCGGAACCCCAGATGATCAAAGTCCTGAGGCAAACTGTTCCCTTGCTTCGCGGAGGTGGTGTACCCAATTTGGCTGTAGCACTGATACAATTTATGAAAATGGGACGCGTAGATCCGCAATGGCCGAGCAAATAACTTCGCAACGGCGCATCGTCCTGGTGACGGGGCCTTCTGGCGCCGGCCGGTCGACAGCGATCCACGTCTTGGAAGATCTGGGTTTTGAAGCGATCGACAATTTGCCGATGGGTCTTTTGTCCCGATTGCTGGATGGTCCCGAGCCTGCACGCCCAATGGCGCTGGGCATCGATGCGCGCAACCGGGAATTCTCAACGATCGGGTTTATTGAGCTCGCAGAGAAATTGGGGCGGATGGAGCAGGTTGATCTGACCGTACTTTATCTGGATTGCAGTAACGAAGTATTGCTGCGTCGCTTCTCTGAAACCCGCAGGCGGCATCCAGTGGCCTCAGATGCCAGCCCTGAAACCGGCATCCTGCAGGAAAAAGAACTTCTGCAGCCCATACGCGAGATCGCGGACACCCTGATCGACACAAGCGTACTAAACATTCATCAGTTGCGGGAAGAGGTGGAGCGTTGGTTCGCACCTCAAAGCGGTCGGCATCTTGCGGTTTCCATCGAATCGTTTTCCTACAAGCGTGGCTTGCCGCGTGGGTTGGACATGGTTTTCGATTGCCGGTTCCTGGCCAATCCCTATTGGCGGCCGGAATTGCGGTCTGAGGATGGTAGAAATCCCGATGTTGCGGCCTATGTTCAATCCGATGTCAACTACGATCCTTTCTTCGACCGGGTCGTGGATTTGCTCAAGGTGTTGCTTCCTGGTTTTCGGGCAGAGGGCAAAGCGCATCTCTCGGTGGCCTTTGGCTGTACCGGTGGCCAACATCGTTCGGTCGCCGTCGCGGAAGCGGTTGCAAAGGCCCTTGCAGAAGGGGGGCAGCAGGTGGCAATTAGGCACCGCGAAATGGAGCGTCGATCGTTGAATGTGAGGCCGGATTGATCGGGATCGTAATCGTAGCGCATGGGGGGTTGGCTCAGGAGTATCTGGCCGCCATGCAGCATGTCGTGGGACAACAGCCCGGTCTGGTTGCGATTGCAATTGAAGCGGACCACGATCGCGAAGCAAAACAAACTGAAATCTGTCGTGCCGCAGATGAGGTGGACGTTGGAGATGGTGTGGTTGTCGTAACCGACCTCTTTGGCGGTAGCCCATCGAATCTGAGCCTGCGCGCTTGTGCGCCCCAAGATCGCCGTATCCTTTATGGGGCGAATCTACCGATGCTGATTAAATTGGCCAAAAGTCGCCACTTGCCTGTGGCCGATGCCGTGCGGCACGCAATGGAGGCTGGACGCAAGTATATCAATACGCAAAATGTGACGTTGGATTGAGACCGGACTGATTGAATATGGCTAACCGAAGCTTGAGAATCATTAATGAAAAAGGACTTCATGCCCGCGCTTCGGCTAAGCTTGTAGAAGTAGTCGAGGGGTTTGACGCAAGGGCAGAAGTTTCAAAGGACGGACTTTCTGCGTCGGGCGACAGTATCATGGGTCTTTTGATGTTGGCAGCCTCTCGCGGAACCACTATTGACGTCGAGACGTCCGGACCGGATGCTGAGGCGTTGGCAGAAGCGTTGGAAACCTTGGTCAACGACAAGTTCGGGGAAGGTTTCTAGGCACTGCTCTGCCACGAGACGAAGAACGGGAAGACCAGGAATTGGCGGAAACCGCGCACGATACCAAGACGAATACCGTGGTGGATGGGACCACAGATCAGGGTGAAGTCTACGACCGTAGAACCCTGACCTATGCAAACTCGTTCGACGACGCATGGACCTCGACTGCGATCCGCGCAATCGAATGGTGCACGGGTAAGCTGACCATTCTGCGTATGGTCAACAAGTTCGAGAAGAAGAACGAGTACTACCGTGGCCAGAAGTTCTGGGGCGGCGCGCTTGAGGTCATGGGGATCGACCTTACCACACCTCAGGAACAGCTCGCCCGTATCCCAAAGGAAGGACCCGTTGTCGTTGTGGCCAATCACCCGCATGGGATGGTGGATGGCATGATTCTGGCTGAACTGATTGGTCAGGTGCGCAGTGACTACCGTATTCTGACGCGTTCCGTGCTGACTGGGTTGGACGAGGCGGCAACGTCTTTCATGATCCCGGTTCCATTTCCGCATGACCCCGAAGCTCAAACCAAGATGCTTGAGATGCGCGGGAAAGCGATGGCTCATCTGAAGGCAGGGGGCGTCGTAGCGTTGTTCCCATCTGGCGTAGTCATGTCATCAGACGATTGGTTCGGCCCTGCAGTTGAGCGCGAATGGAACGTATTCACAGCCCAGATGATCCGTCGATCCAAGGCAAAGGTTCTGCCGATCTTCTTCCCTGGCAGCAACTCGCGCTGGTATCAGATCGCGAACAAGTTGTCGCCTATTCTGCGGCAGGGGCTTTTGCTGCATGAAATCGTTCGATCCTGCAACAAACCGCAATCGCCGGTCATCGGTGAGCCGGTTTCCGACGAAGACATGCAGTTGCTGGAAAAAGATCCGCGCGGGTTTATGGCATGGCTCAGAAAGCGCACAATGTCGCTGAGCCAGAGTTCGAATTCTTGAATTGATCGCAGACCCGAGTATTAGCCCGCAATCGTATGCGGGCTGAAATTGTCATCGGGTTGGTACCGGAACTTCACCGCGATAGTCATAGAAACCACGTTCGGTCTTACGACCCAGCCAACCTGCTTCGACATATTTTGTCAGCAAAGGGCAGGGGCGGTACTTGGTGTCAGCCAGTCCGTCATGCAACACGTTCATGATCGCGAGACAGGTATCCAGCCCGATGAAATCGGCCAGTTCCAGGGGCCCCATCGGGTGATTAGCGCCCAGCTTCATGGACTGATCAATGGATTGGACGTTTCCGACACCTTCGTAGAGCGTGTAAACCGCTTCGTTGATCATCGGCATCAGGATACGGTTCACGATGAAGGCCGGGAAATCTTCGGCACTGGCCGCAGTCTTGCCCAACCGGTCCACAACAGCTTTGCAAGAGTTATAGGTTGCTTCATCAGTTGCGATACCACGGATCAACTCGACCAATTGCATGACCGGCACAGGATTCATGAAGTGAAACCCCATAAACCGTTCGGGGCGGTCGGTCCGGCTGGCGAGACGTGTGATCGAGATCGATGAGGTATTCGATGTCAGGATCGTGTGTGGCAGCAAATGTGGCTGCAGGTCCTCGAAGATTGCCTGCTTGATCGCCTCTCGTTCGGTGGCAGCCTCAATGACCAAGTCGGTTTGGCCCAGATCCGGCAGGCTCAGCGTTGTTGTGATGCGTTTCAACGCTGACTGCATCGCTTCATCAGAGATTTTTCCGCGCGATGCCTGGCGGGCCAGGTTTGCTTCGATCGTCACAATGGCACTGTCCAGCGCCTCCTGGCTGACATCGTTCAGCAAGACATCATAATCCGCCAACGCCATGACATGAGCGATTCCGTTGCCCATCTGTCCAGCGCCAATCACTCCGACTGATTTCACATCCATGTTCAATGCCTTTGTATCACGGGATACCGCGACACTATCGGCAGACGGGGGGCAGCAGCAAGGGGATCAGACCCATCGAATTCGCTTCAAATGCGCACATTAGGAATTTCTCAAGACCTGAGGCTGCAAGATGGCAATTGGGTGAAAAAATTGGGTGAGTGTCATGAGCTATCATCATGCAGGTTCGGATGGGCCAGTAGATTCTGTTTGCCAATACACTGGATCGAAACTGTGGTTCCGCGGACCGGAGCGATCTTTGGATACACCCTACATAGCCTGTGTAGGAGGAGATGAGACGTTCGGGCGATTTGTAGGGCAACCTTTTGTGGATTTACTGGAAAGGCGATTGGAGAAGACCTGCGTCAATCTTGGGAGCCTTTTCAGTGGGGTCGAGGCGCTTTCCCTAGATGCGGGCATGCTCAAGATCGTGAACGACGCCGAGCTTTGTGTGCTACAACTGCCGGACGTTCTGTCACAGTCGAACCACTTTTACCGCGTCCACCCGCGCAGGAATGACCGTTTTCTCGAACCGACCCGTGATCTGCTTTCGCTGTATCCCGATGTAGATTTCACGGAAGTGCACTTCGTGCGGCATTTGCTGACCCGGTTACAAACCCATTCGGACGCAAGAATAGAAGCTGTTGCTCAGGAGCTCAGTTCGGCTTGGGTATTGGGGATGAGATCGTTTCTTGAGCGGGTGACGCCCCCGGTTCTTCTCCTTTGGTTGCATGTGAACGACCATGATGTGTGGGAGGTTGCAGGACCTACTGAAAGAGATTTGGTGCCCGTCACACAAAGCATGGTGGACCAAATACGGCCTCTGTGTGTGGGTTGCATGGAACTTCAGGTTCAGACGGCGGGTGCATCAGAGGAACTGGAGGATGCCATGTTCGGCAGCCTTCAACAGCCGATGGCCTTGCATTGTCTTGGACCATCGGCACATCGTCATATTGCGTCATGTTTGTATGGCGCGGTTTTGGATCTTGGATAGAAAAAGGCCCGCCGGATGGCGGGCCTTTGCAGATCAATCCGGATGTCC
>NZ_JBQFRS010000004.1:0-404324 GCF_056537525.1 Ruegeria sp. CE12 | reverse complement strand
CAAATGCCTGTTGGACATCGGGTGCCAATGCGGACGAAGCCGAACGGCCAAAGCGAACGCGCTGGCGGGTTTCGTCATCGGGGTCGATATCGGAATGCAACAGGTGCGATATGATTGTGGGCACAACCGAGAACCATGTTGCCTGCGACCGCCCAAGATTCCCCCAGAAACGGCTCGCTGAAAATTTTTCACACATGGCCAGCGAACCTCCGGACACGAGTGTACCCATGACGGTCACGCAAAGCCCGTTGATATGATAGATCGGCAGAACGCAGAACCCGCGGTCTGCTGCGCTCAACTCGTGGGCGATGGCTGTCGTCCAGCCACCCGCTAACAAGCTTTCCTGGCTGTGCACGACCCCTTTCGGGCGCCCGGTGGTGCCCGAGGTGTACATCAACAGCGCATGATCGACCGCTGATACATCATGTAGAGCAGTCGCCGCTGGCTCGGTGGTTGGGATCTGCAATGCAGTGATTGTCGATGAATCTGCGGTCCGCTCGAACAGGTCAGCTTGACCCGGATGCACAAATCCATATCGCGCGCCGCTGTGTTCAAGCGCATACGAAACCGCGCTGTCGCCAGCGACCAGATTGATCATGGTCGCCCTGAACCCGCCGTAGAGAATACCAAAAAGAACCTCCAATGCCTCTCGGCTGTTTGGATACAGGATGGCGATGCTTTCCCCTTTTGCCACTCCCATTTCGGTCAGCATGGTCGCTATACGGCGAGCGGTGTCACGCAGCTCTGACCAACTCAGGTCTGGCGCCCCGTCAGGAAACACAAAGCCTATTCCGCCCTGCCCGGCCCGCAGGTCCAGCCAGTCACGGACGGTTCCCTTTGGTGGCTCGTTCATCGACCGGCCTCCGCCCAGTACTGGCCGAATATCTCATCCAGATCCGGTTCACGTGGCGCAATCTCGCGGACGATTTTGGTGGTTTGTACGAAATGTCTCCAATGCAGATTAGTATCGATGGAGTTTCCGCCCCAGCTGCCACATCCCATGGATAGGGAAAACGGCATCCCATTGGTGAAACTGCCACCTGTCGCAAAGGTGTGAGCTTGATTCACAATCACCCGGCAGGTGGGAAGATCGCGCCCCAATTCCACGGCGCGGTTGTCATCGGATGTGTGAATTCCAACCGAATGACCCGCCCCCTGATACTCCAATATCCGCGTGGCCAGTGCCTTGGCTGTTTCGAAATCCGGTGCCCTGTACAGTGCCAGAACCCGGCTGAGCTTCTCTCCGGACAGGGGGTGATCCGGTCCAATCCCATCGGTCTCTACCGCCAGAAATCTGGTGTCACCGGGAACTTTGTTAGCCATCCCCAGAGCTTCAAGCATCTTGTCTGCGTCCTGTGCGATGGCCGAACGGTTGAGATGTCCGTCCGGCCACAGCCGTGCCACGATACCATCGGCGCCCGATGCCGGAACTAACGCTCCACCCTCGTCGGCCATCGCGGCAACAAAGTCGTCATAGACCGCATCTACCACGACAACCGCATTCTCGGACGAACACGAGGTTGCGTTGTCAAAACACTTGGATGCCGTGATTTTGGCCGCCGCGCCCGCCAGATCGGCGGTTTCATCCACAATCACGGTCACATTGCCCGCGCCAACAGCGACGGCGGGTGTGCCGCAAGATTGCGCGCGGTGTACGTTGTTCTGGCTTCCGGTGCAGATCACCCGGTCGCATGCTTCCATCAATCTTTGGGTTTTTGCCTTTGAACCCGGCGCAGGGATCATCTGGACCAAATTCCGATCCAAACCCAACTTGTCGAATTCGGCATGGATGTAGCTCAGCAGCAGTTCACATGAGGCGACCCCCTTAGGTGACGGGGCAACGATGATTGCGTTGCCGCCCTTTAGCGCGTTGATGATGTTATTCGCCGGCGTCGCGGCAGGGTTGGTTGAGGGTACGACCGCTCCGATGACCCCGATGGGCCGGGCAATCTCGGTAATTCCCGTTTCAGGATCGTCACTGATGACGCCGTGTGTCTTTGCCTCAGCAATGTCGCGCAGCAAGCCCAGCGTCTTGCGGTGGTTCTTGGTGATCTTGTCTGGCACGTTGCCCAGACCGGTCGTCTCCACCGCCAGTTCAGCAAGCATCTGGTTTCGAGCGGGCTCCATGATCGCCCAGCCTGCTGCAAGTGCCGCCTTGTCATAGAGAGCCTGACTGCCCGATGCCTCAAAAGCGATCTGGGCTTGGCGGGCCTCCGCCACGATCCGGTCAATTTCCGCAATCTCAGGGGCTATGTCGTTCGGAGCGTTCATCTTGATCCTCGATTGGTTGTCCGGGGCGGATTGATCCCGCCCCGATTTCGGTCTTTCAGAGACCTGCCAGCAATTCATTCAGGGTTTGCTGGCGCTGCGCCCACATCTCGATCACTTCGTCACGTGTCATGATGTGCATGGGTGAACCGCCCGCCTCCATCTTCTTGGCGACTCGGGAATTGGCGAACATCTCGGGAACAGTCACTGAGAGTTTCTCGATCACCTCGGGAGGTGTTCCTTTGGGCACCATCACACCCCGGAAGTTGACCGACGAGTTGTCCACGTCCAAACCCTGTTCCATCATGGTCGGCACATCCGGCAGGAACGCGTTGCGCTCCAGATCAGCAACGCCAAGGATTTTGACGTTACCGGCTTCTTGTGCGCGGAAGGCATCGGACAAGTTGTTGATGCCGCCCATGACTTCACCGGCGATGACGGCCTTCATGGCTGCTGCTCCACCGCCTTTGGTCGGAATATAGGCCATCTTGGTTCCCGCGGCCTTGTCGATCTGCAACGCAGCGATGTGGTGGCCCACGAAAAGACCTGCACCAGATACGGTTAGCTTGCCGGGATTTTCTTTGGCATAGGCAACAACATCTTCCATCGAATTAAACGGGCTGTCCGCGCCCACGACAAACACGGCCGGGTCTGCGCCCCAATTGGCAATGGGTTCAAAGCTGTCAGTCGAGTATTCGACACCGCCTTTGATCGACTGCGCGATGAAATGCGGTACATTGTAAGCGGCCAGAGTGTACCCGTCCGGGTCAGCCTGCGTGGCGAACCAGTTCCATCCCACACGCCCACCTGCTCCGGGCTTGTTGATGATGGCGATGGGCATTCCCAAAGCATCCTCGTTTCCGGCGGTCATGGTGACGATCCTTGCCTGAAAGTCAGTCGCCCCACCGGCACCATAGCTGACCATCATCATCAGTGGTCGTTCAGGATATTCCTCGGCCAAAGCGGCACCTGTCAGGCTCATAAGGGCTATTGCTGCCCCTGCAATCAGTCGTTTCATTTTACGTTTCCTCCCTGATTTGGTTCACCCGCGCTGGCGCGGTCAGAACAGAATTTCCCTTGGTGTGTAGACGTTCAGAAGCATGGCAAAGAGCCCGTACATCACCGCCACGAAGACCGCCGTGATGATCCCGCGTTTGATCCAGCTTTTGACCTCGGAATGCGGTGCGGGGTCGTAGATCGACAGCAGGATGAAGAAGGCGATGGTTGTTGCGGTGTAGAAACCCAGCGTCTTTGCGGCCCAAAACACGTAGATCAGGGTGATGACCAACCCCGGCAGCATGTTGATGAACATTGTGCGTGTCACACCGCTGCCGACTTTGGACAAACCCATGATCGCCTTGCCAAACGTCCACCCGGCCAGAACCACAAAGACAGTTGCGATCAGACGGGGGAACAGAAAAGCCTCAGCCGGTTGCTGGGTATAGCTGACCCATGTGACCCATAGCCCAACGGCAAAGACCAGGCCCGAACCAAAGATATGTTGTGTTCGGTTCATGCCTGCGCCTCCTCTTTGGTGGTGTAACGTCGGCTGCGCAGTTCCATCCAAACCGAGTACATAATCGAGGCCAGAACCACCGCGATCAGGAACAGATTCAAGCCCCCTGTCAGGAAGTATGAGGCCTTGCCGACAGTCGCGTCAGCTATCATCCCGCCCTGAATGAAGTTGGCTTCAGCAATCGGCCCAAGGATCAAACCCAGCACCAGCGGTGCAGCAGAAAATCCGAACCGCTCCAAAAAGAACATTCCGATGCCGAGGCAGGCCATGACATAGACGTCCCCCATCGAGCCCTGAACCGAGTAGGCTCCGAAAACTGACAGAGCCAGAACGATGGCTGCCATCACTGATTGCGGGACCTGCGCAACCCGCGCAGCCAGCCCGGCAACATAAAGGCCGAAGATACACATCAGCACCTGCCCGATCAGCATCGAGTTGATGAAGGTCCAAGCCACATCCGGGTGATTGTCGAACAGGTCTGAACCCGGGAAGATCCCGTGGATCAGCAACCCGCCAAGCAAAACGGCGGCGGTCGGGCTGCCAGGAATCGACAGCGTCAGCAGCGGGACCAGCGACGGGCCGACCATGGCGTTATTGGCGGATTCCGCAGCAATCACGCCCTCGGAATGGCCGGTGCCGAACTTGTCCTTCTCGGATGAAAACTTCTTGGTCTGGTCATAGGCAACAAGGCCCGCAATCTGCCCGCCAACGCCCGGAATAAGGCCAATGATAGATCCGGTCAGCGTACCGATGCTCAGCGCGCGGGTGCGGCTGAATAATTCTCTGAACGCAGCCGTTATCGAGTGGCGCTGTACCTCGATGACCTCGGCCCCGGTGTTGTGGCGGCCCTTTGCGAACATGGTCAGAACCTGAGGGATCGCAAACAGACCGATCAGCGCAGCGATGATGTTAATACCGCCACCCAAAGCTGGGTGAAAAATGAACCGCTGCGCGCCCATGATGTCGTCGAAACCGATGGTGGCCAGCCACAACCCGATACAGCCCGACAGCAAGCCCTTGACCACTGACGCAGAATCCAGCGTGCCGATCACCGTGACGCCGAGTATGGCCAGCCAGAACAGATGCGACGGACCAAAGGCCAGCGCCCATTGGGCCAGAACCGGTGTGAGGAAGATCAGCAACAGCACACCAAAGATGCCACCGACCGCCGAGGCCAGAAACGAAAGTTGCAGTGCCCGGGCACCCTGACCTTGTTTGGCCATGGTGTGGCCGTCCAGCGTGGTGGCGATATTGGCCGGGGCGCCGGGGATCTTCAGTAGAATGGCACTAACGGCCCCACCAGCAACGGTTGAGGTATAGGCAGCACCCAACAAGATCAGGCCCTGAGCGGCCTCGAGCTGAAAGGTGAACGGGATCAGCAAGGCGACTGCCATTGTCGGTGACAGGCCTGGGGTCGCACCTAGGATCAGCCCTCCGATCGTGCCGCCCAGAAGCAGCAGGAACGACAGCGGCGTGAACACATCTCCGAAGTAGTAAATGAATTCCATTCAGGGCCTCCCAACCCGTCAGATCGTGCACTTTTCTGTTTGTTGACAAATCAGGTTAGGGAATGAAAATAGTATTGCAAATGTTTTCATAAATTCGACCGTGAAGGAGGAATTTATGCCTGATTATCAAAAAGGTAAGGTAGATATTGTTGCTGTAGCAAAGGCCGCAAAGGTATCCCCGTCCACAGTATCTCGCACCTTCAATCACCCTGATCTAGTGAGTCCGGCGACTCGGAAAAAGATCAGCAGGGCAGTGCAAAGACTGGGCTATATCCGCAACCGCGCGGCCCAAACGATGCATGGTAAGCGGTCCGGTACAATTGGCCTTGTCGTGCCTACGATCAATCATGCCATTTTTGCCGAAGTCATTCAGGCATTTTCGGACTCAATCGACCGGGCCGGATTCAGCCTTTTGCTGGCATCACATGGCTATGACCTCGATCGGGAATACGCGATGGTCCGCAAGTTTCTGGAACATCGTGTGGATGGCGTGGCGTTGGTCGGGCTGGAGCATTCCGAAGCAACCCGACGCCTGATCGACCAGCAGAAAATCCCTGCGCTGGCGATCTGGAATTATGCTGAAGATTCAGAACTACCTTGCGTCGGGGCTGACAATCATCTTGCGGGGCGTCAGGCAGCAGAGCACCTGATTTCGCTTGGTCATCGGGATGTTGGTTTGATTTTCCCAGACACGCAGGGAAATGACCGCGCGCGTCACCGCCTTACTGCCGTTGTTGACTATCTCGGCAGTCACGGGATCACGATCCCAGACAACCGTAAATCCGAAGCGCCTTACAGCGTGTCGCAGGCAAAGCAGGCAGCACTGGAGTTGCTGGCTGACCCCCCGCTTCCAACTGCGCTGCTCTGTGGCAATGACGTCATCGCTCAGGGCGCGCTTTATGCTGCGCAGAAGCTTAGCCTAAACATCCCTCAGGACATTTCGATCATCGGTATCGGAGATTTCAAAGGATCGGCGGATATTGAACCTGGTCTGACGACAATCCGTATACCTGCGGAGACGATTGGGACGTTGGCAGGTAAAAAATTCACCAGCTACATCACATCAGATACACCGGAGCCGTTCAGAATTTGTTGCGATCTGGAATGCATCGTCAGAGACACAACCAGTTCGGCTTCACTTGAACGCTTCGAGAGTTGATGATGCCCTTGGTCTAATTCTAGAGAATTGCCTGATTGAGTTTGGGTCAGGATAAGCGCCGCTGCCTTTCATATTGTTCTTTGTCACCATGTTAATCCGCAGTGGGCTCCCATGATAACCTTGAACTAGTGCTGCCTGTCGTGTGTCTGGTGATCTCCCGCGAAACCAAAATTCACGTCAGTCTATTGGGCGTCGGCAAAGTTGGCAGGACAGTTGCGACCAGACCGCTAACCGGTATGCATTGCAGCACAGACACTGAAACAGCAGGATTATCAGCGCAGTTTTTGCAACCGATTGCAAGTTTCTTGCAATAGTGCATAGTGGAGCCGCTATGAATATCCCGGTGAATACCCCAGAAATCCGTGGCCGGAGCCGCCAGCGATGAGTGTAACCCTGAAAGAGGTCGCAGCGCTTGCAGGCGTGTCCCGATCAGCCGTCTCACGCACCTTTACCGAAGGCGCATCCGTTTCCGCTAAAACCCGCAGCAAGGTTGAAAAAGCAGCGCAGGCACTGGGCTACAGTCCGAATGCGCTGGCTTCGTCCCTGACAACCGGTCGAACCAAGTTGATTGGGCTGATTTCGAACAACTTTCACAACCCGATTTTCCTTGAGGTCTTTGATCAATTTACCCGTGCACTGCAGGAACGCGGCCTGCGCCCATTGATCGTGAACCTGACTGATGAGACTGAGCCAGCAAATTCCGTCAGAATGCTGAGGCAGTATTCAGTTGATGCGGCGATCGTCGCGTCCTCAACCCTGCCCCCCAGCTTTGCCAAAGCCTTTCATGATGCAGGCGTGCCCGTGGTTCATACTTTCGGCCGTTCCGCCACCTCGCCTGAGGTCCATGTCGTCGGGATCGATAACGTCGAATGCGGTCGCATGGCCGCACGAGAGCTTTTGGCAAGGGGATACCAGCGCGTTGGATATTTAGGTGGTCCCAAAGATGCGACCTCGGCGCTGGACCGGCATCGTGGGTTCATGGAAGAACTCAGCAACCACCCGGATATTGACGTAACGTATTGTTTTGCAGGGGCGTATTCGTTTGAAGCGGGACGAGCCGAGATGCTGCGATTGCTGGAGGGCTCACCTGCCGAGGCGTATTTCTGCGGCGACGATATCCTGTCGATCGGAGCGCTGTCGGCATTGTCAGATCACGGGTTGAATCCCGGCAAGGACATCGGGATCATCGGCCTGAATGACATGGAAATGTCGCGCTGGGAAAGCGTCGATCTGACCACAATCCACCAACCGATCAAACAGATCATCACGTCGTCTGTGGATCTGGTTGAGGAAATGCTAAAAGAGCCCCAGCGCTATCCAGAGGCCCGAATTTTCCCGTGCCGGGTGATTGAGCGGGGCACACTACGGCCCCGCCCCTGATCATCGAAACATCGGTGGGCGCGCGTCTTTCCACGCGCCGTCCTCCCGGCCAGAGGCCACCGCTGCGTGGACCGCTGCAATAGACCGAACGCCGTCTGATGCATTTGGCAAGCCGTCGCGGTGCTCACCCTGAATCGCATCGGCCAGATCGCAATAGATGTTCGCAACGGCCAGCGGAAACCCTTCGGGATGCGCGATCGCTACGCGTGAGAGTCGCTGAACCTCGTCATGCAATCCGCCTTCGCCCTTTTCAATGATCTGAGTCCGGCCTCCAACAGGTGTGTAAATCAGCTGGTTGGGTTGTTCCGATGCCCAACGCAACCCACCTGTTTCGCCAAACACCTGAATGTCGAACCCATGCTGTCGCCCGATGGCAACGGATGAGGTCCAAAGGCGTCCGACAGTTCCGCCCTCCATCCGGAAATTGATCATCGCATCATCTTCAAGCTCGCGACTCGAGATGGTGGAGGCCAGATCGGCAGACAGGTTTTTCACCTCGTCATCGCAAATGAAACTGGCCATGTGCAGTGCATGAATACCGCAATCGGCGAACTGACCCGATACGCCCGCCATCGCAGGATCATAGCGCCAGCGAACACGCGGGTTATCCGCGTCAGTAGCATCCCCATGATGCCCGTGGCTGAAGTTGGTCACGACCAGACGCACCTTACCGATGTCGCCCGCCCGGACCATTGCACGGGCCTGCCGCACCATGGGATAGGCGGAATAGCAATAGTTCACCGCGCAGATCTTGCCGGACGCTTCGGCCACGCGGACGATCTCTTCCCCCTCTTCCACTGTCATGGTCATCGGCTTTTCGCACAACACATTGAACCCGGCTTCGAGGAAGGCTTTCGCGATCTCAAAGTGGGTCGAGTTCGGTGTCGCGATAGTCACCAGATCAATCCGGTCTGCGCGATCCTTTTCCCCTGCCAACATCTCGCGCCAGTCACTATAGGCGCGATCGGCGGCGACACCCAATCGTTGGGCATATTCGCGACCAACGTCAGGGCGGTGATCCAATGCGCCAGCGGTAAATTCGAACATCCCGTCAGCCAATGCGCCCAGACGGTGTGCGGGCCCGATTTGGCTGCCTTCGCCACCACCGATCATGCCCCATTTCAGCTTTGCCATGGTTCGTGTCTCTCTTCAGAAGTCTCGTTGTGTTTCAGCGTCTAAAAATCGCCAATTTCCTGCCATTGGCGCTGCTCGGACGAGGCCAGAGCTGCCGCCAGAACCCGATTGACTTCGTGCCCATCCCGGAATGTTGGCCAGATTGCCTTTCCGGTGTGAATGGCCTCAAGGAAGTCCTTCGCCTCAATGATGATCTGGTCCTGGTATCCCGTTCCGTGCCCGGGTCCCTGACAGAAGGGTTCGTAATCCGGGTGTGCCGGTCCGGTCAGGATCTTGGTGAAACCTCGCGTCGCCTCTGGCCCGTCGTGGCGATAGTACCAGAGGGCATTCTGGTCTTCCTGATCAAACCGAATGGCGCCTTTTGTGCCCGAAATCTCATAGGCATAACCCATCTTTCGGCCAGTCGAGATACGACTTACATAGATGTTGCCCATCGCGCCGTTTTCGAAGCGGCACATGATCTGAGCGTGGTCGTCATTGGTCACATCCCCGCCGGGGCGCGTATGATGAACGGTTTCAACTTCGGCCATGACCGCAGCAATGGGCCCGATCAGTGCCAGCGCACCATTGACCATATGTGGGGCAAGGTCGCCCATCGTTCCGTTCGCCATTCCTGTGGTTCGCCACGTGGCCGGGGCCTGCGGATCAGCATAGAAATCTTCGGTGTGCTCGCCTCGAAACCAGGTGATGTCCCCCAGTTCACCATCCGTAATGAGCTGACGTGCATATTGGGTCGCGGGCGTCCGAACGTAGTTGAAACCAACCATATTGGTTACGCCAGCCGCTTCGGCGGCCAAAACCATGGCCCGGCCATCATCAAGGGACGCGCCAAGGGGTTTTTCGCACAAAACCGGCTTACCAAGCGCAACGGCTGCTTCGGCAATCTGGCGGTGGGTCGATTGAGGTGAGGCAATTACGATGGCCTCAACCGCGGGATCGTTGACCAGCACCCGCCAATCCTCGGTCGCACGATGAAATCCGTATGCCTGACGGTATCGTTCCGCGCTTTCCGCGCTTGAGGCACATATCACCTCTAGCCGCGGTCGCAGCACGGTGTTGAACACGGCCCCTACAGCCGACATGGCAACCGAATGGGCCTTGCCCATATAGCCGCCACCTACGATTCCAATTCCGATTTCAGGCATCTGTCACGGCTCCGAACATATTATTTGCAACCGGTTGCAAAATCAGTATCGTGTGAATCGATTCAACGCAAGGTCCAAACTTTGCTGACCCCTTTTTGCCGGAGGATATGACTTGAGCGCTTTGATAGATGGTATCAAAGGAAACCGGTTCGCTGTTTTGGGACGCGCAGGCATGGACCTGTTTGCTGACCCCATTGGCGTCAAAAGCGAAGACGCTGATACCTTTCGGGCCGATCTCGGGGGTTCGTCCGCGAATATCTGTGCAGGGCTGGTCAAGCTTGGCAGTCAGTCATCGCTGATCACGTCGATTGCAGATGACGCCATCGGTCGGTTCTGCATGAAGCGACTGAACCACTACGGTGTGGATACGTCATATATCCGCGTTGTTGGCGGCGAATACCGTATGTCGCTTGCGGTCTATGAAAGCACGCTGGAGGACTTTCAGAATGTCATCTACCGCAATGGCGCGGTTGATTTTCAGGTCACCGAAGATGACATGGACCAGGTCGACTACGGCAAGTTTACCGCGCTGATCTCGGCCGGAACAGTCTTTGCGGCCGAACCTTCGCGCAGCGCTACGTTTCGGGCGATCGACAATGCACGCAACGCCGGACTGCCAGTTATCTTTGACATTGATTACCGACCCTACAGCTGGCCCTCGCCCGAGGTTGCCGCAGACGTCCTGTCGCGCGCTGGTGAAGCAAGCGATCTGATCGTCGGAAATGATGAAGAGTTTGGGTTTATGGCCGGCGGCATTGAAAGAGGATTTGAAAAGGCCAAGGAACTGGCCCAGAAACCCGGGCGGATCGTCATCTACAAGATGGGTGAAAAAGGTGCCATCACACTGCTCGACGGTGAGGATATTCACACTGGGATCTACCCCGTAACCGCCGTGAAACCCAACGGGGCAGGCGACAGTTTCATGGCAGGCCTGTTGGCCTCGATCGCCGCTGGGTATTCATTGCGGGACGCGGTCATGCGTGGATCTGCCTGTGCCTCGATCGTTGTGTCACAACCCGGCTGCGCCCCGGCCATGCCGACAACCCCAGAGCTGAACGAATTTCTTGCGTCCCACCCGGGCCCCACAGCGGCCCCATAGGAGACAACCATGCATATCGCGCCATATGACAATCAGAACAAACCAATCGTCGATGCGGATGACCCAACGGTGCCGCTGAACTACTTCAACATCGTCAAACTAAAAAACGGCGAGGCGTTCGAGTATCAGGTACCGGGTTATGAGACCTGCATCGTTCCCGCCACCGGCAGTGTCGATGTTGACGTCGAAGGCGTTCAGTTTGCCAAACTGGGCAAGCGGGGCGAAGACGTCTGGGATGGCGACCCGGAGGGTGTTTACGTGCCAGTCGGCGCAAAGGTTCGGCTGGTCTGCGTGTCCGATGAAACCGAGGTTTTCATCGCGGGTGCAAAGTACGACAAGGTGCTCGTACCCTTTGATGTGCGCGAACATGACCTTGTTCAATACGGCAGCGACGACACCAAGACCCATCGCAAGATCAAGCACATCCTCGGTCAGAAACAGCACGACAAGGTCGGCCGGCTGCTGGTCAGTGAGTTGTTCACAGTTGGTCAGGGCGGCTGGTCCGGTTTTCCCAGCCATAAGCACGACACCAACCGCCTGCCGGATGAAACCCGGCACGACGAGACCTACAACTTTCGCTTCAAACCCAATTGGGGGTCTGGCCTGCAGATGTTGCAGCGTGAAGACAATGAGCCGGGGGATGCTTATCATATCGTCGACGGCTCAACGATCTGCATCGACAAAGGCTATCACCCTTGCTGCGTTCTGCCGGGGTACGAGATGTACTATTTCACCATTCTCGGCGGCCTGAGCCAGCGTTCACTGGTCCAGTATTTCCAGCCCACCCATGCCTATCAGATCGAAACGATCCCCGGCATCAAAGACATGATTGCAAAGTTCAAATGACCCTTGTCACACTCTCAGACGTTCTGAAACCGGCTTATGAACAGGGCTACGCCATTGGCGGTCTTGTGACTTTGGGTTGGGAAGACATGCGCGCCTATGTGGCCGCTGCCGAAGCCGAAAACGCACCCGTGATCCTGCAAGCGGGACCCAGCTGCCGCGAGCATACTCCGTTGCCGATTTTAGGCAAAATGTTCCGGCATCTGGCCGAAAACGCATCCGTCCCGGTCGTAGCGCATCTGGATCATGGCTACACGTTCGAAGACTGCAAAATCGCGCTCGACAGCGGGTTCACGTCGCTGATGTTCGACGGCTCCAGAAAACCGCTGCAACAGAACATCGATGAAACCGCAGCCATCGCGGAAATGGCGCATGCGGCGGGCATTTCCTGTGAGGGTGAGATAGGCTTTGTCGGCTATTCCGGCGGTGAAGGGTCCAACGGTACCGATCCTGACGAGGCAGCTAAATTCGCCCGCGAAAGCGGTGTGGATGCGATGGCCATCTCGGTCGGCAATGTTCACCTGCAGGAAAACAAGGAAGGTGGGCTGGACGAGGCACGCATCACACAGATCGATGCTGTGACCGACGTACCCCTGGTCATTCATGGCGGATCTGGCGTGCCGGTAGAACAACGCAGCCGACTGGCACGCGAGACCTCGATCTGCAAGTTCAATATCGGGACTGAGTTGCGCATGGCATTCGGTGCTGCCCTACGCGAAGCGGCAAACCGCGATCCCGATCGCTTTGATCGAGTGACGATCCTGAAAGAGACTATTGATCCGGTCGAGGCCGCCGCCCGCACCGTGATCCGTGCCTTCGGAGCGCCACCCCAGAGGTAGGCGCCCCTTCAGGTCAGACAGTGAATGCGGTCCGGAATGCCTCTAGGGCCGCTTCCGGATCGCCCGAAGCAAAGGCCTCCATACCCACCGGACCGCGATATTCGAGTTCATAAAGCGCCTTTGCGACCGTCTTATAATTGATCTCGCCCGATCCGGGTTCACAGCGGCCCGGATTATCCGCCACCTGTATTTCACCGATCCATGGCAGGCACTTATCGCACCACCGGATCAGATCCCCCTCACCGATCTGCGTGTGATAGAGATCGAGATTGATGCGTAGTTGTGGTCGATCGACCGAAGACACCAATGCAAGCACATCAGCCGTGGACCCAAACGGGCAACCGGGATGGTCCAGCAGATTGAGGTTTTCCAGCGTGAATATCACACCTTCCTCCTCGGCCAGATCGCTGATGCGGTTCAGAGTATCACGCGCCTTGAGCCACATGTCTCCGCTCACGACATCATGCTGCCAGATCGGAATGCCACCATCGCCAAGCCCGGTGCCATGCAGGTTCAATCTATCTACATTCAGCCGCTTGCCGATCTGCGCTGTTTCCCGTGCTGAACGAAGCAGCATCTCTGCACCCTCATCATCCGCCAGACGCCCCTCGAGATAGCCGTTCATGATGGTGAAGTTGGCGCCGACAGCTTCGAGTTTTGCAAGATCCAGATCAGGCCAGTTCCAGAGCCCGACACCAAACCCCATCTCGGTCAGGCGGGCGGCACGCCAATCCATGGGTTTGTCCAGCCAAAGCATTTCGGCGCAGGCCGCCAGTTGGAAAGGTTGGGACATTCCCACTCTCCTATTTGAGTTGTAGTGCGAATTCAGATGGAACCGGCTTCGACCATGAAGTTGCCGGCGCTGCACATCGCTGCATCATCCGAGGACAAAAACAGCACCATGCGGGCGACATAAATCGGGTCAATCGGATCCGGCATGCATTGGCGATCAATCTGTTTGGCCAAAGCTTCAGGTGTGATCCACAATTCCTTCTGGCGCTCGGTCATGATCCAGCCGGGCACGACTGTATTCACGCGAATACGGTGATCCCCCAACTCGCGCGCCATGGTTCGGGTCAGGCCGTGAACTGCCGACTTCGCGGTCGCATAAGCCGGAAACCCTGCCCCCGCCTCCCACCAAGAGTTCGAGCCTATGTTGACGATTGATCCACCGCCCTTTTCCATCATGCCCGGAGCGACGGACTGAATGGCGAAGAACATGTGGCGGATGTTGGTCGCCATACGCTCGTCCCAGTACTCGGGGCTGACCTCACGCCAGTCATGGCGGTCATCATGGGCGGCGTTGTTAACCAGAACATCGGCATTGCCCAGTTCCTCAATCAACTGGATAAAGGCATCCCGCAGGGCTTCGATATCGCGCAGGTCGCATTGGGCAAAGACATGTTCTCCCTCCAAATCAGCCAGCAACGCATGGCCGGCATCCGCGTTGATATCCAGGAAGCCGACCTTGGCGCCTTGCGCCGCAAAGCTGCGAACAGTGTCTGCTCCGATCCCAGCCGCACCTCCGGTTACAAAAACGGTCTTGCCGTTCAGGCTTGGGTAGTTCGCAAAGGCTTGGGTCAACTGTCACGCTCCATGATCCATTCCACCTCGGGGGCCGCAACGAAGCGCCATTTCCGAAGTGGTCCGGCCATGACGTTCAGGTAGTACATCTCAAACCCATAAGGTGCACCGCAAGGGTGATGGCCACGCGGGACGGTCACAACATCGCCATCAGACACCGCCATGGTTTCGTCTAGTTGGCCGTCATCCGTATAAACCCGCTGAATACCGAACCCATTGGCCGGATTCAGGCGATGATAATACGTCTCTTCAAGATAAGTGATGCGCGGATAGTCGTCTTCGTCATGACGGTGGCTGGGGTATGACGACCAGTGCCCGTTTGGCGTGAACACTTCGGTCACAAGCAGGCTGTCGGCGTAGTCCTCAGCCTCCATCGCGATGTTATTGATATAGCGGGTGTTCACACCCTTGCCGCGTTCAGTCAGCGTGATCCCGTCCGGGCCGATCCGCCGGGCCTCGTGACCTCCTTTGCCGGGCGCCGAACACACGGCAATCACGCAATCGGTTTCGGCCACGGCCTTCCATTCGGTTCCGTTCGGCAGATAGAGGCAATGAGGTGGGGTCTTTTCAAAAACGTTCATCCGGTCGCCCAACACGCCCCAATCCTGATCCGCTCCGGTAATGCGCGCCTTGCCTTCAACCATCACAAGGATGACTTCGCGGTCTCCGGTTACCTCGGCTGCCCGGTCCCCCGCCTTCAAATGGTAGAGCCCGAAACCCACATATCGCCACCCGGCACTGGCTGGGGTGATGTCGTGCACCTTGCCTCGGGTGCCAAAGGGTTTCTTGAGCAGGTCTGCCATATTTGTATCTCCTTAAAAGGCGGGCATTGGATACCCGCCAATAATGCTTCATGCAGCCTGCCGGGATTGCAGCGCAGCAAAAACCTCGGACAGTTGCGCCTCAGTCCAGCCTTCGGAAACCGCGCGTCGCAGGATATCCGCCTGGCTTTCCGGTGCGTTACCTCCCACAGGCGGGTCAGTATCCAGGTTGGTTGGGAAGGGGTATCCCTCTGCCGTGGCCGCTATGGCCGCGTCCAGTTCCGCTGCCGTCAGATCGCCCCGTTGTTTCAGAGCGATCAAAGACGGGAACACCGCCTCGGACATGGATCGTCTGTCGATGGCCTCCATCGCGCGGCCAAAAGCCGAGGAGATCTGCAGCAAGTTCGCCATTCGGTGAATATCTGCGCTGCTGTTTTCCCCTGCCGCATGGAACAGTGCCGGGTTGAAGAACACTGCATCGCCCTTCTCCAACGGCAACTGGATGTAGCTTTCCTCGAAATAGGCTCGATGGGCCTCATCATGGAAGGCAACGTATCCCGGTGCATAAAGCTGTGAAAACGGCAACAGCTTGGTGGGACCACTTTCAACCGGCATATCGCAATGAGCCACGGCCCCCTGCAATGTCAGCGTTGCTGTCACCAGATGGGCGTGAACCGGATAGCGCGCCGCGCTATCGGCGCTTTGGAATCCCAAATGGTAGTCACGATGCGCCTGCTGGGCCTTGCCTCCGGGGCGCACCTGATTGATTTGCGCCGTGACCTGATAGTTTGGTCCCAACCACGCTTCACACGCCGCCGCTATCGCCGTGTTCCCAAAATAGAGCGCAAAGCCTTCAGGGTCGCGCAGGCACAGTTTCTGCAGCGCATTCCAAATCCGGTCATTGGCCCCGGACGCAGCAAAGTGATCGCCCTCACCGCCACTGCCTTGACGCTCTTCCTCTATGATCTGCCGAAAGACAGCCGTGGCCCGGTCGATCACCGAGGTATCGGCAAACGCCCCTTTCAGGACAATCACCCCGACCGATTTATCCAGAACATGCCCCCACTCGGCCAACAGAGCCTTGCGCTTGATGGAATCCTCAAGCGTGGGTCGCAGCTTATGCATGTCATAGATTGGAACGTTTTTTTCGATCGAGGCGGCATGCGGCACCGCCTCGGCCAACAGGTTCTGCGAGGTCAACACCTTGAATTCATCCAGATCACAGGATTCCCGGTCGAAATAGCCGACGAAACCGAGTTCTTGATGCACCATGATTTTTCTCCTCTTTCATGGCTTCGGTGTTGCCCCGAAGGGCGGGTTGTTACGCGTTGATCTCCAATCCTGCCTGACCGCAGACTTCGACAATGTGGTCAAAGCCCTTCTTGGAGTACTCATATGGTGGTGCCTTGGCTGGGTCCTGTTCTGCCTCGACCACAATCCAGCCTTCGTAGTCCATGGTTTTGAGCGCATTCGCGACCGCTTGGAAATCGATGCAGCCATCGCTTGGCACCGTAAATGCACCGGCAATCACAGCATCCAGGAAGCTACGATTATTCTCACGTGTATCCTGCACCACCGCCGGGCGGATATCTTTGAAATGCACATGGTGCACACGATCGCCCCAGCGGTTCAGCGTGGCCATCACATCGCCGCCACCAAACAACAGGTGGCCGGTATCAAAGCACAACTTCACTTCGGGCCCTGATCCTTCCATCAGCCAGTTCACGTCATCTTCGCTTTCGATGATCGTGCCCATGTGATGGTGATAGGCCATTGTCATGCCCTGATCCGCCATCCATTTGGCCAGCTCGGTGATCTTTGCACCGTAGGCCATCACCTCGTCTTTGGTCAGCTTTGGCCGGTCATTGACCGGCGTCCCGATCTGCCCCTGCACTGTGTTCGAGCATTCGGCGTAGACGACACACGGGCTGTTCAACGCCACAAACTGCTCGACCTGTTCCCGCACCGCCTCGCGTTCGGTTGCAAAGTCGTTGACCAGAGACGCGCCCGAACACCAGCCGCCACAGAGTGCGATGTTGTTCCCCTCGAGATAAGCACGCAGACCTTCGGTATCGCCAGGCATCCGCTGCCCGCGTTCGACGCCGATATATCCGATCTCGCGCGCCTCTCTCAGCGCCTGCTCCATGGTATAGGCGGCTGTCAGGTCCGGCAGATCGTCATTTTGCCATGCGATCGGAGAAATCCCGATTTTCACGCTCATTTCGTGTTTCTTTCCTTGATGGCGGCTTCATAGGCCACGCGTTTTTCATTCACTTCGGGACGAATGCTGACTTCGGGCACTGCCACTTCCCACCACGTTCCGCCATATTCGGTCGATGGATAGGGATCTGTATCGATGACAACCACATAAGGTCCCTTGATTTCGGCCCGTTTTGCCAGTGCCTCTTCGAGTTCGGCGATTGAGCTGACCTTGACCGATGTCGCACCCATCGAGGCCGAGTGGGCGGCAAAATCAATCGCTGAAGGCGACTCATGAACCGCGTGATCCAGCAGGTTGTTAAACTCTGCTCCGCCTGTGCCCATCTGCAAGCGGTTGATGCAGCCAAAGCCACGGTTGTCAGTGATGACTACGGTAAAGGACACGCCCATCATGGCGGCCGTCGCCATTTCCGAATTGGCCATCATGTAGGTGCCATCACCCGTAAAGCAGATCACATCGCGATCCGGCTGGGCCATCTTGATGCCCATGGCGCCTGCAATCTCATAACCCATGCAGCTAAAGCCGTATTCCATGTGATAAGCACCAGGGCGCGGTGCCTTCCAAAGCTTATGAAGCTCTCCGGGCATCGTGCCGGCTGCGCACATCACAACTGTGTCGTCGTTCGAGGTTCGTTGAACCGCGCCCACAACCTGCATATCTGTCGGCAACGCATTGCTATCGGCGGGTGCATCAGTAAGCGCATCCACCTTTTCGAACCAATCGGATTTCAGCGTATTTGACACCGACGGTGCCTGATAATCGCCCAAACCGGTTCCCAATTCGCCCAAGCCAACACGCGCGTCCGATTGCAGCGGCATGGCACCATGCTTTTCGGCATCATACGCAGCGGTGTTCAGACAGACCATTTTGCGTTCAGGGTTTGAGAACAGACCCCAGGACCCTGTGGTGAAATCCTGAAGTCGCGTGCCTACACCCAACACCAGATCGGCCTCGGCACACACGGCATTCGCAGGCTCTCCGCCAGTTACGCCAACAGGGCCAAGATTAAGGGGATGATCCCACGCAAGAGATGACTTGCCAGCCTGCGTTTCTGCGACAGGCACATTGTGGGTTTCGGCAAAGCTTTGCAATGCGGCAGTAGCATCCGAATAGTGCACCCCGCCTCCGGCTACGATTACCGGACGTTTGGCGGCCTTAATCGCTTCGACGGCACGCGCAAGCTCACCTTCGTCCGGACGAATACGGCGCTGGTGCCACACGCGGGGCTCAAAGAAGCTTTCGGGATAGTCATATGCCTCGGCCTGCACATCCTGACAGAAGGCCAGCGTCACGGGCCCGCAATCGGCAGGGTCAGTCATGGTACGGAATGCGCGCGGCAATGCCGTCAACAGATGTTCGGGGCGGCTGATCCGGTCAAAATACCGGCTGACGGGACGGAAGCAGTCATTTGCACTTACGGTTCCGTCGCCGAAATCTTCGATCTGTTGTAACACCGGGTCCGGACCGCGTGTTGCGAACACATCACCCGGCAGCAGCAGAACCGGCAGGCGGTTAACATGCGCCAGAGCAGCTGCAGTAACCATGTTGGTCGCGCCAGGCCCGATTGAAGATGTCACGGCCATTGCGCGGCTGCGACCCATCTGCTTGGCATAAGCGATCGCAGAATGCGCCATGGTCTGCTCGTTATGTCCCCGATAGGTTGGCAAACTGTCTTTCACGGCGTGCAGCGCCTCACCCAGACCGGCCACGTTACCGTGTCCAAAGATGGCCCAGACGCCTGCGATAAACGGCTCTCCGGCCTCGTTCATCTGCGCCCCCAAATAACGCACCAGAGCCTGCGCCGCGGTCAGTCGGACTGTCTTGCTCATCACGATCCCTTTCAACACGAAGCCGCCATCGGCCTTCCGTTGGTTGTCACATTTGCGAAAGTGTCAGGCTTTTTTGCCGAGCCTGCAATCAGTGTGGCGTCCGGTGCCACCTTCCCTTTCGGATGCCCCTATTGGGGCACCCGGAATATCCTAAGTTAAACCGTGCCGCCCAGCGAACCTTCAAGCTCGGCCATTTCCTGACCACCCGCCATCAGGTCCTGCAGCTCTTCGGGCGTGATCTCACCGCGTCGGGCCGTACCAAGCGTTTTTCCCCGGTTCAGCACGGTAAAGCGGTCACCCACAGCCAGTGCATGGCGAACGTTGTGGCTAATGAACACCACACCCACGCCCTGACTGCGCACGCGATCAATGGTTGCCAGTACGTTCGAAGTCTGACGCACGCCAAGAGCCGAGGTCGGTTCGTCGAGGATCAGAATCTTGGCACCGAAATATACCGCCCGTGCGATCGCAACGGTTTGGCGCTCGCCGCCTGACAGCGTACCGACAGCCTGATCGGGGCCGCGCAGGTTGATGCCCATCTTGCGCATCTCTTCCATGCAGACATCGTTTGCCTGTTCGACATCAAACCTTTTTAGCAACCCCCTGCCTTTGGTAGGTTCGCGCCCCATGAAGAAGTTGCGCGTAACGCTCATCAGCGGGATCATCGCCAGATCCTGAAACACGGTCGCAATGCCTGCTTCCATGGCATCTCTGGGCGTGTCGAAGTGCAAAGGTTTGCCTTCGAACAAGATCTCGCCTTTGGTGGGTTTATGAACCCCGGACATGGTCTTGATGAAGGTGGATTTGCCCGCACCGTTGTCGCCCAGCAGACAGTGACATTCACCCGGCTTCACATCAAAACTGACACCAGCCAGAGCGATGATGTTGCCGAAGTGCTTTTCGATGTCTTTCATCTCGACGATCGGAGCGGCGTCAGTGGCGGAGTCCCCGTGATGGAATTTGGTATCCTCGGTCATATCAGCGCTCTCCCGTTACGCGTTTACGGATCGCGTTGTTGAACAGAACGGCAATCAGCAGCATCGCGCCCAGGAAAACCTGGAACCAGTCCTGATCGAAATCAGTATAGGTCAGGCCGATAACAACCATGCCAAAGATGATTGAGCCGAAGAATGCACCGATGGCTGAGCCATAGCCGCCGGTCAGCAGACACCCTCCGATAACAGCGGCGATGATCGCTTCGAATTCTTTCTGGAAGCCACGGCGGGCATCGGTTGATCCAGCATCCATCACTGTGATGATGGCAACCAAAGCAGCACAGCAGGCAGTCAGCATGAACAGCGAGATCTTGACGCGGTTCACCGGGACGCCCGAGTTTGATGCGGCGGTCTTGTCACCGCCCGAGGCGAAAATCCAGTTCCCTGCAGGGGTACGCAGCAACACATATGTTGCCGCCAGCGCCAGCACGACAAACCACAAAATTTCCACCGGGATACCCGGCACTTTGGGTGCGCCGCTTTTGAATGTATCGATCATTCCGTTTGCGGCGAGCCATGCGAACAGGCTGCCAAATGCTTCACCTGAGAACATCGGCGACAGCCAATCGTTTTCGACCGCGTCACGGACGCCACGCAACTGTGTCGACCCGCCGGTAGCTGCCTTCAGGCCCACCAGCGACAGACCGCGCAGGATGAACAGGAACGCCAGCGTGACGATAAAGGATGGCAGGCCCGAGCGGATCACGATCGTGCCGTTGATCGCGCCGACGAAAGCCGCAAAAACAAATGTCATGGGGATCGCGACGATCAGTGGCAATTGCCATGTCACCACGCAGACGCCGAAGAACAGGCCAGAGAACGCCACCATCGAACCGATGGACAGGTCGAACTCACCCCCTATCATCAGCAGCGCCGCGCCGATTGCCAGAATGCCCAGCTGCGCCGCAGGCGTCATGAAATTCATGATCCCGGCAAGGGTAAACATCGAGTCATCCGCCGTAAGGGCGAAGAAGATGACGACCAGAACCACTCCGGCCATGGCGCCAAGCTCGGGCCGTTTCATGAGCTTGGTCAGGAAAGGCTCTTTCTTGACCCTTTCATCCCCTGCGAGTTGAGCTGAATCACTCATCGTTACCTCCCATTCGGTGGGAACGGCGCTGGTGCGCCGCCCCGTTTGTTCAGGTGTTGGTGTTGATCAACGGATGCCCTGCGAGGACAGCTCGATCACCTGAGCTGCTTTGTCCTGCGTGATCAGGTTCGGACCCGAAGGTACATTGCCGCCCGGCATCAGGCCGTATTTGGCGTGCAGACCCATGAAGTTCACCGACAGGTAACCCTGCAGATACTGCTGCTGGTCGATTGCAAAGGCTGCGTCGCCATCCGCGATCGACTGCAGGAAGTTGGCCGACAGGTCGAAGGAGGCAACATTCACGTCGCGGCCCGAACCTTTGACTGCTGCTACAGCAGGCTCACCGGCCGAGCTGGCGCCCAGTGCCATGACGGTGTCGATGGCTTCGTTCGCAGCCAGAGCAGCAGCAACTTTGGACTCAATTTCCGACGGATCGTTCGAAGTTGGCAGCACTTCGACGTTTCCACCGAAACCTTCGGCAAAGCCCGCGCAACGCAGGTCAAGGGCTACGTTGCCTACTTCGTGGTTCACACAGATCGCGGTGCTGCCGCCCATCGAGGCAAGCTCTGCACCGGCTGCCTTGCCCGCGTCGAACTCATCCTGTCCCACGTGCAGCAAAGCACCCAGATCTTTTGACACGTCCGAACCCGAGTTGATCGAGATTACCGGAATACCCGCTGCGACGGCGCGTTCGATTGACGGGCCAAGCGCGTCCGCATCCGGGATCGAAACGATCAGACCATCGGGTTCCTGGTTCACGGCAGCATCAATCAGCTGCGACATGGCAACCATGTCGAAAGTCTCGGGCGCGCGGTATTCGACGTTTACACCGACGTCCTTACCGGCCTGCTCGACACCGTTCTTTACCACGTTCCAGAATGCGTCATTGGCCTGGCCGTGCGAAACGACAACAATTTCCTGCGCGAAGGCCGGCGTTGCGAGCGCCAGTGCGCCAGCGGCCAATGCACCTTTAACGAACTTGTTCATTTGGTTTCCTCCCATTGGAACAAATTTTTCTTCGTGTCGGGGTTTCAACCCCAAGCATTCGGCCAAGCCGAATCTCTGCGGCCCCGCACCAAAACGGGGTCTAATTCAGTTTCCGGATATCCAATCATTTTGCAACCGGTTTCAAAATTTCGGACATCGCGACCGGTTGACCGGTCTGTGCGGAACGCGTCGCGGCCTCGGCCATGGCCAATGCGGCAACACCGTCTTCCAGTGTCACAGGCAGGGAAGATCCAGACAGAGTGGCCTGAACAAACGCATCCCATTCCGCCTGATATGCGGGCATATAGCGCTCAAGGAAAAAGTAGGTCGGTTTCGCGCCGACAACGCCGTCCGCTGTCGATTTGACTACGGTGTTTTCCAGCATGTTCTGAGCCTGCAGGAGGCCCTCGGATCCCAACATCTCAACACGCTGGTCATATCCATAGACCGCACGCCGCGAGTTCTTTATGACCGCGATCCGCCCATCATCGTAAGTCATTGTAACAACAGCTGTATCAACGTCTCCGGCGGCCCCGATTTCAGGATCGACGATAGATGTTCCCACCGCTGAAATGACCTTGGGCAACTGCCCCATCAGATAGTTGGCCATATCAAAGTCGTGGATCATCATGTCCCGGAACAACCCACCGGACACCTTGATATAGCTGACCGGCGGAGGTGCCGGATCAAAGGACGTGATCGACAGCATTTCGGGTGTCCCGATCTCGCCGGCATCCGCTGCGGCTTTTAGCGCCGAAAAGTTCGGGTCGAACCGCCGGTTAAAGCCAATCATCACAGGCTGACCGTTGGCGGCTGCGGATTTCTGGCAGGCGACAGCACGGTCAAGGTCCAGATCGACTGGTTTTTCACACAAAACCGCTTTGCCAGCCTGAGTCGCCGCCTCGATCAGATCGGAATGGGTGTCTGTTGGCGTGGCAATTAGAACGGCATCAATCGAAGGGTCCGCGATGATTTCTTCGGAAGGCCGCGCCTCAGCTCCGCTTTTCGCAGCCAAACCCTGAGCCGCATCCTCAATGGCATCCGATACAGCGCATAGCTGGCTTTGGGGATGTGCAGTGATGGCCTTTGCATGAACACGACCAATGCGCCCAGCCCCAAGCAATCCAATCCTCAGCATGCAGTTCTCCCGAATCCTTAATTTTCGGGTGCCAGAATGATTCTCTTTGCAACCGGTTGCAAGATATTTTTTGCATGCATCTCAGACAGCCCCGAATTAAGCCTGATCGTCGGGTCTATGCCTCCGGTCCGAACGGATCAGACCCCAGTGCAAACAACAAAAAAAGGGCAGCCGATGCGGCTGCCCCAGAGCTGAATTCTCCGGCCTCTTACAGTTTGATGCGGAACGCAGCGAACCCATCGGCACCTTCGCCTGCATCCTCCAGTGACACGCCCTCGACATCACTCAGATAATCACGGGCCTTGGGTCCGGTTTCAAACAACACACTGGTGTTGTTGAGAGGGGCGAAAGACCAGTTTGCATCCGCTTTTGGATCGATAGTTCCCTGTTCAACGATGTAACGCACGATAACGTCGCGATTGGTGTCCGGTGCCTCGAAGATAATCGTGTCACCCATTGCACCGGGGAAAGACCCCCCACCCGACGCGCGATAATTGTTGGTCGCTACGATGAACTCCATGTCGTCGGTCACAGGCGCGCCATTGAATTCAAGGTTCACAATCCGCGCCGCATCGGGGTTGAGTTCTTCTCCCTTCGGACCAAAGCGCGATGGCTGGGACAGATCGATCTGATAGGTCACGCCATCCATGACGTCGAAATTGTACGATGGGAAAGACGGGTTCAGCAGAATTGCGTCTTCGGTTCCAACCTCGATCTGGTTGAACATTCCCGCGGACCGCTCGAGCCAACCGCGGACCTGAGCCCCGTTTACGCGCACGGCCCGCACCGTGTTCGGATACAGATAAAGGTCCGCCACGTTCTTGATCGCGACATCTCCCACTGGCACATCCGTGTAGTATTCGGGGCCACCGCGGCCACCGGCCTTGAACGGAGCCGCTGCAGACAGGATCGGCAGACCCTCATGCTCGGTGCCTTTCAGCATCTGTTCGACATACCATTTCTGCGCGATCGAGACGATCTGTACCGAAGGATCATCTGCAACCAGCGCGAAATAGCTGTGTAGCGGCGCCGAGGTTTTGCCAACCGCGCGGCGAATATAAGCAAGGGTCTCGTCATGGTCGGTGGCAACCGAGTCCAGCACCTTTTGGTCATCCCCCACCAGCGCGGTGATCGAACGATCTTCGTTGCGTTTCGAAATGGGGCGCGCCTCGGATGTTGTGGTCACCACCCGCCAAGCATCTCCATCTCGTTCGAGCAACAGATCCAGCACGCCAAGATGCGACCCCCAGAAGCCCCCCATGACAGCAGGCTTGCCCATCAACGTACCCTTTTCGACATCCACTCCGGGACGGTCGGCAAAGGTGGGCGATGGGAACACAAGATGGTTGTGACCGGTAGCCAGAGCATCGATACCTTCAACTCCCGCTAGGGGCACCGATGCATTTTCCATCCCTTCCGAATGATCCGCCTCGCCAATGCCCGAGTGGGACAAGGCGATGATCAGATCGCAGCCCTGTTCCTTCATTTCAGGAACATAGGCCTGCGCAGACTCAACAATGTCACGAGCCTGGACATTGCCTTCAAGATGCTTGCGATCCCAGTTCATGATCTGGGGTGGGGTAAAGCCGATGACGCCGATCTTGATGGGATGCGTGCTGCCGTCGCCCAACTCGATTTCGCGGTCAAGGATTGCGTATGGGGTAACCAGCGTTTTGTCGTCACGCGCAGTCGCGCCTTTTTCCGTGACAATATTCGCCAGAACAACCGGGAATTCGGCCCCGGCAAGCGACTTCTCGAGAAAGCTCAGACCGTAGTTGAATTCATGGTTGCCCAATGTGGCTGCATCATAGCCAATGGTGTTGAACGCGGTGATGATCGGATGCGCGTCCCCGTCTTTCATCCCGCGCTCGTAGGCGATGTAATCCCCCATTGGGTTGCCTTGCAGAAAATCACCATTATCGACCAGCAGCGAATTGGTGGCCTCGGCCCGTATCTGGTTGATGATTGAGGCAGTCCGCGACAAGCCAACCGTATCTCGCGGCTTGTCGGCATAATAGTCATATGGGAACACGTGCACGTGGATATCCGTGGTCTCCATGATCCGAAGATGCGCCTGATTACCAGCCGCAGAAGCCGAGAATGGATGAAGCGTGGCCAATGCCACCCCGGCGGTTGTCGTTGCAAGAAACTGTCGGCGCGAGATTGAGAAATTACCGGAAACAGACATCTTCAAACCTTTCTGAAATTGAGTTTGACGTGTGTTTAGAGTGCCTTTGACAACAAAAGCATGACACGGGCGGCAATACTGGCCCTTGTCACATGTTCAACATGTCTGAGTCGTAGTCTGCGCTGATATCCCGGGGTTAGTAAAGCACGTCCTGAGCTGATGCGATTGTCAGGCTCCTCAACCTGATGTCGCGCCGAAACGTAACGGAACAGTGGCAAAAGCTGACATGCACCGACACAGTTCGACCGGATTGGGTCGGCGATAAGGGCCTGAACAATTGGTTGGGAGTATTCGTGTTGCGCAAAGCACTTAAAATCATCGTTGGAACCGTGGCTTTGCTTGCAGTCGCTGCAACGGGGTACTTGCTGATCGCACCGCCTGATTTGCTAAAGGTTGGCACGAACTACTCAGCCAAAATCGTGTGTTCCAATGTCTTCATTGCAGGCCGTGATCCTGACGAAGTGCTGGAGATCGACGTGCAGGCCCCGGGGCATCCACTCCTCAAACAGATCTCGATTGAGGTGGACCAAGATGCACAGACGGTAAAGGCCTGGATGTTCGGCTTTTTCGCACCGGCCACATCGCAATATCGCGACGGTCTTGGATGTACAAATGTTCACGAGGCCGCGCTAAGCGAACAAACGCTCGCAGCGCCCGCGCCTTTGTCAGCCGGTCCATGGCCACAAGGCAATGATGTGAGTCTGTCTCAAAATCCTGAATTCCTGAACATAATGTCTGACAAGGAACTGTTGGGCGAAGGCTATCGCGCGGTTGTTGTTGTTCGAAATGGGCGGATCGTGGCCGAGGCTTACGCAGACGGATTTGATGAAACCACACCGCTGTTGGGATGGTCGATGACCAAAACGGTGACAGCCGGACTGATTGGAACGCTGATCAAGTCGGGCCGCATGTCGCTGGATGACACGCTCAAAGATAGCTACCCGGATTGGTCGCAGGACAACCGCAAGGACATCACGGTCAAGGACATGCTCGCAATGTCGAGCGGGTTGCAGTGGAACGAAGAATATGGCGACGTATCAGACGTTACCAGAATGCTGTACCTCAACGATGACATGGCGGGATTTGCCTCGGGCCGAGACGCAGGGGCCGAAATCGGCACCGAATTCAACTACTCGTCCGGCACATCCACAATGCTGTCACGGGTCTGGCAGGACAAGCTGGACAAAGACAGCCTCAGCTATCCGCGAGACGCATTGTTCAAGCCGTTGGGTATGACTTCAGTTGTGTTTGAAACCGACACCGATGACACCTTTGTCGGGTCTAGTTACATGTACGCAACCGCGCGTGACTGGGCCCGTTTCGGTCAACTATTGCTGCAGAACGGGGAATGGGAAGGTCAACAGCTTCTGCCTGAAGGATACACGGACTGGATGTTCGAACCGGTCGAAGTCTCAGACAATTTGTATGGCAAAGGCCATCTCTGGCTGGAAGCGCCGGGCGGGTACCCCCCCTTTGAAGATTCAGTCTGGCTTCAGGGGCATGACGGGCAGTTCATCGGCGTATTCCCATCGCATGACATGGTAGTTGTACGGCTTGGTCTGACGCCCTCTCGGTTAGAGTACTCTTCTCTTCCGCTGGCCAAAGAGCTGATCGCCGCTTTCGGAGAGTGACGCCACCGACGTCAGCAACCAAGTTCGGCCTGCAGATTGCGGACACCGTTACCGTCCTGATCTGCGATACCACTGTCGATCAGGCGACCGGTTTGACCGCATCGGATGACGCTGTCGTTCTGATCAATCATCTCGGGCCGTTCGGTATAAGCGACCAGCCCGCTACCCAGCACCGTATAAAGACCATCAGGTTGCGGGGCTGAGTAGTATCCCTGTACCTGGATGATGCCGACAGTTTCATCGAACAGGCCGGTCTCAAGCCGCGTCGCCTCGATACCGTATGGTTCGGGTTCGCCATAGACACGGATCAAGTCGCCCGATTGCAGATGCTGCGGACTGATCCCGCTGATCAGGCTGCTGCCAACAACCAATGCGCCGTTCTGGTCTGAAGACAGATATGTCCCACTGATGCGGGCCTGATAGCCGCTGCCGGTGAGGTGTTCGATCCGCGACGCACGAACAGCCTGGTCCTGCCACAGACCACTGACCGCAACCCAATCCCCCACCAACATATCCGGAAGCGTCTCGCCGACAGTGACCCTGGTACCGAGAACGGCCAACTCACCGTCACCATAATCTGTGACCTGACCCACCAGCGGAAAAACCTGGCGGATGTGGCGGGCGTGCCAACCATCATCGACGCGCTCAGCGACAATCGCGACCGTGTGGCCGGGTTCCAGATCACCAGCGGTCATAGGCTCGACAGATCCGCTTATCGGCATCATGTCATCGACTTGTATGTGCAGACCGTTCACGTGAATGCTGCCCAGATGGGTGATCGTCCCAACAATACCGGTACCGATAATTCCGCCTTCTCGCTCTTCCTCACTGCGGCCCTGCGCCGGAGCATACACCCAGAGCGCGATCAGGAATGCGGCCAATATGCGGGGAAACAAAACCATGGCTACTCCCCGTCTTCCTGAGTCCCATCCGGAGAGGGCAGGATATATGCACCCAGTGCGAACCGGCCCGTATGGCCACCCTCGTAATCGTGGTCCTGAAGCTTGCGAGCCAACGCATTGATGTCCTGCAACAATGCCTGTGCCCGTTCATCGGATATCCGCCTCAGCTCTTCGATCGACTCAGCCGACAGGTGTGAGTATCGGACGGCACGATCGAAATTCCGCGCCGCGCCTGGTTCGGCCAGCAGGTTCTGGGTCGCCGCCATCATGTGCACCGACAGGGTCGCCTGATAGGCCGCCACCTGTTCTGCACCGCCACCCGAAGGCAGAAACGCATGGGTCAGAAGACGTAATCCCCCTGCCCCGTTCTGTTCGACGATATTCTGGTCCAGCAGCGTTTTCAGGACAGTTCCCGGCGCCATGTCGATCCGGGCAAGACGGACCAGATCGTCAAATCCCGGCCCATCCTCACCCCCCTTGCGTGTGAGTTCACGAGGATCACCGGATTCATCCTGAAATTCAGGAGACGTGGCCCAATGGCTGATTACCAGAGCCGCCGCGCTGCAGCTGCGTCTTTCCGGTGTATCCTCATCCAGATTGCGCAGCCGCTTTACATCTTTCCGGTGAAGACCCGTCAAAAGGCTGGCACGACTGTCGCTGAGCGTTGCGTCGGAGCTCTGTTCCGCTGCGGTCAGCAACGCTTTTTTAAGTGCTTCAGTGGCCGATCCTACGGTGACTCCATGCGCGACCATCGCTTGCGCCAACGGCTCAAGCAGAGCGGCCAGCGCGGATTCAAGAGGTGGCTTGGAGTTCGTTGGCATCACGTCACTCGTTACAGGTTGATCTCTGATAACATTTCTCAGTTGTTAACCAATTCAACGGTTTCGTGACCATAATGTGATTGATTGTGACGATAAATGGGAATTTTTCCCATTATCACTAAGGCGTGACCCTCTCAGAAAAGGAAAACGCCATGCAGAACTTTGCTGTCAATCCTCTGAAAGACTACCATCCCCTGACACTCCCCAAACCCGGCAACAACTGTCTTGCTGATCTCAACTCTGCAGATCGGGCCAAATTCCGGGCCTTTGGATGGGGTCCAACACTGGCACCGCGCCACGCAACAATTGCCGACGCACTGCGCCATCAACTTCATCAGAATTCCGATGCTATAGCCGTTGAATGCAGCAGGCATGCGCTCAGCTATGCGGCGCTGGATGAAGCGTCAAACCGACTGGCCAACGTGCTGCGGGCCCATGGTGTGAAACGCGGCGATGCCGTTTGCCTGTTCCTGCACCGCTCGATCGAGATGGTGGTCGGCATTGTCGCGGTGATGAAGCTGGGGGCTGCCTATGTTCCGCAACATGTGGGTGTTGCCCCCACAGAAACCCTACGCCATGTGGCAGAAGTTACCGGCGCTAAGGTTCTACTTAGCCTGAGTTCTCTGGCCGATCAGGTTCCCGTTGCGGTCAATCAAACCCTGATCACCATCGATACGATCATGTTCGATCCGATGCTGGATGCTCCCGCCCCGGATACCGCTGCTCACCGCGCCCGAGCGGACGATCTTGCAATGATCCTGTTTACCTCCGGAACGACGGGTGTACCGAATGGCGTACAGGTCACTCATGCCAATCTGGCCAATATCCTGCTGACGTCGCCGGGTGATCTGGGAATGCGGCCGGGGCTGCGGGTTGGGCAGATCCTCTCCATTGCCTTCGACATGGCCGCGTGGGAGACACTGGGTGCCCTGTCCAATGGGGCAACATTAGTCATTCGCGGTAAATCCATCCAGGATACGGCAGAACAGGTCGATGTCCTGATCGCCACCCCTTCGATCCTGAACGCGCTGGACCATAGCCGGTGCCAACAGGTAAAGGTCGCCGCCGTCGCCGGAGAGCCCTGCCCGCGTCCATTGGCAGATGCCTGGTCGTCCTTTTGCACCTTTTACAACTCATGCGGCCCGACCGAGACCACGATCATAAACACGGCTGAGCCACATCATCCTGACAAACCCATCCTGTCGATCGGCCGCCCAACACCGAACAACACGGTCTATGTTCTGGATGAAAATCTGCGCCCCCTGCCCATTGGTCAAAAGGGAGAGATGTGGGCTGGCGGTGATTGCGTGACAGCAGGTTATCTGGCCAACCCCAAACTGACCTCAGACCGCTATCGCCCTGATCCGTTCCGGCCCGGTCATATGATGTTCCGTACCCGTGATCTGGGTCGATGGACCCCGGATGGAGAGCTCGAGCATTTCGGGCGTGTCGATGATCTGGTCAAAATCCGCGGTTTCCGGGTTGAACTGGACAGCGTCACAAATGCGCTTGAAGCTTCACCCTGCTGTCAGCAGGCGGTGACTCTGCAATATGACAGCCGAAACCTTGTCAGCTTCATTTCCCCCGGTACGGCCTGCCCCAAACGGGCAACGCAATCGGTCGCTGATCGCCTGCCCTATTACTGCAGCCCGACCATGGTGATGCCCTTGGACGCCCTGCCCCGAACCCCGCGAGGCAAGCTGGATAAGAGACTGTTGCTGAAACTTGCGCAGGATCACATCACCAAGACCCGGACGGAGCTGAACTGATGACAACCGAAGCTACAAATCTGGAATCCCGTGCGCTGAACTGGCGGCGGGTCACCCGGCACCCGGCGTTAATGGAATATCGTCGACTAGCACTGCTGGTCGCGCTGGTGAATCTGGGTGTGTTCGCGATGGGGCTGCGTGAAGGTCGCTGGTTATCCGGGAATGAGTACACGCTGTCCCTTATCGCGGACATGGCGTTGATCAACCTGAGCATCGGAATCCTGATCCGACAGCAAAGGGTGGTCAACGCTCTGTTCTGGCTGGCCACACGAGTCCCGACATCGTGGCCGCTCTGGATACGCTGGGGCGCCGGAAAGGTGTTTCACTTTGGCGGATTACATTCGGGCTGCACCGTTGCGGGCACGATCTGGTTCGGTTTTCTGCTGTTTGGCATGGTGTCCAACCGTGTGGTCGGCGCATCCCTCCCCTCAGATCTGAGCCTTGGGCTAAGTGCAACAATGGTTGTGCTGATGACAATCATGGTCATCTCAGCGCTGGGGCCAATTCGCGCCCGTTTTCACAACGCGTTCGAAAAAATCCATCGCTTCGTCGGCTGGACTGTTCTGGCGCTGTTCTGGGCGCAAACGATCTCGATCACACACGATATGGGCGGTATACTGTTGCAAAGCCCGGCGTTCTGGATGCTATGCCTGATCACATTGTCGATCCTGTCCCCCTGGCTGACCCTGAAGCGTGTGAGTGTTGAGATCGAGAAGCCTTCGAACCACGCTGTAATCGCCCGGTTCAATTATGGTGATACACCATTCCCCGGCAGCTCCAACGCGATCAGTCACACGCCGTTTGGCGAGTACCATTCCTTCGCCAATATCCCTGCCCCGGACGAATCCGGCTATCGACTGGCGATCAGCCGGGCCGGAGACTGGACAGGCAGGTTCATTGACACTCCACCTGACAAGGTCTGGGTCAAAGGGATCACCACCTCGGGTGTTGCCCGGATCGAGGTTCTGTTCAAAAAAATAGTCTATGTCGGCACCGGGTCGGGTATCGGGCCGATCCTGCCACATCTATTGGCGGGCGAAGTGCCCAACCGCCTGATCTGGTCAACACGAAGCCCGCGCAAAACCTATGGCGATGCTCTGGTTGACGAAATCGAAGCGAACACCGAAGGGCCTCTGATCTGGGACACCGATGCGCAGGGCAAACCAAACCTCTCGGCATTGGCATTGCAAGCTGTACGCGACAGCGGTGCAGAGGCGGTCATCGTGATCTCGAATCAGAAACTGACCCGAAAAGTCGTACACGACATGGAAAGCCTGGGCATTCCGGCCTACGGCGCAATCTGGGATAGCTGACTATGTTTGAGACAATCGAATCATCCACACAGGGGCGGGTCGCAACGATCCGCTTCAATCGGCCGGGCCAACTCAACGCCCTGAACACACAAGTGATGGAAGAGGTGCTCGCTGCTGCATCCGGTTTTGAGGCTAACCCGGACATCGGTTGCCTGATCCTGACCGGCAATGACCGCGCCTTTGCGGCTGGCGCAGACATCGGTGAACTGGCAGTTCAAACCTATTCTACGATGCAATCCAGCGATTTCTTCGCAGGTTGGGACCGTTTTGCGGCGCTTCGTATTCCTAAGATTGCGTCCGTCAATGGCTATGCCCTGGGCGGTGGATGCGAGGTTGCGCTTATGTGCGATCTGGTCTTCGCCTCGGAGACAGCAAAATTCGGGCAACCCGAAATCAAGATCGGCTGCATTCCGGGTATTGGTGGCACACAGCGCCTAACCCGTTTGATTGGGCGCGTTCGCGCGATGGATATGATCCTGACCGGGCGCATGATCGATGCGCACGAAGCCCTGCAGATAGGTCTGGTCAGCCGGATGGTACCCTCTGATGACCTCGCAGATATCGCAATGGAAACAGCACAGATGATCGCGGGATATGCCCCCGACATCACCCAGATGGCACGTTCATGCGTGAATATGGCCGAGCAGAGCACGCTGGACACCGGAATACGGCACGAACGCCAAACCTATCACGCGCTCTATGGTCTGCCTGCTCAAAAGGAAGGCATGGCAGCATTTCTGGAGAAACGATCACCGAAGTTTCATCCTGACTGAGCCAAGTCATCACGTTCATTCCCGGTTTTGAGATGAGATAGACTTGGTTCAGTTGCGGTCTCTTGCGAACGATGGCCTGTTTAGTCGAATACAGATGATCCGAAAAGGATCAGCTCGGCGACGGAGACGGGCCATTCAAACAGCATGCTCAGTTAACCGACTAAGCAGCGCAAGTTTCGAGCCGCGCTCATTCTTCCAAAAATTCGCGACTGAGACTCTGTAATGCGCAGATAGCGGGCTTTGTAGCTTTATTGCCGGGCTATCGAATGGCGCGCACCTCCAAGCGACCAGGGTGTTGCAGGCAGTAAGATGAGATTTTTTTGTTGCCGAAACCGATTTCGGAGAACCAAATAATGGAATGATAACGAATCCCAGTCTACCGAAGCGCCAATCATTACTCCGTCGCGATCCCTCATCCGGAAGGGTGAAACTGGACGAGCTGGCCGATCACCTCGGTCTTTCAAAGAGCACCGTGTCGCGCGCTTTGAACGGGTATTCCGACATCTCAGAGTCCACCAGAAAACGGGTCGAAACTACTGCAAGGAAGATGGGCTATCGCCCTCTCAGCCACGCGCAGGCGATCCGCACAGGGAAAGTGCGTGCAATTGCGATGGTCATTAACAGTGGGGAACCGGACCGGCATAATCCGTTTCTGCAGGACTTTCTAGCGGGCGCTTGTGAAGGTGCCAGCGCATTCGATTGGACTATGACTATCTCAACGGCCAAGTCCGAAAAGGATATGCTCAACGTTTTGGAGCGCCTTGTGGAAGAGCGCAAAGCGGATGGATTTATTCTGCCCAGGACGGAAGTCGATGACCCTCGTATCAAGTATCTAAGAGCGTTGAATGTTCCATTCATACTCTATGGTCGAACAGGATACGGGCAGGCAGAAACTTACAGCGATACATCTTGGTTTGATATCTCGGGTGAGACGGCAATCTGTAGCGCCGTCAGCCGTTTGAGCGGCTTTGGCCATCGTCGCATCGGCTTTGTCGGCAGCGATCCGAAATTCAACTACAGCCACCTTCGACGCGATGGCTATCTCGAAGGTCTGAGGGCCGCTGGCCTGCCTATCGATCCTGAACTGATCCGCGAGGGCGCGCGCACCCGTGATGAAGGGGCAGTCCAGGCGCGAGCTTTGCTGGAGATGGAGAAACCACCAACCGGGATCGTCTTTGCGACTGATCTGGCGGCATTGGGATCATACACTGTTTGCGCCGAGTTTGGCCTGCAAATCGGTCAGGATGTATCGATCCTTGGGTATGACGGCATACCCGAAAGCCAATACGTCAGCCCGGGTCTTACGACATTCAGCGTCGATTCACAGCGTGCTGGCGAACGCCTTGCTGAAATGCTCATACGGCAAACCCGTGGAGAAGCACCGGAAAGCCTGCGTGAGCTGGGCGAAGCCGTTCTTTTGGAACGGGAATCTGATGGACCACCGCGCCTGACACCTGAAGAGCTGGCGCAAAAAATTACACAATTCAGAAATGGAAATCGGGGAGGAGACCGATCATGAAACTTACACCAAAGGCATCTCGACTGATGCTTGGCACATCGCTGGCGCTGGCCTTGGCAGCCGTGTCAGCACAGGCAGATACAATTCGTTTCTGGACAACTGAGGAGCAACCAGAGCGGCTCGCGAAGCAGCAGGAAATGGCGGACCAGTTTAAAGCGGAAACCGGCACCACCGTTGAGGTGATCCCGGTCACCGAGACCGATCTGGGCACGCGAGCGACCGCAGCCTTCGCTGCAGGCGACCTGCCAGATGTGGTCTATCATCCGTTGCAATATGCCCTGCCTTGGGCCGAAGCAGGCATCCTTGACACCGAAGCCGCGACCGAGGTGATCGAGGAATTGGGCGCGGACACATTTGCACCCGGTGCGCTGGGGATGGCGGCCTTTAATGGCGAAACGGCCTCGGTTCCGGTTGATGGCTGGACCCAGATGGTCGTTTACCGCAAAGACCTGTTTGACGAGGCAGGATTGGAAGCGCCGAGTTCTTTCGACAACGTATTGGCCGCGCTGGAAAAACTGCACAACCCGCCTGAAATGTATGGCTTCGTTGCGGCGACCAAAGTGGATGAGAACTTCATGAGCCAGGTGTTGGAGCATGTGTTCCTCGCCAATGGCGTCTCGCCCGTTGGCGCAGATGGTTTCCAGCCTCTGGATGAGGCCAAAACAACCGAAGTTCTCGATTTCTACAAAGCAATCTCAAAAGCGTCGCCTCCGGGTGAGCTGTACTGGAAGCAGTCGCGCGAGCTGTATTTCGACGGTAAAGCCGCAATGATCATCTGGTCGCCCTTCATTCTGGATGAACTGGCCGGATTGCGGGACAGCGCTCCGCCAACAATTAGCGACGATCCGACCTCAAGCGAATTGGCGAGCAAGACTGGAATCGTCACCAATTTCTCTGGCCCGTCCAACCCGGATGGCGCCGCCTGGGGTGATGTGCGGTATTTCGGCATTACCAACGATGCGGATACGGACGCCGCGATGGAATTCGTGAAATTTGCGATGGATGACGGGTACACACAAACTCTGGCGATTGCACCAGAGGGCAAGTTCCCTGTTCGTCGCGGCAACGCCGACAATCCGACAGCCTTTTCCGAAGCATGGGCCGAGCTGCCTGTAGGCGTTGACCGCAAGGCCCCCCTGGGTGAGCTTTATGACCAAGCGATGATCGACGAGATCGTGGGCGGTCTGGACGTTGCACAGCGCTGGGGCGTGGCCGAGGGTCAATTGGCGCTGGCGTCGAAGATGATCAACTCTCAGGCCATCAACCGCGTGGTCCGGCAGTATATCGACGATGAGATTGACGCGGCTGCCGCAGTTGCAGCCATGAACGAAGAGCTGGCCAAAGTTCAGTAATCAACCAGCACCTGCAGCGGCGTTCGCGCCGCTGCTCGCAACCCTTCGAGGTATCCCATGTCTTCGGCCACCCCACCGACCGGAACCGGGGCTCTTGCCAAACGCGAGGCGCGTCTGGCCTGGGCGCTGCTGGCTCCGACCGTGATCAGCGTGTCGCTTGTGGTGATCCTGCCCTTGCTGGCGATCATCTGGATCAGCTTCAAGCCGTTTACCCTGTCTGACCTGCGCCCGCCTGCTCCGGTTGTCCGTGAAAGCCTGCGCGGCTCTGGTGACGATCTGCGGATCGAATACCGTCTAAGGAACTCCAGCCAGGAAATCGCCATCGAAGGCGTGACCCTGACCGATGTGCTGCCCGATGGTGTTGCCGTGGGCGAAGTCACAGCGCCCTGCGTTCTGGACGGGAAGGATTTGTTCTGCGATTTTGGAACCTTGGACGGCGGTCAACGTGAGCGTGTTCGCATCCCGGTCATAATCGACGGCGATCCCGACGCATTCGAGGAAATTGTTGAAGACTCCGAACCGCGCCTCACCGGCAGTGGGCCGAACGTTCTGACCAACTTTGAATTCAGCCTCGAAAACTTTGCCCGTGTCTTTGATGGGTCGGAGTTCTGGGGCGTGCTCTGGGTCACGCTGTTCTACACAGTCTTCGGCACGATTGGCGCCTTGGTCATGGGCTTGTTCGCTGCTTTGCTATTGAACAAAAGCTTTAGGGGTCAGGGGTTCATTCGTGGCCTCTACCTGTTCCCCTATGTCGCCCCTGTCATCGCCGTCGCATTCACCTGGGTGACGCTTTTCGACCCTTTCTCGGGCTCGGCAAACGCCTTGTTGGTGCAGATGGGGCTGAGTAGCGAGCCGATCAACTTCTTCGGTGAACGACCACTGGCGTTGATCATGGTCACCGTGTTCGAAATCTGGCGCTATTTCCCGCTGTCTTTCCTGTTCATTCTGGCGCGAATGCAGTCTATCGATTCCAGCATGTACGAGGCCGCCGATATGGACGGGGCCTCTCCGTTCCAGAAGTTCTGGCTGTTGAGCATCCCACAATTGTTGGGCATTCTGTCGGTCTTGTTCCTGTTGCGCTTCATTTGGACGTTCAACAAGTTCGACGACATTTTCCTGCTGACCGGCGGCAATGCCGGCACCCGCACGCTGACCGTCAACGTCTATGAGCAGGCCTTTGCGATCTCGAACATCGGTGCCGGTGCGGCGGTAGCCGTCGTGATCCTCGTGTGCCTGATCGCCTTCAGCTTCGTCTTCTTCCGCTTCATCAGCCGTGAGGAGGGTCTGTGATGCGCAAAGGGTATCTTACTGCCCCAGTTCTGGGCGCGCTGTGGCTTGTTGTGGTCGCCACCACCGTAGCCATCACCATGTCGTTTTCAACCGGGGCCGCTTTTCGCCCGCAAGTTCTGCTCTGCCTGATCTGGGGCGCGATTGCCGGGTTGGTCTATGTCCGATTTCCTGCGCAGCGTGCTCCGGCCCGCCTTGGCATATCGGCGTTGCTGGGCCTGTCCGGGTTGACCGGGTTTGGCCCGGTTCTGATCGGCTCGGACACATCCCTGCAGGCTGTTGTGGTCACAGTTGTCGCCATGGCCGTCGTCATGCACCTTTCCTTGGCGGCGATCCTGAAAGAAACGCCATTCGGAGAGCTCACGCGCCATGAATACGAAGAGGCAGTGATCCGTTTCTGCACTGGGTTTGGCTATATCTTCTTCACGGCAATCGTCGTGATCCCGTTCTACGTGATGGTCATGACCAGCCTGAAATCTCAACAGGCATTGTTGCAGAACCCGTTGGACTTTTCGGTCGACCTGTCTCAGGGCACCGAACTGTTCCGCAGCTACACCGAACTGTTCCGTGACTTCAATTTCGGGACCTACCTATGGACCTCGCTTTATGTCTCGGTCCTGACCGTATTCATCACGCTACTGTTTAGCGTACCAGGCGCATACGCGGTGGCGCGGTTCCAGTTTCAGGGTCAAAAGGCGTTCTCGCGTTCGATCCTGTTGATCTACATGGTGCCGATGATCGTTCTGGCACTCCCGATCTATATCGCCTTTTCGCTGACCGGGCTGCGCAACTCGATCCTCGGCATCGTGATGATCTATCCGGTCACCACGATCCCGGTGGCACTGTATATGCTGCAAGGTTATTTCCGGGGTCTGCCGACCGAGGTGGAGGAGGCCGGATTGATGGACGGTCTGTCGCGTCTGGCGGTGATCTGGAAGATCACCCTGCCCCTCAGCCTGCCGGCACTGGCATCGGTCTCACTTTATGTCTTTATGATCGCTTGGAATGAATTCCTGCTGGCCTTCATGCTGCTGGATGACCCGTCGAAATTCACTCTGACCCGAGGGGTCACGATGCTGAACTCCTCAGAAATTCCCCGTCAGCACCTGATGGCCGGTGCCGTGATCGCCACCGTTCCGATCATGGCGCTGTTCCTGGGGCTTGAACGTTTCATGACCAAGGGCCTCACAGCGGGGTCTGTCAAAGGATGACACAGATGAACCAACATACGAACCCCGACCGCGAAGCGCGCAATATCCTGATTGCCAACGATCGCGGCGGCTACACCATCCCGACCGAAGGGCTGTATCCATACCAATGGAACTGGGACAGCGCGATTGCAGCACTTGGCTTTGCCCAATTCGACCTTGACCGCGCCTGGACTGAGATCGAGACGCTGTTCACCGGGCAATGGGCAGATGGCATGGTTCCGCATATCCTTTTCCACCAGCAGGATGAAGGGTATTTCCCCGGTCCCGATGTTTGGGGATGCAATGGCCCGATCCCGTCTTCGGGCATCATCCAACCCCCCATTGCTGCGACCATGGCACGTAAAATCTGGGAACAGGATACCGCGTTTGGGGATGCTCGCATGAAGGAGCTATTCCCTAAATTGTTGGCGTGGCATCGTTGGATCATGAAATGGCGCCTTGATGATTTCGGTGCCGTGTGCACGACCCATCCGTGGGAGGCGGGTCGCGACAACGCCCCTGATTGGGACAACTCCATGGCGCGCATGGATGCGTCGGATGTTGGGGAATACCAGCGCCGCGACACCAGCCACGTGAACAGCGACGACCGGCCTACAAAGTTCGATTACGACCGATACATCAAGCTGGTTCAGATCGGCAGAGATGCGGGATGGGACCAGCAAGCCCTGTTGTCCCTGAACCCGTTCCGCGTCGCCGATCCCACTATGACGTTCACCACTCTTCGTGCTGCACGGGACTTGCTGATGATCAGCGAGAAGCTCGGACTGAAGGCCGAGTGCCTGAGTGAGGATATTGAAAAGCTGGAATCCGGCGCGCGCTCGCTTTGGAACGAGGACCTAGGGAGCTTCGACTCCCGTGACGCGCATACCGGAGAGATGGCCGACAGTATTTCCAACGCGTCATACTTGTGTTGGTACGCTGGCATGGAGTCTGATCGGATGCTTAAGGGATTGAAATCAGTTCTGGAAACTGTGCCTTACCCCGTCCCAAGCTATGATCCGGATATGCCGAAATTCGACGCACGTCGGTACTGGCGAGGCCCGACCTGGGCGTTCATGAACATGATGATCGGGTTTGGCCTGGCGGATATGGGGCATGCACAACAGGCAGAACAGCTGCGCCAGAAAACTGCCGAACTGATATCCGGTTATGGGTTCGCAGAATACTTCGACCCAAAAACCGGCAGCCCTGCGGGTGGCCAGGCATTCACGTGGACAGCCGCTGTCTGGCTTCACTGGGCAGGGAGGGCCTGATGGGTAGCATCGAACTAAAGTCAGTCGAAAAATGGTTCGGCTCGGCGCAGGTCATCAAGGGCGTAGATCTCAAGATCGAGGAAGGTGAGTTCATTGTCTTCGTCGGCCCGTCCGGCTGCGGAAAGTCTACCTTGCTGCGTATGATTGGTGGGCTCGAGGACATCTCGCGCGGGTCTTTGTTGATCAATGACAGCGATGTCACGGATCATCCGCCCTCAAAACGCGGGCTGACGATGGTGTTCCAATCCTATGCGCTTTACCCGCACCTGACGGTTGCTGAGAACATGGGGTTCTCGCTGAAAGTTGCGGGTGTTCCCAAGGTCGAGATAGCCGAACAGGTCAACCGGGCCGCCGAAGTTCTCAAACTGGGACCGTTCCTTGAGCGCAGACCAAAGGACCTGTCTGGCGGTCAGCGGCAGCGGGTGGCAATCGGAAGATCCATCGTACGTGATCCGACGGCGTTCCTGTTCGATGAGCCGCTTTCAAACCTCGATGCAGCGCTTCGGGTTGAGATGCGGTATGAGATCGCCAAACTTCACCAAAGCCTCAAGCGTACGATGATCTATGTCACGCATGATCAGGTTGAGGCAATGACACTCGCCGACCGGATTGTGGTGCTGGAATACGGGAAGATTGCACAGGTCGGTACGCCACGAGAGCTTTACGAGCGCCCTGCCAATCTGTTCGTGGCCCAATTCATCGGCAGTCCAAAGATGAATATCCTGCCCTGCACGACTGAAGGCGGCACTTACAAGCTGGAGCACGGTCGTAGCGGTGGGTTTGATCTATCCGGAAACGCAACCAAACTCGGCGTGCGGCCTGAGCATATTGAGGTAGTCGCAGCTGGTGATGGTCAAAGCGATGGTATCATTGAGGTAATCGAATATTTGGGCGCAGATACTTTCCTAATCGTTGATAGTGGCGGCGAAGAAAAAGTTACGGTCCGCCTAAATGGAGATACGGATCTTGAGCCCGGGGCTAAGATCGGACTGCATTTCCCGCCTGAAAAACTGCACTACTTTGATGAAAACGGGCAGGCTTTGGGGGCGAGTTAATGCCGTTGCCAATCCATCTTGAGAGATCATGTCGAAAAAGATGCTCTGGCTCCTCTTCTTGAGGAACTCAGAGCATTCCTCGGATTTGATCATGAACATCAAATATAGGATTCGCACTACGAAGCAGGCGTGCATATCTTTCCCGTTCCGACCAATGTAGGCACTACTGAATGGCCGGTATGGCGAAACGCAGCATTTGCACCGCTCAATATCCGCTCAGGGTTCAAAGGGTCTGTTCAGGCTCGCCCCAGAGAGCGGCGGCAGGATCTCATTTTGACAAACGTCGCACGGTCAAGACACGTCCGCTTTTCGGTTCATATTTCATTTAGTTCGGCAAAGATCGAATGGGCAATGCCTTAGGGTCTGTGTACTGCGAATTCAGGTCGAGGCCGCAATTCGGCAGAGTCTCATTGAGAAGACCGATACCTTTCTAAACATTCGTGTGATGGTACATCTTTGTCTTTGACCAATCCCCGGCGGTCAGCGCTTCGATCGGAGTCCAGATCGAAAACCCATCTTGGTGTTCACTCTCGGTGCCGAGATAATAATCAGCTTTGATATCCAGCACACATTGGACACTGCGAAAGTCCAGGATCGAAGTCGTTTTTGGAAGTTTCTGGCCAAAAAGCCTATGTCCGCGCCAGGCGCTAATGTGCTTGCTCACAAAGTCGTGGAAACACTCAGGCAGGTCAGACAGCTTTTCCTCAAGTGTCACATCTCTTTCCAGAAGCAAGCTATGAACTATATTTGATTGATGATCGCGGTTGAGCGAAGCGATACCGTATTTGGCATTCGCAGGCAGATTTGCCACAAGGTCCATCCGTGCAGACATCAGGCGTTGTAAGGCTTCCTGATCTACGGCGTCGCTTGGATCGTGGTTTTTCGCAAGCTTTCGAAACGCTGCAATCTCTTTCTGCAAGGGCGACAACAGGTTCGAGACCTGCCGGTAGAATCTTGTTCTTTCCAGTATCTCTGGGTTGCCGCGCGCTGCAGGCCATTCACTCCGTTTCATTCGACGCAGGTCGCTCAGATGCCTGTTTCGGTCACCCCGATGGCTCCGGATTGAATAGGATGCAGCGTCCAGCTCTGCCAAAGCGAGGCCCCAGTTCGTGATCCATTCGTGAGGTTCCTCTTCACCCAATATTCCGGGCGGAGTCGCTTCGGCGCTGTCTAGATAAGGAATCAGCTCAAAATGCCACTTTGGAAACACAGCCTTTCTTCGATAATGGAAAGTGGCCTCCAGATCATCTGGCTCTGACCGTTCCCGCAACTGACTATGCTCTGGAAAGATCGTGATCAAATGGCCCAGATCGCCTCGGAAATTGGCAAAAACCACCATCGTGCCGGCCTCGGGAAGCCCGGGTATTCTTTGCGCAGTCTCCGGTTCCGGGGGGAATTCGCCGAGATCTATCTGGGCTACAAAATTCATCGCCTGACCCGCTGTGTTCCTCGGCCATTCAAAATCAGCGGGAAGTGCGGGCCGTCCTCCGAACCAAGAGTTCGGCGGAGGCGTATCTGCATAGGGCGACACCAACCGAATGGCCCAACCCGGTATTTCAGCTGGTCTCGTCGCATGACCTTCCAGCTCTTCCATGACTGCTCCGATTTCCTGGGAATCGACACCAGAAAGCATCTCATCAACAGTCATGTCAGTTCGTGGTTTCTCAGGTTCATCAGGGCGTTTCGATGAGGGGCTGCCCAGATCCCAGGGCTCTTTAGCCATCAGCGCAACGAAAGTTGCGAAAATGCCGCCCAGCAACAGCAGAAAATGGGTCATGCTCAGCGGCGTCTTTGCTACCTGGAGCATCCAGAAAAGAGTACCAAAGCAGTAGATTATTGCGCAAATAGCGGCGATCTTTATCAGGGGTCTCAATACAAATCCTAATTCTTTGTTTTCAATAAAGATTAATGCACAAACGCAGAACCGCAACACCCTTAAGGCACCGAGTAGCCTTAGCTTTTAAGGTCATCAACGGAGTGCTGCAGTTCATGAGGTTCGGTGCTGCAAACGCGACTGGCCCATAGATGACATTCTTTGGCCCGCCAAAGTCGATTCTAAGCGAACCTTCTTCCCCGGCAATTTTCAGTTTGAAGAGCCAAAGTTGCTTAACTCTGCTCGCTTCCCGTTTCATCTATCCCAACTGCATGAGGTTTGGCCTTCACCCCTTTCAACATCTTTAGCACTTCGGCTTTCCAACCTGCTTTGATCTTCAAAGCCAATTGAGACGGTGGACGGTGATCGGGCTCGAGAAGCGCGTATTCGTATCTTAGTGGTTTCTCAAAGGGTAAAAACGCGACCTTTCCGTTTGACAGATTTAGTTCTTGTTCAGTCGCTACGGTCAACGGGTCCACGATCGAATAACACTGACCAGAACTCACGAATGGTATCAAAGGCAGAAAGTACTGGCAGGTCACCGTTGGATTATAGTCAGCGGAAACATCCTCAAACTCTTGTCTAATTTTGCGCTGGAATGGATGCGTGGCATGCAACCCTCCCATGGGAGCCCCGTCGAGGTCGGAAATGCTTATGATCTTGCGGGAAGCAAGCGGGCTATCACTGTCAACGGCACAAAAACAGTCTGCCCGGATCAGTTCGGTGGAATACTGGGGCTCTTTCCCTGCTGAATGCTCGAAATCCGCAAAGCCGAAATCAATATTCTGGGTCCCCGCAAGCTCCATAATCTGAGGAGAACTGCGCGTGGACAATGTGATACGTATCTCGGGATTCTCACCAACTGACTGGCTAATAAAACGCGGGAACAAGAAGGCGGATGGGCCAGGCATTGTAGCGATATTGAGGCTGCCGGAATGCCCCTTGATCAATCCTTCCATTGTGCTGGAAATTGCCGAAAGGCGGTCCAGAATACCTGTGGTTTCAGCTAAAAGGTAATGCGCCTCAGGTACGGGCACCAATCGTCGTCCCTTGCGCTCGAACAGGGTCAGCCCCAGCGCCTTTTCAAGGTTCTTCAATGCAAGGCTGATCGCGGGCTGAGTGCGGTTCAGTTTCTTGGCGGTCTGCGAGATGGAGCCGGTTTCCATCACCTCGCGAAATACGGTGAGCTGTGTCAGGTTCATACTCAATACATAAGCGAAACCTTAGTTTTGTGAAATATAACAAATTTGTATTTATGATAATTCTCACTAGGCTTTCAGGATCGAAGTTCGGATCAACCGAATCCAACGAACCAACGACGGAGACTACAATGAAATTTGTGAAGTGTTTGACAGGCCTTGCATTGGCTGGCGCCTTAGCCGCACCCGCGCTGGCGCAGGACCCGACGTTTTTCCGCATCGGCACCGGTGGTGCTGGCGGAACCTATTTCCCCATTGGCGGCACCATCGCAAACGGTATCTCCGCCCCTCCGGGGTCGCGTCCGTGTGAAGAGGGCGGACAGTGCGGTGTTCCGGGTCTGATCGCGATTGCGCAATCAACCACCGCGTCAGTCTTTAACAATGCCGCCGTTCAAAACGGCGAGTTGGAGGCTGGCCTGGCCGCAGCCGACGTCACGCGCTCGATGTATCTGGGTGAAGGCAAGTTTGAGGGCAAACCTCACCCCAACCTGCGCATCGTGGCCAACCTGTTCCCCGAAGACCTGCATCTTGTTCTGCCAGCCGGAGCAACAATTAACGATCTGAGCGATCTGGAAGGCAAGCGTGTTGGTATCGCGCAGGCTGGTTCCGGCACACAGGTTGCCGTGCTGCAGATGCTGGACGCCTGGGGCGTCAACCGTGACAACATGGACGAAGCCGAGCTGAACAACAGCCAGAGCGCCGAGCGACTGGCCGACGGTCAGCTGGACGCCTATTTCTATGCTGCGGGCTGGCCGGTTGCCGCGATGGTGCAGCTGTCCTCGACCAAGGGCATGAACCTGCATTCCTTCTCGGACGAGGATCTTGCGAAGATCAATGAGATCATCCCGGCCTATATCCCCTCGGCCATTCCGGGCGGTGTCTATGAAGGGATCGACGCCGAGACCAAAACCCCCGCGGTCAGCGCGATGCTGGTTGTATCCTCAGATTTGTCTGACGAACTGGTCTATGAGCTGACCAAAGCCCTGTGGAATGACAACACCCGCAAGCTGCTGGATAACGGCCATGCTAAGGGCAAGCAGATCACTGCTGAGACAGCGCTGGACGGTGTCGAGGCGCTGGGTGTTCCACTGCATCCGGGCGCTGAGAAGTTCTATAAAGAAGCCGGACTTCTTCAGTAATTCAGCCTTACACAGCTTAAACGTCCGGTGTCCCTTTTGGGGCACCGGGTACTCTAAATACGCGTAATCAGGGGGGCCATCATGTCCGAGACACAGAAACTTGATGACCACGAGCTGACAGCCGAAGAACTGGCTGCCATCGAAGAACAATTCGACGAAGGTGCCGCCGTCCGGCAGGTTACACCGACGACCGGCAAGGTTCTGCGTGTCGTTGCCCTGATCTTTGCATTCTATGAATTCTTCACCGCCGGGTTCGGCCTTCCAGCTGATCACTGGCACATGGGCATCTACCTGGCCCTGCTGTTCATTCTGGTCTACGCGACAATCCCGATTATCGGGGCCAAAAGCCTCTATGCGCTTAAGGTCAGCCGGTTCCGCATCGGCAACATCCCTCTTTACGATCTGGTCTTTATGGCACTGGGGATCGTTGCAGCGCTGTATGTTGGCGTTGCATGGCGCGGCATTCCGTTTCTGGGGATCGAGGAACAGACGTTCCGCATGGGTAACCCCAACACCTATGACGTGGTTTTGGGCGTGGTCATCATCCTGCTGGTGCTGGACATCGCGCGCCGCACGTTGGGTTGGGTTCTGCCGCTGATCATCTGTGTCTTCATCTCATATGCCCTGTTGGGTCCGTATTTCCCCGGCTTGCTGCAACATCCCGGTGTGAACTTCAAAACCTTCGTGTCGTCGATGTATTTCCCGCAAGAGGGCATCTACGGCGTCACCCTTTGGGTTGTTTCGACCATCGTGTTCCACTTCGTGTTGTTCGGCGTGATCGCGCAGCGCACGGGGTTGGGACAGCTTTTCATCGACAACGCAACGATTTTGGCGGGCCGTTATACCGGCGGTCCGGCAAAAGTGTCGGTGGTATCCTCGGCCTTCTTCGGCACGATCTCGGGTTCTTCGGTGGCCAACACCGTTTCGACCGGCGCGCTGACAATTCCCAACATGAAGCGCCTCGGATACCCCGGCCATTTTGCGGGCGGGGTCGAGGCTGCGTCGTCGGCCGGTGGGCAGATCACTCCGCCGATCATGGGGGCGGCCGCCTTCATCATGGCCGAGTTCCTCGAGGTTCCCTACACCACCATCGTAATCGCGGCGATCTTCCCGGCTATACTGCACTATGTCGGCGTTTTTGCTGTGGTGCACTTGATGGCGCGCAAGCTGAACCTGAAAGGTCTGGCCAAAGACCAACTGCCGCAGCTCAAGGCTGTCTGGGCAGAGGGTTGGGCCAATATTGTGCCTCTGATCGGATTGCTGGTGGTTTTGTTCACTGGCTACACACCCTTCATGTCGGCCTTCTGCGGCATATCGCTGGCGGTGATCGCGGGCATGTCGCGCATCAAGCAACCGCCAACACTGATCTATGCGGCGGCGTTCCTTGCTTTCGTGCTTTGGAAGTTCTCTGATGGCGGATTCGATCTGACCATGACGGCCATTCTTTGCGGCCTGTCAGTGATCGCTACACTGAACCCCCAGAAACGGATCGAAGTGCCCGAGATGCTGCAGGCGGTCGAACTGGGCGTAAAGTACTCGCTGGCCGTGGGTGCTGCGGCTGCTGCGGTAGGTATCGTGGTGGGTGTGATCAACACAACCGGTATCGGGTTCCGCATCGGGTTCATGGTGACGCAGGGCGCAGGCAATCTGGCGTCGGATCTGTACAACATGATCTCGTTCGGCAGCTTCCAGCTATTTGCGATGGAAGACCTGCAATTGTTCATCTCACTGGTCTTCATTGCTGTTGTCTGCATCCTGATGGGCGCAGGCATCCCGACAACTGCGCTGTACATCATGCTGGTATCCGTTGCGCAGCCCGCACTTGCCCAGCTTGGTGTCCCGCCCATCGCCAGCCACCTGTTTGTGCTCTACTACGGCGTGGTGTCCGAGATCACACCGCCGGTCTGTACATCGGCCTATGCGGCCGCAGCGATTGCCAACTCGAACCCGTTCCGAACCGGGTTATCGGCCTTCACCCTTGGGCTGGGCAAAGTCATCGCCCCGATGGCCTTTGTCTATGCACCGGTCTTGCTGTTCGTCTCCTCAACCGGGTTCAATCTGTGGGAGTTCACCTATACCGCAACAAGCTGTATCGCCGGTGTTATCGCCCTGTCGGCCGCTGTCGTGGGCTATTGGCTGAAACCGATGAATATTGCAGGTCGGGTTCTGATGGCTATCGCGGGGATCATCTTCGTTGCGCCAAGTCTGACAGCGGACCTGATCGCTCTGGCCGTGGCCTCTCCGGTCATTATCACCCAGTTGATCGCGCGCAGCCGCAGTCAATCTCCGGCCTGATGCGATGACGGAACAAGTGACCATCATCGGCGCTGGGATCGTCGGAATTTGCTGTGCCCTGTCACTGCAGGAACGCGGCATCCCGGTTCGGCTGATCGACCGAGGTGAACCCGGGCAGGAAACTTCGTTCGGGAATGCTGGTGTAGTATCGCCGTGGTCGATCATTCCCCAGGCAGTTCCAGGCATTTGGAAAAAACTTCCTCAAATGCTGCTGGATCCCAAAAGCGCGCTATCGGTCCGGGCGTCATTCTGGCCCAAGATGATCCCATGGGGGATGCGTTTTCTTGGCAAGTCCGACGAGGCGTCTGTGCGCGAAGTCTCGGATGCGATGGAGATTTTATGCCGTCCGTCCATCGATCTTTATCGTCGTCATCTGCAAGGCACTGGGCATGAAGACCTGATCGCCGACAGCTACTACATCCACGCGTTCCGCAACCCGGAGGAGGCGGACCTGGATGGGCTTGGTTATCTAATCCGCCGAGAAAAGGGAGGTGAATTGGAGCGTGTCGACGGCACTGAGTTAAGACGCCTGGAGCCCGCTCTGTCTGAAGAATTCAAAGCCGCAATTGTGATCAAGGGACAGGCGCGCGCAATTTCTCCGGGTCGTTTGGGTGCGGTTCTGGCCGAAAAAGCACGTGCGCAAGGGGCCGAATTCGTGCGATCCGAAGTCACCAAGCTGACACGCAACGAAGAAGGCAACTGGCAGCTCGCCACGTTGCAAAACACGCTGCACGCGCGCCAGGTTGTTCTGGCGGCCGGCGTTTGGTCTGCTGACCTTCTGAGACCCCTCGGTTTATCTGTGCCGCTCGTTGCCGAGCGGGGCTACCATGTTGAATTCCCAAGCCCTTCAGCTGTGTTGAACAATTCAATCATGGATGTGGATGCAAAGGTCGTCGCGAGCTCAATGCAAGGCGGTCTAAGGGTCGCTGGCACGGCCGAATTTGGCAGTGTCGATGCCCCAGCCGATCCGCGCAAAGAAAAGATACTGATCGATCAGGCCAAATCTTTGGTGCCGGATCTCAATACCGAAGAAGCACAGTTCTGGATGGGACGGCGCCCCTCTTTTCCCGATAGCCTGCCAGCAATAGGACCGCTCGATGGCAAAGACGGGCTCTACGCTGCGTTCGGGCATTCTCATTACGGCCTGATGATGGCGCCAAAGACCGGAGAGCTTGTGGCGGATCTCATGTCCGATCGCAGCCCAAATATCAATCTGGACCCATTCTTGCTGGCCCGTTTCTAAATCTTCAATTCGAAAGGATCTTTGCATCATGCCAATCTACGAAGGCGGCCAGAATATCTGCGGGGCTTCGATCGGGGTTTTGTGCCTTGAGAGCTATTTCCCGAAACCGCCCGGGCATATCAAGAATCCGTCCAGTCTGCCATTTCCGGTGCTCTATGAAATGATCGACGGAATTACGGTCCCGACACTGCTGAACAACCCGACGCCTGAGTTGCTCGCCCCCTTTATTGAGGGCGCAAGACGGCTTGAGGCAGAGGGCGTTCGGGCCATCACTGGAAGCTGCGGTTTTCTGGCCTTGTTTCAAAAGGAACTGGCCGCAGCGGTTTCCATTCCCGTCTTCGCGTCCAGTTTGATCCAGGTGCCACTGGCCTTTCACATGACCGGAGCGAATGCCCCGGTAGGCGTGCTAACCGCAGATGCATCAGCACTGACACCGAGGCATTTCGAAGGTGTCGGGGCTGCTGGTATTCCTGTCGCGGTGCAAGGGTTGGAGGATACCAGCGAATTCGCTGAGGTTATCCTGAGGAACACGCGGACCCGCATGGACACTGATCTGATCGAGGCCGAAGTTCTAGAGGCCGCGCGGCGACTGAAACACCAAACACCTGAAATACGGTCTCTGGTGCTGGAGTGTACTGATTTGCCGCCATATGCCGCGCGCCTTCAGGAAGAGCTTCAGCTTCCAGTCTTCGATTTGACGACGCTGGCGCAGATGGCACATACCGTTGCGACGCGCCAAGCCTATACCGGCATCATGCCTTGGGCGTAACGAGACATCAGAATCGCGCGGGACGTGGGGGGGTTAGTGTCCGTTGACTTTGCCATCCTGATGGCTGCCATCGGACTTGGCGCAATGCTGCAAGTCGGCGTTGGAATCGGGTTTAGCATCATTGCGGGGCCGCCGATGATGATCCTGCTTGGGACTTCGACAGCAGTTCCCGTATTGCTACTGTTGAACACGCTTGTTTCAGCAGTAGCAACGGACAGGCACGTGCTCAGGTCCGACAGACAGACAATTCGCACGGCAATTTTAGGATGCCTCGCCGGAGTCATTGCTGGGCTCGCAATCTACCCCTTGTTGAGTGAGGCGTTTGTTCTGGCATTGACGGCCAGCCTGTTGCTGATCGGGCTTATTACGACCTTGCTGCCCTTGCGGCGTTCAATTGGAACAGCGGGATTTTCAACCGTCTCTGGATTGTCTGGGCTGGCAACCGTTTGGGCGGCGACGCCCGGTCCCCTGATGGTTTTCGGATTGATTGCGAAAGGCCGCTCAGCCAATGAGGTTGCAAAGCTGGTGCAACCCATTGCGCTTGTGGCGTACGGCATCGCGTTCCTGTTGCATAGCCTGTCTCAGGCACAGGCGTTCACTATTGGACCACAACTATGGGTCTTCGTCGCACTCACACTGATTGGTGGCCTTCTCGGTCGCGTCATAGGCCCTTATTTGGCACAATCGCTAGTCACTGCAGCTATCCGCGTGGTTTCTTTGATAGCCTGCGGTGTTCTCTTTCATCGCGCATTTACGATCGCGTAAAATCGAAGGGCAGACGATGACACAAAGAAATAACTTGGACAGATTTCCGCGAGCCCAGCTCATGTCTGGTGCAACACCTTTGGAACGGTTGGAAAGATTGTCTTTGGAGTTGGGGATAGACCTTTGGCTTAAACGCGATGATCTGACCGGTCTGGGGTTCGGTGGAAACAAAACGCGGCAGCTCGAGTTCTATTTTGGGGACGCCCTTCAGCAAGGTGCCGATACCATTTTGATTACCGGTGCAGTTCAGTCCAACTTCGTACGGTCCGCGGCAGCCGCTGCCGCCAAATTGGGAATGCAGTCCGTACTGCAACTGGAAGAGCGTGTGCCGGATATGGGCGAGGAATATTACAGTTCCGGGAATGTTTTGTTGGCTCAGATTCTAGGCGCTGAACATATGAGCTATCCTGAGGGTGAGGACGAAACAGGCGCGGATGCTGCGTTGCACGCGCGCGCCGACGAACTGAAAGCTCAGGGGCGCAAACCATATGTCATACACTTGGGATTGAACCACCCACCCTTAGGTGCCTTGGGCTATGTCGTTGCCGGACAGGAATTGTCCCGGCAGATGCAGGATATTGATGCCGTCGTCGTCCCGTCTGGTAGCGGAGCCACACATGGAGGCTTGTTGACAGGGATAGCCTTAGAAGAAAACGATGCCTCCGTTTTTGGGGTCTGCGTGCGCCGGGATCGCGAAAAACAACAGGCCCGAATGAATACCGTTCTGCAGAAACTGGCGGATTTGCTGGATATCAACGCAGCACCCCTGCAGGACCGGATAAACGTTCTGGATGAGGCGCTGCCCCCGGGGTATGGCAAACTAAGTGGAATGACCCACGCGGCTCTAAAAAAGATGGCGCGCACAGAAGGAATATTCCTCGACCCAGTCTATTCCGCAAAAACCTTTGCGGGGTTGTTGCATCTGGTGACCGTAGGTGAAATCCAACCCGGGCAAAAAGTCGTCATGTTACACACTGGCGGGTTGCCTGCGCTCTTTGGGTACCAAAACGAGCTGACAAACGACCAACCATAAAACCAGCCAACACTGTCCCGAAATCCCTGCAAGACGCAATAAATCTTATCTGCCAATCGCCATTTGGCATCACACAATATCACTCAAGCTTCCCAAAACTGGAAGGGTACAAAACATGACTATAACTCGGATCGAAACCGGCCAGCGCATGAGTCGGATCGTCAAACACAACGGCGTAGCTTATCTTTGCGGCCAGACCTCGGACGCAGCTACAGTATCCGAGCAAACGCGCGATATCCTGGCCAAAGTTGAAGACCTGCTGATCAAAGCCGGCAGTGACAAGACCCGTATTCTTAAATGTGAAATCTGGCTGGCCGACATGGCTGATTTTGCCGAGATGAATGCTGTTTGGGATGCTTGGGTGCCCGAAGGCCATGCTCCAGCCCGGGCATGCGGGGAGTCTAAGCTTGCACGCGACGTATTGAAGGTAGAAATGATTGTCACGGCGGCCTATGACTAAACCTCTATCAGGCAGAGCCAGTAAGATTGGTGAAGTGCTTTATGAGGTATGGCAGGCATAAGCCCTCGGGTTTGCTCTGTTGGTAGCAGAGTTTTATTGCCTGCCGACTAAATGCGGCCCCAACAGCGCTCAAGCCGAGTGAGAGGCTCTTTTCAAGGGTATCCTGAGCTTAGCACTGAGTCCTCACGCAATTCAGCCTTTAGTGGCTGTTTTCGGTCATGAACGTATGGTGTTGAGTGCTTGCTTTGAAGGCCATGTATGGATGTTGGCATTGATGCAGCGAAGGCCTGCTCTCACCGCCCATAGCGCATTTAGGGGGCAGTTCTGTCGCTGACACGAGGCAATTATGTACAAAGTACGCTGGTGCCGTTTCTCAGCCCCCTACCCTTCCCGGTCTAGTTTTAGCCAATAGCGTGTATACCGGAGTTCACCCGTTCGGGTCAGAGCACCCTTCTCCACCAGATCCTGCAGATCGCGCGTCGCGGTAGCGCGCGACGTTCCGGTGATCGATATATAGTTCTCAGCGCTCAGCCCCCCATTGAACCCGTCCGGCCCAGCTTTGAACAAACGGGCTATTACCTTGTTTTGACGGGCGTTGAACTGATTACGATACCGGTCATAAAAATGCGTCTTGGAGATAAAGAAACCAACCCGGTCGAGAGTCACTTGCTGTGCTTTTAGGACGGTTTCGGCAAACCAGATGAGCCATGATGTGACGTCCAGCGTCTTTTGGTGGCGTTCGAGTTGGTCGTAGTAAGCCTTCCGCTCTCGCTCAATCGTGAAAGCCAGCGCAATCAGGCTTGGCTGACCAATATTCTGTGCCAGAGACTTTTCAGCCAACGCCCTGCCCAACCGGCCATTGCCGTCTTCAAAAGGGTGAATGCTCTCAAAATATAGGTGGCTCAACCCGGCGCGGATCAGTGCACGCAGTGGTTTGGGACCATCTGGTGCAGTGCGGTTGAACCAGTCTACGAACTGATCCATTTCAGTTGGAATACGATGTGAAGGTGGTGCTTCGAAATGCACCGTTGGGCGGTCTAATCGGCCTGATACGATTTGCATCGCATCCTCGTGGCTCCGGTAGGCTCCAATCGTCTCCAAGTGCTTGTCATACGAAAGCAACATGTCATGCCACCGAAACAGGGTGCTGTGTGACAGTGGTTCCGAATAGTTGGAGTAAACATCCACCATCATCTCAGAAACCCCTTGCTCACGAGGTTTGGATGGATAGCTGTCAGGGGTCAGTCCAAGATGCCGACGCAAGGATGATTGTACGCTAAGCCGATCCAACATCTCACCTTCGATCGCGCTGGTTTTCATCGCTTCTTCGCTCAGAAGGTCGATACGCAATTGATCTCGATCCGACGCGTTCACATGATGTACTGCGCCTATAACTTCTCCTGACGACAACAGGAACTGTTGTTCGTAAGGTTCAAGTCTTGCGGCGTCGTAACAAAATGTCGGCCAGTTTGGGTTCTGCCAGTTCCACATCGTGAGGTATAATAATCCACGCTATAACTCACTATTTATGTAATTATGATCCATAGAGGTCAATCCTATAGCTCATCTTCCCTATTACTGTTCGATCCAACCGTCCGCTAGAATGGGCAATCTGCGAACGCACTGCTCCTCTATGTTGAATAGAATCTGATGAGCATAGGAAGTCCGAGACAGCATTGCCTTTAGAGATGCTCTCTCTTTTCGAACCTGACCAGAAGAGAAAGCTAATAGGTCCTAGGAGACTTAGTGTTCTCCGCAGGTTGAAAAGTCTAGCGCAGTACATCGACCCTATCGACAGAGTGGTGACTGCATCTTTGTTAACTTTCTGTAAGTCGGGATCCCTGACCCATAATGCGCATTATTCGGTCACTTTGAGGATCACATGGAAAGCACATTTAAGGTACCCATTTCCGGGATGACCTGCAGCTGACCGTTTGAAGGACCGACCGCAGGCCATTATTGGGTTTCGCAACGAAACTAGTTCAGCTTTCGGGCGATTTCACCCAATAGCTTTTGAGCTTCTTCGACGGAAATCGACCGCCCTCGAATACGAATACGCAACTCATCTGAGGTCACTTCGGCGCGCATGTCACCTCCGCCCGACAACGCTTGTGAGGGAATGCGCTGGACCTGTTGTGGGCGACCGCCCTTGGCTTTGTCCTTGGATACCTCAGGAGCCTCTTTCAGCGCCGCCTCCAACAGCATCCACTCGGACTTCGGGTCTGCAATCGTCGCACCGGCCAAAGCTTCACGCAGTTTGCTTTGGGCACCATCACGCAAGGCCGCTGCCAGTTTCAGACCGGCTTTCTCGGTCAATGAAATCGGATGCTGCAACAAATCTCCAAGCGCCTCATGTACCACTGCGAAACTGCGCACTTTGGATCGCTTTGCTTTTGAGGCCGCTGCAAAGAGAACATCAACAGCGGCCTCGGTTGTTGGGAAGACCCCCTGCCCAGCTGCCAGAACGGCGATGCGTCCCCGCTCATACGGGCTGAGGTTTGCACGCAGTTCGTTCTCTTCAACCATTGAGACATATGCGCCCTGCCCTGTCCCAGCTTCGCGAACAAAGGCTGGGATCTCAGCAAAGCGCGGATCAGTTTCAGCGAGACGTCGAAACGCATCAAGGCGCCGGAACCCCGAAATCAGACCATAACCATCGTCCACTTTCGTGACTTCGATCGGCGTACGTAACCCGTGAACGCGTAGCGACTCCAGCAGTTCCGCCATCGCCTCTTCATCTTCGACCATCCGGTCACGGCGAATAAAGTCGGCGTCGATTTGCTCCAACGGCAGCATTTCGGCAACCAGACCGGCGTACTGCGCATCGCGCCAGCGCGCGGCATCACCCTGATCCTGCGCCAATGCGACCCGGTCTGTCACAGCGGCCATACCATTCAGAGATGCGGCTTCACCTGCCACCTTGGCAATCGGGGGTGTTGTCGACTTGGTTTCAAACGGGCTGATCGAGGGTTTCGTCGCGAAACCTGCCTCCATCTGTTCCAGTTCAGTCGTATCCGGGGCGATCAGTCTTCTGCGTTTAGCCATCTGCCTCTCCTCCCATCTGTGCATCGCGCCACCAACAACCGATCAGAACCTCTTTGAATTCCGCATAGGTCCGATCAAAGGTTTCTCGCCCGCGCACATAGGTGTCGCGGTTGAAATCGCGATAGTCTGCTTCGTAGATGCCGTTCACCTGCTCGCCAGCCTGCCCGACCAATGCCGTATAATCCTGCCGATAGGCATTCATGAAATCTCCGAAATACGCCTGGATTACGTTGGCCATGTCCGTCTGCTGGCTGGCATCGAACCGCGTGATTATCGCACGCACTACATCCCATTCGAACTTTAGTTCCGGTAAACCAGCCGCGCGTTGCGCTGCATTCTCTCCATCTTCGATGCTGGCGAAGGTGGTATAGAGCATGTCAAAGAACCGCCCCGTCGAGTCGAACTCAAGAAACGATGCCCCTAGCGGCACCAGCAAAATGTCCGCTGCTGCCAAAGCATTGATCGTTAGGTACCCAAGAGCAGGAGGCGTATCGAGGAAAACGATGTCGTAATCATTCAGCACACCTTCATCTTGCAGGAAGTTCGTCAAGCCATCCCACAGCGGCCAGCTGCGCAGCCCCATGCGCCAGACCGGGATCTGAAATTCAGCCCAGTAAAGGTTTAGCTGAGCGCCAATCAAATCAATATTGGGCCAATGGGTTTTCTGGATGACGTCGCCGGGAAGGGTAGTCAGTGCCTCCTGCAATGTCTCATCCAACGGAATCTCGGGCTGACCAGCGGCGGTCCGAACGCGGTTTTCCTCTTGCACAGCACGCGCATAATCCTTGGCGATCAGAGGGAAGACCGTCTGCCATTCATCTGCGACCCGTCCCCCAAGTATGGATGTCATAGAACCCTGGCTGTCGAGATCGATCACCAGAACCTTGTAGCCATCCAGCGCAGCGGACATAGCCAGATGTGCAGCTGTCGAGGTTTTGCCTACGCCGCCCTTGAAATTGGCGACAGCTACAACCTTGGCTGGCAAACCTTCAGGCCGATAAGGAAGATACTCTTTGGTGCTGACACCTTCGGCTGCAAAGTGGCGTCTGAGCGTCAGGACCTCTTCCAGCGTAAACCATTTGGAACCCGCTTCCCCTTCGCCTTGCGGCAAATCGGGATTTGCTTTCAGAACGCGGCGCAGATGTGCTGGCGCGACGGGGATAAGATACTTGGTGATTTCCCAGATTGAGAATCGGCGAAGGCGCTTTTCGCCGTCAGGGGCATAGCCGCGCCGGGCAAGATCTTCGCGCCCTTTGGCGCAGAAAGCTGCGGCTTTAGCGAATCGAGAAGTCCCGATAGGATCGGGTAACTTCGTCGCTGAAATCTCGGGATCGAGATTCAAATAGGGCGGCAGGGGAGGTTGGGTGCTTTTGTTCACTGTCGATGCCTCAGATAATGTTCGCCTTACCGGCGTATATCGGGCAATGTAGCGAACATTTCGTTTCGAAGCTATCCTAGAATGTAGAGTTTTCCACAGAAGAAGCGCCCTTAGCCAGGTTTCGCCACGAAACCATTCAAATAGATAAGAACACAAGCGAACAAATCGTTTATTATCTTTAGATAGTTTAGAATATTTAGCATGCTATTAGTTAACTAAAACAATTAGTTACACCAAATACGGTACCAAGATACGGTCTTAAGGGTACCTGAATACAGGATCAATGGTACCCGGATACAGGTGCTAGAGCGCCAGAATCCAGTAGCAAGGGTGCCGATTCGCAGGACATTGGAAATATTACCGTTTCAGGGTCTATTGTTGCGGTATCTGATCCGTTAGTCGAACCTGATTTGCGTGCTCGGACTCTTATTCAGGTCCCAGCCTGGGGATAACTCTGCCTCACTGACTCTTAGGTACCTGTTTGCGGGATTTGCTTCATCCTGTATTTGGGCACCCAAACAAGATTGATCCATGGGTACCTTTTGTGCCACAAATACCAAAACGAGCAGTCAGGCAGAATCATGCCAGATACACAATTGGACATGGACCACCTTTCCGGCGCATTGCGACGGGAAACGGTGAAGAAGAACGTTGCCGCGATTCACATCAGCGGCAAGCTTTCGTTGTTGCAGCGAAAGCTATCGAATGTGTTGCTACTCAATGCCTATGATGCGCTGACCTCTGCGACTACGCATACGATCGATGCCCGTACTCTGGCAATGATGGTCGGCTACAACTCGAATGATTTCGATACACTCCGTGCGAGCTTGCGAGCCCTGGCAGAAACCGTGGCCGAATGGGATATGCTCGACGAACAGGGCAGACAGGAATGGGGGGTGTCTTCGCTCCTTAGCTTTGCCAAGCTTAAGAATGGCGTGTGTGAATATGCGTATTCTCCGGCCTTGGCGCAAAAGCTGTATGACCCAAAGATCTACGCGCTCATCAATGTGCACATTCAGCGTAACTTCAGCTCCGGGCACGGGCTGGCCCTTTATGAAAACTGCTACCGGTTTGTCCGCACAGGCTCGACCGGATGGTGGGCGCTTGATGTGTTCCGCAAGTTGATGGGGGTGGATGGCAGTGACTACTACTCCAGCTTCAAACACCTCAATGCCAAGATCATCAAGACGGCAGTAGCCGAGGTGAACAAAAGTTCGGACATTCTGATCGAGCCTGAGTTCCGCAAGAAGGGCCGCAGTGTCACGGACATTCGTTTTAGGATCAAAGGCAATCCGCAAAAAGCGATGTTCGAGATTGATGACAGCGATGGCGTACGCACTCTGGATGTCTACAAGACGCTGCGCAAACAGGGTGTCTCGGATCGTCTGGCACGTCAATGGATCGCTGAGCATGGGGAAGACTATGTACAGCAAAAGCTAGACTATGTGACGGGGCAGGGGGACGTGAAATCGACGGTCGGGTATCTGTCGGCTGCTTTGCGTGACGACTATCAGGCGCCCGGGAAAGAAACACCACCAGAACCCAGCGCCGAAGCAATTGCTGCCGCGCGCCAGCGCGCTGAAGAAAAGGCGAAAGAAGATCAGGCCTTCGATGCGCGGGCGGCTGAAAGATCAGAACGGGCGCGTAAACTTTCGATCGTCGAGGAACTGGTTTCGCGGCGAAACCCCACGCAAAGGGACGCCGACAAGCGGCTGTTCATGGCGGGACTAAGTGATGAGCTGGATCGTGAACATTTTCGGGCGCATGGTTGGCGGTCCGGTTTGAACGCATCGGCGATATTTGGTTTTTGGGAAGAACTGGAACCGGACGCATTCCAGTAAAAGAAACCCTCTGGCACAGGAAAGGCAGAGGGTTTCTTAGTCAGTAGTCTTTATTGCTTTTTGAATGCGTCGCGCAGCGCGTCGCCAAGCGCGCTGTGCTGCGCATTATGGCCAGATTTTGCGTGTTGTGATGATCGTGGTTTTGAGTGACCATGTTGCTTCTTAGACCCGCGAGAGGCCTGATCCTCGCGTGCAGATGCACCGCCGTCCTTGCGCATGGTCAGCCCAATGCGTTTGCGAGGCACGTCCACTTCGACAACGCGGACTTTGACAACCTGCCCGGTTTTGACCACCTCATGCGGATCTTTGACGAACCGGTCCGCCAATTGGCTGACGTGAACCAGACCGTCCTGATGAACGCCAATATCCACAAAAGCACCAAAGGCGGCGACATTCGTGACTGTTCCTTCCAGCACCATTCCGGGTTTTAAATCCGTGATCTCTTCGACGCCGTCCGTGAAAGAGGCGGTCACAAAACTGGGGCGAGGGTCACGACCTGGTTTCTCGAGCTCGGCAAAGATGTCCCGCACGGTTGGCAGCCCGAATGTGTCATTTACAAATTGCTCGGCGCGCAGCCCTTTCAATGCACCGTCGTTCCCCATGATCTGGCGGATATCGCGCCCACAGGCAGCGACAACTCGTCGTGCAACATCATAGGCCTCAGGGTGAACCGAAGAGGCGTCCAGCGGTTCGGCCCCGTCGCGTATGCGCAGGAAGCCCGCACATTGTTCAAAGGCGCGTGGTCCAAGTCGGGTCACGTTCAGCAAATCCTTGCGTGATCCGAATGCGCCATTCAGATCGCGATACGTGACAATTGCGTCGGCAAGACCTGGGCCAAGACCAGAGACATGAGAGAGCAGGGGAGCTGAAGCCGTGTTCAGATCGACGCCAACTGCGTTCACCACATCTTCGATCACTGACTCGAGCGATTGTGACAGGCGATGTTGGTCCACGTCGTGCTGGTACTGACCGACACCGATCGACTTGGGCTCGATCTTCACAAGTTCTGCCAGAGGATCCTGCAGGCGCCGGGCGATGGACACAGCACCACGCAGGGACACGTCCAGATCCGGGAATTCACGCGCCGCCAGTTCTGAGGCTGAATAGACCGAGGCACCGGCCTCGGACACGACAACCTTGGTTGGCGCTTTCACCGTTTTAGGCAACAGGCTGAGGGTGTCTGCCACCAGCCGCTCCGTCTCGCGGCTGGCAGTGCCATTGCCGATGGCAATCAGCTCGATCTTATGAGCGCTGATCAGGTTCAGAATAGCAGCCTGCGCGCCGCGCAGATCGTTCTTGGGCTGAAATGGATACAGTGTATCCGTCGCGACCACTTTGCCGGTTGCATCGACTACTGCTGCTTTCACTCCGGTCCGAATACCGGGGTCCAGGCCCAACGTTGCGCGTGCCCCGGCAGGGGCGGCGAACAGTAAGTCCTTGAGATTGCGAGAGAAAACCTGAATTGCCTCATCTTGTGCGCGTGAGCGCAGATCAGCCATCAACTCAACCATCATCGACAGCGACAGTTTCACCCGCCAGGTCCAGCCCGCCACTTTGCGTAGCCATAGATCGCCCGGCTGATCGCTGCGCGTCTGCAGATGAGAGGCAACAATGGCTTCAGCTCTTGCCCCGCCTGCCTCGGGTTCCGGCGCGATATCCAGTGTCACGATCCCTTCTTTGGACGCGCGCAACATTGCCAGTGCGCGGTGAGAGGGAACCTTTGCCCATAGCTCGGAGTGTTCAAAATAGTCGCTGAATTTGGCGCCTTCTTTGTCTTTGCCCTCGATCAGCTTCGATGTTAGCAGGGCTTCGCTTTGCATGAAGTTCCGCAACTCGCCCAGCAAAGTCGCGTTTTCTGTCAGACGCTCGGTGATGATATCCCGGGCACCGTTCAGAGCGTCCCTTGTGGTTGGCACCGCTTCGGTCACGTAGGCTTCGGCCATCGTTTCGGGGTTTGCCGACCGGTCATTCAGGATTGCATCTACCAGCGGCTCCAACCCGTTTTCGCGCGCGATCATGGCCTTGGTGCGGCGTTTGGGTTTGTAGGGCAGATAGATGTCTTCCAACTGCGCTTTGGTATCAGCCTGCGCAATGGATTTGACCAGATCATCGGTTAGCTTTCCCTGATCCTTGATCGAGTTCAGGATCGTTTCACGCCGGGCCTCAAGCTCTCGCAGATAGGTCAGGCGATCAGCCAGCGTTCGTAGCTGGCTGTCATCCAGCCCGCCCGTTACCTCTTTACGGTAACGTGCGACAAAAGGCACGGTCGCCCCTTCATCCAGAAGCCTGACTGCGGCACCCACCTGCTCGGGTCGCGCGTTGATTTCCGTGGCGATAGTGCGGGCGATACGATCCAAAGGGGCCTCCTGAAATTCGGTTGGGAGAACTTCTTAGCCAGCAGGGCAGGGGAGGGAAAGAGCATCTGCCCGGCCCAAGAGAAAATTCGCCTTCTGCACAAATTCTGCACGACCGATACGCGGTGATCTGCACCTGTTCGGGCCAGACATGGTCGCACAAAAAAGGAGCAGATCATGGGACAGTATGTTGTACGGGGCGTTCCGGCCTCGGTGTTGCAAGACAGCTGGTGGCTGGACGAACCGGAAAATTCCCCGGACCGGTCTGATGGGACCACAAGTCCGAACAAGAAACTGGCCGGCGGTGCGCTCGCACTGTTGGTTGCATTGGCAGATGTGTTGTTTCTGGACTATGCGCCGGGGATTTCGCTGGCAGTGTTCGCGCTGGTTGTTGCGGGTTTAGTTTGGGTATTGCTGGGTCGGCGATCAGGTCTTTTTGGTCCGGCATTGCTTCTGATCCTCAGCGTTTTGCCTGTTGTGGAATATGTGCAGGCCTTGTCCATCGCTTTTCTGATTGGCGGATCGACAGTGGCGCTGTGCTGGGCTGTTTTGGGCAGCAGGCATGATCTGGGCGCTGCCGTCCGCCGGTTTCTGGGTCTGTGGCCTATTCTGGCTATCTGGCAATTGATCGGCGCGCTTCGCAATGGTCAGGCATTGCCTGACAAAGACAGAATTGGTCTGCAGTTTCTGCGGGCCTGGGCCTTTCCGATTGGGGGCGCTCTGGTTCTGGCGAGCCTGATGGTGTCGGCGAATCCCGTTCTGTCCGAATGGGTGGATGGTCTTTGGAGTTTTGATATCCGGTTTGAGCGGGTGCTGTTCTGGATTGGCGCAGCGATAATGATCTGGCCTGTCCTGGCGGTTGCGTCCCAGCCGGGAATACTGTCACCGAAGTCCGGACCTGCCAAACAGCGAAAGTTGCCAGCGATTGGACTGAACGCGCAGTCCGTGGCGAATGCGTTGATCCTGTTCAACCTTATGTTGGCGGTTCAGACCGTAATGGACGCCTTTTTCCTGTGGGGTAATGTCGAATTGCCCGACGGTATGAGCCATGCGGAATATGCCCATCGTGGGGCATACCCCCTGTTGGTAACTGCTTTGCTTGCTGGCGCATTTGCATTGGCCGCGCGGCCATATCTGACCGAGCGCAAAGGGTTGACCGGTTGGATGATGCTTTGGCTGGGGCAAAACGTTTTGTTGGTAATTTCGTCGATCCTGCGTCTGTCGATCTATGTGCAGGAATACGGTCTGACCTATCTGCGCATCCATGCGGCGATCTGGATGGGACTTGTTGCGGCGGGGCTTTGCCTGACTGCATGGCAAATCCTCAGGGGGCGGTCAAACAGATGGTTGCTGCTGCGATCTGCTGCCCTTGGACTTGCGGTCCTTTATGCGTGTTCGTTTGTGAATTTTGCCGCTGTGATCGCCCGAGAAAACCTGCGGCACACCGAACGATACGATGAGTACTATGTTTGCCAGCTGGGTCCGATGGCCTCGGCCGAGATTGCGGCCTCTGCGCGCCCGACGGGTTGCACGATTTATCCCCCGCATATTGCCAACTGGCGGGAATGGGGGTTTCGCGCGGATCGGGTGAGCCGTAGTCTGAACGCTGAATTGGGATCGGAGACTGGCTATGAAAATCCTCGTCGTGGATGACGACCCGCGCCTGCGCGAGCTGGTTTCCATCACATTGGAGCGCGCGGGATACCAGGTCGTTACTGCGCGCGACGGGCAGATGGCCCTGACCCATGCCATGCGGGAGGCGCCTGATCTGGTTGTTCTGGATGTTGGCCTGCCCGAGTTGGATGGGCTGGAGGTCTGTCGCAGGCTGCGTGCACGGTCGGACGTACCGATCCTGTTTCTGACTGCACGCGATGATGAGATTGATCGGGTGCTGGGACTTGAACTCGGCGCCGATGATTATGTCACCAAGCCCTTCAGCCCGCGTGAGTTGGTGGCGCGGATCAAGGCCATTTTAAAGCGCAGTACAGTCCGTGGTGCTGCAACGGTTCTGCGCTATGGACCACTTGAATTGGACCCGACTGGGCATTCGGCAAAGGTGGAGGGCGAAGCACTGACGCTGACCGCGACTGAATTGTCGATCCTGCGGCGCTTGATGCAAACGCCCGAGGCAATTGTTTCGCGGCCGCAACTGATCGACGCCATTTATGGTTCAGGCAGCCCTGTCTCGGACCGTACGCTCGACAGTCACCTGCGAAATTTGCGGCGCAAGCTGGGGGATCAGGGCTGGGCAAGTGCGATTGAAACCGTGCACGGCATCGGGTTGCGGATGGGCCAATGGCAAGGCTAAGGCGTAAATGGCGCCCATCTCTGAGTTTGGTTCTGGGTGGAGGATTGGCCGGAACATTGGCCTTGTCTTTGCTTGGCCTAATTGCCCTGCGTTATCTTGGCCCCGAGATTGGGTTTCGCAACGCTGCAATTCTGCTTGCCGTGTTGATTGGTCTGGCCACCGCATTTCTGGGATATTTGCTAGTACGTTTGTTGTTGAGGCCGATAACTGCACTGGCTGAGTATTCATCCGCTGTTCACAAGGGCGAATCTGCCTCGCCACCGGGTCATTACGGAACACAGGAGCTATCTCGCCTTGCGGGATCGGTTCTGGATATGGCGGCTACGCTGCAGAGGCGCGAGGCGTCGATCCGCAACTTCGCCGACCATGTGACGCATGAACTGAAAACGCCGGTTACAGCCGTGCGCGCCGCGGCAGAATTGCTGCAGGACGCAGAAGGGTTGGATGATCAGGATCGCGTCGTTTTGAATCAGATCATCGGTGCCAACGATCAGATGCAGACCCAGCTGCGCGCTTTGAATCGGGTCGCCGCGTCTCGTGTGCCCGAGCATCACGGGCAAACAACACTTGCGGAGCTGGAGGCGACACTGCGCGATGAGTTTCCTGAAATTGAGCTGACCATCGATGGTGCTGAGGTGCCGCAGCCCCTGGCTATTTCGGGCATGAAAGTGGTGTTTGGGCAGCTATTGGACAATGCGCGCCGTCATGGGGCAGGGCGGGTCAGTCTAACCTCGACCCCGGGGCGGGTAATCGTGCAGGATGACGGCCCCGGCATTTCCGAAGGGAACCGGGACCGTATCTTTGCGCCATTTTTCACCACTGCGCGTGAACAGGGTGGCACAGGAATGGGTCTGAACATTGCCTCAAATTTGCTGGCCGCACACGGTGCCCGGATCGATCTGGTTTCGTCCGATCAGGGCGCCCGGTTTGAAATCCGGTTTCCGCAGGCCTGATGCACGCTTATTGATCAGTTCTGGATTAGCAAGTTCTGCCGGATCATCTGAACCTCAGCGTCACTAATACCCAGAACATCACGACGATAGGCTTCGAATGAACCGTGTTTGTCGGTGATGGTCTGTAGCGATGCCTGGATCTGCTCGGGATGGGCCCCAAATGCGGGTTGGAGCGATTGAGGGCCTTTGCCAACCAACTGTTCCAGTTCGTCGAAAGTATAGAGATTTGTGGTCAGGTAATCGCGCATCACATCCTGTTCGGAATAGCCCAGCGTCAGCAGAGTGACCGCCGCCATATATCCGGTCCGGTCTTTGCCTCCGGCACAGTGAAAAAGCAGTGGAAAGTTCTGATCATCGGTCAGCAGATGCAGGAAACGTGAGACCTGGGGATCGAATTTGGTCGCAAAATCCCGGTAGCGATCGATCCGTACCTGCGGCAGGTCTACGTTATGATCATCCAGTAATTGATCGATTTCGTCGAACTTGCCATCGAACCACAACGGACGGATCTGTGCTGCAACTTCGACCGGCATGATCTTGGCTATGTCAGCGGGATCAGAGCCGATTGGCAGATTGACATCAAATTCGACCGTATCAAGCCGCGTGTTCGGGTGGGTTTCCAGCTCTTCATGCGAACGCAGGTCGACTATGGTTTCAATGCCAATGGCGGTCAGTTCTGAAACTGCATTCTCGGACAACTCATCCAGTTGATCCGAACGAAACAGCAGATTTGGTTTGATCCCGTTGTCGGGAGTGGTCAGCTGCCGAAAATTCCCAAGCCCTTCAACGGGATGTGTCACGGGAATGGTCTCGCACTCGGCCGGAACATCGATATCCAGCGAAGTCTGACATGCCGGCGATTGTGCAGCGGCCATGTGCCCGAGGGTAAGCAGGCTCAGTGTTGCTGCACCCAAGACCAGAAGAGGGGGCGTTCTCATTTGTGTTGTCCTCACAGCAAAGCCGATTCTTTCCGCGCCCTTTAACCAGACCTATATGTGATATAGAAAGTTAAACTCTATCGTAATTCCTGATGGAGTTTTCAATGTCTGATATCGATCAGCTTCGCGCGTTTGTTGCCGCCGCCGACTGTGGCTCATTCTCTGCCGCAGCACGTAATCTGGGCAAGGCTCAGTCCGTTATCAGCACGACGATATCAAATCTCGAAATTGACCTGAATCTGCCGCTCTTTGATCGAAAAGGCTATCGGCCGGTTTTGACCGAGCAGGGCATCTCGGTGCTGCGACATGCCAGAACAGTGCTGGAAAGCGTTGACGCCCTGCGTGGTCAGGCAGAAGCGTTGAACGGTGCGATGGAGCCTAGTTTTTCACTTTATGTCGAGGATGGGTTGCTGGTCGAACGGGTCAGAAGCTTAATTGCAGAACTGTCCGGGACCTTTCCCGGGATCGAGTTGAGCATCGAACAGCGACCAAGGGACATGATCCTGAATGCGGTCGAGAGTGGCGAGGCCAATGGCGCATTTGTAATTCAGGCACCGGAAGGGGAACGACATTATCAAAGCCGCGGCATCGGGTTTCAAAGGATTGTTCCGGTCTGTCGTGCCGATCACCCTCTGGCCGATAAGAAACGTGTCAGCCGAAGTGATTTGGCCTTCTACCGGCAGATCGTGGAAGGGTTGCCATCGTCAAGCATCCGACATTTCAGCCCGGATGTCTGGGTGTCCGTAAACCCGGATATTCGCAAGCAGTTGGTGAGCGATGGTCTCGGCTGGGCCGAGCTCCCGGTTACTACGGTCGAGCGCGATGTGCTGAGTGGCGAACTGAAGGTGATCGACTATGCGTTTGCGCAGAATGCGATCCTGAAAACCGTTGATTTTCTGACCTCAAATCCTTCGGTGGATGGTCCTGTCATGAGATGGGCAATTGAACAGATCAGCAGTTGGGATCAGCGCGCCTGGATCGGTGATCATCGGGTTGGCAGAAGATAGCCGAGCCCCCCGACTCAGCAGGCGGTCTGCAACAGAACACCCGCTGGTCGCCAATCATCCCATGTGACCGGTTCAACCGGTCAGCCACGCCTTCCTGATCTGAACAGGTAAATGAACACAAAGAGCGACCCGATCGATGTTGTCACGATACCCACGGGCAGTTCCTGTGGTGCCAGCAGAAGTCTGGACAGGATGTCCGAGAGGGTCAGCAGCACGGCTCCTACAAGCGCCGCCGTTATCAACAGGTTCTTGTGAAGTGGTCCGGCAATACCGCGTGCAATGTGCGGGACCATAAGGCCGACGAACCCGATCACGCCCGCCACAGATACAAACGCTGCCGTCGCCAAGGCTGCTGCAAAGAACAGTCTGTATCGCAGTCCTTTGACAGGTATGCCCAGAGTCGAAGCGGTGAAGTCTCCGGTCAGCAGCGCATCCAGCCATCGGCTGCGATAGAGCGCATAGGCTAGGATCAGGCCAAGTCCCGCAAGGACAAGGGGGAAGGTTTCCCACCGCGCCAATCCAAGCCCGCCCAGCATCCAGAAAATCACGGAATGGGCTGCGCGGTTGTCGCCGGCAAAGATCAGATAGTTGGTAATTGCCGAGAACAGGAATGAGACCGAAAGCCCGGCAAGGATCAGTTTTTCCGGTGCACTTGTGCGTAAGCTCTGCACCAAAGCCAGAACAACTCCGGATGCGATGAGACCACCGCAAAAGGCTGCAAGTGGTAAGGTCCAGATGCCCAGAACATCGCCGGTAACGGTGATAACCAGAACTGCACCCGCGGCAGCGCCAGAGGACAGGCCAAACAGAAACGGGTCGGCAAGATCGTTTCGAGTGGTGGTCTGAAGCACGACCCCGACAACACCAAGGCCCGCGCCGATGACAGCAGCAAAAAGAGCGCGTGGTAAACGCAGGTCGAACACGATCCGATGCAGCGGGGACATGTCGCCTTCGCTGATGCCAGTGCCAAGCGAAATGGCGGTCAGGACGTCCGCAACAGGGATCGGCGTGGTGCCATAGATTGTCGACACCAGCAAAAGGGCGACCAGAACGGCCGCCCCCAGCAGTGTTGTCCGGCCCAACGGGCCCATATCAGTTGATCTCGGCGTGCATTTCGCGCGCCATTTTCTCGATCGCTTCGATGTTTGCCGGTCCAGGTGTCAGCTCTTCGTAGCGCAGACCGATCCAGCGTTCATTCTTGACTGCGTCGGTCTGGGACATCACCGGATGCTCTTGCAGGAATTTGAAGGTATCCGCAGCGCCGTTGCCGGTCTGGTAGTCCAGCAGAACCAGGAATTCAGGGTTCGTGGCGGCGACGGCCTCCCACGAGGTGCGGCCCCAGCTGGTGTCCAGATCATGGGTTACGTTTTCGCCACCAGCGGCGGTGATCATCGCGTCAGGGATTGCGAACTTGCCCGCGGTAAAAGGCGCATCAGCCGGACCATCCAGCAGGAAGACGCGTGGTTTCGCCAGATCTGCGGTTTTGGCTTCGATGGCGGACAGCTGGCCCTTCCAGCCATCGACCAGAGCTTCGGCTTTGTCCTCAACATGCATGACTTTGCCCAGACGCAGAACGTCATCGAACAACAGGTCCATGCTGGCTTCGGGGCGGTCCTTGTTCAGGTGTACGCAGCTTTCGGTCAGGACCATGGTCTTGATACCGAACGGGGCCAGCGTGTCCGGAGTGACTTCGCCGCCGGGCTTCATGCCATAATACCACCCGGCAAAGAACAGATCGGGTTCTACCGCTACCAGATTTTCGACAGTGGGGTATTTCGGCGCCAGCTCGGGGATGTCACCGCGCAGCGTGTCGAATTCCGGGCTGGTCTTGTACCATCCGGTGATACCGGTCAGACCAACGATCTTGTCCTGCAGGCCAAGCGCAAAGGCCATGTCGGTCATGTTCATGTCGTGTACGACCAACCGTTCGGGCGTTGAGTCAAAAACAAGCGGTTCGCCGCAATTGTCTACGGTGACCTCATGTGCGGCCGCACTGGTGGCGAGGCCGATGATCAGCGCCACGGGCCAGAGTTTCAGGTTCATGGAAAGCTCCTGTCAGTTTGTAAGCTTGGTTTTTCGGATGTCGAGTGCGGGGATCACCCGGTCTTCGTGTTGAAAACACAGGTATTCGACGCCAAAGGTTTCGCGCACGCGCTGTGGCGTCAGGATGTTGCTGACCGGTCCAAAACCCGTCAGTCGGGTGGATTTCATCAACGCAACATGGGTGGCGAATTCTGGTATCATGACCAGGTCGTGGACGATCATGACCACGGTGATACCAAGATCGGCGACCAGCGAGAGCATGCGCCCCTTGGCGTCGGGATCCAGATGGTTGGTGGGTTCGTCCAGAAACAGCAGCGACGGGTTTTGGGCCAAAGCGCGCGCAATATGCGCGCGCTGACGCTCGCCTCCGGACAGGGTCGACATCTGCTTGCCTGCCAGATGATGCAGCTCGGTCAGGTCAAATATCCTGTCCAATGCCTGTTTATGTTCATCTGCAGATCGGTCGCCTTTGATGGGAATCTGCCCCAAGGCAACGTAATCTCTCAGTCGTAACCGTCCATCGGGCAACTCTTGTTGGCTTACAACAGCGATGGTCCGGGCGCGATCCTGAGGCGATAGCGATCGCAGGCTTTGACCGCGTATCAGTACATCCCCGAGCGCGATGGTTTCGACACCACATAGCAAGTTCAGCAGGGTGGTTTTGCCTGCGCCGTTCGGGCCTGCGATGGCCAGTACTGATCCCTCGTCCAGATCAAAGGACACACCCTGCAGCAGCACATCACCGTTCAATGCATAATACTCGAGATTTTCGGCAACCAGAAATGTCATGCCTGACCTCCAGACAAGATGCGCGGCATGCGCGACAAGGTTTTGGTGTAAAGGGCAGAGGGTCTGTCCGTAGCATTGGTCCAGCCGTCAGCGCTGTCCTGATATTGCCAGGCAAACGCGGCCAGCGCTTCAATGTCCTGCGCTGAACTAATGCGACCGAACAGGTATTGCGCTTTGTCCGCTGCCTGAAAGCCAACAGTCGTAGGATGTGAACAGCCAGCCATGCAGGAAACCCCTCGGATGGCGAAGCAGGACGGAAGCTTATCCGCAATCGCCGCTCGAAGCGCATCGGCACTGTCCGAGCCCTGACAGGTCTCGCAAATCAACAGGAAATGATCAGAGTTTTCTGGCATTACGCGCTCCACTTACTGTCAATCTGAATAATTAGCAATGTAATAACGTAACATAAAATTCACTGCAGGGCGTGTTTGCGAAGCGCCACCGTTGCCAATTCTGAAAACACAAAACGAAGGGTTCAGTTGCTTCCGGCATGGTCCGCTCCACTTGTTGCCAAGTGCGGACAGAAGGTGCCGTTTATGTACACACGCAGATTACGCGCCATCAAAGCCTCCTTCCAGGACGCCCCGCCCCGGGTTGGTTAAACATCTGATGGCAGGTCTCCTGACTTGCGGGTCTATGCTTGGCCAACCTTCCCGGCCTTTGGGCCAGTGGTCTTTTGGCTTCGCTCTCCGCCTACAGTTGCGGGGGCAGTCACGGCATTGGTACGCAGAACGCACCGCACCGTATTCCCATTTTCATCCCTCGGGCAAACCGTCGGGAACCATCTCGTGTCAGCTAGTCTGGTGTCGATAGCGTTGTCAAGCGCCAGCTGAAGGCTTGGTCAACGCGGGGATAGGTTTTTACTTCACGGCCCGAAGCATCGGCCGACGGGAGGTGTCGCCGCGTCTGTCGTTACCGGTCGGAAAGCGATTGGCAAGCGTCAGACCAGCCTGAATCAGATGGGCATCCGGATAGCCGCCGGTAACAAGGTTGACGGCATCGCGCGCTTCGGGCGTGTTGTCGCGCCGCATGTGATGCAGCATCTTCATCAGCGCAAGCTCATCGCATGTCAGTGACCCACGCTGTTCAAGGCAAAGCGGGTCGTTGAAGGCCAACCCCGCCGGGCGGCAATGCAACGTGACCTTGACGATTTTATAGATCAGATGAGCGATGTTCAGGCCCTGATCAACGCCCCAGCGTTCGATGGCCGTGGAATAGGCGTGTTGCCACGATTGCGTATCGGAATCGGCAAAACTGAGGATGAAGTGTCGCATAACAGGCAACAGTCCCAGCTCAAAATCATCGAAGTCTGGTCTGCCCGCAGCTGGTCTGTCGCCGTTTGATCCATAGACTGAAAAGCTCATGCGCGCTTCCTTTCAGAATTTGGGGAATGCGCCGACAGGCTGAGCACGTTTTCTGGCAGCTCATCTGCGGTCAGCTCTGTTTCCGGGCGGGGTGCGGTGGCATGTGCAGGGAACCGCAGGTCGGCTTCGATGGCCTCGCGGAGTTTCGGTTTCAATGCACATCCATGTCGGCTGGCAACAGCATCCATGGCCAGCAGGTCAGCAAGCGATTTTGTCATTATCTGGTTGTCTCTTGGTCAGCGTCGGGCAGGGCGGTGACCGGGCGTGAATCCAGAGAATCTGACTAGGTCGGTATTTAACTGACAAAAATAATCGGGAAAAGCAATGAGGAAAAGACGGACCGGTTGCGACGGCCCGTCTTCCGGCGGGAAAACCCGCCTTCCAAGGCGAAAGCCAACCCTGCGAACCCGAGTCAGCTAACTGATGGGGTTATCAGCCGCCGTTGGAATTCGCGAGCGCAGGCTGGGCAAAGTCGTTTGCCTCAGGGGTAAGATCCTGCGCGCCGGTGCCCGGCATCAGTTCGAAGCCAAGATCGAACTGATCAAGTGTCGAGGCCAGTTGTGCTACGATCTCGGTATCGCCTTCAGATTTGGCGGTTCCATCTGCCAGCATGTCGGTCAGCTTACGTTCGCCGGTCATGACCTTTTCCAGATCAGCGCGGTTCAGGCTGATCGACAGGTCGGCGTTTTCCGCAGTCTGATCAACGATATGGGTCAGGGTGGCGTTGCTCATTTCAACCACAATGTTCTCATCGCGATCGGGAATCGACAGGTTGATGGTGAACTCCATGTTTGCCGCTTTTTCGCTGTTGACGCGGATGCCGAGGAAATCCAGCCACATGGTGGTTTGCATCGCCTTGATCGTATCCGGACCGGTGGTTTCGATGGTGGCACCCTGTGGGATACCGTTGCGCAGTTCATAGGCCGCGCCCAGGAATGAGTTGCGGACCGACGGGCTTTCCTTCTGGTACCCGATCTGCTCGAACGCGTCGGCCAGCAGGTCCTTGGCAGCCTGGTTCTGCGGTTCGGCATAAACCAGTTTGTTGAGGATCTCGGTCGCCTCCAAATACTTGCCGGCATCGACCAGTTCTTGCCCTTTCGCCATGATCGGTTCGGCACCGCCCATCATCTCGACAAACAACGGAGCACTGTCTTCAGGCGAAAGCGGTGTCAGCGTGGTCGGGTTAGCATCCCAATACCCCAGATAGCGGTTGATAACCGCGCGGCTGTTATGCTCGACCGAACCGTGGTAGCTGCGCGCCGCCCATTGCTGTTGCAGACTTTCCGGCACCTCATAGACATTGTGCACCTCATTGATGGTGACGCCTTTGTTGGCGAGGTTCAGAACGCCGTTGTTGAGGTTGGCATAGGTATCGCGCTGCGCCCGCATCACTTCCTGAATGCGGTCATTGCCGAACCGTGGCCAGGAGTGAGAAGCAAACATCACCTCTGCCTCCTGGCCGAACTCGTACAACGCATCGTTGATGTGCTTAGACCAGCTCAGCGCATCGCGGACCAGTGCACCGCGCAGGGTGTAGATATTGTGGATCGTACCGGTGATGTTTTCCGCCGCCCAGAAGGCCTTGAGGTCGGGGAAATAAGTGTTCATCTCGGCAGGGGCTTCGGTGCCGGGGGTATTCTGGAAGATCATGCGGACACCATCAATGGTGATCTCTTCATAATCGTCCGAGACATAGCGGGTTGGCTCGATCAGGCCGGTGGTCCCGGCCGAGATGTTCTTACCGATCGACTGATCCACGTGACCATAGGGGTTACGCGGCAGCAGCACGCCATATTGGAAGAACAGGCGGCGGTTCATCACGTTGCCTGCATAGACGTTTTCGGACACCGCATGTTCCATGAAGCCAGCTGGCGCGATGACCTCTACACCATTTGCAACGTCTTCGTCATTGATGACACCACGGACGCCGCCATAGTGGTCAGCATGCGAGTGTGAATAGACTACGGCCTTAACGGGAAGTTCGCCGACCGTGTCGTTCAGCAGTTTCAGCGCTGCTGCAGCTGTCTCTTTCGAAGCCAGCGGATCAAAGATGATCCAGCCAGTGTCGCCCCGGATGAACGAAATGTTGGACAGGTCGAAACCGCGGACCTGATAGATTTTGTCATCCAGAATCTCGAACAGACCATAGTTCATGTTCAGGATTGCCTGACGCTGCAGCGACGGGTGGATCGAGTCGAATTCCTGACCTTCCTCAAGCAGGAAGTCGTAGCTGCCGATATCCCAGGCAACGATGCCGTCTTCGGTTTTGATCTGACGGTAGTCGGGGACGGCGATCAGGCCCTTGCTGCTTTCTTCAAAGTCGCGCTGATCTTCGAACGGCAGAGAGTCACGCATCAACTCTTGAAATTCAACGGTGAAGCGTGAGGGTGCTTTGCCCTTGGGGTCAAAATGCTCCTGCGCGATCGCGACGCTGGCAGTGAGGCCCAGCAGCGCGGTTGTCAGTACCAAAAAGTTTCGGCGTGCCATATTTAGGACGGCTCCTGTGGATGGTGGTGTCAGAATTCGTACGGGGCAGAAAAAGAAGGGGCGTCGCTGTGCTTATGTGCGGCGTACGTAAATGCATCGGTAGCGATGATGGCCGACATTCAGGCGCTCTCCTTGACCCCTTGAAGCTCGCCGAATTGGCAAACAGTCCGCCCGTCCTAGCCATCCGCATCGTTCCGTGAAGTGCGAACATGTTGCTACCTGCGAGGTAAACAGAGTAAGAGCCGTTGATCGCACACGGTAACTCACCGGTTTTAAAAGCTTTTAGTATTGGGGCTCTGACGAGTGACAATTTCGGAACAGGACATCCGCGAACAGCTTTCGCGCTTACTGAAGCACCCGGATTTTGCCGCGACGCCGCAACGCCGGGCATTCCTGACCTATGTTGTCAATGAGTATTTGGCGGGGCGCGCGGATCAGATCAAAGGCGTTTCGATCGCCATGTCGGTCTTTGATCGCGACGCGAGTTTCGATCAGCAAGTCGATCCGGTTGTCCGGCTCGAGGCGCGCCGGTTGCGTCAGGATATTGACGGCTATTATGCGGGCCCGGGACGGAATGACCCGATCCGGCTGTCGATCCCAAAAGGTGGATATGCCCCCCGATTTGAGCGCGTGGAAATCGTCGACCCGCATTCGCAGGATGATCCGAACACGAGCGTCGAACCCGAACAGCGTTTTCGCTGGCCATATCTGGTCGCAAGTTTGGGTTTGCTGCTCGGTTTGATATTGTTTGCAGTGGTTCAGATCACTCTGGCCCCCGGGCGCGATCCGGAATTGCCCAACGGACCGGTCATCGCTGTTCTTCCCTTCACATCACCAGATGAAGCTCAGGAAACGCTTGCAGATGGTATTACGCAGCAGCTGACCACCGAACTGGTGCGGTTTCGCGATCTCTGGATATTGCCGCTGGGTACTGTCAGCCGGTATCGCCAGCAGGAGATGGACCCACAACAATTGCGAGACGAGTTCGGGGCGGATTTCGCGCTGGAAGGGTCAGTGTTGGAAACCGGTGATCAAGTCATCCTCTCAGCGCGCCTGATCGATTTGAATGAAGGGCGTTATTCCTGGGTGCGCTCCTACACGGTCGGGCAGTCCCCGGGCGAGATCTATGCGGCTCAGGATCAGATTGTTCGGGATGTGACCGGTCAGCTGGCCGGAAAGTATGGGTTGTTGACGCAGAACGCGATGCAAACCGCTGCACGTACGCCGCCGGGAAATCGCGATGCCTATGATTGCGTGCTGGATTACTACAGCTATCAGATCACCATCAATCTTGAGCGGCATGGCGACGTACTGGCCTGCATTCAGAATGCGGTGAAACAAGACCCCGGTTATGCCGAAGCCTGGGCTGTGTTGTCGAACCTTTATCTGCAGCAGATCCGGTTCAACCTCGGGGGGGATCGAGCTGAAATTCTTGCGTCAGCGGATATGGCTGCGCGTAAAGCGATTCAGGCGGATCCCAATCTGGCCGCGGGTCATCTGATGTTGGCGAACATGCGATTTGTCACGGGTGATATCGTAGGGTTCAAACAGGCCGGTCAGGCAGCGGTTGCGCTCAATCCCAACGACGCGGCTGTTCTGGCCCATTACGGGATGCGGCTGGCGTTTGGAGATGATTGGGTCGAGGGGCTGGCCATCGTTGATCGGGCCATTGCGCTGAACCCCGTACACCCACACTGGTATCATTTTCCGCGCGTGTTCTATCTGTTCGATCAAGGTGAGTACGAAGAAGCCCTGACCGTACTTGACCGGATCGATATGCCTGGATTTTTCTGGACACATCTCTGGCGCGCGGCCCTGAGTGTCGAGGCCGGGGACCAGCAGCAAGCTAAGGCTGCGTTGGACAGATTACTGGAACTGCAGCCGGACATCGCGGCCAAAGCACCTGACATCTTTTCGATTTGGCAGCTGGATGAACCATTCAAACGCAAGCTGATGGATAGCCTGAACAGCGCCGGATTGGGAAGCTGACCCTAGTAGTCCGCCACCAGCAGAAAATCGGGTTCGGCATCTTCTTCGATGTTGGCGAAACGAGGGATCGGAGCTTCGAACACGTTGTCGGTGCGGTCATCGTTGACGGTTGAAACTTCGCCGATCAGACAATCGCCCTGTTCCGCCCAAAAGGCGTGCCAGATACCGGGCATCAATGTCACGCTTTGACCGGGTTTCAGGCGCAGATGCTCTCCGGGCTGGATGGTCACCGGGCAGGCATCACTTGGCACAACCACGGGATTGTCGCGATCAATCCCACCTTTCGCGTCAGATGCGTAGATCTCCATCACGAGATCGCCGCCACCACGGTTGATGATATCTTCGGCTTTGACGATGTGACGGTGCATAGGGGACAGCTGGTTCTCACGCGAAATCAGCAGTTTTTCGGCATAAAGCATACCGCGACCTTCGCTTAGGTCTTTCTCATTACCGTTGCGCAGGGTGAACAAAAACAGACCCAACTCGTCGAACTTTCCCTGCCCGTAGTCCGTGATGTCCCAGCCAAGGCTGCGTTCGCGAATTCCGGCGGCCTGTTCGCTGCGCATCTGATCCGGCGACCAGTCTGCAAATGGCGGCAGGACTGCGCCAAAGGAGTGGATGAAAGCTTGTGCGTCGGCCTTGATGCGATTGATCTCGGATCGTTTCATTTCTGGTCTCGTCTTTATCAGAGCTCGTGCGCCCATGGCGGGTTTGCCCCGGCGCGAGATACGGTGATTGCGGCCACTTCGGCCCCAAGGGTGAGCGCGGCATTCAGGTCTGCCGGCTTCATAGCCCGTAAACCTGCTTTGGTCAGATGGCCCGAGCGGTCCAGCTCGGCCAGAACACCAGCGTTGAATGTGTCGCCGGCACCAACCGTGTCCACAACCTGAACCGCCTTTACAGAAACCGATGTTTCCGATCCATCGGCCAGATAGCCTGATGCGCCTTCGCTACCACGGGTGACGATTACCACCGCTGGTCCGGCCTGGAGCAATAGTGGAACTTTCTCGTTCAGGCTTTCGGGGCCGGGGATGATCCAGTCCAGATCCTCATCCGATACCTTCACGATGTCAGCTTGGGCGATCATAGCGTTCAGCCGGGTGCGATAGCGGGTTTGATCCTTGATGAAACCCGGTCGGATATTCGGGTCCAGCATGACAGCACGCTCTGACCCATGTCGCTGCAGCAAAGACGCATAAGCATCGGCGCAGGGTTCACAGGCCAGACTAATCCCCCCAAAATAGAGCGCGGAGACCGCAGGCAATTGATCGGGCATATCATCAGGTCGCAGCATCCGCCCGGCGGTGTTTTCATCAACAAAATTATAGCGTGCCTGACCATCCTGTAGCTGCACAAACGCCAATGTTGTTGGCCGATCTGAGCGAATTACATGGCTCGTATCCACGTGGCTTGTCTGCAAAGCTTCTGCCAGTTGAATGCCGAACATGTCCGTGGAAAGACCGGTCAGCATTCCGGCCGGAACACCCAAGCGCCCCAAAGCGATGGCAGTATTGAAGATGGCACCGCCCGAATGAGGCACAAAGCCTTGTTCGCCTGAAACCGTAGGTGCGGCGATCATGTCGATCAGGGCTTCACCGCAGCATAAGATCATGCCGGGCTCCTTTGATTCTAATGGGTTTCAGGTGACGAGTTTAGTGTGCGAGCGCATTTTTGCAGAAATTGTTAGCGCCAACAATGCCAAATTCGCCTTGCTCTGAAACGTAAAGGTTCATCGAACGCCTCAGATCCTCGAACCGTCCGCCCGCGTTGAAGGCTGCCAGAAAGTCACCCTGAAACAGCCAGCGGTTTTTCTCAGCAACGCCGCCAACAAGAAATACACCCCCGGCGGGCACAAGTGCTACCGCAAGATCACCCATGATCGCGCCAAGGTGGGTGATAAACATATGTGCCGCCCGGACCGCATATTCATCCGATCCCTCCCGGGCATCGTGCAGAATATCCTTGGCATTTCGCAAGCTCTCTTTGGCCTTGCCACCAGCCATCGTGACAGCCTGATACAGGATTGGCAGTCCGGTTCCGCTCAGGAACATTTCTGCCTCGAGCGTCAGGCTGTCGTCAAAGAAACACTCCGGGGCGATCTGCCGGGCGGCTTCAAAGATCTCGACCTCATCACGATGCCGGGGGGAAAGCCCCATATGACCACCTTCGCCGGAAACGGTGTGATAGTGTCCTTCAGAATAGAGCAGCGCCCCGACCCCAAGTCCGGTGCCCGGGCCGACGACCAGTCGCGTGCCTTTGGGTGGGGTGGCTTCACCTTGCAAAACCTCGACATCCGCGGCGGTAATTTCAGCTACCGACCATGCAGCGGCGGTGAAGTCGTTGATTACGTAAGTATGTTGAGCGCCCGTTGCCTTGGCCAGTTCATTCTCTGACAAATCCAGATGGGCGTTGGTCAGGCGGATGGTTCCGTTCTTCACCGGTCCGGCCCCGGCAGCGACGACAGCGCGTGGATCGGTGCCAATCTCATCACGCAAATCATGTAGCGCTGCAAGCAAATCGGGCAGCTTTCCGGTCGGGTATTTCCGCAGGTCGGTCAGCTGGCCGTTGGAGACGACACCGAGCCTTGTATTGGTTCCGCCGATGTCGGCGACCAGGTTCCAGTGTTCATGCATGGCGCCCGCCGGCTGAGACAACGGCAGGGAAACGGGTTGTACTTTTGTGAGTACGGATTTCAGGGTTTCAGGATCTGCCATCGACCCAAGAAAGCAACCTTTGATCGGGTGGTTCTGCTTCAGAGCTCCCACTATAGCGCTGAGATGTTGAGACAGGCTATCGGAGCGCTGATCCGTGGGAATCGTTGCATTGTTGTCGGTAAGATAGATCGGCAGATCACCTGTGTAATCCTTGCGGATTCTGGTCAGGACCTGTGACAGTGCACCGGAAATGTCTTTGTCGGTATGTATGGCCGTATCCGATGAAGTAGTCTGATTCTGAGCGCCAAAGGTCAGCCCATACCAATCAATCGGAGTACCAATCGTTTCCAGGTCGTTTTGCCAACCTGAAGGCAGATGGGGCTCCAACTCCTCCAACACAGTTGCGGGATAGACCCTGTGGAACACGCCACCCAGAATGAATCGTTTGCAGAATTCGTTGTTGAATAGTGCGGTCGGTGCTTTTTCTGAATGGTCAATTGTCGCATTGATCCAATCCAGATCGAACATGGCACCTAGATTGGACATGCCCAAACCGCGCATCGCCTGAACCGCGCGCCCATGCGTCAGCAACACATGGTGCATGGTACGTGCAGTGGCGCGTATGTCGGGATATCCGGACGGTTTGCAGTTTCCGATATGGTTGTGCAAACTGATGTGCTCAGGCTCGCTGATTGGGGCGACGCTGTACATACGATCCCCGATCCGGCCCATGATCACTTCGGTAAAGTCAGCAAACCAGTTGGCAACATCTGGATTGCGCCAACCACCAAGATCAGTGATGGCAAGTGGGAGGTCGTGTTGAAAGAGCGTGGCGCATGGGCGTACTTCACGCTCCAACAGCGCATCTGCCAGAAGGTCGTAGAAATCCAGCCCCGCCTGATTGATCCCGCCTTTGCCCTCGGGCAGCACCTGAGCCCAATTGATCGGGAACCGATAGCCATCAAACCCTATAGACTGAACCAGATCAAATTCCTGGGATTGGTGGCCCAAGCGATCGCCAGCTCTGTCAGAGATGCTCGGGACATGATGTTCAACCGAATTGGCAGAGGCGACCGCACCAAAGAGGAAATCTTTGGGAAAGTCAGTACGGGTGAGCTTCATGTTCGGAACCTGTTGGGGCTGGAATGATTGCGCTATCATCTAGCAGTTCAATCACTGAAACTCCAGTTCTATGAACTCTTGATCAGAAAGTGCTCTGATTTCGGATATTCTGACAAACACGCCCGTAGGAACGACATGCTTGACAAGTCGGGTTGTGATGTTTCACGCTAATTGAAACGTTTCAAAATATTCATAAGCGACAGTATGCGGATATCGGCACAGCTTTATACCGTCCGACAGATCGGCGATCTGAAAGCCCAGCTTGAGTTGGTTGCAGGCACTGGGTTTGCCGATGTTGAAACGATTGGCTTTCATGATCTCAGCCCGTCGCAGATGGTCGATCAGGTTCGACAATCCGGGCTGAATGTAAGATCCGCTCATTTTGAGTGGTGGGAGTTTGAAAGCCGGTTTCAAGACATTCTCTTTCTGCTCAGGGAATTGGAATGCCGTGTGGCTGTCATGCCTTGGCTGACGCCCGAGGCAAGGCCCGACACTGTTAGGGGATGGAGGGCAGTGTCGGGCCAGTTGAACATTTGGGCGGATCAACTGGCGGCCCACGGTGTCAGGCTGGCGTATCACAACCATGATTTCGATCTTGAAGTCTATCAGGGTGTCACACCGCTGGATCTGATTCTTGCGCAAGGGAACATCTGGTGGCAGCCAGATATCGGCTGGTTGGTTGCGGCGGGGCTGGATCCGGCTGCAGCGATTAAGCGTTACGGTGATCGCATCATTTCCGTACATGCCAAGGACGTTGATCCGCTGGCCGGGCACGGGGACGAATGCTGGCGCGATCTTGGGCAAGGTGTCGTGGACTGGCCTGCCGTGCTGGCTGCGCTTGGCAACACTGGCTGCACTGACCTGTTTGTAGAGCATGATGAGACGCTTGATCATCGGCGTACGATGGAAACCGGCCGCCGGTTTCTGACTGATCAGCTTTGTGAGGGCGTGTAATGGCCCGTGCAACGATCAAGTCGATTGCCAAACGCACCGGATACTCTGTCGGTACGGTGTCAAACGCACTTCGCGGCACGGATTCCGTCAAACGCGAAACGCGTGAACAGATTCAACGGGTCGCCAAGGAACTTGGTTATCGTGTCAATCTGGATGGCCTGAAGCTGCGCACCAAGAAATCCTATCGCATCGCCGTTTTGGTAGGCGTCTCGGCAGATGTACCTGAGGAATGGGAGGGGGTGGAATTCACCCGCATCCTTGCCGGGATTTCGAATGCACTGCGGGGATCCATGTATGAGCTCAGCGTGTTCAGCGTGGCTGATATCGACGGGTCGATGAAGACACTGCAATCCATCGTTCGTGAGGGGTTGGCCGATGGGGTGATCTTTTCCGGCACTCGCCGGAATGATCCCCGTATCGCTTACTTGCAGGAACAGGATTTCCCCTTTGTCACTTATGGTATGAGCGACAGTTCCCAGCCCCATCCTTATGTGGATTTTGACAGTCAGGCAGCGGCGTTTGATGCGACCGTCCGTTTATTGAAACTCGGTCACCGCCGCATTGCCCTTATCAATCCGCCGCAAGAGCTGATCTATGCTGCGCAGCGGGAGCAGGGATATTCAGACGCCTTGTCCGCTGCGGGAGAGCCCCAGGATCCTGCGCTTGTTTTCAGCGGCCCAACAACAGCCAAAACCGGCCAACAGGGCTTCATATCTCTGATGAAGATGCCGGATCGTCCAACCGCCATCATCTGCGCGAATGAGGCGATGACCCTTGGTGTGTTGTCTGCTGCCTCTGATACCGGCATTCGGGTCGGGCGCGATATTGTTGTAATCTCAACCGACGATCTTCAGCTCAGCCGCTATTTCGTGCCACCGCCCAGCACCTATTACGTACCGATTGCTGAGACCAGCCACCTGCTGGGTGAATTCATGCTTAAATCCCTGGACGGTGTTGATCCGTCCGAGATCCAAAAAAAGATCAGGGCCACCTTAATCGAGCGGCAACCTGACACCCCGGCGCCGGAAGCGGCGTAAACCACAGACCAACAAAGGAGAAACCGGACATGTTCAAGAAACTGCTTGCTGCCGCAACGCTAGCCGCGATGACAGCGCCTGCGGCCTTTGCCGCCGATCTGGAGGGGCGTGTGCTCAAGATCGGAACGGACGCCACTTACCCGCCGATGGAAACCGTTGATGAAACAACGGGGCAGATCGTGGGCTTTGACGTGGATGTGATGAATGCGATCTGTGAAAAGGTCAATTGCGTCCCGAACTTCGTCAACACCGCCTGGGACGGCATCTTTGCCGCGCTTCAGCAGGGCGAGTTCGATCTGGTGATCTCAGGCGTGTCGATCACGCCGGAACGCGAAGAAACCATGGATTTTTCCGAGCCTTATATCGTGGTCAGCCAGGCGATCCTGCTGCAGGTCGACAATGCCGCTATGACACTGGATGACTTCAAGGCTGGCGGTCAGAAACTGGCGGCTCAAACTGGCACCACGAACGCGCAACTGGCCGAAGAACTGGTCGGGCGTGAAAATGTCAGCCTCTATGACAACTTCTCGGCCGCCATTCTGGCGCTGCAGAACGCGGACGTGCAGGGCGTCATCATCGATGGAACCTCTGCCGCCGCATATGAGCAGGAGTTTGCGGGCGAATTGACCGTCGGTATCACGGGTCTGCAGTCCGATCCGCTGGGCATCGTCTTTCAGGAAGGTGACGCAACCGTTGACGCAATCAACGAAGGACTGGCGGCAATCAAAGAAGACGGAACGCTGGATGCTCTGATCGGTAAGTACTGGAGCACGAACTGATCCGATAAAGCTTCCATAGGCTCCGGCGGCCGCAGTCGCCGGAGCCCTGTCCCAGCGGAGAGAATTCATGTCGCGCCTAAGCCGGATTCGCCCGAGCAACCTTGTGTTGCTCGCTGCAGCCCCGTTCATCATTTACCTGTTTGCCACGTCGTCAAAGTACCTGAGATCGCTGATTGCGATTCTGGGGATAGGCAACAACGCAGGGCCAATCTTTATCGGGTTTCTGTTGATGCTGACTGTGGCGGTTCTGGGTTATCTGTGCGCCCGAAATGCTCGTTTCGCGACCGCACCAAACTGGCTGCGAATTGCGGCTTTGGCCGCGCTACCAGCAGCGCTGGGACTGGCCGTTCTGGGACTTGTTGCGCCTCAGGTGTTGATGCCCTTTGCTGAATCCGTGTTCTTTCATGCACTCAGCGAAAACACATCGACCCTGATTGACCGGACAAATCAGACCTGGGTTCTGTTCCCGGAAGTGGTCGGACAAGTGCAGACCGGATTGCAGGTGCTTTTGGCTGTCTACGCGACCGTCATTGCCTTGTGCCTCGCGTCCGGCCGATTACGCAATCCGCTAAGGGGTCGCGTTACGTTGGGGTTTGAAATTCTGACCGGCGCAGCACTGTTCTACATGCTGTTTATGGCGCATTGGCAGTTTGCCACCGGCGTCGCCATTACGTTTCGTGCCGCCATTTTCGCGTATATCTTTGCCGCGATTCTTGGTCTGATCTGGGTGGGGCTACAGTCGTTCAAATCAAAGGCACGAACAACCGTGACCTATGGTTCGATCAGTCTGGCGCTGCTGGCAATCTCGGCTTTTTTCTTCATGCAGCCGCAGGTCAGTTATGTACTGGTCGGCAGCACCGAAGCGCGTATCGCGATCGTACGTGGTACACCGCAGGCGCAGGCAGATATCATCAGGTTTGGTGAATTCGAAGGTGGCGAAGAACGGCAGTATCGCATCCGCAGCGCGACGGATCCGGCAAGTGCGTTGGAACAGATCGAAACGGTCGACAGTGTCTCAGGCGCCTTTGTCCCGGTCGAGGCGCATACGCAAGGTTATCCCGTTCTCTGGCAGACGAGCTTTCTGCCGGACAAGTATCGCAATCCGGCGCTGACTTTCGCCGTTTTTGGCTTTCTGCTGCTGACGCTTACCATTGGAGGGTCACAGCACAAGTTGCACCCGCTGGCCGTCGGGGCCGAGTTCTTTGTCGACACGATCCGGGGCATACCGATGCTGGTGATCATCCTCTATATCGGGTTGCCGCTGGCAGGTGCGGTCAAGGATGCGACTGGTGGCGGGATCGACATGACCAATATGACCCGCGGGATCATCGCGATCTCGGTCGGTTACTCAGCTTACATGGCCGAGATCTTTCGGTCCGGAATTGAGGCAATTCCCAGAGGGCAACTTGAGGCCGGCAGCTCGCTTGGCCTGTCGCGCTGGCAGACTGCACGATTGATCATCCTGCCTCAGGCATTGCGCATCGTGACGCCGCCTTTGGGGAATGAATTCATCGCGATGATCAAGGATACATCGTTGCTATCGATCCTGTCGGTTCGCGACATGACCCAGCGCATGCGCGAGTTTCAGGCGGCCAGCTTTCTGCCCTTCGCACCCTTCAATACGGCGGCGATCCTGTATGTCGTCATCACGCTTGGTTGCGCCAGCTTCCTGAAATGGATCGAGCGGCGCACCGCAAAGGACGAAAGATGAGCAAACTGGAACTGGGGGTTTGTTACTACCCCGAACAATGGGATCGGTCCCAGTGGCGTGATGATGCGGAGCAGATGGTCGCGATGGGTCTGGACTGGGTTCGGATCGCTGAATTCACCTGGGGGCTGATCGAACCCGAGCGGGGTCGTTTCGACTGGGACTGGCTGGACGAAGTGATCGATATTCTGGGTGCGGCCGGTTTGCGGGTAATGATGTCCACGCCCACTGCGGCACCGCCAAAATGGCTGATTGATGAACATCCCGAGATCCTGCCAGTTGGACCAGATGGTCAGGTTCGCGGTTTTGGTTCACGCAGACACTATTGCTTTTCCAGCGAGATCTATCTGGAAGAAGCCTGTCGCATAGCTAGCGCATACGCCCGAAGATACGGGCAAAATCCGCACGTTCATGCGTGGCAGATCGACAATGAGTATAATGATCACGACACGGTGCTCAGCTACTCCGATGCCGCAAAGCATGGGTTCCGTCTTTGGCTGCGACAGCGCTATGGAACGATTGAGACGCTCAACCAGACATGGGGTACGGTCTTTTGGGGATCGCAATATTCTGACTTTGATCAGATCGAACTGCCAAATGGTCTGGTCGCTAACCCGAACCCGACACATGCGCTGGATTTCGCACGGTATTCATCCGATCGGGTTCGACTGTTCAACAAGGCGCAGGTGGATATTCTACGCGAGTATGCGCCCGGGCGGGACATTACGCACAACTTTATGGCCGGTAGTTTCGAGTTCGATCACCACGCTGTTGCCGCCGATCTGGATGTCGTGGGATTTGACAGCTATCCGCTGGGAAATCTGCTGGGCTCAACCCTGTCTGATCAGGAAAAGCACCGGTATCTGAGAACCGGCGCGCCGGATTATCAGGGCTTTCATTGCGATCTCTACCGATCGCAGGGGCGTGGTCGGATGTGGGTTCTGGAACAACAGCCGGGGCCGGTAGATTGGGCCGAAAAGAACCCCTCGCCCGCCGATGGAATGGTGCGGCTGTGGACATGGGCAGCCTATGCCCATGGTGCACAGGCTGTGATGTTCTTTCGCTGGCGGCAGGCGAAGTTCGCTCAGGAACAGTTTCACACTGCACTTCTGCGATCTGATGGAAGTCCTGATCAGGCAGCAGAGGAACTAGCGCAGATCGTAGCGGAACGGGACGTAATGCCACCCGCCGTTCGGACATGTGCGAAGGTGGCAATGGTGCTGGATTATACGTCAATCTGGGCCGCTGATATTCTGCCTCATGATGATGCGTTTCCGAACGCCCAGATCATCCGCGAATGGTATGCGGCATTGCGCAAACTCGGCGTTGATCTGGATTTTCTGGGGCCCGAAGATGATCCGTCGGGTTATGCACTGGTGATCCTGCCGCAGAATATGATCGTGACATCGGATTTTGCGGCCAAACTGCAGGATTGCGAGGCAAAGCTTTTGATTGGAGCCCGGTCAGCCAGTAAGACCGAGAATATGCATACCCCGGACAACCTCGCTCCGGGTGTTCTGGCCGATCTGACCGGGGTTCGAATCAATCGCGTCGAATCATTACCGGAGTTGGCGGAGGAGGCCGTTCGTTTTGGCGGCGCAGCCACCTTTGATTTCATCGGATGGCGTGAAATTATTGAGACAGAACAGGAAGTTATTGCCAGATTTGTCAGCAAATACCGTGATGGTAGTCCTGCTGTGATCAGATCCGAGCGGGCCACCTATCTGGCAATGGTGCCGCAAGGCCAGCTTTTGCGGATGATTCTAGAGGATGTTTTGGCGTGGGCTGGAATCGAATTCACTGTCTGCGATCCGGATTTGCGGATTACGCAGCGCGGTGATCTGAAATTTGCATTTAATTTCGGCGATGAAGATATCCGGCTGCAAACGGACCAAACACGGTCCTTTCTCGTTGGTGGAGAGGTCGTTCCCCCTTACGGCGTTTGTATTTGGCGAGGTAGCTAGGCGAAGCAGAGCGCGTCGGATGTAGGTCCAGCACGGGGCAATTTCCCGAACTGGACTTAAGAAAACCGCGAACTGTCACTTTTGGGCTGACGCGGGCGCCGCAAATCTCTACGCTGTAAAAAAAGAACAAAAACAACACAATCCAACTACGGGAGAAAACCAATGGTGAAAACCAAATCTGTAACCCGCCGCTCGGTCTTGAAGGGTGCGGGTGCCGCTGCTTTGGCAGCGCCACTTTACAGCAAGAGCGCGCTGGCTTCGTCGGGTGAAATCAACATCCTGATGTGGTCGGACTATCTGCCGCCCAGCTTTATTCAAGAGTTTGAAACTCTAACCGGTATCAAGGTGAACTACACCGGTATCGGATCGAACGAAGAAATCATCAACAAGATGAAGGCGACCAAAGGTCAGGGCTTTGACATCGTCTCGCCGACCAACAACCGTTCGCTTCAGTGGGAGCCGCTGGAACTGTTGCAGCCGTTCGACATGAACAAGGTTCCGATCGATCTGGTGAACCCTGCGATGGCCAAGATCGGCACCGACGCATGGAACTTTGGTGACAGCGGCGCGCACTGGCTGCCGCATATCTGGGGTACCGAAGGCATCGCCTATCGTACTGACCTGTGGCTGCCCGAAGGCGATGCGCCGTCCTATGGCGACGTGTGGTCGGAAGAAAACGCTGGCAAGACCATGGGCCGTGCGCACTCGATGATGCTGGGTGCGGGTCTCTACATGGAGCGCGCTGGAGAGATGGAACCGGGTTCGGTCTGGGCCGCTTATGGTGACGAAGACACCATGCGCAAGGTCTGGGGTCAGATTGCCGACTGGTGCATCGAGCGTAAGAACCGGATCAAGCTGATCTGGAACGACGCGGATACCCAGAAGAACGGTCTGCTGAACGAAGGTGTGGTTGTCGGCCAGACATGGGACGGCCCGCCGCTGGCCCTGAAATCCGCTGGTGAGCCTGTGCACTATCAAGCGCCTGTCGAAGGTGCGATGGCGTGGGTTGACGGTATCTCGATGCCGACAGGCGCGGCGAATATCGATCAGGTCTATGCCTTCATCGACTTTGCCTATCAGGCCAAACCGGCCGGTGTCGCAATCGACAGCCACGGCTATAACTCTCCAGTTCTGGGTGCCGATCAGTATTCGGGCGACACCTACAAAAAGAACTTTGCCGAAGCCTATCCGGGCGACTCGCTGGCCAACCTGAACCCATGGCCGGCCGAAGCACCCTGGTATGCTGAAACCCGGACCGAGTTCGTCAATAAGTTCAAGAGCGCCTGATCGCCTTGAAACCGGGCCCCTCGCGTAACACGCGGGGGGCTGCTACCCGTGCGCCGCCCCGGCGTAACGGACAGTTATGTGACACGGCCCTGTGCCGTGCTCCAGGGAGATACCAAAAATGAGTGCAGGGGTCGGAGTCGATCTGGAAAACCTGTGGATCCGCTTCGGTGATTTTGTCGCCGTGCGTGATGCGAACGTAAACATCAACGGGGGCGATTTCTTTTCGTTCCTTGGCCCCTCTGGCTGTGGCAAGACAACCATCCTGCGCGCCGTTTCGGGCTTTCTGGAGCCCAGCGAAGGCAATGTTCTGATCGGTGGCAATAACATGAGAGGGATCGGGCCGAACAAACGCCCGACCGCACTGATCTTTCAGAACCTTGCGTTGTTCCCTCTGATGAAGGTCTGGGAAAACATCACCTTCTCGATGGAAATCAAGGGCGCCAGCGCTGCAGAACGTCGCAAACGTGCTGATGAGTTGCTGGATATGATCGCACTTCCGGGGCAGGGCGATAAGTTGCCCAGCGAATTGTCAGGTGGTCAGCGTCAGCGTGTGGCAATCGCCCGCGCCCTGTGCGCCGAACCCGATGTTCTGCTGCTGGACGAACCCCTGTCGGCGCTGGACCTCAAACTACGCCAGCACATGCGGACCGAACTGCGTGAAATTCAGCAGCGTGTCGGTATTACTTTCATCTACATCACCCATGACCAGGGCGAGGCGTTGACCATGTCGGACAACATCGCCGTTATGCGGGCAGGGGTGATTGACCAGATTGCAGACGGCAAGACCATCTACAACGATCCAAACACTGCGTTTGCAGCTTCTTTCGTGGGCGAAAACAATGTGTTCCGTGGCAAGGTCAAACAAGTCATGGGAAATGAAGCGCTGATCGCGACTAACCGTTCAGGTGATCTGGTCGCGCGAATTTCCACCGCCAATCAGGGCAAGATGAAAGAGGGTGATGACGCCATGATGTTCATCCGCCCTGAAGCCTTTGCAATTGCCTCTGACGGGGCGGCCGGAGATCACTTTGTTACCGCGCGTGTGAACCACGAGGAATTTGAAGGTAACGTCTTCAACATCTTCACCGAAGGTGAGGGCGGCAAAGAGATCAAGGTCTCGATCCCGAACCTGGGTCAGTCCTTTGAGGATCACACCGGGCAGAACATCACGCTGGAATATGAGACCCGCAACGCGGTTGTCGTTCCCGCGGGTGAACTGGCTGCAGAATAGGGAGGCCCCACGATGCCAGGCTTCCTCAAGGAGTTTTTCAATCGCAATGGCACCGGCATGGGGCTGGCGATCTTGGGTCTGGTCCTGTTCTGGACCATCGGCCTGATCATCCTGCCCCAGCTGTCGATGCTGGACTTTTCCTTCCGTCCGAACCTGCCGCCACCAGAGATTGGTGGGCCCAAGGATGTCTATACGCTGGAGAACTACAAATACCTGATCTACGGACCCGAAGGGGGCAGTCAGTCTTATAACGCTGTCGACTTGCGGGTGTTTTTCCGGACGCTGATTGCGGCGGTCTGTGTAACGATCTTCAACCTGATCATCTGTTACCCGATCGCCTATTACCTCGGTCAGTCCAAGGGCAGCCATATCCGCATCTTTGCGATCATGCTGATCATCCCCTACTGGATCAACGAGATCCTGCGCGCCTTTGCCCTGCGGATTATCTTTGGCGAAACAGGCGTATTGAACACATTGTTCATGGGGCTGGGTATCTTTGATACTCCATTCGACTTCATCCGCAACGATATCGCGCTCTATGCGGGTCTGGGCTATGCCTACATCCTGCTGATGATCTTCCCGATGTACAACGTGATCGAAAGTCTGGATGGAAACCAGATCGAGGCCGCGCGTGATCTTGGTGCACCCTGGTGGCGGATTCACTGGCGTGTGGTCATCCCCTACGCCAAGCCAGGCATCAGTTCGGGCTGTACGATGGTCTTCATGCTGAGCGCCGGTGCGCTGGCCGCGCCGCAGATTCTGGGTGGACCGTCGTCTCTGTGGTTTACGCAGCTGATTTATCAGCAGTTTAATGACAACAACGACTGGCCGCAGGGTGCTGCATACGCCATCGTTCTGCTGGTGACCTGTATCCTGTTCGTGCTGGCGATGATGCGCTTGTTCAAGGTGAACATGGGGGATATCGGGAAATGAACACTTCCTTCCTCCGTATAAGCATCTGGGTCTATCTGGCGATCTTCTTCGCCTATCTGCTGGGGCCGCTGGTGATCATGTCGATCACCGCATTCAACTCGTCCGGTTTCCCAAGGATGTCGCCCTGGGAATGCCTGACCTTCCAGTGGTTCAGTGAACTGTTTCAGGATCAGCGCATTCTGAACGGTATCAAGAACTCGCTGATCATCGGTGCCGGAACAGTTGTTCTGTCGGTAGCGATGGGTCTGGCCGGGGCGCTGATGCTGACCCAGATCTGGCCCAAGCTGCGCGCGACGTACTATACGATCATCATTGCTCCGATCCTTATCCCCGGCGTTGTATTGGGTATCTCGACACTGGTGTTCTGGGATCGGATCAACCGGATGTTGGGTCTGGGTGCCGACAGCTTCTTGTCCAACGGTGTTTTCCTGACGGTGATCGGTCAGTCCACCTTTATCGCCAGCTACTGCATGCTGGTACTGGTGGCGCGTCTGCAGCGTTACGACATCGCCCTGACCGAAGCGGCGCTGGATCTTGGCGCAACTCATGCGCAGGCGTTTCGCAAGATCCTGCTGCCGTTCATGCGTCCGGCGATTGCCTCAGCTGCGGTGCTGGCGTTTCTCGCCTCGTTCGAGAACTACAACACTACCACCTTCACCTTTGGTGAGTACCCAACGCTGACGATCGAACTGGCCCAGAAGGTCCGGTATGGCATCACGCCCGCGATCTCGGCGCTGGCCTTCATCATCGTGGCGTTGACTGTGTTCTTTGCACTGTTGAACGAAGCCAAGCTGAAGCGTCAGGAACTGGTGGCTGCGGCGCGCAAGAAAGCCACGGTTGAAGAACTGGCGGGCAAGATCAAGCTGCCAAGCTTTTTTGCGGGCAACATGGCTGCGGTTTTGTTGGTTGTGTTCGCGGTTGCCACGATCACTGTGGTGGGCACGGCTACGGCCTATAACCCAGCGCAGTGTATCGCCAACGTGAAAGAGCAGAAGCAACTGGAAGCCGAACAGCGCATTCAGGAACTGCGCAAGCAGCGTGAAGAGCGCCGCAAGCAACGCGAAGCCGAAGAGGCCGAGCAGGGCGATGCGCAGCAGTCGGCTCCGAAACCGTCAAACAACAGCGGCTTTGGCAACGTCTTTGCGCCGAATACGTTGGGCGGTGAAGAGGATGAAGGCGCTGCGGATACCGAAGAGCAACCTTCGGGCTCCAATAACAGCGGCTTTGGCGGGGTCTTTGATCCCAACAGCCTGCAAAACGATCAATAGGCACAAACGCCTTGCATAAACAGCGTCCCGCCCGGTCAGGTCAGTCCTGTCCGGGCGGGTTGCGTTTCAGGATGGCGACATCGCACCCACCGATGTCATGATCGTTCCACGTAACCGGTTGTGCGTTGTAATTGATCAGAAACACATGCTCTGCCGTTTCGCGCCGTCGCAATCCGGCGGGCATGGGATGCAGCGCGATGCGGACCTCGCGCGCGGCCAACTCAATGACGCGGTCCCACAAGGCTTCATCCGGAAAGCACCCGAGATACCAAAGGTTCCCCGAACTCATGAGCGCTGGGTTTCCGTCTGAGAATGTCAGTAAATTCCGGGCTTCGCCGGACAGCCGTTCAACCCAATGCAATGCAGCGCCACCACCCTCAACTGACCGTTCACTGGTTGGGGGCAGGGTTTCGATGAGATCGACGTCGCAATCCAGACCTGAAAGACCGGGGCGACCTTGTTGCGGGATTTGAAAATCATCTGTTATCGCGCCGGTTCTTGGTCCGAGGATGACCAGTGATCCGGACGCTTCCAGACGATCTGCCAGTTCAGTGTCCAGTGACGCCAAACCCGGTGCCAGGACCAGCTTGTACTGATCTGCCGGGATATCTGTGGCAGACACAAAGTCCACTGACAGGCCGGCGCGGCGCAAGGCTTTGTAGGTTGAGAAAACCAGTCTGAAGTAGTCGAATCCGGCCCCCTGAGGTTGGGTGTTCCAGGCCCAGTCCGAAGCATAGTCAAAGACGATCGCAACCTCTGCGACCCGCTGACGGACATCGCCAAGCTTGGTCAGGTCATCAGCGACGTGCCGCGCTTCAGCTAGTGCAGGTGCCGCGCGATTATGTGACGTCATAAGCCCCGCGTGCATCTGTTCCTGACCGAACGGGGCCTGACGCCAGCGGAAATAGCTGACGACTTCGGCACCATGGGCAACGGCCTCAAGTGACCACAGGCGCACCATGCCGGGCAGTGGGGCAGGATTGTAGGGCGCCCAGTTCACCGGGCCGGGCTGTTGCTCCATCACCCACCAACGGCCACGCCCGACCGCGCGATAGAGATCGTGATGAAAGGCCTGCATATCCGGGTCGCCCTGCTGCAGATAGGCGGTTTTGTGTGCCTCGTCTGCCTCAAGCCGATCTGAAAGAAAGCCGATCGGATAGCTGTCCCATGTAGCGATATCCAGATCTGCCCCGACCTTGAAATGATCGAAATCCAATATGCGCCCCATGTAGTTGTGCAGCAACGGGGCATTGGTCAGCGGGCGCAGCGCATTTGCCTGCGCCTTGTTGAAGGCAACGACCTGATCCGAACTGAAGCGACGGAAGGCCAAAACATGGGATGGGTTGGGCTCGGTCACAGTCAGGTTCGGCAGATCTATCTGATCAAAGCTGTTGTATTCCATCGACCAAAAGACATTTCCCCATGCCTCGTTCAAGGCATCGATGGTGCCGTACTCGGACGCCAACCAGTTCCGAAATGCCTGCAGGGCAGATGCGCTGTAGCTGACAGTGGTGTCATGACAGCCATATTCGTTGTCGATCTGCCAGGCGGCGACATGCGGGTTTTGCCCGTATCGTTCCCCCATGATGCGCGCGATACGCCAGCATTCGTCGATATAGCCCTGATGGCTGAAACAGTAGTGCCGGCGCGACCCGAATTTGCGCGGGTTACCTTGGGCATCAACGGCCAGCATGTCGGGGTGCTTGTCCAGCATCCAGCGCGGCGGTGTTGCCGTGGGTGTCCCCAGGACAACCTTCAGCCCGGCGTTTCCCAGCGTCTCAATCGCTCGGTCCAGCCAGTCGAATTTCAGATGGCCGGGCGTGGGTTCCATCCGGCTCCAGGCAAACTCACCGATGCGAACCCATCTCAGACCTGTTTCGACCATGCGGGCAGCATCGTCGGCCCACATCGCCTCGGGCCAATGTTCGGGATAGTAGCAAACGCCAAGTTCCGGCTTCATAGGATGACTCTGTGTTCCGCCTGACCTTGCGCCACGTTTGGTGCGGCGAAGGTCATTCCGTTAGAAGGTTGTGTATCGATTGCATGCGCATCCAAGCCCTCGCGGGCCGTTGTGCAGAAAAGCGTCTTCAGATTATCGCCGCCAAAGCCGGGGCACGAGGCGTGTCGGGCGTCAAACTGCACGGCCTTGAGGAACTGTCCACTGGGGCTGTAGGCCGCAACGCGCGATGCGCCCCATTGTGCAATCCATATGTTTCCGTCGGCATCCACCACTGCACCGTCGGGGTTCAGGCCTTCGCTGCGAAGGTCCAGAAACACCGCGCTGTTCCCTTCGGGCCAACCGGTTTCGGGGTTCAGACCCCAACGCCTGACCCGTCTGGTCACGGTATCGCAGAAATAAGCGCAGGATTGGTCCGGCGCAAAACTGATGGCGTTCGATATGGTGATGTCCGAAACCAACTGACGCAATTCCCCACGGTAGAAACGATAGATCGCTCCGGCGCCGGTTTCGGCCTGTTTTCCCATGGTCCCGATCCAGAACCCGCCCCAGGGATCGGCGCGGCCATCGTTTGATCGGGTTACCGGATTGTCTGCTTCCATGGGTGAGATCAGTTCTTTCTGACCATGCTCCAATCCAAACCGCCAAAGACCGGTTTCTGAGGCGACAAACAGCGTGTCCCGGTCAACCCATCCTGCCGCCGAGACATGTTCAGCAAAATCCCAGCTTTGGGGTTCATCATTTGCTCGGGTCATCAGGCGCTTGTTGACGATGTCGAACCAGAAAAGCTGTTTCCGTTCGGGGTGCCACAGCGGACCTTCGCCCAACTCGCAGGGGCGGTCATCATAGATGACGCTCATCAGGCGGCCTCATCATAGGCGGCAACGATTTTTTGGGCACGATCAGCGATTTCGTGGACATCCATACCCGGCTTGTAAAGCGCTGAACCAATACCAAACCCGTCGGCTCCGGCTTTGATCCAATCCCCGAAGTTATCCGGCCCGGCACCACCGACGGCAAACACAAGTGTCTTCGCTGGCAATACAGGCCGCAATGCAGCCAAGCCAGTTGGGCCTGCCATCACACCGGGAAACAGTTTCAACCCGGTTGCTCCCGCCTTGAGTGCGGCAAAGGCTTCGGTCGGTGTGTAAACACCCGGCCAGCTTTGTAGGTTCAATTCAACGGATCGGTGGATCACATCCGCATCGTAATTCGGCGACACGATCAGCTTGCCACCGACATCGGCAACCGCATCGACCTGTTCCGGCGTCAGCACGGTGCCTGCGCCGATAAGGGCTTTGTCGCCAAATTCGCGGGCCATCGCGCTAATGCTGTCCAATGGGTCTGGTGAGTTCAAAGGGACTTCGATCCGGTCGATCCCTGCATCGATCAGGGCGTGTCCGACAGGAATGGCCTCGTGCGGGCGTAAACCACGCAGGATCGCAATGATGGGTCGGCTCATGCGTGTTGCCTCGTCAGGTTTCGGGCCTGCATCAGACCTGCCAGTGTTGATTGGGTTGCGTCAGCGCTTTCGACAAAGGCACCTTGCTGTTGCAACGCATTTGAATATGCATCCGCCAGGCCCGGGGCGCCAATGATTGCCAGTTGCTGGCCCAGCCAATAGGGGCGAGTGGCGGCCAGTTCGGCTCCGATCAGATAGCCTGACAGGCGTGCACGGGCGGTATCCCCATCCTGCCCGTGCAGCAGATCGGCTGCGCGCAGGCCAAACAGTCGAGCGGCCAATTGCTCGGGTTTCGACAGCGTATCTGCAACGGCTTCGGCAAAGGCACCATCATCCCAGCCATCCGCAACCGAGTGTCGCAACACGGATTGACCGCGCAGCAGATCGAATAGCTCTCCGGTCATGAAGGTGCGAAAACTGACCACCTCGCTGGCGCTGATCTGCACCCATTTCGTATGGGTTCCGGGCAGGCAGATCACGCCGTCCCAATTTGGACGGGTTGCGAGATACCCTGCGATCTGGGTTTCTTCACCTCGCATGACATCTGCCGGATTGACCTGTTTCAGACCGGGCACAACAAAGGCCCGGATGCGGGGATCGGTATCCGGCACGCGAACTGGTGCGTTGGGCAACGGAGCAGAGGGTACAGCCGCATACGGAGCCTCGACCCAGCCCTGCCGTGCACCCACCATGCCGCAGGCGACAACGTCGGTTGGCGAAGTACCCAACCAGCCGCCGATCAGTTCCAACAATGCCACCTGAAAGTCGCCACCCGCCACGCGGGACATGCCGTTTTCTGATTGCGCGTGATCTAGGACAGTCTCGCCCTGCATGGCCCAGGCGCGCAGGTGTGACGTTCCCCAATCGACCGCTATCCATTCTGTATTCATGGCACTACCCCGTTGTCACTACGCCGCCATCGACCACCATGCACTGACCGGTCATCGCGCGGCTGGCGTCTGAGGCCAGAAACAACGTCGGTGCAATCATGTCCTCGGGTGTCAGATGTTCTTTCAGGCATTGGCGTTCCATATGAGCTGCCAGATCTTCGGGTGTGGCCCACATGTCCAGTTGTTTCTGTGTCAGCACCCAGCCGGGCGCCAACGCGTTGATGCGGATTTTCTGCGGCCCCAGTTCGCGGGCCAAAGACCGTGTCATTCCGGTAATCCCGGCATTTGAGGTGGTGTAGATCGGATAGCCGGAATTACCCATCATGTAGCTGATCGAACTGAAGTTGATGATCGACCCGCCGGTATCCTGCATTTGCCGCGCGGCCTCCTGACAGGCAAAGTAGTAGGCTTTCAGATTCACCTCGATCATCCAGTCCCAGAACTCTGTCGTGGTCTCGGACAACCCGTGGCGTTTGTCATTGGCGGCGTTGTTGACCAATACTTTGATCGGCCCAAAGGTTTCGGCGGCCTTGACCATCGTTGCATGCAGCAGTTCGGTATCGGTGATGTCACCTTGCAGGAATAAGGGCTCGCGCCCGTGTTTGTCGCGCATTTCTTCAACAAAGCCGGTGGCATCAGAGCGGCCGATAAAGGCGACATTGGCGCCCTGTGCCAAAAAGCCGTCGGTCAATGAGGCACCTACCCCGGACCCGCCCCCGGTGATGAAGACAGATGCGCCCTTGAGGTCGTGGAATGTGGCTGGTTGATCCATCAGTGGCTCTCTCTGGTCACGAGGCGGGTGTCTTTGCCGACAAGGAAATCAAGGTCCGCGCCCTGATCAGCCTGCAGGACATGATCGATGTAAAGCTTGGCGTAACCGCGTGTGTAATGCGGTGCGTCCGGTTCCCATGCAGCGCGGCGAGCGGTCAGCTCCGCCTCATCGACCAGCAACTCAAGCTCGCCCTTGCTGGCCGAAACACGGATGCGGTCGCCGGTTTTTACCAGTGCAAGTGGGCCACCTGCCTGCGCCTCGGGGCTGACATGCAGGATGACAGTACCGAACGCGGTGCCCGACATGCGCGCATCCGAGATACGGATCATGTCGCGTACACCTTCTTTCACCAGTTTGGCCGGGATCGGCATATTGCCCACTTCGGGCATGCCCGGATAACCCTTGGGACCGCAGCCTTTGAGTACCAGAATGGTTTCTGGCGTGACCGGTAGGTCGTCGCGGTCGATATTGGCCTTCAGGTCTTCGATGTTTTCAAAGACATAGGCCTCGGCCTCGGTTTCCAACAACTCATCCGTTGCCGCAGAAGGTTTCACGATCGCGCCGTTGGGGGCGAGGTTTCCGCGCAGTACGCGCAGCCCAGCGGCGGGTTTCACCGGGTCATCGAAACTGTGGATCACGTCGCTGTTGAAACACTCTGCGCCTTCGTAATGGGCCGAGATATCCTTGTTCAGAACAGTTCTTGCCGGGCGCAGGAAGGATTTGAGCTCGTTCAGCACTACAGGCATACCGCCTGCATAGCAGAAATCCTCCATCAGATATTTGCCCGACGGCATGCAATTGACGAGCAGTGGGATGTCCGATCCGATTTCAAAGTCTTTGAGTGTCAGATCAACTCCCACCCGACCCGCCAGGGCCAGCAAGTGAACCACCGCGTTGGTCGAGCCGCCAACAGCGGCATTGGCCAGAATGGCGTTTTCAAACGCTTCCTTGGTCAGAATGTCCGAAGGCTTCAGGTCCTCGTCCACCATCTCGACAATCCGTTTGCCGGTCAGATGCGCCAGCGCCATGCGGCGTGCATCAACAGCAGGAAGTGCGGCGTTGGTGGGCAGGCTCATGCCCATCGCTTCTACCAGCGACGCCATAGTCGACGCCGTACCCATGGTCATGCAGACCCCGGCGCTGCGGGACATGCCGGATTCGGCGTTCATAAAGTCCTGAAGGGTCATCTCTCCGGCGCGCACAGCCTCAGAGAACTTCCAGACATCGGTGCCGGAGCCAATGTCCTGACCGCGATACTTGCCGTTCAGCATAGGGCCAGAACTGACCACGATCGAAGGCAGATCGACCGAGGCCGCGCCCATCAACTGTCCCGGCGTGGTCTTGTCGCAACCACCCAGCAGGACAACGCCATCAATGCCATAAGCACGGATCGATTCCTCGACATCCATTGCCAGCAGGTTGCGGAACAGCATGGCAGTCGGCTTCATCTGGGTCTCACCCAGTGACATCACCGGAAATTCGACGGGGAAACCACCCGCTTCCCAAACGCCACGTTTGACGCCTTCGGCCAGATCCCGCAGGCCCGAGTTGCAGGGCGTCAGTTCCGACCAGGTGTTGCAGATGCCAATGATCGGACGACCATCGAAGGCGTGATCGGGAAAGCCTTGGTTCTTCATCCACGATCTGTGGATAAAGCCATCCTTGTCCAGCTTGCCATACCAATGCTGAGAGCGGCGTTTTTTTGTCATTGTTTTCAGCCTTCTAAATTGGGGTCAGGCAGCCTTGGCGGGTTTGCACCAATCCGGCAGCCAATCGGCATGTGCCACTAGTAGATCACTTACCAGACTGCGTATCTGCCGCAGATCCAATTCAGCCGCAGTGTGGGGGTCCATCATGGCGGCGTGATAAATGTGTTCCGGGTTCTGCTCAACCAGTGCACGTACGGTCAATTCCTGCACGTTTATCTGCGTGCGCATCAGGGCAATCAATTGCGGGGGTATGTCTGTCACGACGGAAGGCTGAACACCGTTGGAATCCACAAGGCACGGCGTTTCGACAGCAGCCCCCAGCGGCAATTGTGGAATCTGACCGGTATTGGGCAGATTGCCGTATGCCACATAGGGTGTATCAGTCGTGATTGCATTCATCAGGTCGGCGGCAAATTCGTGGCTGCGGACAACCTCGATATCTCGTCCGTCGGTCAGAGTTTTGGCCTGTTCCTTCCAGCCGGCGACCTGTTCCTCGCATCGTGTTGGATATTCGTCGAGAGGGATGCTGAATTGATCGATCAGGTCCTGCCGTCCGTCTTTGATGAACCACGGCACGTATTCCGCCAGATGTTCCGAGCTTTCCGTACAGAAATACCCCAGATGGTCCATCACTTCATAGCGTACCTTGTTGGGGCAACGTGGCATCAACAGCGGTGGTTTTGGAATGCGCCCACTGGCATATCCATGACGCAACGAAGGGTAGAGATCACGACCGTCATGGTCCAGTCGCAGGAAAAAGGCGACGTGATTGACGCCGGCGACCTTATACCGGATTTCATCCTTGGGCAGGTCCAAATCATGGGCCAGTTCTTCGACCGTGTTTTGCACCGAATGGCAAAGACCCACATGTTTCAGTGCAGGGAAACGTTCCGCAAGCGCCCAAGTGTTGATTGCCATTGGGTTGACGTATTGCAACAGCGTCGCGTTCGGGCAGAGCTGCATCATGTCCTGCGCCACATCCCACAGAACCGGAACGGTGCGCAGGCCGCGCATTATGCCTCCGATACCCAGTGTGTCGGCGATCGTCTGGCGCAGGCCATACTGTTTGGGAATCTCGAAATCGGTCACCGTGCAGGGTTGGTAGCCACCGATCTGAAAAGCAGTGATGACGAAATCGGCCCCGTCCAACGCGGCCCGGCGGTCGGTATGAGTTGATACGGTCGCGCCTGTTCCCACCGAGCGGATCATGGCATTTGCCACGGCCTCACTTTCAGCCAGCCGAACCGGATCGATATCCATGAGTGCGAAATGGCTGTCCGCCAAGGCGGGGGTCAGCAGCGCGTCGCCCACGATGTTCTGCATGAATATCGTGGAGCCCGCCCCGATAAAGGTGATCTTGGTCATTTTTCAAATCTTTGGTTTGACGTCATTTTACAGCTCCGAGCGTCAGGCCCGCGATGAAGTGTTTCTGCATGAGGAAGAACATGGCCACCGGCGGCAGCGCCGCGACGATGGAACCGGCACTCATTAACTGATAAGCCGCCCTGAACTGAGCGTTGAAACTGGTGATACCTGCCGTAACAGGCTGACTTTCTGCGCCTTGCGTCAGCACGACAGCCCAGAAGTAATCGTTCCAGATGAAAGTAAAGATCAGCACGCTGAGCGCCGCAATAGCTGGCTTCATCAGTGGCAGAACCACATACCAGAAGATGCGCCATTCGCTGATGCCTTCAACGCGCGCGGCCTCGATCAGCTCAAAGGGCAGAGCACGGATGAAGTTGCGCATGAAGAGCGTGCAAAATCCGGTCTGGAACGCGATGTGGAACAGGACAAGCCCGGTTTTTGTATTGTAGAGGCCTAGCTGCAGGGTCAGATCGCGTACCGGCACCATCAGGATCTGGAAGGGAACAAAGTTGCCCGCGACGAACATGAAGAAAATCCAGAGGTTCGATTTGAACTTGTAAATCCCCAGCGCAAAGCCGGTCATGCAGCTAAGCGCAACAGCACCGATCACCGTTGGAATGGTAATCAGGAACGAGTTCAGCAGGTAACGCGGCATGTCCGAATTGAAGAACACCTGCCCATAGTTGAATGCCCCCTCAAAGCTAGATGGCATGCCCCAGTAGTTGGCGTTGGTAAAGTCAGCCTCGGGCTTGACCGAGAACAGGGCAACCGCCAGCAGCGGCCCCAGCCACAGCAGCAATGCCAAAGGTAGCATGGCCTGATAGGTGATTTGCGCTGCGCGAGGTTGTTTTTCGATAGGTTTGGGAAACATCTCAGTGCCCCTTCTCTTCGCGGTACATCGACCAGAGGAAATAGGCGATGAAGCACAGCATGATCAGGAACAGGATCACCGCGATGGCGGCACCATATCCCATGCGGAAACCGTATTCGGACAGCGCGACCTCGAACATGTAGTAGGCAAGCACGCGCGACGATCCGAACGGCCCGCCCTGGGTCATGATCGAGATCAGGTCGAAGGATCGCAAAGCACCGATGATGGTGACGACAAACGCGATGAAGGTCGCGGGGCGCAGTTGCGGCAGGATGATGTGCCACAGCATCCGAAAACCTTTGGCGCCGTCCAGACGTCCGGCCTCGATCTGTTCGGGGTCTACTGCATTCAGGCCGGTGAGATACAGGATCATGCAATAGGCCGTTTGCGGCCAGAGGCCCGCGAAAATGATGCCATAAGTGACATAGCGCTCATCGCCCAGAACATTCAGCGGGCCCATACCAAACAGGCTGAGGAATTCGTTCAACAGGCCAAAGGTTGGGTCGTAGAACCATGTGAAGACCAGGCCGACGACAACCTGTGAAATCACGAAGGGGAAGAAGAAGAGCGATTTATAGAGGCGGATGCCCCACACGGTCTGGTTCAGGAACAATGCAATAAACAATCCCGCTGGGATCGCCAGCAGATACAGGATCAGCCAGATCAGGTTGTTCTTGAGCGATATAAAAAAGGCGTCGCGGTCGACCCATTCCCAATAAAGGTCTTCATAGTTACGAAAGCCTACGTATTCGGCAGCCCCAAGTCCGTCCCACTCGTAAAGAGACAGGTTGAAGGACTGGAACACCGGGATGATCACGTAGACCATGAAGAACAACATGCCCGGAGCCAGAAACAGCCACGGCGCTATGCGCTGTTGGTTTCTGTGGAACCAGCTTTCCTGTTCTGGTGCATCAACGGCAATGGTCATGGAGCATCTCGGGTTTGGTTGGGGTGAAGGCGGGCTGACGCCCGCCCTGCAATTGGTGGTGACATAGGCCAGGCTTAGCCCGGCCTAAGCCTGATCAGTTGTCGTAAATGCGCTGACGTGCGCGTTCCAGCTTGGCCAGAATCTTGTCTGCATTGTCAGGCTTGACCATGAATTCCTGGAAACCTTCCATCGAGACCTTTGCCATTTCGGCAGGCGCGTCGCGGTCCCAGAACTGGGCAACACCGCCGGGGCTGTTGGCCGAAAGCATTTCAAAGCCCTGGTTCAGGAACTTGTCGTTATCAACCGAAGACTTTGCGTTGACGGGCAGTTGGCCCAGGTTCGCGCCGTTGTTGATTTCGGTCTGCTCGTCCGCGGACACGACAAAGCGCAGGAACTCACGAGCTGCTTCTTTGTTCGATGCGTTGGCCGGAATGTGGAACGTATCGGTTGGCGCATCTTCTGCCAGTTCGACATCAGGGTTGATCGCAACGAACTGGTAGAAGTCCAGTTGATCGTCGGTCAGACCCGCATCGCGCAGCGGTGCCACCGCGAAGTTACCCATCAGATAAGCCGCGGCATCACCCTTGACCATGAACGGCAGGGCTTCCTGCCAGCTATAGGTCTGATGGTTATCGATGAATGCGCCCATGTCGATCAGCTGTTTCCAGTTCGCGAAGGTCTGTTTGACTCGATCATCTTCCCAGCTGACTTCGCCGTTGGCGAGTTGCTGATGGAAGTCGAACCCGTTGGTGCGCATGTTCAGATAGTCAAACCAGCCACCAGCAGTCCAAAGAAACTTGGTGCCGATGGTATAGCAGGCGCGACCGGAATCGACGATCTTCTGGCAGTTGGCCAGCTCTTCTTCCCATGTGGTCGGCTCGGACAAGCCCAGCTCGTCAAAGATGTCTTTACGATAGTAGACACCCCACTGGTAATAGGTATAGGGCACGCCCCATTGCTTGCCGTCGATGGTCATCGCACCTTTGGTCGAGGCTAGGTTCTCGGCAATTTCAGGCTCGGCCCACAGGTCCGATACATCCTCGAACAGGCCCGCCTCGACATAAGGCTTCATCCGGTTCGCGGCGTACCATGTGGCAACGTCTGGTGTATCCGCAGTCAGGAAGTTGCGGATCTGAGTTTTATACGCCTCACGGTCGATCACCGTCGTTTCAATCTCCAGCCCCGGATGCTCTGCCGCAAACCGGTCGATCATCGCCTCCATCGTCGCACGTGGCGCCGGGTTTGACGTGTCGAGAAAGATTCGCAGCTCACCGGTGAGTTCGGCTGATGCTGGAGCAGCAATTGCCACACTGGCAGCCAACGCCGCCGCCGTGCGCTTGAACATGGAATGCATGGTTTCCTCCCTTAGCTTCCATTTAGAGGTTCCAAATAGTGAAACCAAGTTTTATATATTGAAAACTACACATCGAATCGGTTAGCGTTGTCAATACTCTCGTGAGGAGGATGCGAGGGTATAAGTGGAGGAGATCGGGCACCCGTGGCTGGTGACGGAACAATAGGTAAGGCATGTGACGTGCTTGAACAGGTAGCCGCGTTTCAGCGGCCCGTCCGGTTTGGAGAGCTGTTGGACAGCAGCGATTTCCCAAAGGCGTCCCTGTACAGATTTCTGCAATCCCTGACCAATCAGGGCATGCTTTCATATGATCCTGACCGGCAAACCTATTCGCCGGGATTGCGACTTGTCCGATTGGCGCATTCGGCCTGGACCCAAAGCTCGCTGGCGCCGATCGCACGGCCCATATTGGATATGCTCAGCGTTGAAACAGGCGAAACCGTGCATTTGGCGCAGCTTGATGCAAGCCAGGTTCTGTATGTGGACAAGCGCAACGCCAAGAACCCGGTCGAGATGTACTCCGAAGCTGGCAAAGTCGGTCCGGCCTATTGCACAGGCGTAGGTAAGGCCATGCTGGCCTATCTGGATGAAGACAGGCTGCAAAAAGCAATTTCATTGCAGAGCTTTCACCGCTTCACAGATCACACGCTTACGTCTGCTGACGCATTGCGGGCAGATCTGGAGCTGATCCGCAACCGTGGCTATGCGGTTGATGATGAAGAGCATGAGCCCGGCATCATCTGTATCGCCTGTCCGATCCTGACCTCTGGTGGACGGATGCTGGGCGCGATCTCCGTGACCGGTTCGACCGAACGGATGGGCTTTGATCAATTGGAAAAATGGGTTCCGCGCGTTCGGCAGGCCGCCGAACGGATCGGGGCTGAAGCACAAGCATGGCGGTTTCCTGAAAGCCGCGAGAACAGGATGCAAGCATCATGACGGGCGTTACTCTGAATGGCGCAATCAAGCGCTATGGCCAGACACAGGTTATTCACGGCGTGGACCTGCAGGTCGAGGATGGCGAATTCTGTGTATTCGTCGGACCTTCGGGATGTGGCAAGTCAACATTGCTGCGAATGATCGCCGGGTTGGAAGAAACCACCGAGGGTGAAATTCACATCGGTCAACGCGAGGTCACGCATGTTGATCCCGCCAAGCGCGGTGTTGCGATGGTGTTCCAGACCTACGCGCTATATCCGCATATGAGTGTCGCCGAGAATATGGGTTTTGGCCTGCGCATGAATGGCGTGCCCAAGGCAGAGATCGACACAAAGGTTCAGGAAGCGTCCGAAATTCTGAAACTGGGCCCGTATCTCAAACGCAAACCCAAAGCCTTGTCAGGTGGTCAGCGCCAGCGCGTTGCCATCGGCCGCGCGATCGTTCGCGGGCCGGAAGTTTTCCTGTTTGACGAACCCCTATCGAACCTCGACGCAGAGCTGCGGGTCGAAATGAGGGTTGAAATTGCGCGCCTGCATCAGGAAATCGGTGCGACGATGATCTATGTGACCCACGATCAGGTCGAGGCGATGACCATGGCCGATAAGATCGTTGTGCTGCGTGATGGGCGGATCGAGCAAGTCGGTGCACCGATGGATCTGTATCGTGATCCGGATAACCAGTTTGTGGCGGGTTTCATCGGGTCCCCTTCGATGAACTTTCTTGATTGTGACATCGTCGACGGGATGGTGCGGCATCCGGCGCTGACGGATGCGATCCCCGTAACCTCGTCTGTGCCAGCAGGTGCAACGAAGGTAACGCTGGGCATTCGCCCTGAACACATTCAGGTGGATCGCGCAGGCGACACCTGCACTGTTGATCTGACCGAGGCGCTTGGCGGGGTGTCCTACACCTATCTGATCGCTTCGAACGGCGACAAGATGATCGTGGAAGAGCGGGATGATCAGCGCAGTGCGCAAGGTGAACGGATCGGTATTTCAGTGCGTCCTGAACGGGCAATGCTGTTTGATCCGGAAAGCGGACAACGACTGCGGTGATAGTGACCTGAAGACCTGTAGTTTCACCGCCGGATGAAACGCCTACCCGGGTTCACGGCGGGCGATAAAGATACACGTTGTTCAGATATCCCTGATCCTCGATACGGAAATGGGTTTCACCGATCTGTTTGAAACCTCGCGCGAGATAAAAGTCGATGGCTGGGTCATTCTCAGCATTTGTTGTCAGCCAGACTGACTCGGCTGATTGTTCCTTGCAGTATCGCAGGGCTGCGTCCAACAGACGGCCGCCGATGCCTTTGCCATGGTGGCGAGGCTGAACGTAGAAAGTAGCGATTTCCATCTCAGAGCAACCTGCCACAGGCGCTTTGCTTTCTGAGGAAACACGAATGAAGCCATCGATGCCGTCTTTGTTCTCGGAAACCAGAATGAACTCATCCGGGTTTGAAATGAGCGCTTCGGTTTTTGCAGTTGTGAATTCGTTCAGCGCATAGTCGGCAAAAAATCCGCTGACGCCATGTTTCAGGTAGGTTCCAAGCCACACTTCAATTGAAATGGCGGCGATGCTGGACGCGTCTGTCTTATGGGCTTTTCTTAAAGGCATGACGCCATAGGTGCCAGAAAGCTTGTGGGGTTCAATGTCTAAATTCGTGTGGTTGAGGGTGGCGGCATAAATGATGTGGATTTTGTATCCAATATCCGCTATGCCCTTATGCAATGAACCTCAGATCAAGCCTGGCCCCGGCCATTCTTTGAAGGATAAGCCCAATGCAATCAGATGTTTTTACCGGCACGATGCCTGCCCTTATGACCCCCTGTACAGCGAATCGCGAGCCGGACTTCGATGCGCTTGTCCGTAAGGGTCAGGAAATGATCGATGCCGGAATGTCGGCGGTGGTCTATTGCGGTTCGATGGGTGACTGGCCCTTGCTGACGGATGCCCAGCGGATGGAAGGTGTCGAGCGCTTGATAGGTGCAGGTCTGCCCGTAGTTGTCGGAACCGGGGCGATCAATACAAAGTCAGCCGTGGCGCACGCGGCCCACGCGCAGAAGATGGGTGCAGCAGGTCTGATGGTTATTCCGCGGGTGCTGTCGCGCGGCAGTTCACCCACGGCACAAAAGAACCATTTCAAGGCGATCCTGACGGCCGCTCCGGATGTACCTGCGATTATCTACAACAGCCCTTACTATGGCTTTGCAACGCGGGCTGATCTGTTTTTTGCTCTGCGGACAGAGCACTCCAATCTTGTTGGTTTCAAGGAGTTTGGGGGGAAGGATGATCTGCGCTATGCGGCCGAAAACATCACCTGTCAGGATGATCAGGTCACGTTGATGGTTGGGGTGGACACAGAGGTTTATCATGGGTTTGTCAATTGCGGTGCGACCGGCTCGATCACCGGGATCGGAACGGCACTGCCGCGCGAGGCCCTGTTGCTTGCGGCTTTGTCGCAAAAGGCAGCATCGGGTCATGCCGAGGCACGCCTGCGTGCACAAGAGCTGACCGAAGCTATTCACGTGCTGTCCAGCTTTGACGAAGGTCCGGATCTGGTGCTGTATTACAAGCATCTTCTGGTGCTGAACGGTGAGCAGGAATACCGTCTGCACTTTAACGAAACCGACGAGCTGACCGATGCGCAGCGCAACTATTGCGAACAGCAATACACCTTGTTCCGCAACTGGTTTGCGGATTGGTCCAAGCAGGGCGGAGTAATCGCTGAATGCATGTGATCGACAGCCATACCGGCGGCGAGCCAACCCGGGTTATCCTGGACGGAGCCCCTGATCTGGGCGCAGGCCCTTTAACTGAGCGCGCGCACCGGTTGGCGACTGAGCATGAAAGCTTCTATCGTTCAGTGATGTTGGAGCCGCGCGGCCAGCCTGCCATGGTGGCTGCATTGCTCGTTGAGCCGGTTGATCCGACCTGTGTCACCGGCGTGATCTACTTTGACGTCGATGCGGTTCTGGGCATGTGCGGTCATGGGACGATTGGGTTGGCCGTGACGTTGGCGCATTTGGGCCGGATCAGCGTTGGGACGCACCGGATTGAAACCCCCGCAGGGGTGGTGACGATCGAATTGCACGATCCCAACACCGTGACCGTGACCAATATCGAAAGCCGCCGTGTCCATCAGTCCGTGACCATTGACGTTCCCGAATATGGCGAAGTGACCGGCGATGTGGCTTATGGTGGCAATTGGTTCTTTATTGTTGATCCCAGTCCTATCCCGGTAGATGCCAACAACATCCGCGCATTGACCGACATGACCGTCGCAATCCGCGAGGCTTCGATCGCACAGGGCGTGGGTGGTGAACAAGGTGAACCCATTGATCACGTGATCTTTCAGGGCATTTCACCAAATGCAGACGTGCATAGCCGTAACTTTGTTTTGTGTCCGGATGACAATTACGACCGCTCCCCCTGCGGCACCGGCAGCTCAGCGCGACTGGCTTGTCTGGCAGCGGATGGGCGCCTGGCGGCGGGGGAGGAAATTGTACAGGAAAGCGTTATTGGGAGTTCCTATCGCCTGTCCTATCAGTCGGGTCCGAACGGAGGGGTGATCCCCTCGATTACCGGGCAGGCCTATGTGATGGCCGAGGCCAAGCTGATCTTTGATGGGCAGGATCCGTTCCGGGACGGGATCGAGACGTGACACAAGAGCCGGTCATTGTCATTGGTGCTGGTGTCATCGGCATTAGCATCGCGCTGGAATTGCAACGCAAAGGCAATTCGGTCCGGGTATTGGACCGCAAAGGGGTGGCCGCAGAAGCATCGGCAGGAAATGCCGGTGCCTTCGCCTTTGCAGAAATCGAACCATTGGCAAAGCCGGGCATCATGCGCAGGGCGCCAAAATGGTTGCTGGACCCGCTTGGGCCGCTTTCTATACCGCCTGCCTATGCGTTGAAGATCGCGCCTTGGATGCTGCGTTTCTGGCAAGCCAGCAGCCTGGATCGCTATGAGCAATCGGTCGGCAATCAGGCAGCGTTGATGGAACATTCTCGCGCGGCTTTGGATCGACAAATAGCGTATGTCGATGGCGAGGCGATGATGCAGCGCGATGGGCAAATGCAGCTATATGAATCCGATGCCGAGTTTCGCGACAGCCTGCCCGGTTGGGAGTTGCGCCGCAGAAATGGCGTCGCGTTTGACCTGCTGGAAAGTCCCGAGGCCATCGCCGAGATTCAGCCGGGCCTAAGCCCGCGGTTCACCCACGCCGGGTATACGCCAGGCTGGATGAACACGACCGACCCTAAACGCTGGGTTCAGCATCTGGTGCAAGTGTTCGAGGGGCTTGGCGGGACAATTGAACGACAAGACGTTTGCGCACTGGAAGTCACAGGTGACCGGCTGCGGGTTGTATCACGAGATGGATCAACCGAATGCTCTCAGGTGATTGTCGCGGCGGGTGCATGGTCACATCAACTCGCCACAACAGTTGGGGACAACATACCGCTGGAAACTGAACGTGGTTACAATACGACCCTGCCTGAAGGGGCATTTGACCTGCGGACCCATCTGACCTTCCCGGCTCATGGATTTGTTGCCAGCCGTATCAACGGCGGGGTGCGGATAGGCGGTGCAGTTGAATTGGGCGGCCTCAAACTGCCGCCAAATTACAAGCGTGCGGATGTCCTTTTGCAGAAGGCCAGTCAGTTTTTGCCCGGTCTCAACACCGATGGCGGAACGCAATGGATGGGTTTCCGGCCATCCTTGCCTGATAGCCTGCCTGTTATCGGCCGCTCCTCCAAGTCAGCCGGACTGGTCTATGCATTCGGGCATGGCCATCTGGGGCTGACCCAATCGGCGGGCACAGCCGAACTGATTTCGGCAATTGTTGAAGGCCAGACGCCTGCCATCCCTCTCGATCCGTTTTCGGCCAACAGATTTTAAGGAAAGCTCATGCGCAGCAGCAAAACCATTCATGTGATTTCAGCCCATGCAGAGGGTGAAGTTGGCGATGTGATTGTGGGCGGTGTAAACCCGCCGCCGGGTGAAACGGTCTGGGATCAGCGGTCCTTTATCGAAAGCGATCAGGTTTTGCGAAATTTCGTTCTGAACGAGCCGCGCGGTGGTGTGTTCCGCCATGTTAACCTGTTGGTTCCACCCAAGAACCCCGAAGCAGACGCCGCATTCATCATCATGGAGCCGGAAGATACGCCCCCCATGTCCGGTTCGAACTCGATATGTGTTTCAACGGTTCTGCTGGATGGTGGGATCTTGCCGATGAATGAACCTGAAACCCACCTGACGCTCGAGGCTCCGGGCGGGTTGGTTCGGGTGCGGGCCGAGTGCCGAAACGGAAAGGCCGAGCGCATCTTTGTGCACAATGTCCCAAGCTTTGCTGACAAGCTGGATGCAATGATCGAAGTTGAAGGGATCGGCACTTTGCGCGTCGACACGAGCTTTGGCGGAGACAGTTTCGTTATTGTCGATGCCGAAGATCTGGGTTTTGCACTGACCCCGGACGAAGGTGGAGACCTGGCGCGTCACGGAGCACGCATCACGGATGCCGCCAATGAGCAACTCGGGTTCAGCCACCCTACCGAGGACTGGAACCACATATCCTTTTGCCAGATCGCTGGGCCGCTTAGCCGGCAGGGCGATATCCTTACGGGTCGAAACACCGTCGCGATCAAACCTGGCAAGCTTGACCGATCCCCTTGCGGAACCGGTGCCTCGGCCCGGATGGCGGTCTTACTGGCTAAAGGCCAGATGAGTGCAGAGGATCAGTATCATGCACGTTCGATCATCGACAGCGAGTTTCGATGCCGTATCGTGGCCCAGCATGACCTGAACGGGCGCGCCGCCATTACGCCCGAGATATCAGGGCGCGCCTGGATTACAGGAATACATCAACACATGCTGGATCCGGATGATCCCTGGCCCGGCGGATATCGCCTCAGCGATACCTGGGGGGCTTAGCTTTCGGGAAAAACTTGAACCGCCAATACCCTGCCGCGCTTCGCACTCTTGGGACATTGGCGGTACAGAAAGTACTGTGTATTCCCCAAAAGCTTTAGACCAACAACGCCAGCAAATCGGTGTGTAGCTGTTCTGGAATTTCCGCATAGCCGCGCTGATGGTTTTGGGCGCGGGCTGCAAAACGCCGTTGCGAGGGCAGGCGAGCGCCCTGATCCAGAATGTCAGCAAACAGGCGTTCGGCACGGGCATCATTGGCCTCGGCTTTCCCGCCGCTGAACTGGTTAGGGTCAAAGGCGATGATGATTTCGCCGTGATACGGCGCACCGCCCGTTCCCTCGGCAAATTCCATACTTTCAAGGCTGGTCAGATCATCAATCAACGGACCGGCCAGAAGCTCGATCATGATCGATAAGGCAGAGCCCTTATAGCTGCCGAATGTCAGCATTGCGCCATCCATCGCCGCCTGCGGATCGGTTGTCGGATTGCCGTCCTTGTCGATTGCAACACCGTCGGGCAGAGGTTTGCCCGCCCGTTTGTAAAGCTCGATCTCGCCACGGGCAAAGGCACTGGTGGCAAAGTCGAAGGTAAACGGATCTTTGCCCATACGTGGCCAGCTGAACGCCAGCGGATTGGTGCCCAGACTGCCCCGCGTACCACCCGCTGGGGCGACCCACGAGTGACTTGGCACCATGGCCATTGCCGCCAGTCCGGCAGAGGACAGGCTTTCAACTTCGGGCCAGAGCGCCGAGAAGTGAAAGCACCGATTGATTGCCATGGCGGCAATCCCGTGCGCGCGGGTTTTCTCGATCAGAACGGGCAGCGCTTTCTGAAATGCAAGCAGCGACATGCCGCCCTGAGCATCCACCCGAACAATCGCATTGTCGGAAGGTTCCAGAACCGGTTCTGCATGGCCGTCGATCTTGCCTGCCTGCATGGTCTGGGCGCACATGAAGAGACGGAACAGACCATGGGACTGACAATCATCCAACTGACAGGTGGTCAGCATTTCCGCAATTGCGGCTGCATGGTCAGGGCCATAGCCCGAATGCGACAGAACCTTCAGGGACAGGTCCCGGATTTCTTCGGGTGTCAGTTTTACTGTTGTGCTCATGTCCCATCCCCTGTGCTGATAAGGGATGGATAGCGGGGAAAAGGGCCGGGTTTCAACTGCATTGGCGGGTGTTTCAGGTTGGAATGACACGAAAAGCCGGATATTTGTATCCAAAATTCAAATGACGGATATCCACTTGCCAGCAAAGCGCGCAATAGCCCGGCAGAGCCTTCCTGACGTCATCGCAAATGACTTGCGAGAACGTATTCTGAGCGGCGAACTGGCCGAAGGTGAGATTATCCGGCAGGAAGCACTGGCCGAAGAATATGACGTTTCGCGCATGCCGGTTCGCGAGGCGCTGAAACAGCTGGACGCCGAAGGGCTGGTGTTACTGACCAACAATCGTGGGGCCAGTGTCACCAAGCATTCCCTGACTGAGATTGGTGAGATTTTTGATCTCCGCGTTTTGCTGGAGGTCGATCTGTTCCGTCGCGCCATTCCGTCGATGACGTCGACAGATTTTGCCCGTTGCGAACAAATACTCAAGCAGATGGAGGCATCATATGATGCCAATGATGTGGGCCGCTGGGGGGCACTGAACTATGAGTATCACTCGGCGCTTTACGCACCCGCAGGGCGCAGCCTGACCAATGAGCTGCTGCAGCGGGTCAGCTTGCAATCAGACCGCTACATTCGCATGCACCTGAGTGTGATGAAACAACGCGAACCAGCGCGGAAAGAGCACCGTGAACTTTTGCGATTGGCGAAAGTAGGGCAGGTGGACGAAGCCTGTGCTTTGCTGACCCTTCATATCGGTCGTACCAAGGACCAGCTTGTAAAACTGGTGGCCGACAAGAGGGCATCCGAGGCTTCGCCAACTGAGTAACTCGATCAAGCTCAGCCCTGTGTTTCTGCCTGAATATACGCGATCACATCGGCGATATCGGAATCCTTCTTCAAACCCGGAAAGGCCATCCGGTTTCCCGGGATGCTTTTGCGAGGATTGGCCAGAAACTCGGTCAGGGCAGCTTCGGTCCAGACAATTCCTGAATCCTGCAGCGCTCCGGAGTATTTGAAACCTTCGACCTGTCCCGCGCTGGCATTGATCACGCCATGCAACGTCGGGCCTACTGTGTTTCGACCCGGTTTCAGTTCGTGGCAGGCCTTGCACTTGCGAAAGACCTTTTTGCCCGCCTTCGGGTCTCCGGCAAGACTTGCTGTCTCTGCGATTGCGGCAGCGGTCGGGGTGGCCTCAGCTTTCTTGTCATCCAATGCAAACACAAAGCGGGCGGTCACCGGGACGGTGCGCGTAATGCCGGGTAGTTCCGCCAGTTCCATCAGCTTATCGACACCCGCGTTGACGCCAGCATCCTCGGTGCTGATGAAAACCATATCGTTGGTCGATACCATCACGGTGGTTTCGGACAAACGGGCCACGAACATCTCGGCATCGAATTCGACCTGCGTCCCGGCCAGCGACAGCACAGCCTCGGCATCCACGATGGCGGTTGCCCCGGTCGCTAGGCCAGAAATCTCCTCCATATCGAACTCGGCTGTCAGTGTGGCAGAACCGGCTTTGCGAAATACGTATTCGATCATCCGTTCGTTGCGGATGTCGATATTGGTCTCGACCGAAGACAGGTCAATTTCTATCTCGGCCTTGCCATCTGCGCTGACCCGTCCACTGAGATTGGTAAAGCTGTTGACCTCGCCCACGGTGTCTTTCTTGATCGTGCCATAGGCCAGATGAGAACCCTCAGGGGTCAGCATCCAGGTATCTGCAGACGTCTGGGTTGCAACAATTGCCGACACAATTGTGACTGCCTTCAACAGAAGTTTCATTTCTTTCCTCCTAGATTTGTGCCAGTCCTGACCGCGCGGGTCCGGCCCGTGCAAAGACAAACACACGCAGGTCGCGATTTATTCGATGGTTGGCGAAATGAATTCCGAACAGGCCGTGCGCGGCGCGATCCAGACGCATTCGAAACGCGTCTGGCGGTTTGGACTTGCCTTGTCGGGCGCATCCGATGTTGCGGATGATTTACTGCAGTCGACCTGCTTGCGGGCTTTGGAACGGCATCATCAGGTTACATCGTATGAACGGCTGGATTCCTGGTTGATGACGATCTGCCGATCGATCTGGCTGAACGAAGTGCGTGCAAGGTCTGTTCGACGCGCGCAGGCGTTGTCGGTTACGCCCGAGGCGGAGCTGGTTGCAACCGGTCCGGATTCGGAAACGAATATTTTCGCCGCTGAAGTGTTTACACAAGTGATGCAGCTGCCAGAGGCGCAGCGGGAAACGGTTATGCTTGTGTTCGTCGAGGGCTACAGCTACCGCGAAGCTGCTGCGTTGCTGGACGTTCCCATCGGTACGATCATGAGCCGGCTATCGAATGCCCGGCAGAAACTGAAAACCGTGATGCAGCATGATTTGGCTGACACCGCGCGACGGAGTGGCAAATGAAGTTTTCCGACGAGACGCTGCTGGCGTATCTGGAAGGCAGTCTTGACGAGGATCAGTGTCGCGCCATTGAGGCTGCGGTCGAGGAAGACGTCACGCTGGAACAGCGCCTGATGTCGCTTGATCCTTTTGCGCCGGTTGTTCAGCAGGTCTTTGAGGGTTTGCCAGCCGATACGCCGCAAGTGGATCTGCCGGAAATGGTTGCTGCGTCGCCTGTGCGTTCATCCGGCGGGTATCTGCGTCTGATCGGTGTCGCGGCGGCGACCGCAATTGCTGCGGTGGCTTTGACCTTTTGGGCCACGCGGCCGGTTGAGCCGGGTTGGGCAGAACAGGCAGCGATTTATCAGTCGCTTTATGTTCCCGAAACGATTGCATCCCTGAACAGTTCTCAGCAGTCGCTTGATGCGCAGTTTGAAATGGCCGAGGAAAAATTGGGCCGTTCACTGAACCGTGATGCATTGGAAGCATTGCCGGGGCTTGAGCTGAAACGCGCTCAGATCCTGTCTTTCAAAGGCAAACCGCTGGTGCAGATCGTGTTTGCGGACGCGCAGGGTGAACCATTTGCGTTCTGTGTCATCCGGCAGGGGCCAGCAGCGCCGAACAGGGACGTCAAACAGGCGGTTCTGAGCGGTCTGGCAACTGCAACCTGGGCGCAGGATGGCTATGGCTACATGTTGCTGGGCAGCAATCCGCAGACCAATTTGGATGGTGAACTGGGTGTTCTGAGAGAAACCTTCTCGGGCTAACCACACCCAAGCAGAAAACCTCTTGTGAACCGGCGGAAATGCCCAAAGAATGGCGGGCATGAAGTCGAAACGTGTCATGCCTGATCCGGATGACGAGGCCGCGGATGTCGGGCCTCAGAGCATCTATGACACTGACGAGCCGGATGAAGAGGATCTGTGGTTTCTTCCGCCCGAAGATGATGAAGTCAGGGATGACTATCTTCCGCCCGGCCCACGGGCAGACCGGCGTCTTCTTTTTGATCCGCGCGACTGGCGGGCGGCGCAGGATGAACTGTCATCTGAACTGGCTGATCTGGCCGTCACTTTCGGTGCATTGGACGAACGTTTGCGCGCCGGACCGGATGGCTGGACGCACCGTCTGGCCTTGATGGATGTATCCGATCTGGGTTGGTGGACCGGTGACCGGATCAGCGTTGACCGGTTGGCCCTTTGGACAGGACTTCGGATCGGTGCGACCAGTGATGACGTGCAGGCCCTGTTTCGCGCAGGTTGGGCCGTGCGCCGCCTGACTTCGGGCGCACCACCTGCTGCGGGCGGGTGGGAAGACGGGCTGACGGCATTTCTCGATCGGCTGGCGCAGGGGATCGAAGATGTTCCCGAAACTGTGGGCGATCTTGCCGAAGTGATGCGTAACGCCGAAGGCTTGCACCCCGTCACACAGGCCGCGATCGCCTTTCATGCGTGGCGTGCCTTGTCGCAAGGAATTGGCCACGATACCGAGGCGGCGATCATTGCAGCCCGCCATGCGGCGTCGATGGGACGTGGTGGAGCGATGTTCATGCCTCTGGCCTTGTCGGGGCCCGGCGCACTGCGCGGTGTGGGTGAACCAGCCGAGAAACTGTCCGCGTGGATACGCGGTGCAGGACAGGCGGCGCTGGCCGCCTTGCTGCATCTGGATCGGGTAAGCGCCTGGGAAAAACGCGCCAGAGAGGCAACCGGAGATCTCAGCGGGCGGACACCACCGATATTGATTGACGTGCTGACGGCATGGCCGATGGTTTCCGTCCCTCTGGCCGAAGAACTGACCGAAGCCTCACGGGCGGCAGCACAGCGGAACATCGACATATTCACCCGGCGTGGTCTGGTCCGCGAGGTAACGGGGCAGGGCCGTTACCGCGTCTGGACGGCGGCACTGTAATCCAGCAACCAATCCCGAAAGGCACGTGCAGGCGGCCGCAGCGCTGCGCGATCCGGATAGATCAGGTGATATGCTTCCTGACCCTCTACTTCGATATCCGGCAGACAAGGCACGAGGCCAGACAGTTCCATAATGCGATCCGATGCGGGCGCGCGCGCCAATGCGACGCCACCGCCGCTGGCAGCAAGCTCAGCCGCCATCAACGAATTGTCAGCAAAGAAGTAGCGCGCTTGTCCTGCAGGCAGGCGCAGGCTTTCGAACAGATGGGGCCAGCTGGCGCGGTGGGTTGAAACCTCGATAAGGTTGAACTGGAACAGATCCTGCGGATGCTGAATCTGGGCAGCGATGTTACGCGGAGCCACCGGATAAAGGCGTTCGCGCAACAACTCGTCACCATCGGTGCCGAAAAGTGCGGGATTGCCGAAGACGATTTGCAGATCGGTAAATCGGTTTGCGAAATCAGCGACCATGTTCCCTGTCGACAGCGACAGATTGATCTGCGGGTGATTGGCCTGAAATTCTGGTAGGCTACCCGCAAGAATGCCGTGTGCAAACAGCAGAACGGATTGCACGTAGAGCCTCTGTTCCCGCGTTTCGCCGAACAGCCCCGTGGTCGCTGTTTCCAGCATCAGCAAGGATTGCTGCACGGATGGCAGATAGGCACGGCCAGCTTCGGTCAATGTCACGGCATGGGCGTGGCGATGGAACAGAGGAGTTCCCAACCGGGTTTCCAGTGCCTTGACCTGTTGACTGACGGCGGCGGCGGACATGTTCAGCTGCACGGCCGCGCGGGCAAAGCTTTCGGTTCGCGCTGCTGCCTCGAACACGCGCAGCCAGTTGAGGGATGGGATACGAGTTGCCATGCACGCAGGCTAAGCAAAACTTAGGCTGACCGGCAAGACATTACGTTCTGAGGATTACGTGACGGGTCGTACAGTGCGTGGCAGCGAACAGAAAGAATGAGCTACGTCATGTCAGATCCCGCCACCCCATCGCGCCCCAAGCGCAAGATCTGGAACTATACCCCGCAACTGCCGATCCAAACCTCGCCCTATTGGGACTGGCCGATGAAGCCGCTGGCCACATTGCGATACCTGTTGCAGAGCTGGAATCCGCTGGCTTTGCGGGCGTTTCTGCTGGTCTTTGCGATCATCACCTGGAACTACCTGACACCTTCGCTGGCCCGGATCGAGACATTGAGCTGGGACTGGGTCGCTGAGATATGGTTCCGCAATTTCTGCATTCTGATGGTGGTAGCAGGCGGTTTGCATCTGGCCTTGTGGAAGTTCCGCACGCAGGCCGACGAATACCGCTATGACATGCGCCCGATGATGAAAGGTGCAAAGGTCTTTACCTTCAAAAACCAGGTTTGGGACAACATGTTCTGGACGCTTGGCCCGGCCCTGACATTCTGGACTTTTTGGGAGTGTTTCATCCTCTACTCCTATGCCAACGGCTGGGTAACGATGATCACCTTCGACGGCAATCCGGTCTGGTTTATTGCGATGGTGGTGTTCATCCCGATCTGGGCTGGTTTCCACTTTTACTGGTTGCACCGCCTGCTGCACGTCGGTCCGCTCTACACCAAGGTTCACGCGTGGCATCACCGCAATATCAATACAGGTCCATGGTCAGGCTTGGCGATGCATCCCGTCGAAAGCTTCTTTCTGATGTTCGACACGATGATTTTCTTCCTGCTGCCGTCGCACCCGGTCCACGCCATTTTCCTGCTGTTCCATCACGGGATTGGTGCTCCGACCTCTCATGCCGGATTCGAGCATGTGAAACTTGGCAACAGAGCCAGGTTCCAGGTTGGAGACTTTTTCCACCAACTGCACCACAAGTTCTTCGACTGCAACTATGGTACGTGGGAGACGCCGTGGGATGAGTGGTTCAACACGTTCCACGATGGCACCGATGAGGGCAACGACATGGTCAAGGAACGCCGTCGAAAAATCTGGGCCGCCGAATAGCTCGACCAGAACAAGACTGTGCCGGGTCCTGATGGGCCCGGCAATTGCTATGAAAGAACAGGGTACATCATGAAAAACATCTACACGTTTGGCCGCCGTCCTGCCCAACGCAACTATACGGTCAAGGACCTGCTGGATCTCAAGAAAACCGGCGAACGGCTGACCATGTGCAACCCGGCGAACGAGGCCGAGATTAAGGCTTGTGTCGATGCCGGAATCGATCTGCTGACGCTGTGGGATGTGCATCTGGATATGGCGCGTGAAATTGCGCCAACCCATTTTGCCGGGACCGCCATGAACTGGGGTCAGTTCGCCGCAAATGACGAGATCATGCGCCATGCCATCGACTGTATGGAGAAGGGCGCAGACATGTATTTCACCAACCGTTCGTTCGAAGTGGTTGAGATGCTGGCGCGCGAAAGCATACCGGTTCAGGTTCATATGGGGCTGGTGCCATCGCTCAGCCATTGGGCAGGTGGGCTGCGCGCATTTGGCCGGACTGCGGATGAGGCAATGCAGATTTACCGGACGTTCAAACGCTATGAGGATGCAGGTGCGATCGCGTGCGAGATTGAATGCGTGGCCGAAGACACTCTGCGCCTGTTGAATGATCGAACCTCGATCGTCACCATCTCATTGGGATCTGGCAATGCAGGCGATGTGATCTTTCTGTTTATGGCCGATATCTGCGGTGAGGCTGAAAACCCGCCGCGCCATGCCCATGCATTCCGTGATCTTGGACGCCTGCACCGGCAAATGTATCAGGAGCGTGTCAAGGCGCTGAAAGAGTTTCAGTCCGAAGTCCGCGCCAAAGCCTTTCCCTATCCGGCTCAGGCCATCTCGATGCGAGATGGCGAACTGGCCAAACTGGAAGAGGCTTTGGACAAAGTCTGACGTAGTGATCGGGCGCGCTCAGCGCCCGACACCAACATAGGATTCAAAGCCGGATTTCAGCGCTTTGCTTTCGGCATAGATATTGCGCAGATCAACCATTCGGGCGGTCTTCATCGCGCCGGCCAGCTCTTCAAGGTTCAAGGCACGGAATTCGTTCCACTCAGTCAGCAGAACCACCGCGTCGGCATCCTTGGCGGCTTCGTAAGGATCTTCTGCCCATTCGACGCCCGGCAACAATGCCTCGCCTTCGGCTTTACCTTGTGGATCAACGACGCGCACTTTTGCGCCTCCGCCAATCAGTGCTGGAACAATAGTCAACGACGGGGCATCGCGCATGTCGTCGGTGTTGGGTTTGAACGTCACCCCAAGGATCGCGACGGTTTTGCCGTTAAAGCTGTCATCGCAGGCATCGCGGATTTTCTCGGTCATCCGTTTCTTGACCTCATCATTCACGCGAATGACGGTCTCGGTAATCTGCATCGGGTGCGCATGTTCCTGTCCGATCCGGGCAAGCGCAGCGGTGTCTTTAGGAAAGCACGAGCCGCCATAGCCGGGACCGGCATGCAGGAATTTGTTGCCGATACGGCCATCCAGCCCGATACCGCGCGCAACCTCTTTGACGTCGCCGCCCACACGTTCGCACAGGCCCGCGATTTCGTTGATGAAGGTGATCTTGGTCGCCAGAAACGCATTGGCTGCGTATTTGATCATCTCGGCGCTTTCCAGATCGGTGGTCAGGATCGGGAAGTCGCGCAGGTAAAGCGGGCGGTAAATCTCGGCCATGACTTCGGCAGCACGATCGCTTTCGACGCCTACGACCACCCGGTCAGGGCGCATGAAATCGTCGATCGCCGCACCCTCACGCAAAAACTCGGGGTTCGAGGCCACGTCGAATGCCGCCTTTGGGTTCGCCGCGGTGACCACCTCATGCACTTTGCGGTTAGTTCCCACCGGAACGGTCGATTTTGTGACGATGACGGTATAGGCGGTGATCGCGTTTGCGATCTCTTCCGCGGCTGCCATCACATAGGTCAGATCGGCATGGCCATCCCCGCGGCGCGTGGGTGTCCCAACGGCAATGAACACCGCATCCGCCCCGTCAACAGCCGCCTTCAGATCGGTGGTGAAACTCAGTCGGCCTGCAGCAACGTTTTTGGCCATAAGGGTATCCAGGCCGGGTTCATAGATGGGCACCTCACCGGCTTGCAGCATGTCGATCTTTTGATCCGCCTTATCAACGCAAACCACGTCGTGACCGAAATCCGAAAAACACACCCCCGACACCAGACCAACATAGCCGGTGCCGATCATCGCAATACGCATACTTAAAAATCCTTCTTACCAATTACGCCGATGGCGCGCATACATTCGAAGAAACTGCTGGCGGATTCAATGCCTGTCAGTGACCTTGGGTTGCATTCAATAGTTTCTCGCCGTCATTGAGACAACAGACAGGACCTCGAAATTGCGAAGCGGAACATCGACCAAGATCGCATTGATAATCGATATTGCCGGTCGGGACGGGTTAAATCTGGCCTCGACATCAGAAACTATGGATTGGTACAGGAAACGCCTCAGCGTTAAGCCGCTCCGTTTTATCTCCGATTTCTCTACGCGGTGGTCAAACTGTATTCCTTTGGGATCACGAAGACCCGCAACGGGGCGGAACGTCTGTGACGCGAAAAATCACGTGAGGTCTGGCAAGAATCTCGCGGGGGCTGAAAGATTGTCCGTTCATGGGCAATCTCAACAGCCTGCGCGATTGGGGTGATGCCGGATTTTTCGGGAGAGAACGTAAATTAGGTCGCAAAGGTGATTGCGGTCGAAGGCGACCATGCGCTGGCCTTGAAAGCATGTGATGTGATCATGCGCATCGATTCCCAATATTCCCGCCTGGTCAACGAGACATTCATGCGCAAGACTTACATGGCAGAGCGTCGCGGGATGGTTGGCTGCGCAATTCTGTTTAAGTTACGTGAGCGGCAGAAGGCTCGTGAAATGCTGGATCTTGTTACTCGCAACCGTAGGGGGTTTGACATGACGGACCAGTCAGCGGCGCCTGAATTCTTTCAGGCACTACAACTTGATGTTGTGGTCCTGGCCGTAGCCAAGGTTGGTGGCATTAGAGCCACCAATTCTATCTTGCAGACTTTGAACACGAAAACCTGCGATCGAGAACAAGGTGATCCATCAAACCCTTGAAGTTGGGGTGCATTGGCTTCTGCAGCTTGGCTGCTCTTACATATCCGGCTTGGTATCTGAATCAGGCTACCAGGATTTGCGGACAAGGTGACCGTCCGGTTTCGGACGGTCTGATTGTTTAGAACCAGCGTCCGACAGCTGTGACTGAGGGAGCCTTTGCGGTGGCATCCGATGTCGCGCAAAGCACCTGCAGCGTCACCTGTGTTTCAGACGGCACATCAATTCCTGCGAACCGCTCAACAGCGCCACCGCTTCCGCTCAGTACCGGGACAGAGCCTGCTGCAAAAGCCACCGGAAAGGTCCAAGTCGTTGATGCACTGGCAAAAAGAGCGCCCACAGAGGTAGTGCAGCTGACGGGGTCCAGATTGGCGGTACAGATCTGTGTGCCATCAGCAAACCGCACAAACTCACCATTTGCAGTGCTGCCGCGCTCGATAACCGCACCGGTTGGGGCGCCGGAGGCTTCGGAAACTGAACCCAAGAGATTTCCTGGCCCATAACCGTAGTCAGCGCGCATCAAACGCCCGGCTGTCGTGTCTGTAGCGTTCGCCTGCACAGCCGCGCCAGTTGCTGTACCAGTGGCTGGATCAATGCTCAGCGCTTCGGTCCAGCTGCCACCATCTGGCGAAACCTTGATGGCAAATCCCGTGTTGCCCGATAACCCCATCTCGGCGTGACCGGTCCAGTTGGATTGAAACAGCAAAGATGCGGTATCGCCTGCACTGGCTTTGTTGATCTTCAACTGATGGCCGCCGCCATCATGGCTCAGCAATGTAGCCGGGCTGCGAACGGACAGGCGATTGGTTGCGTCATGTCCGGTTTGGATGCCGATACCCGGCAGGTTCTGGGTTTCAACAGGCAGGTCAGTCCAGGCGTTCCCATCCCAGATCTTGATGCGATCCGTGTCCTGATCCCATGCACGCCAACCTGTACCCGGTTCGATGAAGTGCCACGCATTGTCCAGCCAGGCCGCAAGCTGCCCGGGGTTGTCGCTCCAGTCTCCGGTTGGTGATGCCCCAAGCGCATACACATCTCCCTGCCCGGGGACGGCGGGTGGGGTGGTTGCATTCATGGACACGACACTCAGCTGCACAATCAAATCCAGCTGACGCAGTGCTTCGTTATGGGTGACATGTTTCTGGGCCTGCGAGGGTTGCAAAAACGGCAGGTTCAGACGGGGTGAGTTTTGTGACATGGGCATCCTCCTGTGGCTGTCGGTTCGACGATGTCGTTGCGCGCCAACCTGCCCTGAAGGGTGTGAAACCTGTCTGACCGACCCGGATGCCCTGATAATTTTCCGGTAACCTAGGATTTCCGAAATGGAAACAAATCAAAGAAAGATCCAGTGTTGTGGAGGGGTGCGTCACCACTCCTCGCAAAGTGATTCTATCCGTTTGGTATAGTGCGATGCAGCGCTTCTGCATCGGCGCAGCGATCACGCAGGCCGCTATTTCCGCGCGTAGAAATCTTCGTACCGGATAATGTCATCCTCACCCAGATAAGCTCCGGTCTGCACCTCAATCAGCACCATCGGAACTTTGCCGGGGTTCTCCAGTCGATGCTTGGCCCCGAGCGGGATGTAGACCGACTGGTTTTCACTCACGAGCTGCTCTTCAGCGTCGATCGTGACCTTTGCAGTGCCTTTCACCACGATCCAGTGTTCAGAACGGTGATGGTGCGATTGCAGGCTCAGCGCGGCGCCGGGATGAACGTGAATGCGTTTGACCTGAAAACGATCATCAATGACCAGGCTTTCAAACCAACCCCAAGGGCGGTGATCAACCGGCAGAGACTCGGCCTGTTTCGCACCCTTTGCCTTGAGGGCTGTAACCGCCTGTTTAACATCTTGCGCACGATCCATGCTGGCCACCAGAACCGCATCGGGCATCGCGACGGTTATCAGGTTCTCAACACCCATCGCCACCACGGTCTGAGCAGGGGATTCTGAACGAACCAACACATTTTGACAGTCGATTGTTGTGACATCGCCGGTTTGGGCGACACCATCCACATCTGGGTAGCTGAGCTCCTGAACAGCAGACCAACTACCAACATCCGACCAACCTGCGGCATAGGGGACGACGCTCAGGTTGTCGGCCTTTTCCATCACCGCATAGTCGATCGAAATGCCCTCAACCTGTTCCCAGGATGTCGCATCCAACCGCAGAAAACCCAAATCCGTCTGAGCCTGATCAACAGCTTGTCGAACCGGTGTAACCAACGCAGAAGCATGTTCTTTGAAAGCGGCAATGATATCGCGCACGGCAAACAGGAATATGCCCGAGTTCCACATATAGCTGCCATCCGCCAGCATGGCTTTGGCGCTATCCAGATCGGGTTTCTCGACGAACCGGTCCAGAGGCACTGCTGAGCCCGATGTGTCCGGTACGCAGCCGAGTTTTAGATAGCCATAGCCGGTTTCAGGACGGTCTGGTGTGATTCCGAATGTAATCAGGTCACCGCGTTCTTCGATGGTTATCAAACCTTCGGCTACAGCTGCATGGAAAGCCGCTTTATCGGGCACTACGTGATCGGATGGGGCAACCAGCATCACAGCATCGGGGTCTTGATCAGACAAATACAGTGCAGCTGCCAGAACAGCCGGTGCGGTATTGCGACCTTTGGGCTCGATCAGGATCGGCCCCGGATCAATGCCAATCGCAGATAGTTGTTCCGGCACGACAAAACGAAATGCTTCGTTGGTCAGCATCAGTGGCTTGGCATATGGCGCCGTTGCCGGGCCGCGCATTCGCACGGCGCAATCCTGCAGCAAACTTGTCTCGCCAAGCAGTGGAACAAACTGCTTGGGATAGCTTTTACGCGACAGGGGCCACAAGCGCGTGCCCGACCCTCCGCACAGGATGACAGGACAGACAGTTTTCATGAATTGCATGCCTTAGGACTGCTCATCACAATCGGTATCGTCAAAATGCAGTCAGAGGAAAGAGCACCCGATTATTGTGCCGCCCGCTCCGTTGCAACGATGTCATGCAGATACTGATTCAAGTCCGCGCGCAGATCATCGCGGGCGAGCGCAAACGCTACGGTTGCCTGCAAAAACCCGGCTTTTGAACCACAGTCGAATCGTTCGCCTTCAAACTGATATCCAAAGACGGGAACACCGTTTCCAATATCCGCAGCAATCGCGTCAGTCAGTTGGATCTCTCCGCCGCTGCCCTTCTTCTTTTGGTTCAGATTGTAAAGAACGGACGGGCCAAGAATATACCGACCGATCACAGCAAGGTTCGAAGGCGCTTCTTCGGGTTTGGGTTTTTCAACCATACCTCTCGCGCGAACGACCGTGCCCATGTTTTCGCCCACATCCAAAACACCGTATGAGCTGGTTTTTTCCGCGGGCACTTCCATTGCGGCGACCATATTGCCACCGGTTTCTTCGTAGGCTTCGACCATTTGCTGCAAGCAGGGCTTGTCTGCAGCGATCACGTCGTCAGGCAGCATGACGGCAAAGGGCTCGTCCCCGATCAGACGCCGTGCGCACCAGACGGCATGTCCCAGACCCAAGGCCTTGTGTTGGCGGATATAGGCGATAGCGCCGCTTTCCATGTTGGTCGCATTCAGCGTTTCCAGCAGGTCATCTTTGCCCTTGGCTTTCAGCTCCTGCTCAAGGACCAGATTGTGGTCAAAATAGTCTTCCAGAGCTGATTTTCCGCGCGACGTCACAAAGATGAATTCGGTGATGCCGGCCGCCCGCGCCTCGTCAATGGCGTATTGTACCAGTGGGCGATCAACGAGAGTCATGATCTCTTTCGGGACGGATTTTGTCGCTGGCAGGAAGCGGGTGCCGAGCCCTGCAACAGGAAAAATCGCCTTGGTGACCTTGCGTGTCATGTTACCTCTCAAATTCAATTCTTCGCCCGGTGGTCCGGGGCTTCCTCTTAGGCCGAGAAACCAGATCAATCAACATTGCCCGGTTGACCGGGCATAGACCCCGCAAAAGGTGCCAGCTTGTCGGTGCGGAGTCAAAATCAGGTATCGTTGTTCTCAGCCCTATATTGGTATTTTGGCAGCTTTTGGGCCTGTCTGGCACGGTCGGGCGTGATAGGCGAGATTGTGCCTGTGAAATCACATAAAGTTCAGATTGGCCAGCAACAAAAAAAGCCCCGAAGCTGGTTCGCAACTTCGGGGCTTTTTCTCAAGTGTTTGCCATAATGGCTTCCAGCGTGTCGTGCTCTGCCACAAAGTGATCGGGCGCGACTTCGCTGAGTTTTGGAACATAGTCCGTCTGGCCACTGTTCAACCTGCTGGGCAGGAAGCGCAGCGCAGCCTTGGGGTCCATGGGCGATGGCAACTCGCCCGGCAGCTTGAGCCGCTGGCGGCTGCGTTCCACATCCGGGTCCGGAATAGGCACCGCTGAGATCAGCGATTTGGTGTATGGATGGATCGGCTCGGAACAAACCACTTCACCATCCCCCAATTCGACGATCCGACCGAGATACAGAACCATGATCCGGTTCGAGACCGCGCGAACCACAGACAAGTCGTGGCTGATGAAGATCATCGACAGGCCGAATTCCTTTTGCAGTTCGCGCAAAAGCTCCACGATCTGAGCCTGAATGGACACGTCCAGCGCCGATACCGCCTCGTCACAAATGATCAGCTTGGGTTTGTTGATCATCGCACGTGCAATACCGACCCGCTGGTTCTGCCCACCAGACAGCTCATGCGGGTAGCGGTTGATCATGTTGGCCTTGAGACCGACCCGTTCCATCATTTCGGCGACCATGTCCTTGCGTTCACGCTCGGTCAGGTCAGGGCGATAGGTCTTCAGCGGTTCGGCAATCGAGGCCGAGATGGTCATACGCGGATCAAGGCTGGCCAACGGATCCTGAAACACGATCTGCAGGTCCTTACGGTACTTGTTCAGCTCGGCGCGTTTCAGTCCGACGATGGGATGACCCAACCAGCTGACATTGCCCGCACTGGGCTCGATCAGTTGCAGGACAGCCCGGGCCAATGTGGACTTGCCGCAACCGGATTCGCCCACAACACCCAGCGTTTCGCCTTTGCGGATGTCGAAGCTGACACCATCAACAGCTTTCAGGGGCACTTTGCGACCAAACAATCCGCCTGAGACGTGGATAGGAAAGTGAACCTTGACGTCATCGACTTTGAGCAGTGGCTCTTCGACTTTGTCCAGCGCTTTAGGGGCGTCACCTGCATCGATCCGGGGCATCGCCTCAAGCAGAGTCCGCGTGTACTCGTGCTGGGGCGCGCGGAAGATCTCGCGCGTATCACCGGCTTCGACGAATTGACCCAGCCGCATGACCTGAATGCGGTCACACATACGTGCGACGACACCCATGTCATGGGTGATCAAAGCAATCGCGGTTCCCTCGTCCTTTTGCAGACGCACCATCAGGTCCAGAATGTCCGCCTGTACGGTTACATCCAGAGCTGTTGTTGGTTCGTCAGCAATCAGCAGCTTTGGGTTACACAGCATCGACATCGCGATCATGACCCGCTGGCGCATACCGCCCGACAGTTCATGGGGATACTGATCCAGACGCCGCTTGGCTTCTGGGATGCGCACGCGATCCAGCCATTCCAGGCAACGCGCCCGCGCCGCCGAGCCTTGCAGCCCTTCGTGAACCTGAAGCACTTCGCGCATCTGCTGCCCGATCCGCAGATGCGGGGTCAGTGCCGTCAGCGGATCCTGAAAGATCATACCGACATCGTCGCCACGGATCTGGTTCAGTTTGTTGACGGGCAGGTTCAGGATTTCCTGCCCGTTCAGCATGGCAGATCCCGAGGCTTTGCCAGCCGGAGGCAGTAATCCCATCGCGGCCATGAAGGTTTGGCTCTTGCCAGACCCGCTTTCGCCCACGATGCCCAGACATTCACCCGGGTTGATATCAAAGCTGATGCCTTTGACAGCCTCGACCACGCCATCGGGTGTGTCGAACTGGACGCTCAGGTCCTTTACGGAAAACAGACTCATATCAGCGATCCTTCGGGTCCAGAGCGTCGCGCAGGCCATCTCCGATGAAGAACATCGTGATGATAATTGCGACGTAGAATGTGAGCGGGAACATCAACTGCCACAGGGTGCCATAACCCATCGTTCCGGCCCCTTCGGCGATCAGACGGCCCAACGAAGTGTAAGGTTCCGAAATCCCCAATCCGAGGAACGAAATGAAGCTCTCGGTCAGGATCATCTCGGGCACCAGCAGCGAGGCGTAAACGATCACCACCCCCAAAAGATTGGGCAGGATGTGGCGATACATGATGGTGAACTCGCTGACACCAGCGGCTCGGGCGGCTTCGATGAACTCGCGGTTTTTCAGGGTCAGGGTCTGCCCCCTAACGATCCGCGCCATGGTCAGCCAGCCGACCGCACCAAGTGCAATGAACAGCATGAAGAATGACCGCCCTGCGACCACAAGCAAAAGGATGATGACCAGTGTCGCCGGAATGGCCAGCAGGATGTCGACAAATCGCATCATGGCGCCGTCTGTGCGGCCACCGATGTATCCGGCGGTAATCCCGTAACAGGTTCCAACGATCAGAGCTGTCGCAGCGCCGATCAAGCCCACCAACAGCGATGTGGTCGTCGCCTGAATGACCCGGCTATAGAGGTCACGCCCAAGATCATCGACACCAAAGTAGTGTCCTGTTTCAATGGACGGCATCCCCATGCCGCGTACGTCACCCATGACGTTCCAATCGATTTCCTCGTTGTTCCACACGGCAAAGTAGGGCCCGATAATCGTGAACAACACGATCAGACCCAGAATGAATACGCTCGCCATTGCGGCCTTGTTGCGGACGAAACGCATGCGCGCGTCCTGCCAGAGTGATCGCCCCTGAATGACCGTGTAATCGGTGATTTCTTCGGCCAGATGGGCGGCTTTTTGTGATTTTCCAAGCATTGCCAGCCCCTCAGTAACGGATTTTCGGATCGAACCAGGCATAGGCCAGGTCGGTCAGAAGGTTCACGAAAACGGTCAGAACGCCGTAGAGGATCGTAACCCCCAACAGCACGGCATAATCGCGAGACAGAGCAGATCCCACATAGGCCTGTCCCAATCCGCCGGTCGAGAAGTAGATGTCGACAAAGACCGAGCCGGTCAGAACGTAGACAAAGACCGGACCCAGATAGGATACGACTGGCAACAGGGTCGGCTTCAGTGCATGGCGCCAGATCACAGTTCTTGTCGGCAGACCTTTTGCGCGGGCGGTGCGGATGAAGTTCGAGTTCAGAACTTCCAGCATCGACGATCGCGTGATCCGGGCGATTGATCCCATGTAGGACGTCGCCAGCGCAATCACGGGCATGATCAGATAGGGCCATTGACCGCCATTCCAGCCACCGCCTGGCAGCCATCCCAGCCACAGGGTAAATGTCAGGATCAGGATCGGACCCATGATGAAGTTCGGCAGTGCCTGCGCCGCGATGCCCAGACCAACGGCGAAATAGTCGATCCAGCTGTTGTGCTTGATGGCAGCAGCAATCCCAAGGCTAACACCGACAAAAGTAGCAACAAGAAACGACAGCGATCCATAGGTCAGCGAGATCGGGAAACCCTGCGCGATGATGTCATTTACGTCGCGGTCCTTAAACTTGAAGGACGGGCCGAAATCGAAATGCACGACGATGTTGTACAGGTAATCCCAGAGCTGCTTCCACAGCGGCTGGTCCAACCCGTACCGCGCCTCGATATTGGCCAGAACCGCCGGCGGCAGTGGCCGTTCCGAGGTGAAGGGTCCACCTGGCGCGAAGTGCATTAAAAAGAAACTGGCAACGATCAGCAAAAGGATCGTTGGGACGGCGATCAGCAATCGCCGGATGATATAGGCAAGCATTCCATGCCCCCATTATTGGCTTTGCCCCGGATAGGGTTCCGGGGCAAAGCACGATTTAGGATGATTATTCGGCGATCTTGTAGAGGTTCTTGGAATACCAGTTCTGCTCTACGTTATTGATCGGCCAGTTCCCCAGGTCGCTGTCCATCATGTAGACGCCAGCATAGTGATAGATCGGAATGACAGGGGTTTCTTGCGCGATGATACGCTCGACCTCGGTGTACAGAGGTGCTGCATCATCTGCTGTCTTTGCTTCGGCCAGCAGCTCATCAACGCGGGCATTGTTGTACTTGCCGTCGTTGTAGCCGGAATCCGACTGCAGCAGATCGAGGAAGGTGGATGCTTCGTTATAGTCACCACACCAAGCGCCACGTGCCAGATCGAAGTTCTGGTTGCCGCGCTCTTCCAGGAAGATCTTCCACTCCATGTTGGCGAGTTCGACGTTGGCACCCAGCTTCTGTTTCCACATCTGGCTCAGCGCCACGGCGACTTTCTTGTGCGCTTCAGAGGTGTTGTAGACCATCGAGAAGGTCAGTGGGTTGTCAGGACCGTAGCCCGCCGCAGCCAGCAGTTCTTTGGCCAGTTCGTCACGCTCGGCTTGCGACATCGACGCCATTTCCACTTCCGGAACGTCAAAGCCTGCTGTCGCTTCGGGTGCGAAAGTGTAGGCCTGCGGCTGACCGCCAGCCATGATGTTCTCGGTGATGATCTTACGGTCAACGGCCAGGGACAGGGCCTGACGAACGTTCGGATCCTTGAATGCCTCGGGGCCACCTTCGGACAGGTTGAACGTGTAGTAATAGTTGCACAGACGTGGATAGCTGATCGCCTCGTCAGGATATTCTTTGCTCAGACGCGGGAACTGACCTGCGGGAACATCGGTACGATCCAGTTCACCTGCCAGATAGCGGGTCAGGGCAACGTTCTCATCATTGATGACCAGGGCAACGACTTTGTCGAGGATGGTGTTCTCGTTATCCCAGTACATTTCGTTGCGCTCACGAACCGAACGCTCCTGCGGCAGGTGCTCGGTCAGAACATAAGCGCCATTCGATACGATGTTACCGGGTTTGGTCCAGGCATCGCCGAACTCTTCGATCACCTTCTGCGGGGCCGGGAATGTGGTCGAATGTGTGGTCATCTGCGGGAAGTAGGGCAGGGGTGCGCTCAGTCTCACTTCCAGCGTTTGATCGTCGATTGCTTTGACGCCCAGTTCGTCAACCGGCTTTTCACCGGCAATGATTGCTGCCGCATTTTCAATCGACATCAGTTCCATGAACCACGCGTAAGGAGAAGACAGCGCGGGATCGACGGCTCGTTTCCAGGCGTATACAAAATCGCCTGCGGTTACCGGATCACCATTTGACCATTTGGCATTATCGCGCAGGGTAAAGGTGTAGACGTCTTTGGTATCGTTGACAGTAAAGTCTGTCGCTACCCCGGGAACGAGGTTGCCGTTTTCGTCCTGGTTCATCAGACCTTCGAACAGGTCACGGACGATATCAGCGCCGTCAGTATCTTCGACAACCTGCGGATCGACCGAGCTGTGTTCATCAAGCACGCGGTAGATAAAGGTCTGATCGTCGGCCAGCGGCTCACCGGTTTCCGGATGGGTGCCTGCAGCAAAGGCGGCACCTGCGATCATGGTCGAGGACAGCAGCCCCGCCAGCGAGTTTCGAATGAATTTATTCATGTTGTTGCTCCCATTTGTCGGCGCCAGAATTGCACTCTGAAAAGGGGGTGGCATCCGGCAGCCTGATTTGTCCGACGTCCGCTGGGACTCAGTTCAATTCGATTTTGGTTTTGCCAATTCGCAAGGAACACTGCGTCGCAGCTTTCTTGATTGCAGTCGGTGAGGTGGTTGCGAAAGTCGACTTTCACTGCTGCAGAACGTGGCATTATTTGGGCAGGGGATAAAGGCTTGGTCAGTCATTTGAGCAACCAAAGGTAGAAAGAAACCCAAAGCCGGGGGGTGCTCGAAATTTTCTGAGGCGGGGCAGTGTCATCGTGATATTTTTGTGAAGGCCCGAGTCTTTTGCAGGGAAAACCTAAGTCCAGAACGTTTGTTTTCTGAGGCTCCAAAGCTCAAAATCAACCGAATCGCTGGTCGGTTTTACGACTCGCTACTGCGCGCTGGAGTGCATTGACGATGAGTGTTTCAGGGCTTGAGTTGTGACTTCATACGGCTTTCAGGAAAGCACGTGGGTGGCTGACCGGTCGCCTCTTGCCACCTGCCGATCGAACGTCGGGTTTTAAAACCGGGAAGCCCGTCTGCTCCGCCCACATCATGCCCCTGCTGCTCAAGTGCACGTTGCATGCTGGCGACATCAGATCGGTACAATCCACCGACTTTACCCCAGCCACTGCTGAAGTTGCCCATCCCATACTGAATGCGGTCCCCAACATGGCCGACGAACAGAGCATAGAGATCGCTCATATTGTAGTCTTTGAGAACGTAGAAATTCGGCGTGACGATAAAGGCAGGGCCATTTCGCCCGGCGGGCATCATGAGATATCCTTCACCGGACAGTTCATGAGGTGGAAACGGTTTGCCCGAGGTTCGCGCGATACCCATCGCCGCCCAGTCCCGAATTGGCCGCCCCTGATCCGGGCCTTCCAACGTACAGGACACAGATAAAGGTACTGATACCTCGAAGCCCCAGTCGCGGCCCGCTACCCAACCATGACGGGCCAGGTAATTGCCGATCGATGCGAGCGTATCATCGGTCGACCCCCAGATGTCCGCGCGTCCGTCGCCATTGCCATCTGCGGCAAAATTCAGAAAACTCGACGGCATAAACTGTGGCTGACCCAATGCACCAGCCCAGCTGCTTTTCATGGCCCTGCCTGAAACATGCCCAGCTTCCGCGATTTGCAATGCGGCGATCAGCTCATCGGTAAAATAATCTGACCGAGTACTCATGAAGCCCTTGGTGCCAAGGACCTGGAATGCATCATGACGGATTGCGACCTGCCCATAACCGCTTTCACGTCCCCAAACAGCCAGAATGATACGTCCCGGAACCCCGGTTTGTGCCTCGATGCGGGCTAAAGTCGCCGCATGACGTGCAGCCATTTTGCGGCCAACCGATGTTGCACCCTGAACTGACCCGGCATTGAAGTATTTTCCCGGTGATCCGAACTCGGCCTGCCGCTGTTTTTTGGGTGTGCTGGCTTTGGTGCCCGGTGGCACCAGATCGGGAAGATCCCAGTTCAGCGTGACGCCAGCAAAGGCCTGGTTCATGGTTTGACGAGAAACGCCTTTGGCACGGGCTTTAGGCCAGACCTCTTGTTGCAGCCAGTTCTGAAACTGTTGTTCAACCGCCGCCCGATTTTGTGCGGCAACATTGGTTCCAAACAAGGTCAGGCTAAGGAGCAAAAGAAATATACGCATCATGAACCGGTCTCGCCTGCCTTAAGAGGCAAGTCAACAGGCTGGTTGTTCGATCAAGCCAGCGGTTGAATGCCCGGTGGCCCTGACAATCACCGGTTTGGAAAAAACCTTGAGAAATTTCATGACTTTGCCGATAGTTGGACGGAATCGAGGGCATGAAAGGACGGGTGGGCGTGAGCATTTTCAGGTTGTCCCTTGCGTCAGTGCCAATACTGGCGGCAATTGCAGTTTTGTTTGCTTCGGCGCAGGTGGCCGGAGCGAGTGACAGTTTCATGGATCCACAGGGTCCGATCGCAGCAGTCCAGAAAACGCATCTGTTGCGGGCAACGGGCTTGATCCTGATTGCTGTTATTCCTGTTCTGCTGCTCGTCCCGCTCATCGCCCTGCGATACCGTCGCCGCAAAGGTGGCACCGCAGCCTACCGGCCCGATTGGGATTTCTCGGCAAAGCTCGAGTTCCTGATGTGGGGCGTTCCGGTCGTGATCGTCGCCATTCTTTCCTTCTACTTATGGAAAGCGACACATCGGCTGGACCCTTATGCTGCACCCTTCGGTGATGAACCTGCTTTGAGAGTGCAGGTCGTGGGCCTGGATTGGAAATGGTTGTTCATCTATCCCGATCTCGGCATCGCCAGCGTGGGTGAGCTGGGCATACCGGTCAAACAACAGGTGGCGATGACACTGACGACCGATACCGTGATGCAATCCTTCATGATTCCCGCTCTGGCAGGTCAGATCTATGCCATGCCGGGGATGACAACCCAGCTGCATGTGGTGGCAGATCAGCCCGAAACGATGCAGGGTGAGAACACGCAATACAACGGCCGCGGCTTTACCAAGCAAAAGTTCCAAACAGTCGCGATGCAGCCGGATGAGTTCGATGCCTGGGTTGAGAAGGTACGCGGCAATGGCATTCTTCTGGATCCGACGACCTATCAGACCCTAGCCATGCGCACGGATCGGGATGAGGTTCAGGCCGCGCTGGGAACCACGCAAATGCCCGAGAATGCTCTCTACTTCAAATTGGACGACGGCGATCTGTTCCACACGATCCTGCACCGATACCATAGCGGCAAGGCATTGCCGCTGGATCAGCAACCCGGCACGACCGAATTTGGTCAGGAGGCGAGCCAATGACATCCACCGATAGCGGTTTCTTTGGTCGTCTGAACTGGGACGCATTCCCGATCGCGGGGCTTATCCAGAACCCGAATACGAATGAAATCGTCGCCAATGCTGCTGCTGGCATAGTGATCGTTGGCGTTGTGGCCGTTTTGGGTCTGCTGACATGGTTCCGACTTTGGGGACCGCTCTGGCGAAACTGGCTGACCAGCGCCGATCACAAGAAGATCGGTATCATGTACATTGTATTTGCAATCGTGATGCTGGCACGTGGTGTGCTTGAGGGTGTGGTCATGCGCGCGCAGCAAGCGGCGGGTCCGGGTGACGGGTTCCTCGAGGCCGAGCATTTTGCCGAATTGTTCAGCACCCACGGCACGATCATGATCTTCTTTGTCGCGGTGCCTTTTGTGTTCGGTGTGGCAAACTTTCTGGTGCCGTTGATGATCGGGGCGCGGGATGTCGCCTTTCCGGTGATGAACCAGATCAGTCTGGGCCTGACCGTCTCTGCTGGCATGATGCTTATGGTATCTCTGGTTGTGGGCGAGTTCTCGACCGGTGGCTGGACAGCCTATCCGCCTTATACGGGCGCAGCCTTCAATCCGGGCGTCGGGCCTGACTACTGGATTTGGGCCATTGTCGTCTCGGGTATCGGAACGACGCTGACGGGCATTAACTTTGCGGTTACGATCTACAAGCTACGCGCGCCGGGGATGAAGTTCATGCGGCTGCCGATGTATTGCTGGACAATCATCTGCAGCTCGATCCTGATTATTTTCGCCATGCCGCCGCTTGGGGTTGCCGCGCTGCTGCTGGCAGCTGACCGCTATCTGGATTTCCACTTCTTCACCAACGACCTTGGCGGCAACATGATGAACTATGCCAACCTGTTCTGGCTGTTCGGCCATCCTGAGGTCTATCTGCTGGTGCTGCCCGCGTATGGTATCTATTCCGAGGTCTTCGCCACGTTCTCGGCGAAACGGCTTTACGGGTACAACTCACTGGTCATAGCCACCATGTCCATTGCGGTGCTGTCATTTACTGTCTGGCTGCATCACTTTTTCACCATGGGCCAAAGCGCTCTGATCAACGCAGTATTCGGTATTGCCACGATGTTGATCGCAATTCCGACAGGTGTGAAGGTGTATGACTGGATGGCGACGCTGTGGCGTGGACGAATCCGGTTCTCGGTTCCGATGCTGTATGGTCTGGCCTTCCTGATGCTGTTCGTCATTGGCGGGCTCAGCGGAGTGACCCTGGCCAACCCGACCGTTGATTATCAGGTTCACAACACCCTGTTTTTGGTCGCGCATTTCCATAACGTGCTGCTGCCGGGCGTGCTGTTCGGTTTGCTTGCCGGATACAACTATTGGTTCCCAAAGGCTTTCGGTTTCCGCCTGAACGAGTTCTGGGGCAGGGTGACCGTGGTGCTTTGGACCGTCGGCTTCATGCTGACCTTTCTGCCACTGTACTTTGTCGGCCTGATGGGTATGCCGCGCCGTTCCTACAGCTGGGAAGACCCCAGTTTCCATCCCTATATGATCGTCGCCGTTCTTGGTGCGCTGGTTATCCTCGCCGCACTATTGTCAGTATTGGTGCAGCTTTGGGTCAGTATCCGCGACCGCGAAAAGACCCGTGTGCCAGTGGGCGATCCGTGGGATGCACGGACGCTGGAATGGTCGATCCCGGCACCGCCGCCACCGTATAATTTTGCCATCATTCCGAATGTCACTGATCGCGACAACTTTGCTGCCGCAAAGGAACGCGGTGACGCCTATCCAACGCCAGACGAATATGAAGACATCGTGATGCCGCGCAATACATCGATCGGTTTCATACTGTGTGTTGTCAGTGGGATCTGGATGTTCGCGCTGGTCTGGTGGATCTGGTGGCTGGCTGCGTTAATGACCGTGCTGATCATTCTGTCGATCATCGTCTGGAGCTTTGATACAGACACAGAAGAGGTCATCACGGCCGAACAAGTGCGCAAAGAACACGAAGCCTGGCTGGCGATCGTTCACAGTGCGGCCGCAGTAGACCGTGATCACGAAACTGCCCCTGAAAACCGCGGACTGGCCCGTCCTGATCTGGAGGCCGTGACATGAGGCGAGCGCCATCCCACAGCTATCCCGGTCTGAACCTGGGAGAAGATCATGCCAGCGCCCACAAGTCGAGTGAGGTTGTTACCTTCGGCTTCTGGGTCTTCTTGATGAGCGATCTGGTCTATTTCGGGCTGATGTTCGCGATCTACATTACGATGATAGACGCGCAGGCGGGCGGGCCGGGGCCGCATGAACTGTTCGATCTGAAGAGCATCTTCGCCCAGACCCTGATCCTTCTGACCAGCAGCCTGACGGTCGGGCTTGCCATGCTGGCGCTGAAATACAATCTGCCACGCGCCCGGATCGTGCTTTGGTTTGGGGTAACCCTTGTTCTTGGGATCAGCTTTCTGGTGCTGGAAATCCGCGATTTCATGGCGATGGCTGAACAGGGGGGAATACCACAGCGCAGCGGTTTTCTATCCGCATTTTATGGTCTGGTTCCCCTGCATGGGCTGCATGTCGCTGCGGGCTGCCTCTGGCTGATTGTGCTTGGCATTCAGCTCAGGGTCATGGGTATGACGGACCTTGTGATTTCACGCGTGATGCGACTGGCGCTGTTCTGGCACTTCCTAGATCTGATCTGGATCGGCATCATTACCATCGTCTATTTCGGAGGGCTGACCTATGGATAAGCGTACCGAGATGCACCGCCGTGAACGCCGTCGTTATGTCATCGGTTATGGCGGTTCTCTGCTGCTGACACTGGCCGTTTTTGCGATTGCCTACTACTTTGGCATCGAAACCAAAGGTGTATACCTGACTATTGGATTGCTGGGCCTTGCACAGCTAATCGTCCAGCTTGTGTATTTCCTGCACATCGACCGGCGTCGCAGCAGCCGCGAAGATCTCGACCTCGTCCTGTTCTCGACAATGGTATTGCTGATCATCATTCTTGGCACAGTCTGGATATTGGGCAACCTGGCCATTCGGATGCACATGCACGTTATGTGATCGATCGCGAACAAGGCAAAAGGATACAGGCACATGAAGTCTCTCAAAGCTGTTGCGGTTGTCGCCATGCTTGTTGCCATCGCGATTGGCCTTTTCCTGTTTTGGAGGCATGAAGAGAGATATCCGTCAACTAAGGATGCCTATGTCGGCGCCAATATCATCAATGTTGCCGCACAGGTGACCGGACAGGTCGCCGAGGTGTCAGTGGTCGAAAACCAAAAGGTCAAAACTGGGGACCTTTTGTTCACCATCGACGAAACGCAGTTCCGTGCGTCTGTCGATCAGGCCAAAGCCGATCTGGACAGCGCCGAACAACAGGCAAAATCCTTTGCGACACAGCTTCCGTCGGCAGAGGCCGAAGTTGATAGCGCTCAATCGGCATTTGATACTGCGCAGAACAATCTGGAACGCGCCAAAGCGCTGTTCTCGACAGGAGATATTGCACAGGCCTCTCTGGACCAGACCACCTCGGCCTTTGCGCAGGCATCAGCGCGCCTGACCACAAGCAAGTCCAGCCTGCTGGCACTGGAGAGCGGTCTGGCTGCCAAGCAGGATGACATTCTGTCGTCGCAGGCCCAGTTGGAGATTGCACAAGCCGATCTGGCATGGACCAAAGTCTATGCCGCAGCCGATGGCTGGGTTGCCAATCTGACCTTGCGTCCCGGATCGTCGGTATCGGCAAACTCGCCGCAGTTTTCCATCGTCGAGTCATCTGATTGGTGGGTCGATGCAAACTTCAAGGAAACATCTCTGCCGCGTATTCGCCCCGGTCAGCCTGTGAAGATCGAGATCGATATGCTTCCCGGCATACAGCTGACAGGCACGGTGGCCTCGATCGGACGCGGGTCGGGTGATACGTTCTCGCTCTTGCCGTCTGAGAATTCCAGCGGCAATTGGGTCAAAGTCACCCGGCGTTTCCCGGTCAGGGTCGAGCTTGATCCGACGGATGCACCGCTGCGCGTCGGTGGCAGCAGCAAGGTGACCGTCGACACCACCGTGACACCCAAGGCATCGCAATGACAATGGCAGGTGCCGCCGCTGGCCGGGTTAACCCGGTCATCGTGGTCGCCGTTGTACTCAGTGCCATGCTCGAGGTGTTGGACAGCACCATCGTCAATGTTGCACTACCCCATATTCAGGCCGCTTTTGGAGCAACCACCGATCAGGCGACGTGGATCCTGACCAGCTATATCGTTTCCGCCGTCGTGATCATGCCGCTCACCGGGTTCGTGGCCCGGCGCGTTGGGCGGCGGCGATTGATCCTGACTGCGGTAACAGGATTTGCGACAATGTCGATGATGTGCGGTCTGTCGTGGAGCCTTGAGACCATCGTGGTGTTCCGTCTGGCCCAGGGCATGTTTGGCGCCTTTCTGATACCGCTGTCGCAATCCATTCTGTTCGATGCGTTCCCGCGCGAAAAACGTGGTCAGGCGATGGCAGTTTTTGGTCTTGGCGTTGTTGTTGCGCCAGTCCTTGGCCCGACGGTGGGTGCCATTTTGACCGAATATTTTTCGTGGCGCATGGTATTCTTCGTAAATCTGCCCGTTGCGGCGATGGCGCTGTTGTTGCTGGCCGGTGAGTTGCCCGATGATGAAACCGAAGATGTAAAAATCGACTGGGCGGGTCTGGCCATGCTCGCAATTGGCATCGGCTGTCTGCAATTCGTGCTCGATCAGGGTGAGACCAAGGACTGGTTGTCGTCTCGGGTCATTCAGGTGGCCGTTATCGCTTCGCTTCTCGGAACGCTTGGGTTCATTATCCATGCCGTGACGAAAAAGGGTGCGATTGTTGATCTGCGCCTGTTTGCAGATCGCAACTTTGCCCTGTCCAATCTGATCATTGCCGGTTTTGCTGTGTCCCTGTTCGGTGGCATCGCGATCCTGCCGACCTTTGTTCAGAGCCTGCTGGACTATCCCGTCATCGAATCCGGGCATCTGTTCATTCCGCGCGGTATCGCAGCCGGGGCTTCGATGGTTGTCACGGGTTCAGTTTTGGTAACTCGTTTTGACCCTCGCGTGCTGGCAGGTCTGGGCCTTTTGCTGACGGCAATCGGAAACTTCATGCTGGGTATGCTCAATCTGAACGCGGGATTCTGGCAATTGGCATGGCCCGGTGCGGTCAGTGGCCTGGGCATGGGGCTGGTCTTTGTTCCCCTTTCGATCCTCGCTTTTGAAAGCATCAGCCAACGTCGGCAGGACGAGGCTTCAGGATTGTTCAACGTAACACGCCAGCTTGGCTCTTCGGTTGGCATCGCGCTGGTCGGAACCTGGGTCGTGCGCGGATTACAGACGAACACGGCCAACCTCAGCCAGAATGTGACGCCCTACAATCCGGCAGCGCAGGCCTATCTGGAGCCGCTTGGTTTGACGCCTGACAGTGCTCAGGGCGCGGCCATTCTGGGTCAGGAAATATCCCGTCAGGCTGAGCTGATCTCATATCTGACAGTGTTCAATAATCTGGGTTTGTTGGCGCTGGCGACGATACCGCTGTTGTTCTTTTGCAAGGCGCCAAAGCCGGGCACACAAGCCACAGTTCACGCGCATTAACGCATCAGGAACAGGCCAAGCCACAGGGCAATCCAACACAGCGCAAGACTGAGAAGAATGTTGCCTGCGGCAAGCGCTATGGTGCGTTCCCGGTGTAGTTGAAGCGATTGATAAGCGAAGCTGGAGAATGTCGTGAATCCGCCACAAAAGCCAAAGACAAGACGCTTTTGCTCTTCGCCCATCTCGACCGGCCCACCGAGATAACCGATCCAAACCCCAAGCAGCAGACTGCCAAGGACATTCACGATGAGGGTGGAAAAGGGCAGGTCATGGGTCACTCGAAGCGCGATCCAGTGTCGCAACACCGCTCCCAGCCCGCCGCCAAGGCCAAACATAGTATGCAGATACAGATCGTTCATTCGGGTGGCCGTTCGGAATGAAATGTACGGCCAATGGCTTCACCAAGCATAGCGGCAGCGAGACCCACTATGATCTCGGCGGCCAGCGCGATGATCACAGCCCAGCCATTGGTTTCGGCAATACGCTCAAGCTCAGCTACAAACGATGAAAAGGTGGACAACCCACCACAAAACCCCACTGCACCCAGATGCAAGACATGTGCATGAACCTTGTGCCGGATCGCATAAAGCCATCCCAGAATGAAACAGGCCACTATGTTGATGCCGAAAGTGGCGGTCAGAAAAGGGGCGCCGGGAATTTCAAGAGAGAACGCTTCGCGCAACAACGAACCTGCTGCGCCGCCCACAAAAACGGATGTATACATCAAGGCGCGTTCCCTGAATGCAGTTGCCGTTTTTGCCACTGATGAAAACCTTGCTCAGCCTCAACTTGCCTTTGGCATATCGTCTGCCTGAACCCGGATCAACCGCTCTGGGTCAGGATCGACCAGCTGACGAGAGTTCACGAATCCGCTTGCTATGGTCGTAACCGGTTCAAACTCTTGCAATTCTACCCCAAGATACTCCACGATTGGTATCGAAACGGCACCGCAGGGTCCGCTACCAGAGGGCAGGTCATGACATCCAATTCTGTTTGTAAAGTGTTGCTGGACATTCTGGCGGATGCAGGGGGGCGGCAGATCTTCGGCGTAACCGGGGATGCGCTCAATCCGCTGCTCGAGGTGATGCGCAGCGATGATCGGTTCGAGTGGATTGGCGTCCGGCATGAAGAGAACGCGGCCTATGCGGCCTATGCCCAATCTCATCTGACGGGAGGCATCGGGATTTGTGCCGGTACAGTGGGGCCGGGGGCGTTGCACCTGATCAACGGTCTTTACAACGCGCGGCGCGAGGGGGCCGGGGTCGTGGCCATTACCGGTCAGATCGCACATCGCGAACGCGGCACTGGTTACCATCAGGAGGTCAATCTCGAAAAGGTTTTCGAGGATGTCTGCGGTTTTCAGGCCGTGATCCATACTCCGGATCAGATGCCCCGTCTGGCACAGATTGCGGTTCAGCGAGCACTGATCAATCGCGAGGTGGTGCGGATCGAACTGCCGATTGATGTCTCAGAACAACAAGTACCCAGCCTGCATCAGCTCCATCCGATCCTCAAACACCCTTCAACCCTGATCCCGCCTGCATGTGAAATTGATCGTGCCGCTGAACTCATCAACGCAGGCAAAAAGGTTGCCCTGTTTGCCGGTGTCGGATGTCGCGACGCAAAAGACAAGGTTCTTGCGTTGTCCGAAAAGCTGAACGCACCGATTGCGCATTCACTAAAAGGCAAAGACATCTTCGACTATGACGACCCCAATGTTGTCGGGATGACTGGCCTGATCGGCAATCCGGGCGGTTATCATGCCGTTCGTGATTGCGATGTGCTTGTCATGTTGGGGACAGATTTCCCCTATGAATGGTTCCTGCCGGAAAAGGCCAAGATCATTCAGATCGATCGAAATGTTGAACATCTGGGTCGCCGTGCGCCAATAGCTTCGGGCTTGTTGGGGGATGTTGGGGCGACGCTGGATCTTTTGTTGCCAAAGGTAGATGCCAAGGCAGATCGCAAGTTTGCCGATCATCAGGTCAAGCTGTGCACCAAATGGCTGAAGCAGCAGGACAAGGATGCCAGTCTGGAACGGGATGCCGAACCGCTGCATCCGCAGCTGTTTGCGCGGGAGATTTCCAACCAGGCCTCTGATGATGCGGTGTTTGCCATGGATATTGGTGAATGCACCGTCTGGGTTGCGCGGCAGACACGGATGCAAGGCGAACGCCGGATGGTGGGATCCTTCAACCACTCCTCCTTAGGCTCGGGCCTGCCGTCCGCACTGGGCGCCGCAGCACTTGATCCGGGCCGTGAAGTCTGGACCTTCTGCGGGGATGGCGGGTTTGGCATGTCGATGCAGGATTTTGTGACGGCTGTGCGCTATGACTGGCCGATCAAGGTGATCGTGTTCAACAACCAGACACTGGGTTTCGTGAAGATGGAGATGGAGGTGTCGGGCTATCCTCTGAACCCAGCTGCGACTGACTTAGTGAACCCGGATTTTGCAGAATACGCCAAGGTTTGTGGCGGTGACGGTGTTCGGGTCGAACACGCGGCCGATATCAAAGATGCGATCGCTCAGGCCAAGGCCAGCACCAAGCCCTTTATCATCGACGCCATGGTAACCCCCGGAGAGTTGGTGATGCCGCCGCATATCGACAGCAAGATGGCCTGGGGATTTGGCATGTCCAAACTGAAAGAGGGCATCCTGCTGGCCAAAGGCGACCACGCACAATGGGATAACTGGGTCAAGGAACTCAAGGCCACGCTCTGATCAGCGTCACCTAGGGAGAACAAAATGATTGTACGCAGAATTTACTACGCGGTGACCTATGTGGTGCTGCCTCTGACATTGATATTGGGGCTCTACTGGCCGCCCGTTCATTGGTTGCTGATCATTTTGATCCCATACGCTGTGGTCGGGCTCTATGACATGCTGACCACCAAGCACAACGTGCTGAATAACTACCCTGTTCTGGGCCACTTTCGCTACATGCTGGAATTTGTGAGCCCCGAAATCCGGCAGTATTTTGTGGAAACCAACGAAAGCGGCCGCCCGTTCAACAGGATCGTTCGCGCGCTGGTCTATTCGCGGGCAAAGGGGCAGGTGGATACGCAGGCTTTTGGCACCCAGTACGACATCATGACCGTCGGCTATCACCGGGCGAACCATTCGCTTGCGCCCAAGGATGTGTCGGAATCCGAAGAACGCATCATGTTGGGCGGCCCACAGTGCGAAAAACCTTATAACGCTTCGCGCCTGAACGTCTCAGCCATGAGTTTCGGAGCGCTCAGCGCAAATGCCATCAAGGCGCTGAATGGTGGTGCCAAAGACGGAGGTTTTGCTCATAATACCGGCGAAGGTGGGCTTTCACCGCATCACCTAGCTGAAGGTGGCGATATCATTTGGCAGATTGGCACAGGTTACTTTGGATGCCGCCGACCCGATGGGGGTTTTGACAAGGACAAATTCGCGGAAAAAGCCAAGAAAGATGTCGTAAAGGCCATTGAGATCAAGCTGTCGCAGGGGGCCAAACCATCTCATGGTGGGGTACTGCCTGCAGCTAAGGTGGATGAGGAAATTGCCGAAATCCGGGGCGTACCTGCGCATCAGGATGTGATCTCGCCGCCAATCCACTCTGCGTTTGAGGGCCCTACAGGTCTGATGCACTTTGTTCAGCATCTGCGGGAAATGTCCGGTGGCAAGCCCGTCGGGTTCAAGCTTTGCATTGGTAACCAGTCCGAGTTCATGGCGATCTGCAAGGCGATGCTGGAAACGGGTATATTGCCCGATTTCATCACCGTTGATGGAGCTGAAGGCGGCACAGGGGCTGCACCTGTTGAATTCACCAACCGTCTGGGTGTGCCGCTGAACGAGGCTTTGATTTTCGTCAACAACTGCCTGCGAGGGGTGGGTCTGCGTGACAAAATCAGGGTGATCTGTTCTGGCAAGGTCGCAACCGGCTATGACATGATCGAGAAATTCGCATTGGGTGCCGATATGTGTAACGCGGCTCGCGCCATGATGTTTGCTGTGGGCTGCATTCAGGCCTTGCATTGCAACACCAACCGCTGCCCTTCTGGCGTAGCAACGCAAGACCCGATCCGGGGTCGCGCGGTGAATGTTCCCCAGAAACGCAAGCGGGTGCACCGTTTTCATGACGCAACGCTGGAAAGCTTTCGTGAGATTCTGGGGGCTATGGGTAAAGAGAAAGTATCTGATCTGCGCCCATCCGATATACGCCGTCGTACGGCGGATGAACGGGAACATTCATACGCTGAGCTATATAGCTTTATCGAGGACGGGGCTTTGCTGGGGGATGCGGTTCCCGAACTCTACGCTGCGGACTGGCAGAAAGCTACGGCCAGCCATTTCTGAGTTAAGTCGAAGAAATAATTTTCGCCCGTTGCCAAGGATCGGGGGTTGGCCTGCGTCTTACTGTTCGAGATGCGAATGATGACTTCGGATGAAGACCTGGCCAAGGCTGCTGCTGGTGGTGACGCGGATGCGTTCGCCACCCTGCTTGCGCGTCACTATGATCGCATGTTCCGGTTGGCCTTTCGGTTAACGGGACGGGCAGAAGCAGCCGAAGATCTGACACAGGATATCTGTGCGGCCTTACCTGCCAAGATCGCAGGGTTCCGGGCACAGGCCAAATTCACCACATGGCTCTACCGTGTCGTCGTCAACGCTGCCGAGGATGCGCGTCGGCGACAGGCCAGCCGGGATCGGGCTGCATCCGGGTGGGGCGATGTTGAACAGATGCGCAGGGCAGAAGCCGTAGAAGCGACCGAGGCGATGAACTGGCTGCAGCAGGCAATGAACTCCCTTCCGGACGAGTTGCGTGAAACGCTGGCGCTGACATTGGAGGATGACATGACACACGCACAGGCAGCAAATGTCCTGGGCGTGTCAGAAGGTACGGTGTCCTGGCGTTTATCCGAGGTTCGCAATCGCCTACGTGCCATGAAACAAGAGGAGCTTGCCAATGAGTGATGAGCTCGATGATCTGAAAACCCTGATGGATGCGGCAATGCCCGCGCCTGATGCAAAACGTCGGTCCGAAAATCTAGATATGGCGCAGAAAAATTTTGCCCAAATCCAAGGATCGCGTGTCGGGACGCGTCCCACTGTCAAGCGAGGCTTTTTGGCTCGCATGACAGAAGGAGCGAAATCCATGTTGAATGCCCTCTCACATCGTGGCGCATTAGCTGCGACGACTGCAGTTGCCGCGGTTGCCCTTGTCATGATTGTCCCGCAAACGCGGGATATCGTGGTGAATCCGACATCCCGGTCTGAAAACAGAGCGGCCGCACCGCAGGTGTCGGCTTTGTCTTCCGAGACTGACCTTGCTGATGAACTGCCAGAAGTCACGCTGGAAGAACCCGTTGTTGAAGCCCCGGTTGCAGTTGAAGAGGCGATAGCACCCTCCTCCAAACGGGTGCAGGGATTTGCGGCGCAAGGTGGGGCCACCGCCGGTTTGCTGGGGGGCGTGGTCGAACCGAGCATCACGCCAGAGCAAAATACCGAAGCTTTCTCCAACGGCGAAACCAATCCATTAAAAGTTACTGCCGAAGATCCGGTTTCCACGTTTTCTATCGATGTTGATACGGCATCTTACTCGATCGTCCGATCCTCGCTGATGAGTGGCCATCTGCCTCCGAAAGACGCGGTACGGGTCGAAGAAATGGTGAACTATTTTCCTTATTCCTATCCGGCGCCCGAAGGGGATGTGCCGTTCAGGCCGACGATCACCGTGACGCCGACGCCTTGGAATGAAGGAACACAGCTTGTCCACATCGGCATTCAGGGTGCGACGCCCGAGATTGATGACCGCCCGCCGCTGAATCTGGTCTTCCTGATCGACACCTCAGGCTCGATGCAGGACGCAAACAAGCTGCCCCTGCTCAAGCAATCGTTCCGCCTGTTGTTGTCCGAGTTGCGGCGCGAGGATCAAGTCTCGATTGTGACCTACGCCGGCAGCGCGGGTCAGGTGCTGGAGCCGACATCGGCATCTGAACGCACCAAGATCCTGTCAGCGCTGGAACAGCTTGAGGCCGGTGGCTCGACCGCTGGTCAGGCAGGCTTGCAGCAAGCGTATCAGGTGGCTGAAGGTATGGCGTCGGATGGGGAAGTGACACGGGTCATTCTGGCGACGGATGGTGATTTCAACGTCGGACTTTCGAATCCTGATGCGCTTGAAGACTTCATCGCGAAAAAGCGTGACAGCGGTACATTCCTCAGCGTTCTGGGCTTTGGTCGCGGTAATCTGGATGACGCCACGATGCAGGCGCTGGCGCAGCATGGTAACGGTCAAGCCGCCTATATCGACACATTGGGAGAAGCGCGGAAGGTTCTGGTTGATCAGCTAACCGGTGCTTTGTTTCCGATTGCCAATGACGTGAAAATTCAGGTCGAGTTCAATCCGGCCCAGATCGCGGAATACCGTCTGATCGGATATGAAACCCGTGCCTTGCGGCGTGAGGATTTTTCGAATGACAAGGTTGATGCGGGTGATATCGGCGCCGGCCATTCTGTCACCGCAATTTACGAAGTGACGCCAGTTGGTTCGGATGCAATCCGCAATGGTCCCCTGCGTTATGCGACCGAAACGGCACCCGAGGGATCAGAGGAACTTGGGTATCTCAAGCTGCGTTACAAATCACCCGGGGCAACGGATAGTCAGCTGATTGAACAGCCAATCCTATTGGGGCAGGGGGTATCGAACGATGATGTGCACTTTTCCTATGCGATTGCTGGGTTTGGGCAATTGCTGCGGGGGGGAGAGTATCTTGGCGAATGGTCCTATGACGATGCGATTGCCCTAGCCAACGAGTCCAAAGGTACTGATCCCTTTGGCTACCGGGCTGAGGCCGTCACCCTGATGCGCTTGGCAGAGACGCTCTCGCAATAATGCTCATTGGCTGCCGCTCAGGCGGCAGCCGCGCTACATCCGTACTAGTTGATGGATGGTCTTGGATTGTTGGCCGCGTGCGTGTTGATCTTGCGTACACTCCACTCGACTGCATCCCGCATTGTCCGACCCAGTGCCAGATCAAACGCTCTGACCAGATCGGGCGTCTTTTCACTGGCGGATACAACTTTTTCTTCAAACGAACTGGAGGCAATGATCTGGTCTTCAAATTCGTCGATGATTTTGATGTTCAGGCGAACCTCGATCTGGATCGTTCTTGAGTTCCCGTCTTGAGCAATGACGATCCCTTGGAACTCACGCAGATCGGGAACAACGAGATAGTCTGCACGTAATCCAACGGTGGATTTGCCGACTGCAGCTACTTTGTTGCTGTTCTCATAGCTTTCTACCAACAGGGATTGAACGATAAGTGGCGCACGATCCACCCAGCGTGCACGCGGCAGATATTGCACCTGTAGCGGTGTCGGCTGGATCGCGATCTGATCGGTGTTGACCGCAGCCGTCGCTGTCGGTTCTTCCACCACTATCTGTTTTCGAATACGCGGAAGCGAAGATGAAAACGTGCTTTTGGGTGTCAGTAGATACAGGTCGTTGGGTTTCGACGCCTGCTTCAGGGTCCCCAAGCCAGCGCACCCGCTAAGCGAAGCTATCGCCAGTGTCAGTAGAAAGGGCCTAATCATTGGCGAAACTCCGATGCTTGAGTGCCCAGCAGGAAGCGTGCGGGATCACGTTCTATCTTGTCCACCAGACGATCGAGGCCAATCACCAACCGCTGCGATTCCTCGACGAAGCGGACGAACTGTGGCAACCCGACCCGCAGGAAATCGGAAACCTGCCGACGGTTTTCCTGAACGATCCCATCGATGGTTCCCAACAGTTCCGATGCGGATTTCGATGCGCTCAGGATGTCAGTGGATATTTTGTCGATCTTGTCGGTGACATTCGAAACGGTGGTCGCAACCTGATCCGCCGCCCGACGAATATCTGCAACGACAGCGGACACATCCTCATCCATGACACGGTTGGCTGAATCAAAGGCCCGCTCGGCTGATGTAAGGGTGGTCTTGGCAGTTTCCATGGCCGATGTGATCGACCCTAGTGTCTTGTTTGCGTTCAGGAACGTCTCTGTAACTGTAGCAAGGGTAACGCTGCCTTCTTCGGACAACACCGTCAGATGTTCGGCAAGGTTTGATGCCCGCTCTATGAATGGGCGTACATCCTGCTGGATGACACGATCCGCTGTGGCCAGCGTTTCTTTGGCGCCATCCAATGCCCCTTTAGCGGACTCTGCGGCTGTCTTGACGCTCTTGAGCGTATCGGTACCGGTTGTTAGCGTGGTTTCTGCCGTATCGGCCAACTGATCAAGTCGCTTGGTGAATGCTCCGATCTCTTTCGCGGCACCACCAAGATCTCCGGACAGTGTTTCGAAATCCGAAAGCGTTTTGTCCAGCCGTCCCGATGCCGACGCCAGATTATCCAGAATGTCCGAAACGGCCTTGCGGTTCTTATCGTCCACGATGGAATTCAGATCCTGCAAAAGGGTGATCGCTTCATCCAACACCTTGGGCGCGCCTTCGAACAGGGATTGAATGGCGCTGCGTTTACTTTTGATGACACTGTCTTCGGATAGACGTTTGGCGTTTGGTGCACCGCCAGAAAGCTCGACATAGCTCACGCCAGTCACACCAAGAGATTGCAGTTGCGCGATTGTGTCTTCGGTAACCGGGATGTCGGCGTCGACCTCAATCCGCACCCTGACCTTGGACGCATCGTCATCGTCCAGCCGCAGCGATATGACCTGACCGACCGGCAAGCCATTGTAGCTGACACCACCCGCGGCCGACAGGCCCGAGACATTGTCGAACAACACATCATAATAAGCGTATTGGCGGTTCACTTCGAATTTGGCCAACCACAGGAAAAAGCCAAATGCGCAGAGAATACCCGCAAGGGTGAACGCGCCGATAAGGATGTAGTTCGCTCGGGTTTCCATCGCCTCTACCTGTCCCTACCCCTTCTTTTGCGCCGCACGAGCGCGGGGGCCGGTGAAATATTCTTGTACCCAAGGATGGTCTACCTTGGTCATTTCTTCAATCGGACCTTCAACCAGGACGCGTTTTTCTGCAAGTACTGCGACTCTGTCGCAAATGGCATACAGGCTGTCCAGGTCATGCGTGACCATGAAAACGGTCAGTCCAAGCGCGTGTTGAAGCTCTCCAATCAGCTCATCATAGGCAGCTGCGCCGATCGGATCCAAACCAGCGGTAGGTTCGTCCAGAAACACGATTTCCGGGTCCAGTGCCAAGGCGCGGGCCAATGCTGCGCGCTTTCGCATACCCCCGGACAGTTCCGAGGGAAACTTGCCGCAGCTCAACTGAGGCAGGCCAACAAGACTGATCTTGAGGCCGCCCAAAGACTGCATCAGGCTTTCGCTGAGCTTGGTGTGCTCGCGCAGCGGTGCCATCACGTTCTGCAAAACAGTCAGGGATGAGAACAGTGCGCCATCCTGAAAGGCGACGCCCCAGTGTTTTTCAATGCGCCGCCGGTCTTCCTCGGGGCCGTTCAGCACATCGACGCCAAGAACTTCGATGCTGCCGGAGGCGGGTTTGTTCAACCCCACGATCGTGCGCAGCAGAACCGACTTGCCCGTACCCGAACCACCAACGATACCCAGAACCTCGCCCCGCCAAACGTCGAGGTTCAGGTTGTCATGAACGACCTGCGGACCAAATCGGTTGGTCAGATTTCGGACGCGGATAACAGCCTCGCGCTGCGCGTCTGCGTGTACGGGTTTCTGTTGGGTCGAGCCGTCCATATCAGACCCCAACTTCTGAGAAGAAGATTGAAAATAGGGCGTCGATGGCGATCACCATAAAGATGGACTGGACGACGGATGCGGTTGTCCTTTGGCCAACGCTTTCGGCCGAACCTTTGACCTGCATGGCCTGCCAGCAGGCAATGACGCCAATGACCAGTGCAAAGAACGGAGCCTTGATCATGCCGACGGCCAACTGCCAGACGCCCGTGTTCTCTTTGAGCCGGGTGATAAACATACCGGGGCTCACGCCCAGATCGATCCAACTCATCAATGCGCCGCCGATCAGACCGGCCATATCAGCCACAAACCCGAGTATTGGCAGCATGATGAGCAGAGCCAGAACGCGCGGGATGACCAGAACCTCAATCGGGTCCAGCCCGAGCGTTCGCATCGCGTCTATTTCTTCCTGCACCTTCATCGAACCGATCGACGCGGTGAAGGCTGAACCGGATCGGCCCGCGACAATGATTGCGGTCAACAGAATGCCAAGCTCACGAAGCACCGAGATCGAGATCAGCTCGACCACGAAAATCTCGGCACCGAACTGTTTCAATTGTGTAGCGCCCTGAAACGCCAGAACCACCCCGATCAGAAAACCCATCAGACTGACGATGGGCAGAGCCTTAAATCCGACTTCCTCCATTTGGGAAACCAGCGCGGCGCGGCGCAGGCGCCAGGGCATGATAGCAGTGCGGAACAGCCGGTGCAGCGTGAGCCCCAGAAATCCAAGGATCGAGAGGGTGTCGCGCCAGGCTCCGACAGTTTTCTCGCCTATATGTTCGACCCAATTAACAAAGCCTCGTGGGGGTTCAGCGGTGCCGACCTCTTTGGGAATGTTCTGCGATACGGTGTCGATTAGCGCAGAATAGGCCGGATCCAGACCATGAAACGCCAGCTTGGCACCTGCCGCAGCATATCGGCGTGACATGTTGGCGATCAGCCAGGCTCCGCCGGTATCCAGCGCCTCGACTTCTGACATATCTACTGTCACGTCACCGCCGCTTGGCTGAATGTTCTCAAAGGCGGATTCCACAGCACTCAGGGATTGCGTCAGCATTTCGCCTGAAATCCTTATGCGTGTGCTGTCTCCATCACGCTCTGATGCAATCGTGGGCAATGTCATGGACGTATCAGAGGTTAAACGATGGTCCGCTGCAATGGCTTTATGCATTTGTGCCGGGATTTCAGTTGGATGAATTGCTCAGGTGTTACAGTCCGGGTTGAGCCAGTGGCAAATGTGATGCGCAAACCGGTCCGTCAGGTGTTGGACACAGGGCGTGAACTGACCTCAAAGCATTTGCGTCGACTATTTTTGATGCTATCTTATTGTCAGTTTTCTTGTTGAGTTAGTTTGGTTGTGTTCAATGGCAGATCATCACGCAAATGTTGATGTCGAAATCGGGTCAGAGCGAGGCTTTGGCTACGTCTTTACAGCAGTTTTTCTGATCATAGCTTTTTGGCCGGTTTGGGGAGGTGGCGATGTTCGCTGGATTCCTCTGGCCATCGCGGCAGTAATTCTCGCGATTACCTTCTTTGCGCCACATGTACTTCGGGTGCCGAACAGGCTGTGGTTCAAGTTCGGCATGTTGCTTGGGGCGATTGTCGCCCCAATCGTAATGTTTTTGGTTTTCATTACGACTTTTGTCCCATTCGGCATTGCGGTGCGGATTTTGGGAAAAGATCTTTTGTCTGTAAAAACAGATAGTTCCAAGAAGAGTTACTGGGTTGAGCGCGACGATCAGCCCGGCAGTATGAAACAACAGTTTTAAGATAGGGGGTACCAGACATGACCTTTGTTTCGGAAATCTGGTCGTTTATGAAAGTCAGGAAAAAATTCTGGCTGTTACCAATTCTCATTGTTCTGGGCGTCTTTGGTGGCTTGATCGTTATCAGCCAGGGTTCGGCCGTAGCACCATTCATTTACACACTGTTCTGATACCATGACGTATATTTTAGGAATATCTGCGCTGTACCATGACAGCGCAGCAGCCCTCCTGCGTGACGGCGAAATTGTCGCCGCCGCTCAGGAAGAGCGGTTTTCTCGTCGGAAACATGACCCTGGATTTCCGGAACTTGCGATTGAGTATGTTCTGCAAGAATCAGGCATTTCACTCGCTGAAGTTGATAATGTTGTCTTCTACGATAAACCGTTTCTGAAATTCGAACGATTGATCGAAACTTATATCGCGGTAGCGCCAAAAGGGTTCAATTCTTTCCGGATGGCCATGCCTGTCTGGTTGCGAGAGAAGCTGTTTCTCAAGGACCTGCTGGCCAAGCAGTTGCGAAAGATGGATCCGGATTTCACGGTCGATAAACTGCTGTTCGCTGAACACCATGTCAGCCACGCGGCAAGTGCCTTTTATCCGTCGCCATTCGAAGAGGCGATCGTGCTGACTGTTGATGGTGTGGGCGAATGGGCCACGACCACGGTAGGTGTTGGTCGCGGCAATGAATTGACCATGTTGAAAGAGCTGCATTTCCCGCATTCGCTGGGGCTGCTTTATTCGGCGTTCACCTATTACACGGGTTTCAAGGTCAATTCGGGCGAATACAAGGTCATGGGCCTCGCCCCTTATGGTGACCCGAAATACAAGGATCTGATCCTTGAGCATCTGGTAGACCTGAAAGAGGATGGGTCGTTCCGCCTGAACCAGAAGTACTTCAACTATACCAGCGGTCTGACCATGACCAGCAAGGCGTTAGAGGATCTGTTCGGCCATCCGGTGCGAAAGCCTGAAACCGATCAGCTAACGCAATTCCACATGGATATCGCGGCCTCAGTACAGGCGGTGACCGAGGAGATCATGCTGCGCATCACACGCGATCTGGCGCGTGAACACGGCATTCGCAATCTGTGTATGGCGGGCGGTGTCGCTCTGAACTGTGTTGCCAACGGTAAGATCCTGCGCGACGGCGCGTTTGATAACCTTTGGGTTCAGCCTGCAGCCGGCGATGCCGGTGGTGCATTGGGTGCCGCTTATGCAGCCTGGCATCAGGAGCTGAAAAAACCCCGCAAGGTTGAGCAAGGCGATCAGATGCGCGGCGCCTATCTGGGGCCGAAGTATGAAGATGGCGACATCGCGCGCGAGCTGACCGAAGTCGGGGCGAAATTCACGACTTATGAAAACGGCGAGATGATCGGTGAAACAGCTCAGGCACTCGCAGATGGCAAGGCAGTCGGTTGGTTCCAGGGTCGGATGGAATTTGGTCCGCGCGCCCTTGGGGCTCGGTCAATTCTGGGTGACCCGCGATCTGAATCCATGCAGAAAACGCTGAACCTCAAGGTCAAGTACCGCGAGAGCTTTCGCCCGTTTGCCCCGTCGGTTTTGCGCGAGGATGTCGCTGAATGGTTCGAGCTGGACGGCGACAGCCCTTATATGCTGATCGTCGCTGATGTTCAGGATCGTATTCGCCGCCAGATGACGGATGAGGAGAACGCGCTGTTCGGGATCGAAAAGCTGAATGTCAAACGGTCCGAGATTCCAGCAGTGACCCATGTGGACTATTCAGCCCGCATTCAGACAGTGCACGAACAGACCAACCCGCAGTATCACGCGCTGATTTCACGGTTCAAAGAGCTGACGGGTTGTTCTCTGGTTGTGAACACCTCGTTCAATGTGCGTGGCGAACCGATCGTATGCACACCGACCGATGCGTTCCGTTGTTTCATGGGCACGGATATCGAGGTTCTTGCAATCGGGAACTGCCTGTTGCGCAAAGAAGATCAGGATCCGTCCCTGAAAGAGAACTACGAGACCAAATACGAGCTCGACTAAGGTCAAATTCCCACCGTTTAGCCACATGAATGGTGGGAATATCCTCTCTTGCGGTCATATGCCGACAAATACCGGTCATTGATCCAAAATATCTTGCGCGCCTTTTGTATCCGCGACACAGTCCGCCTCAGAATCGCGGGCCTTGAATCGAGGATGTCATCATGCGGCGAGCCGGAAATGTCCTGTTCATCATCATCGACCAGCTTCGGGCAGATTGTCTGACGGGGGCGCTGGCGGATCATGTCGATCTGCCAAACATGCGGGCCTTCATGGATGAGGCGGTTACGTTCAACCGGCATTTTTCGGTCACCAACCCTTGCGGCCCCTCACGCGCATCCCTGTTGACGGGGCAATACGCGATGAACCACCGGTCTGTTCGCAACGGTACGCCGCTGCGCCACGACATACCCAACATCGCCACTGAAATGCGCAAAGCGGGATATCTGCCGATGTTGTTCGGCTATACCGACACATCCGCAGATCCGCGTGCCTTTGATGCGAATGACCCGGTACTGAAGACATACGAAAATCCCATGAACGGGTTCCACGAAGTGGTCGAGATGCGAATGGAAGAATCCTATCCATGGCAGTCGCATCTGATGCAAAAAGGGTATGAGTTTGAGAACTACTGGGATGTCTACAAGCCGGTTTCACTGAACGGGGGTGAGCCTAAGCTGAACGACCCGGCCCTCTACCGCGCCGAGGATAGTGATACCGCCTTTTTGACGGATGCATTTTTGAACGGGATTGCGGCCTATCACAAACAGAACTGGTTCGCCCATCTGACCTATATTCGCCCACACCCGCCGTTGGTCGCGCCGGCCCCTTACAATGACATGTATGATCCTGCCTCCATTCCGATGCCGGCGGGTCTGGCCTCGCCCGAGGATGAGGTCAGGGTTCATCCGTTCTTTGGGCCAACACTGGATACCTATACTGCGCGAGAATTTGTGCACGGCTTTGATGAGGTGGAGCCAACGGACGAAAATATACAGACGCTGCGGGCAATTTATCTAGGGTTGGCGACTGAGGTGGATCATCACATCGGTCGGGTTGTCCAATATCTCAAGGATAGCGGGCAGTATGATGATACGCTGCTGGTGATTACCGCAGATCATGGTGAGATGCTGGGTGATCGCCACTCATGGGGTAAGATGTCGGTTTATGACGCGGCCTATCATACGCCGCTGATAATCCGGATGCCTGGGAACCAAAGCCAGGCGGGCGCGGTGATCGATGCTCCGACAGAATCCATCGACATCACGCCGACAATTCTGGATTGGGTTGGGCAGGACATTCCGAATTCGATGGATGGCCGGTCCCTGTTGCCGTTGGTCCGGGGCGAGACGCCGGAAGACTGGCGTAATTATTCCTTCAGCGAACTGGATTTTTCCGAGCCTGAGGCTGCAACAAAGTGGCAAAAGATACTGGGTACCGGAAACAGTGACTCGTGTCTTGGGATCCTGCGCGATGACCGATTTACCTTGGTGGAATTTGCTGCCGACCTGCCGCCGATGCTGTTTGACCATCAGGGGCAGGGAGAGCTGGAAAACGTTGCTGATAAGCCAGAGTTTACAGCGGATCTTGCGCGGCTTGGTCGCCAGATGTTGCGCCACAGGATGCGTAACATGGATCACACTCTGTCGCTATACTCGCTGACCTCTGAAGGCGCGAAATCACAGCGCAGGTATGGCTAGCTGATATTGTCAGAAGGTTTTGCCTGAAAGATGTGTCTCTAACAGCAGAATCCATCCGATTGTCACGCCTGTCGACACGATGCCGATGGGCAGGACATCCTTCATGAACTGGGTGAATGTCACCTCGGTGGCACCCATTCGATCTGCCATCTGAAGCACGATGACATTGCTGGCTGCGCTGATGATGAACACGTTGCCCGCCAATGTTGATACACCGGCCAACATCATCAGGTTGGGTACTTCAAAGGACGGCAACAACTTCAGATACATGTCCACCAAGGGTACATTCGAAAAGATCTGACTGCCGAAAAAGCTGATGCCGGCCGTCACCAACGGCTCGTTCATGTGTTCGCGCTCTTCACCCAGAATGGATTGCAGTGACCCGGAATCGAGCAGTGCACCAGTTACAACGAACATTGAGACAAAGAACACAAGCGTCGGCCAGTCCAGACGGACAAAAGTCCTCACGCGTGCGCCATCAAACAGATACACGGGCAGGCAGGCGATCGCGGCGGCAACACCCAGCGGATAACCGAAATCCGATCCTGTCGCTGCCAGAATGCTCTCGACAGTGACCAGAACAACCAGAACAGCAATGGCCAGAAGGACAGGCCATTGTGTGCCTTCGGTGATGTCTGTCATGTCGGTAGACCCACCCTCTGGTGTTGTCACCACCATTCGCTTGGAAAGCCACAGCGCGCTGCCGCCAAGACAGATAAGGGTTGGAACGATCAGCCAGTGAACAAAGGTCACCATGGGTGCTGGTACTTCGCCACTGGCGGCGATCAGCAGATTTTGCGGATTGCCAATCGGCGTTGTCATACTGCCGATGGTAACTGCCACACAAAGGGCGATCAGAAAGGTGCGCTGATCTGCACCGGTCTGATGTGCCAGCATCAGTGCGATCGGAGTTCCGATAATTGCGGCGGCATCGTTCGTTAGTATGGCTGCAACAAGTGCAAACAACATCATGAACGCGACCAAAGAAACACCGGGGGTGCGCCAGCCCACCATCCAGCCCGCGATGCGGTGCGAGATGCCGTTTTCATACAACGCGCGACCTATGGAAAAGACCGAAAAGAGATACAGCATGACGTTCCAGTCAATCGCGTCCAGCGCGGTTTTGGGTGTTATGGTTCCCGTTGCTATCAGAACAAACGCGCCTGCCGTCATCACGTGCCAGATTTTCAGAAATGAGGGCAGCCATTCGCGTATCGCGATAAGCGTGAAGACGGCAATCGAAACCACAAGGCTGAATGACACGAGGTTCTCTCCGGCTTGTTGTTGAAGGTTACGGGGTCTCCGGGCTTTCGCCGCTGTTCTCATCGTGACGCGCGTGTTGCGCGGTCTCGGGCATCAGGGTTGCAAAAATCAAAGCGCCCAGCAGTGAAACGCCTGCCAAGAAGTAAAAGGCGGTATCGTAACCGCTTAGCTGTACAATTTCTTCGGCGATCAGGTTGCTTGCTGATGCACCAACACCGACCAACGCCGCCAGCGCACCCTGCGCCACGTTAAAGCGCCCGGTTCCTTTGGTTACATCCGACACGATCAGCAGAAACAGCACTGCAAAGATACCATTTGCTACCCCGTCCAGAGATTGGATTGCCACCAGCGCCACCGAGTTATCTGTCAACGTATAGAGAACAGCGCGAACTGGCAGGATCGAGAACGCGAGCAGGAACAGGGGTTTGCGCCCCCAGCTATCGGCAGTGCGACCGCACAGAACCGCCATCCCAATCATGATGAACTGGGCAGAGATAATACAGGCCGACGTAAAGGCGATCCCTGATTTGGTGTCGCCGCCGCTGGCCACCTTTTGACTGACCAGGGGCAGCATGCTGGCATTTGCGCAATGAAACAGAACAATGGATGCGCCGAAAATGATCAGTCGTTTGTCGCTGAGGATCGTGGCAAATCCGCTGGGCTTTTCCTGACCGGTACTATCCTCAGCTACGCCACCGCGCGCTGCTTCGTGATCGATCTGCGATGGCTTGATCAAAAGTGTGCAGCCGATCATGCCCACGCACATAACCGAGATCAGTACGAACACCCCGTCAACAAAACCTGCCAATGCGAGACCGGCGGCAATTCCCGCGGCAGCGACATTGCCGGCGTGGTTCCATGCCTGATTGGCACTGGTTTGCCGCGTAAAGGCTTCTCGACCAACCACACCCAGTGTAATGGCGGCGATCAATGGCCCGAGGAAGGCCAACGCCACACCCATCGTGGTCTGGGCACCGTAGATGGCATATTTCTGGTCAGAGATGACAAGAGTAAGCGCGGCCACTCCGACCGCCGTAACACATGCGATCATCAAGCCGCGTTTCGCATCGGTCCAGTCGATCAGCGCCCCGGCCGGGGTCTGTGCCAGAACGGTTACGATGGACCCAAGTGCAAGTGCAAAGCCGATGCTTTGCGGCGACCAGTGCAACTGCGCCAGCAGATAAATTGCCAGATACGGCCCAAACCCTGCGGTGACGTCGCCTGCAAAGAAGTTTATACCCAGCAGGGGCCGGTTTAGTGCCTTGGTTCCTTGCTTTGCCGTGTCGCCGTCTATCAAAAACTCTCGCGCAAAACGAACGCCTCCTGCCCGGTGCGTCAGCCGACCTCGCACGATACTTTGCGCGTGTCAGCGTGTGCCAATACTGTGGCTTACTTTCGGATACCAAACAACCCAGACGGGATTTGGTTGCCTTGCGCTTATCGAGATGGGGCTAAATACACCCGTCTGTTAGTCCTGCTGTGATATTGGCCGCCAGACATAGCAAAGTGGGTTAGGGCTTTGCTTTTGCTCGACACTGTTCGCTAACACAATCTACGCCTCCGGGTTCCGGCAGCATGATGCCATAAACTTTCTGATATTCGGATAATTCTAGACAAACCCGATACTTAGGGTATCGTGACCTCAAAGATTTCCTGTTCTGATTGAATTGGGCCGGACGGGCGGCTCGGAATTCCAGAGAACGGTACGGTGTTTCTGGTGTTCTGCCTGCCCACAAGTTCGGCGCGTTCCGAGCCTGAATGTGGGAGGTGGGCAATGATTGATTGGTTTGTGAATATTCTGCGAACCTATCCTGAACTGGCGGTGTTTCTGGCTATCGGTATTGGGTTTCTGGTGGGGCCATGGAAGTTCATGGGATTCAGCTTGGGGTCGGTCACCGGTACGCTGCTGGCGGCGGTTGTGATAGGTCAGGCACATATTGATATCGATTCAGCCGTCAAATCGACCTTCTTTATCATGTTCATCTTTGCCGTCGGCTATGGTGTTGGTCCGCAATTCATGCGCGGCCTCAAGGTTGATGGCGCGCGAGAGGTATTCTTTGCGCTCAGTGTTCTGGCCTTGTGTCTGATCGTCCCGCTCATATCCGCCAAGATTGCCGGGTTGGAACTCGGTTATGCTGCGGGTTTCTATGCCGGATCTCAGACTATCTCTGCTGCCATTGGTGTGGCGACTGATCAGATCAATCAGCTGGGGCTACCTGCGGATGAAGCGCAGAAATATGCGAACCAAATTCCTGTCGCGTATGCGGTGACCTATATATACGGAACAATCGGTTCCGCGATTATCCTCGCCAAAATCGGGCCGCGGCTGATCGGGGTCGATCTGGTGGCTGCCTGCAAAGAATACGAGGCCAAGCTTGGCGGTGCATCAGCAGTCGAGACTGGCGACGGGATAGTCTCAGCTTATCGCGCGATCGAAGCGCGCGCCTTTGAAATTCCGGACGGCAGCGATCTGCTTGGAAAGCCGGTCAAGGACCTGCTGCCGGGTGTTCGGATATACGCCGAACGTCTGCGCCGGGATGGCAAGATTATCGAGGTTGACGCCGACACAGTGTTGCAGGCCGGTGATGTCGTGATGTTTTCGGGCCGTCGCGGTGATCTGGTTGGATTGTTGGAAACGAGTCTGAAAGAGGCGGATGCACCCGAATTGCTGAGCATTCCGTCGGAAAAACTGGATGTCCTGATTACAAACAAGGACCTGCACGGTAAAACGCTAGAAGAGTTGGGCAAGCTGCCGGTCGCGCGCGGGGTCTATGTCTCAAAACTGTCGCGCAACATGCTGGAATTGCCTCTCTTGCCCGGCACCGAGGTGCACCGCGGCGATATCCTGACGATCCTTGGCAGCAAGCGACATGTCGAAGCGGCGATTGCCGAGATCGGCTATGCCGACCGTCCTGTCGACACTACTGATCTGGCCTTTGTCGGATGGGGTATTTTCATCGGTGGGCTGATTGGCACGCTGGCGATCATGATGGGCGGTTTCCCCATTAGCCTGTCGACGACCGGGGGCGCGCTTTTGGCGGGTCTGGTGCTGGGCTGGCTGCGCACGGTGCACCCGACCTTTGGCCGTATTCCTGCGCCTTCCCTGTGGTTGATGAACACCCTCGGGCTGAACGTATTCATTGCTGTTGTCGGTATATCGGCAGGGCCGGGGTTCGTGGCCGGTTTGCAGCAGGCGGGCATCGCTCTGCTGCTCTGGGGGATCGTGGCGACTTCGCTACCGATGATCTTTTCGGTCTATGTCGGGCATTACGTGTTCAAGTTTCACCCGGCCATTCTGTTTGGTGCCTGTGCAGGTGCAAGGACGACAACAGCCGCGCTGGGTATGATTCAGGAGGCCGCGCAGAGCCGCATTCCTGCCCTTGGTTACGGTATGCCCTATGCCATCGGCAACACACTGCTGACCATCTTTGGTATGGTCGTTGTTTTGATATTGAGCTGATTTGGAGAGGTTTGACCAATGGACAGATTAAAGCTGCACGACTACGAGGCGCTTAGCCCGTTTCAGATCAAGGATGAACTGATCCAGCTGGCTTCGGCCGAAGCGAGAAAGTCCAACAGCGCTTTCCTGAACGCAGGTCGCGGAAACCCGAACTGGGTGGCGACCCGCCCGCGCGAGGCCTTTTTTGCGCTGGGACAATTCGCGGTCACTGAATCCAAACGTGTCATGAACCATCCAGCCGGAATCGGCGGTATGCCAGCAATGGCCGGTTGCCATGATCGGCTGCAGGAATGGGCCAGCGCCAATGCAGATATGCCGGGCACTGACACATTACTTGAGGTGGTCGCCCATGCGATTTCGGCCTTTGACTTTGACCCCGATGAGTTCGTGCACGAACTGACGGATTCGATCATCGGCGACAATTATCCCGTGCCGGACCGTATTCTAAAGCACAACGCCGTCATCGCGCATGAATACCTGATGTGGGCGATGTGTTCGGGGCGCCGACCAGACATGCAGTTCGATCTGTTTGCGGTCGAAGGCGGCACAGCCGCAATGTGCTATATCTTCAAGACGCTTAAAGCCAACCGGCTGTTGAACCCCGGAGATACTATTGCGCTTTGCACGCCGATCTTCACGCCCTATCTCGAAATGCCCGAGCTGGAGGATTACAGCCTTGAATCCGTACATGTCGAAACGGATGAGGAAGATGGTTTTCAGCTGACTGATGCGGCGGTTGAAAAGCTTAAGGATCCCAAGGTCAAAGCGTTCTTTCTGGTCAATCCCGGCAATCCGTCCTCGGTCGCTTTGAATAAACCTTCGCTGGAAAAGCTTGCCGATCTTGTCGAAAATCACCGGCCTGATCTGATCGTTCTGACAGATGATGTGTACGGCACCTTCGTGCATGATTTTACATCCGTCATGGGGTATGTGCCCCGCAACACGATTGGTGTGTATTCATACTCCAAGTACTTTGGGTGCACTGGTTGGCGGCTTGGTGTCATCGCCGTCGCACAGGATAACATCTTTGACCTCAAACTGGCCGATCACCCCGAGGAGATCAAACAGAAGCTGGATAAGCGCTATGGCACACTCAGTCTGACACCGCGCGACATCAGGTTCATCGACAGGTTGGTTGCCGACAGCCGGGATGTAGCCTTGAACCATACGGCGGGTCTGTCCCTACCACAGCAGATGATGATGACGCTGTTCTCGTTGTGCGAGTTGGTGGATACCAAGAAAGCCTATCAGACTGCCTGTATGGAACTGGTGCATCGCCGGTTCAAAATGCTGACCGAGGCGATGGGGATCGAGGTGGATGCAGGCGAAAACTACGACGCCTATTACGGCATTATCGATTTCGAGTTCTGGTTGCGGAAATATGTTGGCGAGGATGTCGTCGACTGGATCAAGCAGAACGTTCATCCGCTGGATATCGCGTTCAAGCTGGCCGAAGACTATGGCATCGTTCTGTTGAACGGCAGCGGCTTTGACGCGCCTGGCTGGTCCGCGCGGGTGTCGTTCGCCAATCTTCCGGACGAGGCCTATTCCCAGATTGGGCGCGCCGTCCGTTCGGTCGCACGGGGATATGTAGAAGCCTATCGCGCTTCGCAGGGTAAACCTCTGCACGGCTGACTGGTCCTCGATAAGTCACAGGCAGAACCCTGCCTGTGACATCGAAGTTGTTGCGTTTTTCGACTTTATTGATAAACCCGAGTGAATCTGAATCATCGGGAAAAATTATCTATAAAATGTCGGCTACATCGAACACCTGGACGCGCGAAACTGCGCAGGCAATTCACGACCTGCCGCTGATGGATCTTCTTTACCGGGCTCAAACCGTTCATCGCGAGAACTTTGATCCCAACAAGGTGCAGATGTCCCGATTGCTCTCAATCAAGACAGGGGGCTGCGCCGAGGATTGCGCCTATTGTTCGCAATCTGCCCGCAACGGCTCCAAGCTCAGCGCGTCAAAGCTGATCGAGGTCGAACGTGTTCTGAGCGAGGCGCGCAAAGCCGCCGCTTCGGGGTCGACCCGGTTCTGCATGGGCGCTGCCTGGCGCGAGCCCAAGGCCCGCGACATGGATGCGCTGGTTGCCATGATCGAAGGCGTCAAGGCAATGGGCATGGAAACCTGCATGACGCTGGGGATGCTGGATGACAATCAGGTGGTTCAGCTGCGGGATGCCGGGCTCGACTACTACAACCACAATATCGATACTTCGGAACGGTATTACCCCGAGGTGATCACAACCCGTACTTTCGCCGATCGGATCGATACGCTGAACCGCGTTCGCGAGGCGGGCATGAAGGTCTGTTCTGGCGGTATTTTGGGCATGGGTGAAAACGGCGAAGACCGGATCGACATGTTGGTGACCCTGGCTAATCTGCCCGAAGCGCCGGATTCGGTTCCGATCAACATGCTGATGCCTCAGGCGGACACCCCGCTGGCCGATGCCAAGCCTATTGAGCCCATTGAGTTCGTTCGCATCATCGCGCTGGCCCGGATCATGATGCCAAAGTCCCATGTACGTCTGTCCGCTGGCCGCAGCGACATGAGCGACGAGATGCAGGCGATGTGTTTCTTTGCCGGTGCAAACTCGATCTTTGCGGGTGATACGCTGCTGACAGCTGAGAACCCCGAAGAAAGCAGCGATGCGCTGCTGTTCGCCAAATTGGGTATTCAGCCTATGGAACCTGAATCCGAAGCGTGCCTGAAGGCTGCCGAATGACAGCCACCGCAAGGCTGGACCGGGCGTTGGATGTGCTGAAAACACGCCATCGCCTGCGTCAGCTTGCGCCCCGTCAGGGGCTGGATTTCGCGTCAAACGACTATCTTGGACTCGCGGGGTCGGATCTGATGCGTCAAGCCGCGCAGGACGCGCTGGCTCGGGGCGTTCCATTGGGTTCAGGTGGCTCGCGACTATTGCGTGGCAACCATCCCGAGCATGAGCGGTTGGAGGCTGAAGCAGCGGCGTTTTTTGGTGCCGACGCGGCTCTGTTCATGGGCGGTGGCTTTCAGGCCAATCAGGCGATATTCTCAACACTTCCCGCTGCGGGCGATTTGATCCTGCATGATGAGCTGGTCCATGCCAGCGCGCATGAAGGGATGCGATTGGGACGGGCGCAAACTCTCGCTTTTCCACATAACGACGTTAGCGCGGCGCGTCAGGTTCTGGCGGACTGGCGGGCCAGTAATGACGGTCAGGTCTGGATTGCTGTGGAAAGCGTGTATTCCATGGAGGGTGACCTTGCACCTCTGGCTGAACTGGCGGCTTTTGCCCGCTCCGAAAACGCTGTGCTGGTCGTGGACGAGGCCCACGCAACAGGTGTTTTTGGGCCTCAGGGACAAGGGTTGGCCCATGGGTTGGTTGCCGAGGTTCTGACCTTGCATACATGTGGAAAAGGATTGGGTGTCAGCGGTGGTTTGATCTGTGGTCCAAAGCCCATGATTGATACCCTGATCAACCGGGCGCGTCCGTTCATATTCGCCACTGCCCCGTCCCCGTTTGATGCGGCCCTGGTTCGCGCTGCGATCAAAGCACTACAGGAAAGCTATGCGCTGACAATTCACGCCCGGGATCTGATGGCCCATGCGCATTCAGAGGCGCAGCGCCTATGTGGACTGGGCGGTTTTCACAGCCAGATTGTGCCCGTGATTATTGGTGCCGACGAACCAACCATGAGGCGTGCCGAACAATTGCAGGAACTTGGTTTTGACGTAAGAGGCATCCGCCCGCCAACCGTCCCGCGAGGCACATCGCGCCTGCGCGTGTCGATCACGGGCAATGTAACAAACGACGACATTACGGCCCTGTTTCAGGCCATCGCCAACCAGCAAACGGATACCCAATGACCGCGCTGATCGTGACCGGAACCGATACCGGAATAGGCAAGACAGTCTTCTCAGCCGGGCTGACCGCAGCTCTGGGTGCGCACTATTGGAAACCGGTTCAATCCGGTCTGGAGGACGCAACCGACAGCCAGATCGTGGCAGAGTTGTCCGGCCAGCCGGTGCTGCCGGAAACCTACCTGTTGGATATGCCAGCATCGCCCCATCTGTCGGCCGAGGATATGGGTGTCGAGATCGATTTGGATCGACTGGCATTGCCTGATGTTGATGGCCCTTTGGTGGTCGAAGGGGCAGGGGGTATCATGGTGCCGCTCACCCGACAGGCCTATTATCTTGACCTATTTGCCAGATGGAAGGCTCCGGTGATCCTTGTGGCGCGCACCGCGCTGGGGACAATCAACCACACGACCCTTTCCCTGATGGCATTGCGCAATGCCGGTTGTCCGGTTGTCGGTGTAGCCTTTGTCGGCGCAGCTGAACCCGATGTTGAAGAGACCATCATCCAGATGTCCGATGTTCCGCATCTGGGGCGCTTGGACATGATCGACAATCTGAACAGCGCAACCCTCACACAGGCGTTTCAGGCCATCGACATGGACAAAATCCGGAGTGCCCTGTGACACCGCTGGAGTTTGATGCAAGCCATTTGTGGCATCCCTACACGAACGTGGCCGATCCCGGCCCGATGCATCTGATCGACCGCACCGAAGGTGTTTACCTGTTCCGCGAAGATGGTACGAAAATGATCGATGCCATGTCATCTTGGTGGTGCACGATCCACGGTCATCGTCATCCGGCCATCGTGTCCGCGATGCAGCAGCAGCTGGAGCAGATGCCCCATGTCATGTTCGGCGGGCTGACCCACAATCCTGCGATCGAGCTTGGGCAAAAGATGGTGTCGATGCTGCCCGAAGGTCTGGACCGCATTTTCTACTGCGACAGTGGCTCGGTCTCGGTCGAGGTCGCGATGAAAATGGCTGTGCAATACCAAATGGCCCATGGGCGGACCGGTAAAGTCGAATTTGCCACCATCCGCGGCGGCTATCATGGCGATACATGGAAGGCGATGAGCGTTTGTGACCCGGTCAACGGGATGCATGGCCTGTTCCGGGGCGCTCTGTCGATCCAGCACTTCCTGCCGCGTCCTCAGGTTCGGCTGGGTGATGACTGGGTTGATGATGGTGTTCAGAACGGGTTGGCCGCGCTTGAGCAGTTGTTGAAGGAAAAGGGCGATCATATCGCGGCGCTTATCCTTGAACCCATTGTGCAGGGTGCCGGCGGTATGTATTTCTATCACCCCGATTGGCTGCGTGGGGCGAAATCACTGTGCGACGCGCATGATGTTCTGATCATCTTCGATGAGATCGCCACTGGCTTTGGTCGAACAGGGCGCCTGTTCGCCATTGATCACGCGGGGATTACGCCGGATATCATCTGTTTGGGTAAGGCGCTGACTGGCGGCCACATTTCGTTTGCCGCGACGGTCACAAGTAGGAAAGTGGCTTACGGCATTGGCGACAGCGAGGCGGGTGTGTTCATGCACGGCCCGACCTATATGGCGAACCCGCTGGCTTGTGCGGCGGGCATTGCAAGCCTTGGCTTGTTGGATGGTGGTGATTGGCAAGTACGTGTTGCTGAGATCGAGGCACAGATGACCACTGAACTTGCGCCAGCCCGGGATTTGCCCGGTGTTGCAGATGTTCGGGTGCTCGGCGCAATTGGCGTGATTGAGATGAAAGACACCGTTGATCCCCGCATCGCCCATCAGCGTGCACCGGAAACCGGTGTCTGGCTTCGACCCTTTGCGCGCAACATCTATTGCATGCCGCCTTACATTATCTCTCCGGATGACCTGAGCCGTGTCACGGCAGCGATGGTCGCCCTCGCAAGGGGGGATGGATGAGACGGCATTGGCTGGCGCGCGAAGGCGGGTCTGAACTGACCCTTGTTTTTGGCGGGTGGGCCCTTGGGCCTGCGCCGTTCGCCTTGCTTGATGGGGCAGCGGATGTACTGGTCGTAGATGACTTTCGCGACCTTGCGGATGAGTTGTCTGAAACCAGCAGCTACGATCAGGTGCGACTGCTGGCCTATTCCTTTGGCGTTGCATCCGCTGCACATTGGCTGGCGTCTGTGCCCCTGAAACCTTCGCAATTGGTGGCGGTGAACGGGACGCTGTTTCCGGCTGATGTCGAACGGGGCATTTCTCCTGAAACTGTTGAGGCCACGGCTGACGTATTGACCGACGCCAGCTTTGCCCGGTTTTGCCGTCGTGCTGGTTTGAATGGTACGCCCCCGGCATTGGATATTGCTGCCGCTCAGGATGAACTTAGGGTGATCGCCCAACGTGGTACGGCACCTGACACGCAATTCGACCGTATCTGGATCGCCAAGCGGGACAGGATTATCCCCACCAAATCGCAGGAAACGGCGTGGCACGCGCAGGCAGAACGGGTTCGGTTGATTGATGCCCCTCATCAGCCTTTTCTTGCTGGCCAAAGCTGGAAGGAGTGGTTCGCATGAACGCCATGACTTCCGCGCGTGTGCAGCGCAGCTTTAGCCGCAGTTTCCAGAGCTATCATGATTCAGCAGGTCAGCAGGCCCGGATCGCGCAGCAACTGGCGCAACGCCTGTCCGATCTGGGTGCACCCAATTCATACAGCTCTGTTTTCGAGATCGGGTGCGGGACCGGGCATCTTACCGAAGCACTGCATCAGCATTTCAGTCTGGAAAACGTCATTCTGAACGACCTGATGCCCGAAGCCAGCGAAACTGCCCATCTATGGGGTGCTGAGTTTCGATCCGGGGACATTCGCAATGTAGTCTGGCCGGTGCAGCAGGATTTGATTGTATCGACATCGACGATTCAATGGCTGGATACTCCGCAGGATGTAGTGGCCGGCGCTGCCCTGTCTCTCGCCCCCGGAGGCTGGTTGGCGATTTCAGGATTTGGGCAGGATCAGTATGCTGAGCTTGTGCATCTTGGCTCGGGCTCGAGGGCGCCGGGTCTGTGTGGACCCGATGTTCTGGCTCAGGCTTTGAAGGCTGCCGGAGACGAGATGGAGATCGTGGACCTTTGGCAGGAACGTCGCAAGTTGTGGTTCGACACCCCTCATCATGTACTCCGCCATCTGCGGAAAACGGGTGTGAATGGCCGCGCGGCCCAAGTTTGGACGCGTTCCACTCTGGCCGCGTTCTGTGAGGACTACAATCGAGCCTTCGCTACGCCGCAGGGCGTATCGCTGACCTATCACCCGGTCTGGGTGATCGCGCGCAAAAAAACCTAGGGGCCAACAGGTCGCATCCGTTCCCTCTACACCTGCGTCAGATCTGATGTTACGCATATGTCCCGGGGAGGAACGATTTGGACATAAGCGAACAGCGTATAAAGGCGATGACGACCGCCGGGTTGAACCTGATCGGTCAAGCGCTGTCGATCTATGACAGTCAGTTGCGGCTGGTTGTCAGTAACCTCCGGTTTCAGGAAATGTTCGATCTGCCAGATAAGCTCGTGCAGCCCGGGGCGTCGTTTCACGACACGATTCACTTTCTTGCCAGCCGCGGAGAATACGGTGACGATCAGAATGTCGATGAAATGGTCGATGTCCGTGTTGAACAGGCATTGGCGTTCGAGCCGCATTACATGGAACGCGTCCGTCCGAACGGGCAGGTGATTTCGATCGAAGGTGCGCCATTGCCGGCTGGCGGATGGGTTGCGGTTTACACTGATATCACCGGTACAAAACGGGCTGAAGAATTGCTGCGCGCCCGATCCGAAGAACTGTCCGGTCAGCTCTTGAGCCACGCAGAGGAGCTGTCGGCAACAAACCGGAAACTGGCCGCCACAATCACGGCGCTGGAAGAAGCCAAGCGGCAGCTGACTGAGATCGAAGCGCGGACGCGCATGACGACCGAGATGATGCCGGCGCATATTGCTCATCTGGATGCCAGTGGTCGCTATGACTATTCTAATCGCCGCCTAAGTTCCGTGATGCCGGGCCGACCGTCCGAGATTCTGGGTCTGCATATTTCCGAAGCTCTTGGTGCCGCGGCCTTCGACAGGGTGGAGCCGCATCTGGAACGGGCCTATTCCGGCCAGCCTTCGGTTTTCGAGTTCACCGAGGATCAGGATTCTCGCCGTATCCGGGTCTCGTTCACCCCCGATGAGCAGGGTGGTGTATACGTGATGTCGGTCGATATTACCGAAGAGACGCAAGCCCGCGTCGCGCTGCAACAGACACGCAGGCGCGCCATGGCCGCCCAGATGACCAGCGGGCTGGCTCATGACTTTTCGAACCTTTTGACCATCATTCTTGGGATGCAGGCCAAGCTGGACCGGATGAACCTGCCCGATGATGCGGCCGAGCTTGTTTCAGCCACCCAACAAACCGCCCGGCGCGGGGGGCAACTGTTGAACCGGATCGCTGATATGACGGGCAACAGAACACCCCATCCACAAGCAACAGACATGAAGGCGCTGTTGGAGGATTTGCGGATTCTGGCAACCCCCTCTCTGCCGCGCGGGGTGGGGCTTTCAGTGGTAAACACACTTCCGGATGGGGCATTGATGCTGGATCCGGGGATGGTGCAGGATGCGTTGTTGAATCTGGTGCTGAACGCTCGCGACGCCTGCGGACCATCCGGTCAGATCACCATCAGCGCCCATGCAATTGGCAACATCTGGATCGAAATCACCGTCTCAGACACCGGCCCGGGATTTTCGTCCGAGGCATTGAAGAAGGCGCTGAACCCATTCTTCACAACCAAGGGCAGTGATGGCTCGGGGCTGGGACTGCCGATGGTCTATGACACGGTCAAGCTGGCAGGCGGAGATCTGAACTTACGTAATACCCCGTCGGGTGCGTCCGTTGTGTTGCGTTTGCCCTACCGACCGGCACCTCCGGTACGCGAAGGATTGGTGCTGTTGGTTGAGGATAACGATGAACTGCGCAGCCAGTTCCGCGATATGCTTATCGAACTGAGCTGCTCGGTGATCGAGGCAACTTCGGTCGATGAGGCGCTGGCCCTGACCAAGGATATCGGTGATATCGGGCTTGTGCTGTCGGACATCCGCCTGGAGGGTGCGGGGACGGGTATCGATCTTGTCGAGAAACTGAACCATTCCGTACCCTGTATCCTGATGACTTCGTTGCCCCATGACGACCCGTTGTATCGGCGCGCGCTTGGCCTTGCGCCGGTGCTGCAAAAGCCGTTTACCGATACGCAATTGTCTGCCCTGATCCGAACCGAGGCTGCCTGATGACCCAACCGCTGGTGACCATCCTTGACGATGAGCCTGAAATACGCCGGATTCTGACTGATGCACTGGAAGAGGCCGGCTTTCGTACACAGAGCTTTGCCCGCGCGCGGGAGTTCGAAGCCTCACTCAAGCGCGTGACACCGGATGTCTGTTTGGTTGACCTGTCTTTGCCGGATACGGATGGTTTGGCACTGGTTCACCGTCTGGCGCTGGAGCAGGGGGCAGCGGTGATCATCATTTCGGGGCGTGCACAGGTTCAGGACCGGGTGACCGGGCTGGAGCTTGGAGCGGATGACTACATCACCAAACCCTTTGATCCGGCCGAGGTGGTGGCGCGTATCCGCGCGAGGTTACGTTCACCAAAAGCGCAGGCGCAAAGCTCGGAAACAGCAGGATTCAACGGCTGGACGGCCCATTTCGACCGTTATGTGCTGGAAGATGAGACCGGTGCCGAAACCACCTTCAGCCACGCTGAAGGTGAGGTGTTGCGATTGTTCCTCGAAAGCCCGAAACGTCTGATCAGTCGGGCCCAGATGCAGGAAATGCTGGGCGGTGCCGCCGGGGAAAGCTTTGATCGGGCAATGGATGTACGTATTTCCCGATTGCGGACCAAGCTGGGTGAAGATCCCAAAAACCCTCAGTTAATCAAGACGATATATGGGGCTGGTTATATATTTTTGGGAGAAGTTGTGTGGCGCTAGAAGCGACGGATTGCTTAGCTGCTGAGGGCCAGAGCGTGTGTTAATGGTCATGTATCCTCCTATTCTTTGCAGGCCCTCTGGAATCTTGCGCCCGTCCCGCATAACTAGGCGCAACCCGTCTTTTGCGTTGAGTCCAATTCGTTGTGGAACTTTCGGCGTGTGACAGACATGGCCGTGACAGGTTAATAATGATGAGATTTTGGAGAACGGAATGATCAGGAAAGCCTGGACGAAATGGCGATCCGGCTATATCGGCCGTTTGGTAGGTGACAGTATCCGTGGTCAAGGGTGGCTGTACGGTATAGCGATGGTTGCGATGGCCGTTGTTGCTGGTACAACTGCGGGCACCGCCTGGATGATGGAAAACATCGTCGATGCCATGACCAACCCAGATATGCGGTCTCAGGTACATCTGATCGCGTTGGGTGTGGTTGCGCTGTTTTTCACCAAAGCGGTCGCTTCATACATACAGTCTGTTTTTCTGGCGCGTGCGGGTAACCGTATCATCGCGGTGCAGCAAGAGAACGTGTATCGAAAGCTGCTTCGGCGCGGTGTTGACTTCTATTCCAAGGTTGAGTCCTCGGAACTTCTGATGCGCGTGACCTATGGAGCACAGGCCGCGCGGCAGCTGGTTGACGTGATCGTGACCAGTTTCGTACGCGACGCCCTTACCCTGGTGGGTCTCGTTTTCGTCATGGTCTATCAGCAACCCGTTCTCTCGGTGCTGTTCTTCGTCGTTGGCCCGATTGCGTTGCTGAGCGTGCGTTACTTGCTGAAAAGCGTACGAAAAATCATGCAGTCCAACCTCAAGTCACTGGCTGAGATCATCCGTGTGCTTCAGGAAACTTCGGGTGGGATCAAGGTCATCAAAGTGTTCGCGCTGGAAGGTCACATGACCGAGCGCATGGATGAGGCGATCCTTGCGGTAGAAAAGCGTTCCAACGACATTGCCAAGTTGCAGTCTGTTGCCAGCCCCCTGATGGAGTTTCTGGCCGGGCTTGCCGTGGCCGGGGTTCTTGTGGTCAGTACGATGGGAATCGCAGGGTCGGAACCACCGACAGCAGGTCAGCTGATGTCATTCATCACAGCGCTTTTGATGGCCTACGAACCGGCAAAGCGTCTGTCACGCATGCGTGTTGTCATCGAAACCGCGCTGGTGCCGATTGGGATGATGTTCGAACTTCTGGACGAAGAAGATCCGATGCGTGAAAGCACGGAGCCGAAACAGCTGCGCTCGGGCCCGGGTGAAATTCGGATGCACAACGTGACATTTGGTTATCAGGGATCGTTGCCCGTCATCAAAGATATGAATTTGACCTTCGAGGCAGGTAAAACCACTGCTCTTGTGGGGCAATCAGGTGGCGGGAAATCCACGATCTTTGGGTTGATCATGCGGTTTTATGATCCTGACGAGGGGTCTGTTGAAATCGATGGTCAGGATTTGCTTGATGTAAGCTTTGCATCGCTGCGGCGGAAAATATCTTATGTGGGTCAGGATACTTTCCTGTTTTCGACCAACGTGATGGAAAACCTGCGTTTTGCGCGTCCTGATGCGACTGACGAAGAGGTGAAAGCCGCGGCGCGTGCGGCACATGCGCATGATTTCATCAGTGAATTGCCGGAAGGTTACGACACAGAGGTTGGCGAGAATGGCGCATTCCTGTCCGGCGGTCAGAAGCAACGTCTGGCGATTGCGCGCGCTATTCTGCGGAATGCAGAAATTCTGCTGCTTGATGAGGCGACAAGCGCGTTGGATGCCGAATCCGAGGCTCTGGTCAAAGAGGCTCTGGATAAGCTGACAGAAAATGTCACCACGATCGTGATTGCGCACCGTCTGTCAACGATCCTGGAAGCGGACCGAATTATGGTTGTGCAGGATGGTGAAGTTATCGAACAGGGCAACCTTGAGGAGCTGATGGAAGAGAATGGCAGCTTCCGAAGCCTGTTCGATCAGCAATTCAAGACACCTGCTGCCTGACCGGAATTAGGCGGTTTCAGGGGTCAATTCATCCTGCAGCGGCAGCATCAAAGCTGCCGCTTCTACATGTCTGATAACAGTCATTCTCTATTAGATGTGTTGGTCTCACACTTGCGTTGGCGCAGATAGTTCCAAGGCCCGGTTCGGCGCTTCGTTGGCCTACTCTGCTACAAATCCGTAAAACCCTGCAGATGTTTTGTAGAAGATATCTTCCCACTGAGTATCGGGAACGAGGGCAGTGTATCTTGATATGAGTTCTGTATAGGTCGAGGACAGGCTGTCGACCGGAAAGTTTGAGCCGAACATGCAGCGCTCAGGATCGAACTGGAACAGGCAGGTTTCAACAATGGCTCTGACATTGTCCGCTGACCAGTCGTGATCAAACATACCAAGCCCTGAAAGTTTGCAAAAAACCTGAGGCATCGAAGACAGGTTTTGCAGCGCTATGGCCCACGCATCCAGGCCATCTTCCGATCGATCATGCGGGGAACCGGCGTGGCACAAAGCGATTTTTGTTCGAGGCGCACGCTCCAATACCCGGGCAGTCTGTTCCATCAGTTCCGGCAATAGCTGCAGATCGAATGACAGGCCCCGCTCACCCAACTCTCTGAGACCGTCCAGAAACTTTGGGTTTTCCAGTAGATCATTCGTACCTGATTTCGCGTCCTCACTCGGTGACCGACCGATGATCTGCCGTACGCCGCGTACCGATGGAAGTGATTGCAGGCGGTCCAGCTGGTCAGGCAGATCATCCGAGGTCAGGTCGCAATAAGCGACCTGCGCCAGAGGCCAATCCGGGTACTGATCGGCCACAGATTGGACCCACTTGGCCTCGGCCCATGGGTCCGCAGCGCCAACCTGAATGTGAACTGATGCCTTGAAACCGTATGCTTCGGCATCCTTTCGGAACTCGGGAAGAAGATAGTCTCGCTGGATCGGAGTTGGGTCACCAAAAAACCGGGGCGTGCCGGTTTCCATCAGCCACGGATAGTGGACTGCGTTCAGGTCCCACAAATGATGATGCGCATCGATCCTCATGGCGTCTCAATCCCGGTAGTCCGTTCAAGGATATCGACACCCTGCTGTTTCCAGAAATGCAGCAGATCGATAAAGATCCAGTTTTCGGCCAGCTTGTCACCGCTCCTGCGATATATATCAATCACGCGAAACTCACCTGCCTTTCCGGTCGCTGGCATGCCCATGAAGCCGCCAGTTGGGGCTGCAGTGAAATTCGGCCAGCCAAAAAAACCGCCATAGTGCCCTTCGGCCATACGGCAGATGTGATTGGTTTTTGACCTATCCTTAAAAGCTGCACGGAAGGGGCCTGAATGTTGCTTGGCATAACGCTCGATCGTGTAGGTCGCGCCGATGCCTTCCGGACCCCACCAGATCATGTCGTCATGCCATGTGCGGGCCAACTCATCTGTCAGCGAAAACCCGCTATCCCATTGCCCAAGGTCTGCAATCATGGCGTTGATCGCGGCGAGGGTGCGTTGACCTTCTTCCTTAGGCGCATCCTTTTCCAAGATCCCATCATGGGTCAGCGGTCCCGGCTGAACGAGATGAGCTGCTGTTTGCGGGGGGAAAGGATTCTGACCCGCCTGCACCATGAGATGGGGAATGTCGAAGAACATTGCCGTCTCGGTGATTTTTCCCTCAGACACTTTGTTGAATTCACAATAGCGTAAAAAGGCCAATTTGCCGGTGGGGCGTATGCCCAGCCAGGGCTTGTCGAACAGGCCCATCAAATGCCCCATCGAGACAACCCAGATAGCACCCTTATCATCCAGTGAGTTTTCTCCGGCAAAGAATATGTCTTGCCGTCGTTGCAAGCGTGTCAGGCTGCGTTTCAGCGGTCGCCAAAACGCATCCACCACCTGCGCGCCGCCAGTGATTTCATTGAATGGGTGGGAGCCATGCCACCGTAAATCCTGCGCGCAGAATCGCTCAAATATTGAGGGTAAATCTGCTCTATCTGCCTTGTCTAGCTCGTCATGAAACGAAGAGACGAGTTTTTTTTCGTTTTGAAAGATCACTGTATTACCGTTTCTTTGCAGTATGTTACGCTTGTTACATCGGAGCAATGAATCACTGCTCTAAACCAGTTTTGCATACGTATGCAAAAAAGTCTTGCCAGAATTGACAAGTGCCGATTACAGTTTTTGCAAACGTATGCAAAACGAATCCGTAGCAGGGGGCACCATGGCGGAAATTCAACTGCGTAATGTCGGTAAGCGTTGGGGCTCCTTTGTTGGGGTTCACAATTTCGACCTGACAATCGCCGACCGCGAGTTTCTGGTGCTGCTGGGGCCGTCCGGCTGTGGCAAGACCACTACAATGCGCATGATTGCCGGGCTCGAGGATGTCACCGAAGGCGATATCCTGATCGATGGCAAAGTAGTGAACGATCTGGAACCAAAGGATCGGGACGTGGCGATGGTCTTTCAGAGCTATGCTTTGTACCCGAACATGAATGTCTACGAGAACATCCGCTTTCCGTTGAAGGTTCGCGGCATTGATCCGTCAACGCATGATGAAAAGGTTCGCCGCGCCAGCGCGATGGTCGAGCTGGATGATTTTCTGCATCGCAAGCCGGCTGAATTGTCGGGCGGTCAGCGGCAGCGTGTTGCGCTGGCACGCGCCATTGTGCGCGAGCCGAACGTGTTCCTGATGGATGAGCCTCTGTCGAACCTGGATGCCAAGCTGCGGGTTTCAACCCGAGCGCAGATTAAGAACCTGAGCCATGAACTGGCAGTCACCACCATCTACGTGACCCACGACCAGATTGAGGCCATGACACTGGCTGACCGTGTCGTGGTGATGAAACAGGGCGTGGTCCAGCAGGTTGGAAGCCCGACTGAAATCTATGACCGACCCGCGAATACATTTGTAGCCAGCTTCATCGGCTCACCAGCGATGAACCTGATGGACGGCGAAGTTGCGGGCGGAGTGTTCCGTGCTGAACACGTCGAAATTCCGGTAGACGCACCAGACGGTCCCATGACGCTGGGATTCAGGGCCGAAGACGCAAGCCTTGCCGAAGGTAATGGCCAGATCACCGCACCGATTTACACGCTGGAGCTGTTGGGCGACGCGACCATGATTTCGGTTCGGGTTGGCGGTGCTCTGGTTTCCGTAAAGGCGGACAAAACATTCCGTGCCGAGATTGGCGAAACCGTTTCGTTCTCGGTGCCAAACGAAATCTGTCATCTCTTCGAAGCTGGAAGCGGTGCGCGGATCGGGGAGCAACCCCACAAACAGCCCATTCGGGCATAACACCGGTCCGGACGTCGACGACGGACCGATCCTGACAGGGAGAAACGCATGAAACTCAAGACGATCCTCATGGCAGGTGCCATGTCCATTGCTGCAAGTGGCGCTTGGGCTGCTTGTTCATTTGAAAATGACGTGCCGCTGAAATCGCTCTCGGCGGGTTTTGAAGCGTGGAAGGCCGTCACCGATGCGATGGCCGAATGCGGAAACTTCAGTGCTTCGCTGGATCAGGAATTCCGCGAAAAGCAGCCCGAAGCTTTTGCTGCAGATCCTGCGCTGTATCAGATTGGCGGCGTATCGAACGCCACTCTTGTACCACTGCTAAACGCTGGCACGATCCGTCCGCTGGATGATCTGGTCGAGAAGTATGGTCAAGATTTGCTGCCCAACCAGTTGATCAAAGTGGACGGAAAGACCATGGCGATCGCGATGATGGTGAATGCACAGCACCTGATGTATCGCGATGACGTGCTTGCCGAACTGGGTATCGAAGAACCCAAGACCTATGGTGACGTTCTGGATGCTGCCGCCAAGATCAAAGAAGCGGGAGTGATGGATTATCCGATTGGTGGAACGTTCAAGACCGGTTGGAATCTCGGCCAGGAATTCGTCAACATGTATCTTGGCGAGGGCGGTTCGTTCTTTGGCGATGGCAATATGCCAGCCATCAACAACGAGCAGGGCGTAGCTGCACTGGAAACGCTGAAGGCTATGACCGAGTACATGGATCCTGAGTATCTGGTTTCAGACTCGACCTACGTTCAGCAACAGTTCCAGCAGGGCAAGATCGCCATGGCGAACCTCTGGGCCAGCCGGGCGGCTGCGATGAACGATGAGGCCGAAAGCCAGGTTGTTGGCAAGGTCACCATGGCTGCGGCCCCAATGGGTTCGGCAGTACCTGCGACCACCATCTGGTGGGACGGTATCGTTCTGGCTTCGAACATGAGCGACGAAGAGGCCGACGCCGCCTTCCGCGTCGCCCTTGAGGGCATGGACAGCGATATGGTCAGCGCAAACAATGACGTCGCTGTTTGGCTGAGCCCTGCGTATTCAGCAGGTGATTTGGCTGCTGGTGCTGCAGCTTCGGCTGAAGGCGGTGCCAAGGCGTATCCGGCCTCTGGTCCGATGGGTATCATGCACACCGCGCTGGGTAACGGTCTGGCAGACTATCTGACCGGCGCCAAGGATGCACAGACAACACTGGCTGATATCGAGGCAGATTACGTCACTGCCGCGAAAGAAGCAGGTCTGATCAGCAACTGATCCTCCCCTGGGAGGGCTACGGCCCTCCCGTCCCCTCCCTTCGAGAATCATGAGAAAGGCAGAGCCATGAATTTCCGGACATTTGCCGCCTTTGTCGGCCCCTCTGTCTTTATGATGCTTCTCTTCATTGCGTTTCCTCTGGTCAGCGTGTTCAAGCAGAGTTTTTACATCACTCAGCCGATCTATGAGACGGTCGAAAAAGAAACCTGCACCCCGGGTTTCCTGACGCAAACCTGTGTGACCGAGCTGGTGTCTCAGCCAAAGCTTGACGAGCATGGCGAGGTCATTACCCAAACCCAATATGTCGGCTTGCAAAGCTATCGTAACGTATTGGAGCCTGAACGCGCGTGGCGGGCCATAAGCGACGGCAGTTGGCATGTACTGTCCACGATCAACTTCTGGAAGGCGCTTCGGTTTACCCTGACCTTCACGCTGATCACCCTGCCATTGGTAGTAGGTTGCGGGCTAGGGATTGCAATTCTGATCAACAACGCGGCGCGGTCTATTCGCGGGCCAGTGATCTTTGTATCGTTGCTGCCCTTTATTATTACGCCAGTGATCGGTGTGCTGTCGATCAATTGGTTGTTCAGAGGTGACGGCATCCTCACTGCTATGATGGAATGGTGGCTGAACCGCGACATAGCCCTGTTTGCCCAAGCCTGGACTATTGAAGTTCTGATGATGCTTTACCGCGTTTGGCACGTGGCGCCGTTCGCCGCCATTGTCTTCTATGCCGGTCTGCAAACAGTCAATCAGGATAGCCTCGAAAGCGCCGTGATTGACGGGGCAACCCGCTGGCAGCGCCTGAAGTACATTGTCATTCCACACCTGATGCCGCTGATCATATTCGTGTCGATGATCCATTTGATGGACGCCTACCGGGTGTTCGAAGAAATCGTGGGCTTCTCAAGTCAGGGCTACGTCATCTCACTGCAGTGGCTGACCTTCGATTACCTAACTCCGGATCAGGCGGGCAACCGATCAATCAGCCGGGCCTCGGCCAACTCAATGCTGACCATGATCGGTGTCGTGATCCTGCTCATTCTTCCGCTGCGTCGAACCTGGCGCGATCACAAAGGAGGTCACTGATATGTCCTCACGCGCGCTTCGCCAACCGTTCAGCCTGCGTCTGACCTCGAACATCTTTCTGGCGCTTTGGTGTCTGATAGCAGCCTTCCCGATCTTCTGGATCGTGGTGATGAGCTTCAAGTCACCGGTCGATGCTTTCGACAGCAACGCCCTGAATGTGATCTTCGGTCCTGCCACGCTGGGTGTTGGAAAGGGATTGTCACTGCTCGACATTGTTCTGGGCATTGCTGTGATCTGGGGCACGATCTTCGCTGCCACCAAGACACTGCCTTCGATGATAAAATCCTACACCAAGCCCGGTCAGGAATGGTTTGGCTGGCTGATCGGTGTGCTGGCGCTGTTAGTCGGATTTTTGCTGGTCTTCTTTCTCATCTTGCCTGCTGTCCTGAACGTGTTGAACCCACTCTTTGGACCTCTCGGACGAGATGTGCTTGGCCTGACCACGGAACATTATAAGACCGTCTGGATCGATCGCGGTTTTTCGAACAATTTCAAGAATTCGCTGATCGTGACGACCGGTGTGGTTACCGTGTCGCTGACGGTTGGAACGCTGGCCGGATATGGTTTGGCGCGTTCCGGATCGACATTGGCCTTCTGGATCCTTATCGTCGCCTTGGTGTTTCGGGCATTGCCGCATTCGGTTCTGGTGGCAGGCTATCTGCCCGTATTCATCAATTCGGCCGAATGGCTCAGCCCGATCTTGGGTGAAAACGCCCCGACCTTGTATGGTAAGCCTTTCGCGGTGATTGCTGTTCTGGTTGCGATCAACCAACCTTTCACGATCTGGATGTTGCGCTCGTTCTTCCAGAACATCCCGGCCGAGCTGGATGAGGCCGCCCGCGTGGATGGATGCAGCCACTTTCAGGCCTTCCGCCGTGTCATCATGCCGGTGATGTGGCCAGGCGTAATCACGACAGGGCTGTTCAGCTTCCTGCTGGCCTATAACGACTTTCTGGTCACCGCTCTGCTGCTTGATGCGCAGAACCAGACCATGGTTCCGGCCATCGTTGGCATGTTCAATCGCGAGACGACAACAACCGATCAGGTCGTTGCTGTGGCAGCTGCCGTGTCGATTACCGCGCCGTTGATCTTCCTCGTGCTGATTTTCCAGCGCCAGATTGTCAGCGGTCTGACTGCCGGGGCGGTGAAAGGCTGATGAGCAAGAACGCCCGACATAACGCCATGTCGCGCCACCCGGCGCTGAACAGGATGCCGAGGGACTTTCTGAGCATTGGGGTCGCATATCCCAATCCCTCCCCTCGGCAACCTGAAAGGATAGAAAGATGAAAGGTTCCCGTCCCGAACAAGCGGTTCTGACCCGCGACACGGACATGAGCAAAACCGACGACACACGCCGCGTCATCGAAACAATGGTTGATGGTCTGAACGACCACCGCATCGACGATATAGGAGAGTTCTTCACCCAAGGATTCCGATGGATGGGCAATCAGGGCTGTGGCACCAAGACCGGCCTGCAAGAGTTTCAGGACAATTGGCAGCGCCCGTTTCAGGCCGCGTTCTCAGATAAGGTCTGCATCGACGAAGCGCGCCTTTACATGGGTGAATGGGCTGCAGCTTTTGGACGCCAGGAAGCGACCCATTCGGGTGAGTTTCTGGGAATTCCCGCCACCGGTAAACGGGTCGAAATCCGCTACATGGATTTCTGGAAAGTTGTCGATGGCAAGATCGTCGATAACTGGGTCAATGTCGATTTCGCCCATGTTGCGGCACAGCTGGGCGTTGATGTGTTCAACGGTGAAGGTTGGGAAGCATTTGACCGGGGGGAAAAACTTCCACCCCGGCCCGAAAACTGAGGATTGAAAACATGGCAATCGAGTATCTTAAACGCGGCAAATCCGATGCTGACCGGGCACAAGACGATGCCAAGACCCGCGCCGTGGTTGAGGCGACGCTGAAAGACATCGAAACTCGTGGTGATGCAGCGGTGCGTGAGCTGAGTGAGAAGTTCGACAACTACTCACCTGCTTCGTTCCGCCTGAGCCAACAGGAAATTGATGACCTGATCGGGCAATTGTCCGATCGTGAGTTGGCCGATATCAAATTCGCGCAGGAACAGGTGCGCAACTTTGCCCAGGCGCAGCGCGACTCGATGCTGGATATCGAGGTCGAGACTCTGCCAGGTGTCATTCTGGGGCATAAGAATATCCCTGTACAATCAGTGGGTTGCTACGTTCCTGGGGGTAAGTTCCCGATGGTCGCGTCGGCGCATATGTCCGTGGCTACAGCCTCGGTCGCCGGTGTTCCCCGCATCATCGCCTGCACGCCTCCGTTCAACGGTAAGCCAAATCCAGCTGTGATTGCGGCAATGCACCTTGGAGGCGCGCATGAGATCTATGTCATGGGCGGCATTCAGGCGATTGGCGCGATGGCACTGGGTACCGAGACGATTGATCCCGTTCACATGCTGGTTGGTCCCGGCAACGCGTTCGTGGCCGAGGCCAAGCGTCAGCTGTTCGGACGTGTTGGTATCGACCTGTTCGCAGGTCCGACCGAAACGATGGTCATCGCTGACGAGTCCGCCGCAGATGCAGAACTCTGCGCCACGGATCTGCTTGGTCAGGCCGAACATGGGTACAACAGCCCCTGTGTGCTGCTGACCAATTCGCGCAAACTGGCCGAAGACACGCTGGCCGAAGTTGACCGTCTATTGGGTATCCTTCCAACAGCAGACACCGCCAAAGTGTCATGGGATGAATATGGAGAAGTGATTGTCTGCGACACCTATGATGAGATGTTGCAGGTTGCCGATGACATTGCCTCGGAACATGTGCAGGTGATGACTGACCGTGACGACTGGTTCCTTGAAAACATGACCTGCTATGGGGCGTTGTTCCTTGGGCCACGCACCAATGTTTCGAACGGGGACAAGGTGATTGGCACCAACCACACGCTGCCGACCAAGAAGGCTGGGAGATACACCGGTGGTCTTTGGGTTGGTAAGTATCTGAAGACACACAGCTACCAAAAGGTCCTGACTGATGAGGCGGCAACGCTGATCGGCGAGTATGGCTCACGCTTGTGCATGCTTGAGGGGTTCGTTGGTCACGCTGAACAGTGCAACGTTCGTGTGCGTCGATATGGCGGGATAAATGTTCCCTACGGTGCGCCAGCGCCTTACCGGGACGCTGCCGAATGAGTGACAAACACACACATCACAAGGCCCTGATCGAACCGCTCAGGGCTGCGATGTATGATTTCAACGAGGCTGGCGTGCGTCGGGTCCTCGCGGATATCACGTCATCGGATGCCGTGTTCCGTCTGTGTCATCCCTTTGGGGACAGCATCGGCAGTGATGATTTCTATGACACCGGCTATAAGGACTTGCTGGCCGCCTGGCCTGATCTTGAGCGTCGGGATTACATCGTCATGGCCGGGCCGGATGAGTTCGGCGCAGATTGGGTCGGATGCGGCGGGTATTACACCGGTGTTTTCGCCGGCCCCTGGCTCGATATCCCCCCAACGGGTCATCAGGTCACGATGCGGTTTCATGAATTCTTCCGCTTCGAAAACGGCAAGATTGTCGAGATGCAGGCACTATGGGACATCCCCGAAGTCATGATGCAGGCGAATGCCTGGCCGATGGCGCCAAGTCTGGGCCGTGAATGGCACATCCCCGGACCCGCCACTCAGGACGGGTTTGTCCCCGGTCCTTATGATGAAGCCAAGGGAAAACAGACCTGTCAGCACATCATCGACATGCTTGATCATCTGAAAAAGCACCCGTCCGAAGGTGGACCCGAAGTGATGGAGATGGAGCGGTTCTGGCACCCGCGCATGAACTGGTACGGTCCATCAGGCATTGGCACCGGACGCGGTATAGCAGGTTTCCGCAACTGGCATCAGATCCCGTTTCTCAACGGTATGCCGGACCGCGGAAAATATGTAGACGACATCACCTATCATTTCTTTGGTGACGGGGAATATGCGGCCGTGACCGGCTGGCCCAACATGATCCAAACCGTCACAGATGACGGTTGGATGGGTATCGCGCCATCAGGTAAGAAGATCACCATGCGCAGCCTGGATTTCTGGCGTTTGGAAGGCGGCAAGATCCGGGAAAACTGGGTGCTCGTTGATTTGTTGGATGCGTATCGTCAGCTTGGCGTTGACGTCTTTGCCCGTCTGCGGGAATTCAATAAAGCCCGAAATATGGGTCGTATTGAAATACCGGATGGAATGAACTGATGACTGAATTGCCGCGCACCCCATCATTTTCTCTGAGTGGAAAAACCGCCCTTGTGACCGGAGCCTCGTCAGGTATCGGACAGGGGTGCGCGGTAGCGCTGGCCGAGGCGGGTGCACATGTTGTTTGCGCGGCCAGAGGGGCGGATCGGTTGAATGAGACAGTTACCGCTCTGAAAGAGCAGGGATGGTCTGCCGAAGCGCTTGTGATGGATCAGGGTGATCTGGACGCCCTGAAACAGCTTTTTGATCACCGCATCTTCGATATCGTGGTGAATTCAGCGGGCGTGGCGCGCCACAGCCCGGCTATCCAGACAACACCCGATGACTTTGATGTTGTCACCAACATCAATTTGCGTTCGGCCTACTTCTTGTCGGCCAATGCCGCCCGCGCTTTGATCAAGGCAGGAAAGCCGGGTTCGATCATCCACATCTCCAGCCAGATGGGGCATGTTGGCGGGGTCGACCGGGCGCTTTATTGCGCGACCAAGCATGGGTTGGAGGGCATGGTCAAATCCATGGCCATCGAATGGGGCAAACAGGGCATTCGGATAAATACGGTCTGTCCGACTTTCATCCGAACGCCGCTGACCCAGTCCACATTCGACAATCCTGAACGTGCCGCATGGATCATGGAGAAGATCAAACTGGATCGCGTGGGCGAAGTCGAAGACATCATGGGCGCGGTACGCTACCTCGCCTCGGACGCCTCGGCACTGGTTACCGGCACCTCAATGTTGATTGACGGAGGTTGGACGGCAGACTGATGGCTGAGAAAGTAACATCCCTCCAGGTTGCCCAATTGGCCGGCGTTAGCCAGTCTGCCGTTAGCCGCGTGTTCACGCCCGGTGCCTCTGTCAGCAAAAAGACCGAGGAAAAAGTGCGCAAGGCGGCATCTGAACTCGGTTATCGCCCCAACGTACTGGCACGCGCGATGGTGTCCGGCAAAAGCAGGATCATCGGTTTGGTGGTCGCCTATCTGGACAATTACTTCTACCCCGAGGCGCTCGAGAAACTGTCCAATGCCTTGCAGGAACAGGGCTATCACGTCCTGATTTTCATGGCCTCCAGAACCGCTGGGAACATAGACGACGTGATGGAGGAAATCCTTGATTATCAAGTCGATGGCGTCGTTCTGGCATCCGTTGCCATGTCTTCAGACATTGCCACCCGCTGCCAGCAGGCAGGCGTGCCCGTGGTTTTGTTCAACCGCAGCCAGGACCTCGACGGGATCACGTCTGTTACTTCCGACAACTATGCCGGTGGTCGCAAAGTTGCGGAATTTCTGATCGCCGCCGGGCACAGTCGTATCGCGTATATTGCCGGTTGGCAGGGCGCCTCAACCCAGCGGGACCGCGAGGCCGGCTTCCGCGCCGCGCTCAACGATGCAGGCCGGAAATTGTATGCGCACGAAATAGGAGATTTTCACACCGAGAAAGCGCGTTTAGCTGCACGTCGGATGTTTGACGTCGAGCCGCAAAAAAGACCCGATGCAGTATTCGTCGCCAATGACCATATGGCGCTGGCCGTAATGGATGTCATCCGTTTCGAGTTGGGAATGCGCGTGCCCGAAGACGTGTCTGTCGTTGGTTACGATGACGTCCCTCAGGCCGGATGGCTTGCCTACAACCTTACGACCATTCGTCAGCGGGCCAATTTGATGGTTTCCGAGACCGTTGATGCTCTGCTGGATCATATCGAAAACCCGACAGCTGCGGCGGCACGCAAAGTCGCCATCGATGGGCCGCTGATCGTGCGCACATCGGCACGTCTGCCCAAAGGCTGGACACCTCAAAGGATGAATTCATGAAAGGCTTTGATCCCAAGTTTCGGGATTTCCCCGACTATATCATCGGTATCACCAAAGAGATCTGGGAAGATCGGGGTATCGCGACACTGCATGAGTATTACAGCGAAGACATCGTGGTACGCTCACCTGGATCGGTGGTGTTGGGCAATCAGAATGTAATCGGCGCAACCATGGCGACGCTGGCCGAGTTTCCGGATCGGCAGTTGCTGGGCGAGGATGTGATCTGGTCTGGCACACCGGAAGAAGGGATGCTGAGTTCGCATCGAATCATCTCGACGGCCACCCATTTGGCCGAGGGTGTATATGGTAAACCGACCGGCACTAAGCTGCGCTATCGGATTCTGGCCGACTGCCATGCCATCGATAATCAGATCAACGATGAATGGTTGATCCGCGATCAGGGCGCCATCGTCCGGCAGATGGGCTGGGATCCCAAGGAATACGCCGCCGATCTTATCGCCCGCGAAGGAGGCAAGGAAAACTGCGTCAAACCTCTGACCCCTGAAATCGATCAGCCCGGACCGTACAAAGGCCGTGGCAACGACAACGAATGGGGGCAGCGCTATGCCGATATTCTGACTCGGATCATGAACGCCGACATGGGTACGATTGAGGCGGAATATGACCGGGCCGTTCAGTCAGAATATGTGGGCGGCGTCACCGGGCATGGCTGGGATGCGGTCGACCGTTTCTGGATGGGTTTGCGGGCAAGCTTTCCGAATGCTGAGTTTAAGATCGAGCATCAGATCGGGCGTAGCGATCCGGATATGCCCCCTCGTGCGGCGATCCGCTGGAGCTTGTGGGGCAAACATGACGGGTGGGGCGTGTTTGGTGCGCCAACGGGCGCGCAGGTTTATGTTTTGGGGATCAGTCACGCCGAGTTCGGTGCACTGATTGGCGGTCAGCCGCAGCTGCGCCGCGAATATACTTTGTTCGATGAAACGTCGGTCTGGAAACAGATCCTGTTGCAAGGCAGCGAGGACTAAGTGGTTCACCCGGTCACATATCGCATACTTGTGGATGGTCTGCATGAGACCGGGGCCAGCCGACGGTTCCACATGTTCCGTCAAAGCCTGCGCGCACGCCGATTGAACCTGCGTCCACCGGGAGAGTGAGGACCTGTGCTGCACGAGCACAAGAACCTCCTTTCCTGAAAACGAAAAATCGGAACAAACGTCATGACCAAGTCAACCATTTCTTCCCGTATTGTTCGCTACGGTGAACTTCAGCCCTGTAAAACTGCCTTCATCGATGCCCACACACCAGGCAGCGATCAGAAAGAGAACTTTACGATCATTGGCGGCGGTGTCTCTGAATCCCCTGACCAGCACGTACACATCACCGACAAGATCGGCTTTAATATTGGTGCTGCGGGTCAGCCGCCGAAATGCCGAAACTCGCTGCACAGCCACACGACGGCTGAGGTGTTCTTTGTCGCCAAGGGCCGTTGGCGGTTTTTCTGGGGGCGCTACGGAACGGCAGGCGAGTTCATTGCTGAAGAAGGCGATATCTTCAACATCCCGACTGGTATTTTCCGTGGTTTCGAAAACGTCGGTCAGGATTACGGTATGATCATGTCGATCCTGGGCGGGGATGATGCCGGTGGCGGTGTGACCTGGGCTCCGCAAGTCATTGAAGATGCCCAAGCGCATGGCTTGATGCTGGGCGACAACGGCGTTCTCTACGACTCTAAAAAGGGTCAGGAACTACCCCATAATGTGCGCCCAATGCCGTTGCTGTCCGAGGAGGAGTTGAAAAACTACCCTGAGGTTCCGGTCGAAGATGTCGTTGGAAAATACGTCGCGCGGTATTGGGACTTGATGGCGTTATCGGCCAACAAACCCGCACAGGTGATTGGTGAAAACGGCCTGATCAAGGACAAACCTGGTTTCGACGTCGACTTCCTAGGACGTGGATCCAGCGTGGCCGACCCGGTGGCTGCAGATAAACCGGTTGTTCTGATGCCGGCCAGTGGTCATTGGCGTGTCTCGATTGATGGACATGTAGTCACTTTGTCGACCGGAGACACAGCTTTGGTTCTGCCCGGCGAATCCTATAGCGTACAACCATCAATGACCGGACAGGCGGGCCTGTACCGGATCACTGCAACCGATGACCCGGCAGGAGCAACCTGGACAGGATGAACGCAAACCCCGATGACACCCATGCCGTCTACGAGCGGCAGGCCACCGAGTACGACAAACGTCGTTCAAAGGCCTTGTTTGAAGCGCGCTGGTTGGCGCGCTTCACGGCCAGCCTGAAACCCGGCGACCATGTATTGGATCTGGGGTGTGGCGCCGGTGATCCTATTGCACGCTGGTTCATGGCCGAAGGCTTTGACGTTACAGGCGTCGATTTTTCCGAGGCGATGTTGTCCATCGCACGGGAACGCTGGCCAGAGGGTGATTGGCGATACGCCGATATGCGTGATTTCGAACTGGATCAGAAATTCGACGGCATCATTGCATGGAACAGCTTTTTCCATCTCACGGCGGACGAACAGAAGGCCTGTATCGCACGCATGTCGCATCATTTGCGGCCCGGTGGGATGCTCATGCTGACTGTCGGCCCAAGCGAGGGCGAGGCAAGCGGCACGGTAGGGGCGGAGATCGTTTATCACGCTTCGCTGTCCCCCGCCGGTTATGCCTCGTGTCTGGAGGAAAACGGGCTGCTGCTAACCGGCTTTCTCGCCGAAGACCCGGAAACCCAAAGTCATACCATTCTGATGGCCCGAAAAATCTGAGGAGGCTCTGATGACCGTCAAAACCACACATGTTGGGTCTCTGCCCCGCACACAGGAAGTGGTGGATTTTATCTTCGCCCGCGAAAACGAAAAGCCCTACGATGCCAGCGCGTTTGACAGCTGCATGGCAAAAGCCGTTTCTGAGACTGTGCGCAAACAAGTTGAGGCTGGTGTCGATATCGTCAGCGATGGCGAGACCTCAAAGATCTCTTATGCCACCTACGTAAAGGATCGCTATACGGGCTTTTCCGGCGACAGTCCGCGAAATGCCCCTGCGGACCTGAAGATGTTCCCCAGCTTTCTGCAGCGGCTTGCCGATGATGGTGGTACACCGCAATACGCACGCCCGATGTGTACCGGCGAGGTACGGTCCAAGGGGCAGGGTGAGCTTGAGAAGGATATCGCCAACCTCAAAGCAGCGATGGCGCAACATGGTGCGGAGCGCGGATTCATGAATGCCGCATCGCCGGGGGTGATCTCTCTTTTCCTTCAGAACGATTTCTACCCTACGCGCGAGGCCTATCTGAGCGCGCTGGCCGATGCCATGAAAGAAGAATACGAGACCATCGTTGGCGCCGGTCTGGATCTTCAACTGGATTGCCCGGATCTGGCGCTGTCACGCCATATGCTGTTCACCGACCTCTCCGATGATGAGTTCGTCAAGATTGCCGACATGCATGTTGCAGCGCTGAACCATGCGCTTGAGAACGTTCCGCAGGATCGCGTTCGCGTTCATATTTGCTGGGGGAACTACGAAGGCCCGCATTGCTGTGACATCGCTATGGACAAGGTGTTCAATACCCTGATGTCGACCAAGGCGCGCTATGTTCTGTTTGAAACCTCAAACCCGCGCCATGCCCATGAATGGACTGTCTTTCGGGATCGTAAGACTGAAATCCCGGACGATAAAGTCCTTGTGCCGGGGGTGGTTGATACGACGACAAACTTCGTGGAACACCCGGAGCTTGTTGCGCAGCGCATTGAACGCTTTACCGACATCGTGGGCGCAGACCGCGTGATTGCGGGCAGCGACTGCGGCTTTGGTACGTTCGCAGGTTTCGGCGCCGTTGATCCGGAAATCGCCTATGCCAAACTGACTTCCTTGTCCGAAGGCGCAAAGCTGGCTGCGCGATGACACCGCTGGTTCTTTTGCCGGGGATGATGTGTGATGCGCGCCTGTTTGGGCCGCAGATCAATGCGTTGTCCGGCTCAAGACCGTTGATGACGTTTCCTCTGTCGGGGCAAGAGAGCATTGAGCTCATTGCCTCAGAGATACTAGAAAACGCACCGCCCGTATTTGCCTTGTCTGGTTTGTCGATGGGCGGGATCGTTGCAATGGAAATCTTACGGCAGGCGCCTGACCGGGCTGAGCGGTTAGCGTTGCTGGACACGAACCCGCTTGCTGAAACTGATGAGGTAAAGGCACGACGAGGCCCTCAGATTGAAGCTGTTCGCGATGGCAGGCTTCGGCAGGTTATGCGGGATGAGATGAAGCCGAATTACCTTGCCGATGGCCCGAGACAGGGTGCCATTTTGGACCTTTGTATGGAAATGGCGATGGACCTTGGGCCTGAGGTTTTTCTGCGTCAGTCCATGGCTCTCATGAACCGCGCGGATCAAACGGAAACACTGTTGAATTATCAAGGGACCGCATTGGTCCTGTGTGGCCGAGAAGACGGGTTGTGCCCCGTTGAACGGCATGAATTGATGCATGATCTGCTGCCCAACAGCACGCTCGAAATCATCGAAGATGCAGGGCATTTGCCCACTCTGGAAAAACCCGACGAAACAACGGCGGCCCTGATCCGCTGGCTGGAGGATTCATGACACCGTCCCTTTTGGCATTGCTGCGCAAAGTTGATACCCCAACAGTCTGCAACGCCATCGAAGTCGCGCAGGGTAAACGCGGTTTTGATAGTTTCACACGCGGAACGATGCTGTGCTCGGCCCCGTCTGAACCCGCTATTGTCGGCTACGCCCGTACTGCAAAAATCGCTGCCGTAAATCCGCCATCCGAGCCGTCAGAAATCATCAAAGAACGTCGGATGGCCTACTATAAATACATGGCCGAAGCGCCCGCTCCGTCAGTCGCGGTGATCGAGGATCTGGATTATCCCGATTGCATCGGCGCGTATTGGGGCGAAATCAACACTACGGTGCATAAAGGGTTTGGTATGTCGGGCGCGCTGACAAACGGGGTCATGCGCGACCTTGGAGACCTTCCTGACGGATTTTCCGTTGTCGCGGGGTCGGTTGGGCCAAGCCACGGTTTTGTTCATGTTCGCGAGATCGACACGCCTGTTTCCGTATTTGGTCTTAGGGTCAACCCCGGTGATCTGATCCATGCGGACCGGCATGGGGCGCTGGTCATTCCACCCGATTTGATTGAGCTACTCGAAGCAGCAATTCAAAAACTCTTCGCTACTGAGCGCATAGTTCTAGATGCGGCCACACAGCCGGGTTTCGATTTCGACAAGTTTCGCCAGGCTTGGGAAGAATTCGAGCGGGCGCGGGTTTGACATGAGCCATCAGCTGTAGCAGCCCACAGACCGACACACGGGCCAATACCCTGGCCAGTCGGAAGGCGATAGCGCCGCTATATCACGCCACTCATGGAACAAGTGAATCTGTCCGCCGATGCGAACCCATCGGCGGACAGGAGTGACCGGCACTTACGTTGTGTAATGGGGTGCTTCGACATCAAGGCGTCTGCGAATGGCCAGCCATTCCAATTCGCCTTCATAGCCATACCAATCACTGTTGTTCATGTCTGTCAGGTGACGCTGGATCTCATGTTCAGGGATCTCCCGAATAGTGGCGCCACCGGCTGCGGATTTCTGAACCTCAAGCTGCACGGCGCAGGCCTGATCGAGATAGAAGGATCGAAAGAATGTTTCGCCGGCGGTTGCTCCGAATACAAATGCGCCATGCCATGCCTCGACAATAGCCTTTTTGCCGATCCCCGCCTTGAGCAACCCGGTGAGAAAGTCATCAGTGCACTCGAACTCGTAGTCGGTGTATCCAAGCACGTCGCCGCCACCGATCATCAGATAGGCTTGGCTTAGTGGCTGCAGACCCTCTTTCTGAGCAGACACTCCCATTATCGCCTTTGTATGGATATGCATGATGCAGTTCATGTCAGGGTTGGCTTCAAAAAAGAGCTTGCCTATTTCCGTGGCCGATGGGTTCGGTTCACCGTTTTCCGGATTGTGGTTGGTGCGATCAAACCCAACTTTGATCAGATTGGATGCAGTGACCTCTTCGTGCATCCAGCCGTAGTGATGGGTCAAAAGAGCATTTTCACCGGGCACCCGAACGGCGTGCCACTGGTTCGTAAGATCCGTCAGACGATACTTCACCAGCGCGTTGTAGATGGCAGCGAGCTCGCAGCGAGCCTCCCATTCTGCATCACTACAGTTTGCTGGGCGCTGGCCGCTTGGCTTCGGGGTCATGATATTCATTGCGATTCCTCCAATCTGCTACCACCGTAAAAATCCAGAGCGGTGATATTTGTCTTGATTTGCCCCAAATTATGCGCCGAATACCCATGTATGAAAAAAGTCAGCTTTGTCCTTTTCCCGGAATTCCAGATGCTTGCCTATGTTCTGGCGACCGAGACCTTGCGGATCGCGAATAAATGCGCGGGCCGAAGCGAGATTGTCTGGCAAACCCGCACCGCAACCAACACACCGGTTCAGGCTTCAAACGGGGCAATGATAGCGCCGGATACACTTGATTGGTCGGGTGCGCCCGATGCCGACCTCGTGGTTCTTTGTGCGGGGTACAGTCCGCTGGATTATCTTACGTCACGCGTGCGGGCGTATATTGCCCGCGCCGCAGCTGAGGCACGCGTGCTGGGCGGGCTTGATACCGGGGCGATCATTCTGGCTGAGCTTGGATTGTTAAACGGCAGTCAGGCCGTCTTGCATCATGAGGCCGAAGCGGCCTTTCGCGAGCGTTGGCCCGAAATCATCATCGCGGATAAGATTTTCTGTCTGGATAAACAGAGGCTCACGGCGGCAGGAGGCACAGCGACCGGTGATGCCATGCTTGCCTGGATCGCCCGTGATATCGATCAGGAACTTGCGGAGGCAACGGCAAACGGGATGATCCATGGTGGACCCCGGAGCAGTGAAACCCCCCAGCGCCATATTCGAACAGCGGATCCAGCGCTTTTGCAGATGCATCAATTGATGGTGGACAACATCTCAGACCCATTCACCGTTCAGGATATCTGCACCAAACTGGGTCTGTCGCAAAAACAGTTACGGCGGCGTTGCTGTGCTGCCTACCAGATGACGCCGTCGGAATACTATCGCCGCAGGCGGTTGGAAGCGGCCCACCAACTGCTGGTTAATTCACAACTATCAGTGACCCAGATCGCACTATCTTGCGGGTTTGAAACGGTTTCGAGCTTCTCGCGGGCTATGCATCAGCATTTTGGGAGCCCGCCAAAACAAATCCGAAAGCGGTACTTGGGTTCGGGCTAAACGATCACGTGCTTCAATGCCCACAATGATAATCAGGGACGTTGTTTATAACCCGAATTCACACCAAAGCGGCAAATGGTCCGATACCCTGTGTGAGATCGAATTCCTGCTGAAATCGGTATCGGTGTAGACGAAGGGAAGAAAATCAAAATTTCCACCGGACCGCAGTTCAATATCAATCAGCGCGCCGGAACCGGTGGTGAACCAGGCAATCTGGTCGTAGTAGTTATCATCACTTGGATCGCCGGGATCATCAAACACTGTTCGTGGCAGATTGCGCAATTGATCCGGAATGCGCAGGCCGGTCGATGTGAAGGCGTCAAATAACGGGCTACCTTCGCGATCGATGTTGAAGTCGCCCAGACAGATGAGGTTGTGGTGAAACCTGTTTGATCGTCTGGCCCAGTCTCTGAAGATGTCAGCGATTTCAGCCAGTTCCGGAATTCTGTCTGCGGCTACATCTCCGAAGAGAATGTGAAGCGTGACAAGAATGAAGGTGGTGCCCGACCTACGAAAGCTGACCGCGTACGGAGTTCTGACAAACTGCTCTCGCAGGGCATCCGCCCCCACTCTTTCCAGCCGATCCGGGGGCACAACCAACTCTGCTGCCAATCCGGATGGCCTGATGCGGGTTCGGTCGAAAATGAAGGCCAGACGTTCGTTGTTTCCGGCTTCCCCAGCGGTCACATCCGTCATCAGGAAATCCCAGTCATCCCCCAGAAATCGCATCGTATCACGCAGGGCACGGAGGTTACCTTTGAGCTCCTGCACGGCGATTACATCGAAACGCGAGAGGATCTCGATGATCGCGCGCAATCCGCGCAGGTCACGCTTGGGTGAATCGTCTGAGGACGCGGTCCACTTACGCGTCAGGGACGAGAAAGAGCGGATGTTCCAAGTCGCGATGAGCAGGTTATCAGCTTGTTTGGCTGGGATTTCTGAATCCAGGCTTGTCGCAAGCGCGTTCAGATCATCTTGAATTGGGGCGGGGGGATTGTCGGTAATGACAGGCAAAATACATCTCCGGTATCGTGTTGATCTTTGAAATAAGTTTATCGGATATCATAATGTTTGCTCGAAATGCGTAGTGTTTTGAGCTGTCACATAGTGCCAGATCGACAGGGCTCGGACCAAGCATATCTTTCGAAGATCTGCAGACTTATATGTGCCAACCGCAAATACATCGTCCGAGGTCTGTTTTCTCGTTCGTGGTTGCAGTTCTCTTCACGGAGTGATCCCGCCGGTTTGAAATGTGGTTATAATTACAAGCTTTTAATTGACGATTGAGCCGTCTAAGCTCAGGTCTCAGGCGCCCTCCGCCATAACTGGAGCTGCTATGCGTGTCAGCGTAGGCATCGCTGTAACAATGCTTGTTGCGCTGTCGATCGGTGTGTCGACATTTGTTGTGCACTCGTTGTGGTGGACAACCGCCCGGGAAAACAGCCGGATGCTTGCGGCAGAGATCAACAGTCAGATCGCAAATACAGTGCGGATTGAAGTTGGTCTGACTCTCAGGTCCGCAGAAGCGGCATGGGCCGCAGTGCGAACCATTTTCGTTCAGAACGTCATCACCACCCGACAAGCTGACAAACGTGAGTTCGTCTTCCTGTCTCAACTACAGGCCCAACCCAACATCTCGTGGATCATGTTCGGCTGGCCGGATGGGAATTTTTTTGCGGCACATCGTCTGGGCGATGGTGGGCTTGAGATGATGGAAATTGACGATGAAATCCGCGACGGGATGCTGCGCCGGGATCGATATATCTTCATTCCGGGCGACATACAGTTTGAAGAGCGAGATTTTTCGGCAACGAATTTCGACCCACGAGAACACGCCTGGTACGCGAACTTCATCGGGCGTGACGCCACGGATTGGATAGAAGCCCGCGACTTACCCGGCAGTCAAAAGACGGTCTACGCCTATGCGGGTCCGGTCGACGTGAACCGAAGGCGACAGGGTGTGTTGGCCGTCGTGATCGAAACCGACCGGTTGTCGCGATTTTTGGGAACGTTACGGCCGGGTGAGTTCGGCGCGGCATTCATCCTTGATGCAGACGGAAATGTGATTGCAGCACCCGACCCAAATGCAGATGAAGTTACGCCCGCTCGTATGGGTGAAGGAGATCTCTACGAAATCGCGAAAATGTCCGGTGAGCAGTTGCTAGGCGGATCCGACATGCCTCCGGTTGCCAATTCGACGACAAGGATTGTCAATGATGGGGTTCCTTACGCGGTCGCTTTGACACCACTTGGTTTCTACGGGTGGCGAGTTGCGACGGTAATACCGGAGTCTGCCTTCCTGTCCGGGATCGATGCCGCACTGTTGAACCTGATATACATATTGATTGGCGTTGTTGTCGTGGCGACCGCACTTGCGATCTGGCTTATGCGGACGGTTGTCGCAACGCCGCTTGCACATATCGTTGAAGATCTCAGCAAGGTTGAACGCTTTGATATCGAACAGATTGCACGCCGCCCTTCCAAGCTAAAAGAGCTTTCGAACCTGTCGGCGGCGACTGTGAATATGGCCGCTGGCCTGTCGGCGTTTCGAAAATACGTACCCACCGACCTTGTTCGAAGCCTGGTTGCCGAGGGTGTCGATACCCAGCCCGGTGGAGAGATGAAGCGGATTTCGGTGCTGTTTTGTGACGTTGCCGGATTCACTGGCTTGTCCGAGCGGATGGGGCCCAAGATCGTTCAATTAATGGAGCCGTTTTTCAGTGCGACCTCATCGGCCATCGCGCGTCATGACGGGACGATCGACAAGTTCATGGGTGATGCGGTGATGGCATTCTGGGGTGCACCGCGCCCCGATCCAAAACACGCTGAAAACGCCTGCCGGGCCGCACTGGACCTCGTGGCGACCGTCGCTGCGACGGGGATCCAGGATGATACCGGATCGCCCTTGCGCATTCGTTTGGGCCTGAACACGGGTGAGGCGCTGGTCGGCAATATCGGATCGGAAGAACGGCTGAATTACACAGCCATTGGTGACGTAGTGAACGTCGCCAGCCGTTTGGAAGGGGCCAACAAAGTATATGGTACCGCAATTCTGATTGGCCCGGAAACACGGCGTGCTGCAGGTGATACGGTGGTTGTGAGAGAACTGGATACGCTGGCGGTTTTCGGCCGCGCCGAGGGCCTCGTTATATTCGAATTGATCGCAATGACGGACAGTGCCGATGGATCTTTTGGGTGGATCGCGACCTATGAGGAAGGTCTGAACCACTATCGGAACCGGCGTTTTGACAGAGCGTTCGAAGCATTTGAGGCTGCCGACAAGAAACGTGGTGGAGATCCTGCTTCTGCTGTCATGAAAGAGCGTGCCCAAGCCTTTCAAACCGAGCCGCCGCCTAGTGACTGGGTGGGCGTTGCGATTGCGGACAAGAAGTAAGGTGGCTTACACAACAGGGTCAAAACAAAGCGAAGCGCTGGATTGGGTCCTGTTCTTTGCTTCTATCTGCGAAAAAAACACCACACCATTGAGCCGTGTGACCCGTCTTGAGTGATCGAGCGTCTGGGATTTTGCCCGAAGGGCTTCTAGTCGTCGGGCAATTGCTGCATTGGGTCTTCAGGGAGCTATCCGATAGTGAGGTCATGCGGCTGCTCTTTGGAATGCAGTCCTCTGGCAAGTAAACTGTAAATACTTGGCTCATATTCAGCCCGACTGAGAGTCGCACGTCCTGTAGATACATATCTGCCGGGTGGGCGTGGTGCTAAACTGCGCACCACCGCCCCGCGCTATCGGGGCGATACAGTTCCGGAAACCCAAAACTCGTTTCGTCTGGATCTGATCCGTTCGGCAAGAAAGTCGACAAATAGTCGGACGCGTGCCGTGTTTCGAAGGTCGCGATGCAGCAAGAGCCAGATGTTCCGATAGGGTATAGGCTTTTGGAACGGCGCGCGGATTAGGTTGGGGTGACGGTCGCCAAGGTTGCACGCAAGGTAGGCCATCCCCAAACCTGATGCCGCCAAAGTGATCAACGGAACCAAATCCGAAACCCGGTGTTTTAACGTGGCCTTTGGGTAGTAGCTGTCTTTCACCCATTTCGCCGTGGTTGCCTCTTCGGGTTCGTGCCAGCCGATCAGGTGCAATCCTTCGCCACCATTGTCGCAGATTCGTTCAGCGTATTCGCGCGTGCAATAGGCTGCCTGAGACATCTGGACCAGTTTCCGCCCGACCACATCATCTGTCACTTCGTCAGCTACACGCAAGGAAACGTCGGCTTCCCGACGCATGAGATCGCGAACATCGTTTGTGAAATTCATATTGAGGATGATGTCCGGATAAAGATCGGCAAAGGCAGTAAAGTCATCCATCAACGAAGTCATCGCCAGCCCGTGGGGCAGGGTCACGTAGACTGTGCCGGACGGTTGCGCATCCCGGCCCACAATGACCCGCGATGCAGCGGTCATTTCTGCCTCAACGCGTTCGGCATGAGGCAGCAGGTCTTCGCCAAGCTGTGTCAGGGCGAGGCCAGACCTGGTACGGTCGAACAACCGACTGCCCACGCGCTCTTCCATGACCGAAAGCCTACGCGTCAGCGTGGTGTGGTTCACCTGAATGCTGTCTGCCCCACCCCGAAGGGTTCCGGTTCGTGCAACCGCAAGAAAGTACTTCAGATCGTCCCAGTTTAGGGAATGGCTTTCCTTTATCGACATGAGACATGTGTTTCATTTTTGAAGCACGGTGTCCAGAAATACCCATCTACAGATCAAATAATGGGCGCCTTACCTTGGCTTCATCAATCTTGACCCAAAGGAGCCCAACCCATGAACCAGATCCAATCTGTATTGATCACTGGCGCAAATGCCGGACTGGGTCGCGAGGCCGCCCGACAACTCGCCCTACAGAAAGGTATTGCCAAAATCTATCTGGCTTGCCGCAACCGGAGCAAAGCAGAGGCCGCTAAAAAGGCACTGGAGCATGAGACCGAGCGTAAAATCTTTGAAATCGTTCTGATGGATGTGACAGATCCCGCTTCGGTTCGTAAAGCGGTCGCTGAACTCTCTACCCCGATTGATGCTGTCATTCTCAATGCCGGTGGCACCGGCGGACCACATCCCAACGGCCTCACCAGGGATGGCGTAACCAATATCTTCGCGACCAATGTTCTGGGCCATGTCGTGCTGGTGGACGAGTTGATGGAGCGCCAGTTGGTAACGTCCACAATCCTCTACGCAGGTTCCGAGGCAGCCCGGGGTATTTCCAAAATGGGTATGCACCGCCCTGATCTGTCCGAAGGTACCGTGGACGAGTTCAGATCAATCGCCGATGGCAGCAAGTTTGGCCCCGAGGGCGATCCGATGCAGACCTATGGTTACGCAAAATTGACGGCGACACTTTGGATGGGGGCGATGGCCCGTCGGCACCCGCATGTTCGCTTTGTCACCATGAGCCCGGGTGGCACCACAGGTACTGCGGGCTTTGATGATCTGCCTCTGATGAAACGCATCTTCTTCAAACATGTGGGCGGAGTACTGATGCCTCTGTTCGGCATGATGCACAGTGTTGAAACCGGGGCAAAACGGTATCTCGACGGATTGCTCAACCCGGAATTCAAGACCGGTCATTTCTACGCCAGCCAGGCAGGTTATCCCACAGGGCCGGTCGTGGATCAGGCCAGCATTGATGGCGCTCTGTCAGACATCAACACCCAAGACAACGCCGATCTGGCGCTGCGCCAGTTTGTCTAATCCAAAGGAGATATGAAATGGAAACTACACTTAACATACTCGTCGTTCTTGCAACTCTCATGTTGGCTGGCCTCGGCCTCACCTCGATGTTTGCACCCCGTCGAATGGTCGCGAACTTTGCCATCGAACCGGTGGGAACAGCAGGGCTCAGCACAATTCGCTCGGTAGTTGGGGGGCTATTTCTGGCGTCAGTTGCCTTACTGGTGATTGGCCTGACGACCGGCCAGACTCAGGGCTATTTGGCGGTTGCAATCCTGATGGGTGTCGTAGCTATAGGGCGTATTGTCGGTATTCTGGCCGACGGGTTCGACAAGGCCGTTCTGCCGCCGCTGCTTGCAGAGCTGGTGATCATGGCGGTGTTGATCACGGCCCATAGCCAACTGTCCGTTTAGACGGTCGGAGATCATTCGGGCGGCGGCTAGGGTGAAATCGCCGCCGCCCTCTCAGTTTTTGGGTCAAGCAAAACGGCAGATGGCATGGATAGCTTCCGCAGCGGAAGCTCGCACGCTGCACACCAGACAAATGCCCCGTTCTTAATCTCGCCACGTCAGGCTTTGTGTTGAAATGCTGCGTCACGGAAGGCTTGGATTTGGGTGTATTCACATTGTGAACAGAAGCGACTAAATTAAGCTATTGTCATCAGACCGACCCAAATCTCTAGCGGTTTTTTGGCGATCCTTGACAGCTCTGCACAGCTGTTACGATTTTAGAGTAGTACGTTTGAACGAAACGGAGGCTTTGGCCACCAACAAACCTAAATTTCATTTGCGTGATACAATCGGCATTAACCGCTCCGTTTTCCAGCGCATCAATCAGAGACGCCAACAGCTAATGCATTTTAACGATATCGATTTTGTGATTATTGGCGCCGCGAAGTCGGCAACCACATGGCTTCAGAAACAGTTGCAGACGGATCCGGCCGTCTACATGCCCGACCCGGAGCTTCACTATTTTTCCAGAGAGTACAGCAAGGGACAGGACTGGTATTTTTCGCAGTTCGACGAACAACTGCTCGATAGGGTCGTTGGCGAGAAATCCAACTCCTACCTTTATGAACCCGAAGCAGCGGCCCGTCTTCACCGAGACCTGCCGCAGGTGAAATTGATCGCGCAACTGCGCAATCCGGTTGAACGAGCCTATTCCAGCTACTGCATGCGGTTCAGGCGCGGCGAGGTCGGGAAGGATATAGAATCCTACCTCGATCCTACGTTAGGTGAGAACCTCAAGTACCTGATTTCGGGAAAATTCGCGTCGCACCTGCAGACCTTTGTCGACCTCTATGGCCGAGAAAAGCTTCTTATCTTGTTTTTCGAAGGCGTCTCGCTCGACCCGGAGGCTCAGATGGCTCAGGTCCGATCCCACCTTGGCCTGCCGCCACGTCCGTTTTCGTCAATCGGGCGAGAGAAGGTAAAGGACAAGACATCACTGATGGTCTCTCCCCGATTGCGCAAGCATCTTGCGTGGGTAAAACCCATAGTTCGCCCCTTACGGGGGACGTCCGGGTTCGAGACTGTCCGGGGATTGGTTACCCAGCAGACCCGGTATCCGAAGCTGACAGACGAGTTGCGAAATCGTCTTTATGATTACTACCACCCCTCGATCGAGGCCCTGGAAAAGATGAGCGGCCAGTCGCTCAGCCACTGGTATGGGCCGTTGGATCGGGCCAGCTGATGAGACACTCGCTTTATTCAGGTCTTCAGGCCCGGGTCCACGATCTGTGCGGGGCACATGTAGTAACTGGATACCTTACAGGAAGCGACACCTGCGACAGTTCTGAAAGACAAGGAGGAAAAGTGAAAGCCTAACGTCTTTCACTTATTGATATGAAGAAGTTTATTATCACCGGAATTCAGATGAGAAACAAAGGCTCACAAGCCATGTTTCTATCTTTGTGCTATGGCTTGAAGTCTATTTACAAGGACTGCGAGGTTATTGGTTTTGCTAATAAATATGACTCGCCCGAGCAGTATTCGTTCAAGTTGTTACCCTACGACTACTACACGCGTTTGATATTCAAATATCATTTGTACAAGGTGCCACTGTTGGAGCCGCTGCTAACGCGTTTTGCCGGTTTCTGGAGAAAAACTGACAAATGGAACGGCAAGGTTCCGGAAATGGTAAAAGCTTTGAAAGACGCGGACGCCATTCTCGATGCAAGCGGCTATACGCTTGGCTCTGGCTGGCCCAAGGGCGGCGGCGAGTTGTTAATGCAAACGATAAAAATCGCAAAACGTTACAATAAACCAGTCGTCCTGATGCCCCAGAGCTTTGGTCCGTTTGATTGGCCCGACGGTAATAATGAGAAATTCCTTAAGAGAGTGAAAAAGGAGTTAACTTACGCCACCAAAATCTATGCCCGCGAAAAAGAAGGATATGAGTGCTTAAAATCTCTGGACCTGGACAATGTCGAGCTGTCTACGGATATGGTTATCCGGGAGAAGGTTTTTCCAACAGCCAGCGATATCTATGCTTCGCACGAGAATGACGAGATAGACTATCCAGCCCCCAATTCTGTCGGCTTCATTATCAATGAAAACGTATTCAGGATTGGTGATTCCAGTTCGGTGTTTGATCTCTATGCAAAGATACTTGATAGGTTGGTCGACAATGGCGAAAATGTGTACATCCTGAACACGTCCACCGCCGATATTCACCTTGTCGAAAAGGTTCTGAACAAAACCAGGAACAGAGACAAGGTAAGCTTGATTGCCAAAGAATACGCGAGCCCGGAACTGATCGACATCATCGGAAGGTTCAAATACGTGATCGCGTCGCGCTATCACTCGGTGGTATTCGCTTATCGGAGTGGCGTTCCTGCAATTATTCTCGGATGGGCCAGCAAATACACTGACCTTGCAGAGCATTTCTTGCAGCAAGATTACGTATTTGACATCAGAAACCCGGGTGTTGATCAGATTATCGAAAAAATCGACAACATGGGTGAGAAACATGAACAGGAATCGCGCCGCATAGCTGGCCAGCTAGAAAAGCTGCAGGCCACTTCGGTTGTGCAAGATGCCATGGATGCTTTGAAGGGATGAGCTTCCTTGAACCGTCGTCCCGCAACGGTCACTCTTCCCGAAAACCCGCTGCTTTGAAGCGGGTGTTGGCTGCTCCAGTTGTGCAGCGTTTCGAGTGATGGAGGGTATCTGGTTCATCGAAGCCAGTTTGTTGTGGAGATGAACCAAGAAGTCCGGAACGCCTATTGATGCCGCTGATTAATTGATCAGGGGCATCGATAGAAAAACTCGTTAGTAGACTCAGTTGAAAAGGCGATTAGGATTGCCCGGCTCGGCTTGCGCACCTGATCGACAAAAGCGGGATGACGATCGGGGCTCAGAAGCTTTGCTGCAAGCACTCGTGTAAACCGTCTGTTGCTTTCGGTGCTAATCGGATGCGCTTTTCAAAGAAGCCATCAGGTTGTGGAACTTTTCCCCCTGTACGGCGACATGCGCGCGCAATGCATTTGCCGTATCCTCAGGGTGACCACTGTCGAGCGCGCGTACAATGTCTTCATGCTCAGACATCGATTGTGTCATGCGGCCCCGAAATCGAAGCTGTTGCCGCCGGAAGGGTTTGAGGCGTCTGTGTAGCTTGGACGCCTCTTGTTCCAGAAAAGAATTGCCGGACTGGTTATATATGATTCGATGAAACCGTTCGTTCTCAAGGTAGTATGTGTCCGGGTCCCCGGCATCGACCGCCATCTGACATCTTGTATTGGCGTCGGTGAGGTCTTTCAAAGCTTCATCGGAAATGCGCAGCGCTGCTAGTCGGCCGCAAACGGCTTCGAGCTCGGCCATGACTTCGAACATCTCCATCAACTCTACCGGGCCCGGTTGCCGGACAAAAGCACCCCTGCGCGGTATGAGGTCAACCAGACCCGATAGGGCAAGCCGCTGAAATGCTTCTCGAAGTGGCGTTCTTGAAACGCCAAATTGCTCTGCCAGTTTAACTTCGTCCAGCCGGTCTCCGTCCGCAAATGTTCCGTCAAAGATCAGCTCTTCCAGATCCTGAGCAATAGTATCGGCAAGTCTTTGGTCCATAGTGTTCTGTTTTACTCGTGATCGATTGGGAGCTCAAGAATTCAAATCTTGTATACAAAAATATTGACTTAAAAAACATAAGGACTTTATGCTTCTGTTCATCCCCGGCAGGCCCGGGTTTGAAAACGGGAGGAGAAAATGAAAACCATGTTCAAAACAGCCGTCGCTGCTTTGGCGCTCGCGACCGCTGGCACTATGGGTGCTTCGGAAGAGCTACGACTGTCACATCAGTGGTCGAACAAGGACATCCGTCACCAAGTCGCTCAGATCGTTGCAGATGAGGTTGCCGCGGCGGATGTTGATCTGGAAATCAAGATTTTCGGCTCGAAATCGTTGTTCAAACCACGGGAGCAATACAAACCGCTTAGCCGTGGGCAGTTGGACATGACTGTTCTGCCGCTGAGCTATGCCGGAGGTCAGCAACCAGCCTACAACCTGACCCTGATGCCGGGTCTGGTGAAGAACCACGATCACGCAGCGCGTTTGGCCGACTCACCCTTCATGGAAGCGTTGGAAGAGAAGATGGCCGAGGACGACGTGATGGTTCTGGTCCATGGCTATCTGGCAGGTGGATTTGCTGGTAAAGATAAATGCATCACAAAACCTGAAGATGTCGCAGGCCTTCAAACACGCGCGGCAGGTAAATCCTTTGAGCAGATGCTGGCCGGCGCCGACGCCTCAATCGCCTCGATGGCGTCGTCGGAAATCTATAACGCCATGCAGACCGGCGTTCTGCAGGCTGCCAATACATCGTCCTCGTCTTTTGTCAGCTATCGTATTTACGAACAGGTCAGCTGCTATACCCCCGCCGGTGATGTGGCGCTGTGGTTCATGTATCAGCCGCTCCTGATGAACAAATCCACTTTCGAAGGCTTGAACGAAGATCAGCAGGCTGCGCTGCTGGCAGCCTCGGAAAAGGCACAGGCATACTATCTGGAAGAGGCCAAGAAACAGGACGCAAACTCAGCCAAGGTCTTCGCAGAAGCAGGCGTTGAGATTGCCGAGATGAGCCCTGAGGATTTTGAAGCCTGGCGCGCGCTGGCTCAGGAAACATCCTACAAAGCTTTCGTGGAAGAAGTAACTGATGGGCAGGAGCTTCTGAACAAGGCTCTGGCGGTCGAGTGACACCACTCAAGCCGGGCGGGGCAGAACCCGCCCGGCACCCGATTACTTGTCTGATTTTCAGACCTCCCTGCATCTCAATTACAGGAGGCGCACATGGCTGGCCATAGCTCTGCCGTTGCTTCTCACACCGGGAACAATCCCTTCCTTCGCTTTGTCGCGGCGCTTTCAACTCTGGCGGGCTGGTGCTCAGCAGCAATGATCGTCGCCGCCGTCGCAATCACCTGTCAGATGATTGTTGTGCGCTTTGTTCTGAATGGTTCGACCATCTGGCAAACCGAGGCCGTCATTTATCTCGTCATCGCTGCCACGCTGGTTGGTCTGCCTTATGTGCAGCGTTTGCGTGGGCATGTGAATGTAGACCTGATCCCAATCTCACTGGCCCCGCGTCCCCGCTTTTTCATGGCGATCCTGACCTCGGTCCTGTCCATCGCCATCGTCTCGGTCATGCTGTTCTACGGCTACGAATACTGGCACTTCGCGTGGGAGCGCGGTTGGAAATCCGACACTGTCTGGGGTGTTCGCCTGTGGATTCCCTACTTGTCCATCCCGGTCGGCTTCGGGCTGCTGCTGTTGCAGCTGATCGCCGACCTCGTCGCCGTTCTGCTTGGCATCGATAAACCTTTTGGTCTGGAGTAAAGCCGATGGATCCCCTTCTGCTCGGCGCTATTGTCGCCATCGCAACCATCCTAGTTCTATTCTCGGGCGTGTCCGTGGCCATCGGTCTGCTGATCGTTTCCGCCGGGTTCCTGATCATCTTTGACGGCCCCCGGTCGCTGGAACTGATGCCCGAGATCCTGTTCGGCAAGCTGGACAACTTCGCACTGCTCTCGATCCCGATGTTCATCATCATGGGGGCGTCCATCGCCTCAACAAGGGCAGGGGCCGACTTGTACGAAGCCCTCGAACGCTGGCTGACCCGTGTCCCCGGCGGACTGGTCGTGTCGAACCTTGGTGCATGCGCGTTGTTCGCCGCCATGTCCGGTTCATCGCCTGCCACCTGTGCTGCCATCGGTAAGATGGGCATCCCCGAAATGCGCAAGCGTGGCTATCCTGACGGTGTGGCCGCCGGTTCAATCGCCGCAGGTGGCACACTGGGCATCCTGATCCCGCCGTCGGTCACGATGATCGTCTATGGTATCGCCACCGAGACCTCGATTGGCCGCCTGTTTCTGGCGGGCGTAATCCCCGGGCTGATGCTGGTGGGTCTGTTCATGGCCTGGTCGCTGTATTCGACCTGGAAATCCGGCGATGCGACCCGCCTGGGTTCCGGTAGCTACACCTGGAGTGAACGCTTCGAGATCCTGCCGCGCGTCCTGCCTTTCCTCGGCATTATTCTTGGTGTGCTCTATGCCATGTATGGCGGTATCGCCACGCCGTCGGAGACTGCCGCCGTTGGCGCGCTGCTTTGCCTGATGATTGCGATGATCATCTACAAGCTTTGGAATCCCAAGGATATCTGGGTCGTGCTGCGCGATAGCACCAAGGAAAGCGTGATGATCCTGTTCATCATCGCCGCCGCTGGGGTTTTTTCTTATATGCTCAGCTCGCTGTTCATCACGCAGGCGATTGCGGAGTGGATTGGCACACTGGACGTGAACCGCTGGGTTCTGATGGGTGCGGTCAACGTGTTCCTGCTGATCGCCGGGTTCTTCCTGCCACCTGTGGCCGTGATCCTGATGGCGGCCCCGATCCTGCTGCCGATCATCACCACCGCTGGATTTGACCCGATCTGGTTCGCGGTCGTGCTGACGATCAACATGGAGATCGGCCTGATCTCGCCCCCCGTCGGCCTGAACCTTTACGTGATCAACGGCATTGCGCCGGATATCTCATTGAAGACCATCCTAACCGGATCACTGCCTTTCGTGGCCTGTATGGTGGTCGCGATAGTCCTGCTGTGCTTGTTCCCGGGCCTCGCCACGTGGCTGCCTGATCTGGTGATGGGGGCAGCGGTATGACTCTGCTGGCCGATCTTCTTTCAACCGTATTTGAGCGGCGGTACCGTCGCTCGGGCGCGGCAGCACTTGACGGCCGCCCGCTGTCCGAACTGGCCGCCGCGCTGGTTGGGTCGGCGGGGGAAACATCTGGGTTGGCGTTGGCCGAAGAGATACTCAACCGGTTCGACACGCTGGAGGATGACGAAAAACTGGAGTTCTTCCGGTATCTTGCCACAGCGATGAATATCGATCCCGAGGCGGTGCGTTCGTCACTGGACGAATACGAGCGCGACCCATCGAAAGCAACCTATCGCTGCTTTGCAGCTGCGGTGGAACCGGCCCGGCAAGAGCTGATCCGTCGACTGAACCGGGTACCCGGTGCGACCGGAGCGTTGGTGCAGATGCGTGCCGATCTGCTGCGGCTGGGCGGCAAGGAACCCGAATTGCAGGCGCTGGATTTGGATTTTCGGCACCTGTTTGCCAGCTGGTTCAACCGGGGGTTTCTGGTCCTGCGTCCGATCAATTGGGAAAGCCCGGCACATATCTTGGAAAAAATCATTGCTTATGAGGCGGTACACGCCATCGACAGCTGGGATGACCTGCGCCGCAGGTTGGAACCCACCGACAGGCGCTGTTTCGCCTTCTTCCACCCCTCGATGCCCGATGAGCCGCTTATCTTTGTAGAAGTCGCTCTGAACAGCGGCATTCCCGGATCGGTTCAGGCGCTTCTTGCCGAGGATCGCGATCCGATGCCTGCAGAGCAGGCTGACACAGCCGTGTTCTACTCGATCTCGAATTGTCAGGCGGGTCTGGCCAGTATCTCGTTCGGCAACTCTCTCATCAAGCAGGTGGCGTCGGATCTGGCGGCAGAGCTGTCAGAGTTGAAGACTTTTGTCACCCTGTCACCGATCCCGGGATTGACCCGGTGGCTGTCTCAGGAAGGTCTCGATTGGGACATCGAACAACCCGATCAGATGAAGGTGCTGGCCGCACACTACCTGTTGAACGCCAAAGGCCGGGGAGAGCTGCCTTTCGACCCAGTGGCTCGGTTCCATTTGGGCAATGGCGCGCTGGTCCATGCTGTTCATGCCGATGCCGATACTTCTGACAAGGGGCGCGCCCAGTCTGGCGGCACTATGGTCAACTACCTCTATGACCTGGCCCGCGTAGCCCAGAACCACGAAGATTTTGCCAACACACGCTCGATCATCGCTTCGACCGAGGTCAAGTCGCTCGCGGCATCAATCTCTCTTTCTACGACACAAGAAAGGTAAACCTTATGGCCAATCCTCTCTATGACGGTTTGTTTGGCATTCATGCTGGTAGAGACACACCTTTTTTGCATCTGCTTGACGGGTCAACTATCACGCATCAGGACTTTCTGAGTATAGCTGCTCAGATAGCGCACGTGGCAACCCAATTAGGTCTGAAGCCAGGCGACCGGGTCGCGGCGCAGATCGAGAAATCGCCCGAAGCGCTGGCGCTTTATGCGGCCTGTGCGCAAGGCGGTCTGGTGTTCCTGCCGCTCAACACTGCCTACACGGTGGATGAGCTGACCTATTTCATCGAAAACAGCGGTGCTTCTCTGATCGTATGCGACAGCAGGAACGAAACGAAGCTTGCCCCGGTCGGCGTGCAATTGGGAGCAAAGGTTGAAACGCTGAACGCCGATGGCTCGGGTTCACTGATGGACCAGGCTGCAGCAATGCCAGCCAGCTTTGAAACCGTTGATCGAGACGGTGAAGACTTGGCGGCGTTTCTTTATACTTCGGGCACGACGGGCCGGTCGAAAGGTGCGATGCTGACCCAGAACAACCTGTTGTCGAATGCACAAACGTTGGTCACAGAATGGCGTTTCACTTCCGATGACGTGTTGCTGCACGCGCTGCCGATCTTTCATACTCACGGGCTGTTTGTGGCTACTAATGTCACACTGGCGGCTGGCAGCAGCATCGTATTCATGCCCAAATTTGATCTTGATGAGATCATCGGGCGGATGCCGCAAGCCACTACAATGATGGGTGTGCCGACCTTCTACACCCGCTTGTTGGATGATGACCGGTTCACCAGGGAACTGGCTGCGGATATGCGTCTGTTTGTTTCCGGTTCCGCGCCGCTGCTGGCGGAAACACACGCGCAGTTTGAGGATCTTACCAGCCATCGCATCCTCGAACGCTATGGTATGACCGAGACCAACATGAATACCTCGAACCCTTACGAAGGTGAGCGCCGTGCAGGTACGGTGGGTTTCCCGCTGCCGGGGGTCGAACTGAAAATCTGCGACTCTGATGGCAATGGCCTTCCACAGGGTGAGATCGGCGAGATCGAGGTGCGTGGACCAAACGTATTCAAGGGCTATTGGCAAATGCCCGAAAAAACCGCCGCTGAACTGCGTGAAAACGGGTTCTTTATCACAGGTGATCTGGGCCGGATCGACGAGGATGGCTATGTTCATATCGTTGGCCGCAACAAGGACCTGATCATCTCAGGCGGCTACAACATCTATCCCAAGGAAATTGAGCTTGTGCTGGATGACCAGCCAGGAGTGCTGGAAAGTGCGGTAGTCGGTGTGCCCCACCCGGACTTCGGTGAAACGGTTCTTGGTGTGGTTGTCGCTGAACCGGGTGAGGTCCCCAACCTTGAAGAAATGCAGGCTGCAGTATGCAACAGCCTCGCGCGATTCAAGCACCCCCGCCAGTTGATCCTGATGGATGAACTGCCACGTAACACCATGGGCAAGGTTCAAAAGAACATCCTGCGTGATCAATACAAAGACATGTTCGTGGAAGCGTAAGAAAACACTCCCCAGCCCGACAGCTCTCTTCTCGATATTGCTGTGGGCCAAACATCAACGACCTAAAGGTCCGAAATCTATGTCTTCGAGCCGTTGATTGCTCTCTCGGCAGGGGCTTGCAACGAAATGCATCTGAACATCCTTGTTGCGGTTTCTCTGGATGGAGTCCGTGTCACTGCATGTTCAGTGCAAGTTGCGCGGGCGCTTAAAACCGGCGATGGTCACATCACATTCTGACACGTCGTCGAACATCTACCTCAATACAAGAATAACATGCTGACACACAGCCGATGTTCGTATTTAGGTAAACAACTATCATCAGCCCGAGAGATATGAGTGCTGCTGCAACCGGGCGCTCGATTAACTCCCGTCAACCATCTCCCGAAGCGGAAATCGACCGAAGAAAAGCAGCGCTTGCTTCGTCAGAGGGGAAGAACAGCTCGATCTTCAGGTCGTCAAGCGTCACGTCTGTGACCGTGCTGAATTGTGCGATGGTGCCAAACATAGAAACCCGCTGATTTCCAAAGCGATAGACCGCAGGAACCGTTGGCCCAATGGCCCTGTCCCTGTGAGTTTTCGCGTATGGTGCAAGCGCCCTTGCGGCCGCATCCAACTCAGGCAACCCGCCGGCATTCGCGCTTTCCGAGCGCAGTCGCAGCATCGTATGATGCGCAACCTCGGGCCAGTTCTCTACAAGCTCCGCCATAACCGGATCCGTCACAAGCGACAGCAGGTTTTGCCCGATTTCGATCCCAAGTGGTGCAAAAAGCACTTCGGCGGATCTGTTCAACCTGACGATCCTCCAGACCCGATCCAGCACCATCCCTGGATACGGTTCATGCCGTTTTAGCGTCCATTCAACCGCATCGCGGATTGGGGCCATGGCGTCGTCATCAAGGGGGGTCGCGGCAAACCGAGCTGCAAATCCTTCCGCTCGCATCATCTGGTTTCTGGCATCGACAGGAATATCCATGACGTCCGACAGATGTAGGATCATATCCGGGCTGGGTCGGGACCGGCCGGTTTCGAGAAACGAAATATGGCGCGCACTCACATCGGCTTCGGTCGCCAGATCGAGTTGGCTCATTCGCCGACGTTTCCGCCATTCTTTCAGCAAACTGGGATACGGAGTCATCGGTCGAGTTTAGCAACCGTGTGAACAGAAATCACTTACCTCTGACGTAATTGATTTCTACCCAGCGTCAGCCGCATGAAAGACATTATCTGAAGGAGGATGTCATGACCCCGCAACAAACCGCCATGCGCCTGTCCGGCACAGTTCTGATTGTCACCGGAGTTCTGTTTGCACTGACCGCACTACCAGCTTTGCACGTAATTGCTCATATCTTTCTGACAGTGGCGTATTGGCCGATCCATTCCGTTCCATCTGACATAGTTGTCCCATCGCCATTGTTGCTTGCAATTGTCGGTGGCCTGACCGCCGGGTTGGGAGCGATGCAATGGGCCTTGGGAACCTATGTTGCGTCCCTGTCGTCTACTGTGGCGGCAAAGGTGGCAAAGATCACCGCGTGGGTTTGGTTTTGTACTGACAGCGCTGGCTCTGTGTTGGTGGGAGCGCCGGTTAATGTTGCGCTGAATCTCTCATTCCTGCTTTTAATCCTGCTGACTAGCCGACCTCAAAATGACGGTAGCAGTTAATAGCCAAACGCCTTTGTTCGTGCCGATCGTATCACTGGCAGAAGGGCTGTATCGACGCATGTTTGGACCGCGTTTTGTGGGTCAAAGTGCAAATGGAAAAGGATGCCGCATCAATCCCAATGGAAGAACAGAGCCCATTACTTCTGTTGAACTTGAAACCTGATCAACTTGAGTCTCGTCTAGATCACTAATCAATAGCTCATGTTGCTCGACGAAGCCCGACCCTGGCGTTAGGTTGCTCGAGCAGGTTGGCGAAACGATCAACCACTTATGAGCGGATTGGGCGGAGGCGAATAAGTATAGTGTCTGAGCAAAAATTTCTAACATCGCAATTAAGGCAATTCTTCCGAAAAGCACTTGGCCGTAAGCGCAATACTCAAAGGCTATCTGATGAAGGCGAAAATTTCGTCGCCAACGCAGCCTCGGATATGTTGTCACAAATTCAGTATGAAGCGGATTTGCGCGCGGCCCGTGGCAACGAGCCACTATCTGTTCGTCTGGTACCTCAAGTACCAGTGCGGGACGTTGATGCAGCGGCAGGTTGGATCGGCGGGGGGGCGTGTTTGCCCATTGGGACGAGCTGGCCCATACTGGATTCCCCAACGCAGCTTTTGGCACAAATCAATTGTGGCAAGTTGCCAGAAGATCTTTGGCAAGGGCTTGGTCCACGCGAAGGTTGGCTTGCGATCTTTCTTGATCCCGTGAGCTTTAAGTTAACGGCACTTCACTTCGATCAAGCCGGTCCTTTTGTTCCCTCACCTGAAGTCGATCAAGAGTGTTACATTCTCGGCATTGACCACTCTCGACGGACCCCAAATCGCACTTGGCGTTTTACACGTTGGCCGGTGGATATCGTGCCTGTTCGACTGGGGCAGGATGATCCGCATTTATACGGTCGGTGTAAAATCACCAACGAACGCTACAAAGAACGCCATGATATCGTTGAAAAGTACCGGTTGCCATTCGATTGGCCATCGACTCAGACGATGATCGATAAGGCGCTCTCTTTTGTAGAATCGATGATCGCCACTGGCGACCTGCCAGATCATTTGAAGCCCGAAAGTATCGGAGCAATGAAAAGGCGTGTTGAGCAGGCAAAAAAGAACGGCGATCCAATTGATGAAATTGCAAAGATGACTTTCGACTACGAAAATCATTTCGCTTTAATTGAATCATTTAAGTTTCGGTCTGAGAATGGACCCAAAGTTGTCAAAAAGCTAAAGGCGATAAAGTCTGAAGTGGACAAGATGGCGTTAAGCGGCGATTTTTCACAGGAAAAAATTTCGCAGTTTACGATTGAGCTGAGTCAACTGAATTGGATGTATGTAAAGACACCGCCGTGGACAATTTCTCACGTTGAACGCATGAAAGAAGGTGTGAAGGTATTTGAGTTGCCTCTCACGACACATGACCCAAAAGCGTCACCCAACTGGATTTATTCGTTTGAAAGTGAATTGTTAGACGCTGCGAAAGCCCCTTATTTGCAGCAGGACGAGCAATTGCCCGACGCACTCATTTCAGACTGCGAAGAGGTTTGGGCTGCCCAAGCCCGTCATGAAATGGGGGGCATGGGCCATACGCCATGGGGTTATGTTCACCAGTTCAACAGCCGGCAGGAAGTAACCCTGCTCGAATTGCCTTCGAGCGATTTGATTGGTTGGATGTTCGGAGACGTTGATAATCTGGTGATCACAATCAAGAAGCGTGACCTGAAAAGAGGGGATTTCTCGAACTTGAGTGTCCAAGTAACAAACTAGCTTATTTAGGTTTCAAAACTCGCGCCAATGCTTTCGTTCTTGTTGGTTAGGATTTCCAGAATGAATCACTTTCGGCGGGTAGGGCTTCAACCATCCAAATGCGTGTGATCTGGCCTTTGCTGACCGACATAAGAAAGGCCGCAAAATTGTGAAGTGTCCGGCCTTTGCGTTTCGCTCGAATTTCAACCATCGCCATCACCTGATCGGAAGAAACAGGCGCGATTTGCGTCGCCTTGATACTTGGGCGAACTGTTGCGATATCCATTGCGTCTATGGATCTCATGTATCCGTCTCGCCCATGGACTTGTTTGGTGCTGCCATCGGGTTGGGTTATTTCGGCTACGAGATCTTTGGCCAAACATGCGACGATGCGATCACGATCCGCAACATCGAAAGCTTTAACAAAGTGTGCGGCGACAGTGGAAGGATCATCGAGACTTTTTGCCATTAGCTTTTCTCGCACTTGCTATTTTGTTTGGTTGAATCGTCAGCCGCAGCTCAGAATAAGTCAACACAGGCCAAGGCCACTGTTCTCTGTTGCATGCTAGGGTAGTCCCGCCAAACCCAAATCGATCGGTAGTCGTACTCAGCGAATTCTCCCGGAGCGGCAGGCCGCAATAGGCGTATACCGGAGTAAACAGTGTGACTCACAAACAGCTGTGATGCGGATGAAGTGAACTATCGCTGCCTCAGCACGAGTTTCTGCTGCGAAGTGGTTCAGATGATCGCGTTATCGATCAATCGGTAGAATTCTTCTTTAGCATGAATTTCCTGCCATGGCTTATGTCCACAACGTTCAAGTTCGACGAACTTTGCCCATGGAAGCGCCGTCAACAATGGAATCTGAACGCCTTCCGATGGTCTTGGATCATAATCGCCATGGATTGCGAGGACGGGGCACTGAATGGTCGCGATGGCCTCTAGCAGTGAGCCGTTAGTGCGCATCTCATCCGCTTCGCGCCAGATCGCTGCGTGAATTTCGCCATCGAAAACAACAATTGGAGGGGATGATGAATCACGCGCATAGGTATCTTGCAGATCGCTGAGTTCGATAAACCTTGCAACGTCCTCGATGTTACCTTCCGAAGTGCCAAGCATGTTCAGTTCCGACCGCTGCTTATTCGTCAAACGGGAGTTTTTCGTCGTTCGAATAGCAGAGGCAAAACGCGCTTCAAACGGCCCGCTGCCCAGAAGGATGAGATTGTGCACCAAAGTTCTATAGCGTGCAGAAAACAAGCATCCGAGCCATGCGCCCCAGGACCATCCGATAAGTGTCACAGGTGGCGAACAATGTGCTTCGATCTGGGCTTTGAGTTGGTCCACCTGTCCGCCAACCGAGTGACGGGTCTGAAAAGGTTCTAAGACAGCATGGCCTCTTTTGCCCAGCTCACGTGCAAGGGGTTCGATCTCACCCGCGCCCCCTGGTCCGCCGTGAAGTACGACGACCCGAGAGGTTTTGCCTCCATACTGACGAACGTCCTGTCGAATACCGGTCATCCAGCAAACGTCACCACCCAGGCGCGGTATTGTCAAATCGAAACCAAGCGTGACGTGCTGAGCACAAAGTTGACATTCATTCTTAACGCAGCATCGGTCATTCGGGCTCATAGCCGTCGGTCTTTGCAGCAGGCATAGGCGGCTAAGAAGAAACCAAAGACTCCGTGGACAACACTTTAGTTTATTGCTCGTTACGCAAATTGCGAACGTCACTCACCACACGCTGGGCACCACCGGCCGGCTTTATGCTGGATACAAGTCTTCCGATGGTAGCTCTGAGCCGTAGTGTTCTAAACAAGTCCGAACCCACTCCGCAAAGTTGTTCTGCTATACGGTCTTAGTAACACCGCTTTCTTGACTCAGGGCTAAGCCTTCGACACGACTAACAGGAACACACCCGGATCACACAATACAGTAACCAACTAAATTGAAAAAAGACTTCTTGTATTACGCAACAGGCGGATGGTTGTTTCTAACTGTCATGGCCGGAGTTTACTACCTGTTTCAGGCAATGTTGCCTTCTGCAAACGTCGCAAGTGTTCCACGGCCTACTGTCTACACTTTGGATGTGGAGAGCTTTGAACCCGGCCAATCTGCAATGTTCAGGCTTGACGAAGTTCCAGTGATTATCTGGCGACGAAATTTCGAGCAGAAAGTTCAGGCGCTTGAGCTCCTTGGTTTTGAGTTCAACAGCAATGCGAGCCTTCTCGACGAAGTTCGGGCTAACGAAGAGATAGAAATCGAACCCAACCGCGTTTTGAGGTTTGAGTGGTTTGTCGTCAGTCCAATCAACACTGGCGGATACGGGTGCATCGTACGGCCAGATGCAGGAGACTTGGGTGGTTTCTACGACCCATGCCAAAATGTTCATTTTGATCTTTGGGGGAGGGTCGGAAAAGGACCAACTGAAGTGGACCTTCAGACTTTGCCATGGAGCATTTCTGACGATAGTAACGCAATAACTGTCGATGTAAGCAATGCGCCACGGCTTGAATGGTAGCGCCGCAAACCGGCTATAGTGCTAGGGCAGCTCTGAAGCCATTGCCGCCGTCGATCAGACATCAGTCATTCGCGTGTGCAGTAGGTCGCGAGCCGCAGATTCCAGTCATTCAGGACCAGGTGCACATGGCAAGTGAGCATACAAACCCACCGTTCTTTACGGCCGCCAAACGACCGCTTTCATTTGCAACGGCCGCGTTACGTCAGGTTCTGGAAAGTTAGTGTAGCGCTGGGTCGGCGACAGGTACTTCGTACCTCAAAGTGATCTTCTTTTCGGGCAGACCAACTACGATAACAAAATCCCACCAGCTTTCTTGCTCATCATTGTTCCAAGAAGTGGCAGGGGCATTTTCGGGGATGTCGACCGAGATTCTTATCTGGACGCCACTCATCTCTTCCGCCTGACCTGTTAGTTTTTGATCCACGACTTTCTCAAATGCGACTCCGTCACTTTCTTCTCGGCGTACGACTTTCAGGTGCTCCAACCACGCTTCGACTTGGTCAGTCCGCCGAACACCAACCACTTTAATCACTGCCGAGAACTTTGAACCTATCCATGCAGGTCGGGTCTCGGAAATCAGGTTGACGTGCCGCTCCAGACTCCAAGTTCTCCAGGCAATATAGGTGCTGCGCGCGAAGTAGAGCGCACCTGCGATCGGAATGAAGTTGAGCAGTACCCAATAGTTTCCTTCGGGTAGTCCTGCTTGCAAGGAAACAATGCCGGAGAGGGCAAACACTCCCAAAATAAGAGTGAACGCCAGACTTCCCCAGAATTCCGGTTTGCTTCGAGACGTCATTTTGTCTGTCCGCCACCTCTTGCTTCTCATCCAGGGCTCATCTGGAAATTTACCTTCGGATGCGCGGCGAAATCTGTCTTCGCGGTGATCCAAGAAACATACCCACAGGATTCCGGCGAAGATTGTAAGAAACAACAATCCGAAGGGGAAAACCCACCAAGAGAATTGTTGATACGCGATTGCAGCGACCATGATTGCCATCATGGTTACCACCCCAATTACGATAACCCCATTGGTCGTAACACGCATTGGACGGTCTCCGAAAACCCAAGCTCGTGGGACTATTACGCTCGCCCGGCACGTTATTTTGACTTTGAGACGAAGATAAGGCGCAAGCTGGCAAAGCAAGCATTCGTCCATTTCGCCTCACCGGTCGAAGTGGGCTTCTGCCGCCATTCTCTAGGGTGAGCTTGTCCAAGTTCTTTGAGACCATCACCGCCGTCGGCCAAACATCGGCATTTCGTTTGTACAGCGCGTCGCGAACCGGACATTCAGGATTAGTTGGCCAATCACGAGTGGCACAACAAAGCTACCTTTCGCGGCGTTGGCACTCAGGTTTGATTCAGAACACTTAGTGCTCCTGTGGGGCGCCAGTCATCGCAGTGTTAAACGACTAACCCAAAGATCCAACCTGCCGCCATTGAACCGGTTACCGCAAGGGAGAGGTAGAGCAAAAACGGCTTTAACTTCAGCACTGGAAAGATTGCCATCGCACCCCAGATACTCACGACGCCACCGGATACCAGAAACGCCATGGCTGCACCGGATGACATGCCATGGTCCATGAGGGAGCGGGTCAGCGGCAAAGCAGCGTATCCATCCAGATAGGCAGGCGCGCCAACAAACACCGCCAGCGGAATGGCCCACCACACATCGCCACCCACGTAAGAAGAAAGAGCTTGGGGCTCCAGCAGGCTTTGCAGAACAAATTCTGCAGCAAAGGCGGGGATCAGGCAAATCAGGACAAGACGTGAAATGGCGATGAACTCGGTTCGAAAGTGAGTGCGATGTTCAGGTGACCGCCAAACAGCCCATTCTATTTCATCTGCCTGGCAAACCCGCCCGAGGCTTCCGACCAAGGCATTGTCGCGTAGTGCTGACTGGGCCCAAGACCGGTTGATGAGCAGAGCGGTTACGCCTCCACCAAACAAACCCATCGCCATCGCAGCGAGGGTCTTGCCGATGGCAAAGCTCATCCCCAAGGTTGCGGCGGTTGTAGCCAGCATGGCCGGATCGGTGACTGGCGACGACAGCCAGAATGCCATGACCGGTGCAAGCGGCACACCTGCAGCCAGCAATCCGGCCATCAAGGGCAGAACGGTGACACCGCAGACCGGAGTGACCGCTCCGATCAAGGAGGCTGCAACAATTGTTTTGAAAAGGTTTCCGTTGAACACCTCGGCGATACGACTGCTGGCACCGCTGGCGCTGACCCAGGCCGCTATCAGAATGCCGGGTATAACAAGAAGCGAAACCTGAAGCAGGCTGATTGCTACAAACTCAAATGTCTCGAGGGCTTTGGTGGGAAAGGCGATAGAGATTGCACCCACGGAGACTAACGCCGCAACAATCAGGATTTTCGCTGTAGAGATTCTGGAGTTAAGGGCGCTGTCGTTCGCCATGGCACTTCCTTTCAAGGGCTGCATCATAGGTAGCAACTTGAAAGAAATCGGGAAAACGAATAGTTTTAAACTCAGATATAAGAAATGATGAAACCTCACGATGCCGCATCTAGATAGCGATCTGCTCAGGACCTTTCTTGCTGTCACGGATACCGGCAGCATTCTGGCGGGTGCGGAGAGAATTCACCGCACTCAGTCTGCCGCCAGTATGCAAATCCGAAAGCTAGAGGAGCTTCTGGGCCAAGACGTATTTGTGCGTCACGGTCGAGGTGTGCGTCTGACAGCTGCCGGTGAAAAGCTTGAACCCGTTGCCAGAAAGGTTGTTAGCGACCTTAACGACATCTATGCGGAACTGACCGGAAAGGAACTGACCGGGGTACTTCGAATTGGTATCCCCAACGATCATAGTTCTGAATTGTTGTCTGAAATCATCGCAGATTTCGCCCGAGAAAATCCCAAAGTCGAACTCAACGTGCAGCGCTCATTAAGTACAGGGTATTCGGCTGCTCTGGCGTCGGGGCAAATGGATATCGCGGTTCATGAGGTTGCAGAGCTGGGTCCCAACATGGAGTCACTGAAAGATGAGCACATTGTCTGGGCAACGTCACGGGCACATGCCGTTCACGAAGCAGACCCATTGCCTGTTGCCTTGTTTGACCGCGACTGCTGGTGGCGCGACGTGGCGGTGAATGCGCTGATTGAAAGCGGCCGCAACTACCGGGTTGTCTATTCCAGTGAAAGCGCCACCGGCGTAGCCGCAGCCGTTCGGGCGGGCGTGGCTATTGGTGTTTTGAATGCGGACATGCTGACGGCCGACATGGTGCAACTGGCCACCGAGAACGGATTTCCCAAGCTGCCTGCATCTAAGCTGGTGATTGAATATGGTCAGAACATCGATTCCGAAATTTGCGGAGCGATGGCGGATGCAATTCGAAGAGCGTTCGGGGTCGCGAGTTGATCCGGGCATAATGCAGCAAATTGAACCGTGCAGAATTGTCAGCCGAAATGGCTTTGGTGCGAGCGGACTTGGAGTTTCCAATTTAGGAGTTTCTTGACCACAATACAAAAATGCGGCCCAAGCAGGTTAGGAAGTATTTATGTGTTTTGGTTATGTGGAACACCTGCTTGGATATGAATCCGCGTCGTGGAAGCACCAGCCTTGCACCGCGAGGTTTTTGACCAGCGGTCAGAGGGTTAGTTCGGAACCCAAAACCCCAGTGACCAAACTTCGGTCCTTTGCATATGCGGCACTTCGCCAACCGCGCATTCTGGACGTCCAGCACCGAGTAGAAATGCAAGGTGATCGCGACAAAGCGATCACCTTGCGTTGGGCCGAGTTCCGTTCCCAATTCCAACCAGCACCAAATCGGTTTCGATACGACCGTCTTTTTACTGAGTCAGTGTATCAAGACTTGGTCGATTTCGTTCTCAGGATCGGCGACCGGATCAAGGACAAGCACAAGTCGCGTTTCTCCGGACCCTTCAATAGGTGGCGAGCGATGCAAAAGGCCTGACCTCGGTTGTTGAGGCCAGCGTGTTCCTCGCAATATTATTGGTGCAGCAGTAGGAACCGTGAAGACGCTACCTGGATCATCTCCGTCGGTGGAGATGCCATATTGAGTACCCGTGCCGCGATACGTGCAGACGAGGCGGGCAGTGACCGCATCTATGTGAAACCTACGACAGGCATTCGTGGTCACGACATCTAAGCGCAGGCGCAGCCATTCTGCGTTCATCAAATCTGCGAAGATCTCCGACAGCGCGGTGACGTCATCAATCAAGCGGTCGCATTCTTGGGCTTTCGGAGTTCCGGAGAGCTCACATATTTCAGAAACCGCCTGCCGAACCGATCCCGGGCGCAGGACCAATCGCGCTTTTGGCAGGTTTTCAGGCGGTATTCTGTCGATCCACGATTGAAAGCTGTGCACGGGGTTCCTGCGCCAGACCACAGCAGCACAACCGGGGTGATGGATTGCTGACAAACCTTCGGGCGTTTCCGCGACACCGACGCCGATTGCGGCATCTTCGATGATCTCACGAGCATAGTTCATGCTGCGACCTCGGCGCGTCGCCACAGGGGGAACGGATCGGGCAGGTTTGGTAAGTTCTCGGGTCGGTCTGCAACCTGCGTGGGCAGCAAGGCTGCGTCTAACCGGGCCTTTAGAGTTGGCCAATCTATGCCGCTTCCGATGAATACGATTTCCTGCCGCCGGTCGCCCCATGGCTCTTGCCAGTGTGCCTCCATGTAAGCGCGGGCGCTTTCGTGATCCGGGCGCCGGTCTTCCGGAACAGTTACCCACCACGTTCCAAGCGGTTTGACTGAAGACAAAGAGCCGGCGAGTGAAAACTCGGCAACCCAATCCGGACGGGTGGCAATCCAGAAATGACCCTTGGCGCGGATTACGCCGGGCAGTTCCCCGTTCAGAACAGTCAGAATTTTTTCAGGTACGAACGGCTGCCGCGCGCGGTAGACGAAACTTGTTACTCCATATTCTTCAGTTTCGGGAACATGGTCCGCAAACCCATAAAGCTCTTTTGCCCACATTGGGTGTTCATGCGCTTTCTCGAAATCGAAAAGGCCGGTGTCCAGAATTGCATCTGCGGGTACATCAGAGTGATCGGTCTCAACGATCTGAGCATCAGCATTCAGACTCCGGATGATCTTGCGTGCTGCATCCACACGATCAGGCCCGGCATCAGTGATTTTGTTCAGAATCACAACGTCCGCAAACTCGATCTGGTCTGTAAGCAGATGAACCAGAGTGCGCTCGTCTTCCTCGCCAAGCACCTCACCACGGTCACTCAGGAAGTCGTGGCTGGAAAAATCTCTTAGCAGATTCACAGCGTCAACAACGGTGACCATAGTGTCTAATCGCGAAACATCCGAGAGGCTATTTCCATCGGCGTCCCGAAAATCGAAGGTGGCAGCGACGGGTAGTGGTTCGGAAATTCCGGTTGATTCAATTAGCAAATAGTCAAACCGATTCTCGGTTGCCAATCTCCTGACCTCATCCAGAAGATCGTCGCGAAGCGTACAACAGATGCAACCGTTAGACATCTCCACCAGCGTTTCGTCCGTGCGGGATAGCTCTGTATCGGCGCGCACAAGGTCGGCATCGATGTTGACCTCGGACATATCGTTAACAATTACAGCGACCCGTCGCCCGTCACGATTGTTCAGCACGCGGTTCAGAAGAGTTGTTTTACCAGCACCGAGGAAGCCGGAGAGGACGGTGACAGGAAGGCGGGTGTCTAGCATGAAGTGTATTCCTCATCTGGATGGTTCGGACGGATCGTCGGGTACGCGGGATCTGACTTCCTACAATCCGCACACACATTTGTTATGTTATTGCATAACAATCAGCAAGGGGCGATTTACTGGAAAATTGAGTTGCGCCCAAATCCTGGAAGGTCTTCGAGCAGCCTATGGGCTCTAAACTCCCACCAGATCAGAAGAAAATACAGCGTGGAAAGCTGACGAAGTTAGGCTCACTGCCACCATCCCCTGCCAGGCGCTTCAATTGGTCGAACGAGCCCTTACCCGTTATCCGAAAAGGTAACAGTTTATGCATGTGAGGCATGATGCCAACCCGGCAGAACCCAGAGATTGCTTGCGTATCCCGATCGTTGCCGGATGAAAACTGTTTGCTGCCTTTGCTGCGTGCCAAAGGACAGTTCGGTAAGCAACAGCGCGAAGGCGGGAACCTGTACTATCTGGGTTGATCGAAGATACAGCCGTATCTCAATCCAGTCGTCCTCTTTGCAGCATTGGTGTTACGCCAAATGCCGCCCTGTATACGCGGGAAAAATGGCCTGCACTTTCAAAGCCGCAAGCAAAAGCGACATCCGTTACTGATGCCTCAGTCTGTATGAGAAGGTGGCGCGCGCGCTCTAACCGCATCTCCATAAAGTACTTTTTCGGCGATGCGTTGAGGTACTTCCCGAATAAACGTTCAAGTTGCCTGGTTGAAATCCCAAGTTGCTCGGCGATGACGGATGGCGAAACCGGGTTTTCGATGCGATCGTGCATGATCTGGATCGCCTTTGCCAAATGCGTATTCCGCATTCCGTTGCGCGACTGAAGAGAAACGCGTTGTTCGGCGGTTGCATTCCGGACCGCGTTGTAAACCATCTGATCCGCCACGGCGACAGACAGGTCATAGCCGTGGTCACGCTCGATCAGATGCAACATCAGATCTGCAGTAGCCGTACCGCCCGAAGCTGTGACGTGTTTTTCATCAGCCACAAAGACGCTGCGGACCAGGTTCACCTCCTGGAACGCCTCCATAAAGGCGTCATGGTATTCCCAATGGATCGCGGCTTGCATGCCATCCAGAAACCCGGCCTCGGCAAGCACCCAAGCGCCCGAACACAATGCGCCGATCGCTGTTCCCTTGGCCCGCTCGCGCCGCAAACTGCTCAGCAAGGTGCGCGACACGTGATTGCGCATGTGTATGCCTGACAGCACAAAAATCTGATCGCATTTGGGAAGCAGATCGAACCCTGAATGCACCAAAGTGACAGATCCGTTTGAACAAACGGCCTTTTCACCTTGCTCCGAAGCAAAGGTCCATTTGTACAACTCGTGCCCGCTGACAAGGTTGGCAATGCGCAATGGTTCGACCGCACAGGAAAACGCCAGATGCGAGAATTCCTCAACCAGCATGAAGTTGTAGTGCTGCGTCTGAGCTTGGATCATGATTACGTCACCCTCAGAAAGAAACTGCGCGAGCTTCAGCCCGCGCAGATCCCAGTTTGGCTGATAAACTTGATTATTGAGCAGCAGCCTGCGCCGCTTCAAGCCAGCTGTTGTAAGTTTCGCGGTTCGCTTCGATCCAGGCTTCGACGTGACGGTCGATATCATCCGAGCCGTCTTCGCCATCAGACACCATCTTGTTCTGCGCTGAGATGTCGTTGATGTCGATCTTGGCTACCTCAAACAGCTTGGCTGCCGCGGGGTTGGCGTTCAGAAAGTCATCTGTGGCGACAACACGAATACTGTCTACTGCAAAACCCAGATCTTTGCCGTCAAAGGTTGTTTCCGCTGTGGCCCCATCCGGAAGAGAGGAATAGGGAACAGCCAGCCATTCCACATCTTCACCCGGAACCAGCGCACCTGACACCCAGTACGGTGTCCATGTATAGTACAGAACGTTTTCGCCTGCAGCGTTGCGAGCGATCGTGTCTGCGATGATAGCGTTATAAGCGCCTTGATTGTGGGCAATGGTATCGCGCAGTCCGAACTCATCCAACTGATGTTCGATCACACGCTCACAACCCCAACCCGGCACGCAACCTGCCAGATCAGCTTTGCCGTCGCCATCGGCGTCGAAAAGCTTGGCCTTTTCCGGGTCTTTCAGGTCGCCAAGATTCTGAACGCCCGCATCATAAGCCGACTTGTTGACAAGATAGCCCTGTAGCGCGCCGTCAATCAGCGTACCGACTTTTTCCAGAACGTCATCGCCACCGGATTCCTGATAAAACGTGTCGTGCAGTTTGTTCCAATGCACGGCCGTGAAGTCACCGTCACCGGTACCCAGGGCCAAGTGGATCGTCTGGTACTCAACTTCCTGCGGATCAGCGATCTCATAACCCAGGTCCTCGAGTGCGGCAAACAAGATGCGATGTTGGAAGATTTCTTCGACCGACGGCGCCATCACAGGGCGAACGGTCACGCCTTCGCCCGGTTTATCAGACGCAAATGCGACGCTGGTCAGCATTGTGGTCGCTGCAAAGGCCGCGATCGCTTTGGTTTTGAGCATAGAATTTCCCTCCCTAGGGTGTTGTTGAATTGTGAAGCTCAGGTTTTGTTGAAGACGCGCATCACGGCACCTACTGGTCCGGTTTGCCACCAGTGGCGATGGCCGCGTTCGCGACCGGACTGCCCCATGCCTTGCGTAATTCTGTCGAGGACGATGGCCAGGATCACGATGCCCAAGCCGCCAACCAGCGCCTTGCCCGCGTCCAGGCGACCCATGGCACGCAAAACCTCGTTACCCAGCCCTTTGACGGAAATCATCGATGCAATCACGACCATCGACAGCGACAACATTATGGTTTGGTTGACTCCGGCCAGAATGGTTGGTGTCGCCAAAGGCAGTTCGACCTTGAACAGAATTTGACGGGGGTTCGCACCAAAGGCACGGGCAGCTTCAACCACGGATGCATTCACGCCGCGAATACCCAGCGAGGTCAGCCGGATCAGGGGCGGCAGAGCGAAGATTATGGTGACAATGACACCCGAAACGTTGCCAATGCCTATCAGCATGACGACCGGCACGAGATAGACGAAGGCAGGGATGGTTTGCATCGTGTCCAGAACAGGGCGGATCGCGGTTTCGAACCGGTCGTTCTTGCCCGCCAGAATGCCAAGCGGCAAGCCGATGATGAAACACAGGATAACGGCCGAGATTACAATCGCCAGCGTCGTCATCGCCAGCCCCCAGGCATTCGGCGACAGGAAGCCCAGCACCGTCATGCTGATAGCTACCAGAATGGCGACCCGACGGCCTGCGGCCTGCCACGCGATCAGCACCAATAGGACCAGCATGATCAGCGGCGGAACCGCATTCAAACCGTTGTCTATGCCAACTATCAGGTCATTGAAGAAGTTCTTGATTGGTTGGATGATGCCTCGATTGGAAATCGCCCATTGTTTTACACCGTCAGCTGATTCCGCCAGCCCTAGATCGACCGAGGAAAACGGGTCTAGAATATTGAATTCTGTATCTGCCATAACGTTTGGTCCTCAGTGCTTTAGGGTGCTGGCGTCTTCGACGTCGCCCTGAATGCCGCGCAGCAGGGCGTTCTTGGTCACGATCCCGATAGCCTTGCCATCCGCCTTGACCACGACCGGGTGTTGGGTGGAGATCGACAGATTCACCAGATCGTCCAGCGAATGATCCGGATGCGCTTCGGGCCAGTCGCTTGCATCGAACGGACCGCTATGGCGTTCGAAGGCCTCGACGGGTTCCATGATTTTGCCGGCTGAAATCAACTCAAGTTTGGAAATGCCCGCGACGAAATCAGCAACATACTCGTCGACCGGGTTGGTCACGATATCCTCGGGTGTGCCAACCTGCACCAGCGCTCCGTCTTTCATGATCGCGATCCGGTCACCGATGCGAATGGCCTCGTCCAAATCATGCGTGATGAACAGCGTGGTTTTCTTCATTTCGGCGGACAGGGACATGAATTTGTCCTGTAGTTGCCGGCGGATCAGAGGATCGAGGGCTGAAAAGGGTTCGTCCATCAAGAGAATTGCCGGGTCGGCGGCAATAGCGCGGGCCAAACCAACTCGCTGCTGCATGCCGCCAGACAGTTCGTCCGGGTATTTCTGATCCCAGCCATTCAGATCTACAGCATCAATGGCGCGCAAAGCGTTTTCGCGACGTTCGCGCACATCATGCCCTCGTACTTCCTGACTGAACGAAACGTTGTCCAGAACCGTCCGGTGGGGCATCAGCGCCATGTTCTGGAACACCATGCCAATTTTCTCGGCGCGCAGTTCGCGCAGGTCACGGGCAGACAGGGTGTTTACGTCCTGACCTTCGATAAAAAGTTGCCCCGAAGTTGGCTCGATCAGCCGGTTCACATGGCGAATCAGAGTGGACTTGCCGGATCCCGAAAGTCCCATGATGCAGAAGATTTCACCGCGATTGACGGTGAAAGTTGCGTCCTGAACGCCCACGACACAGTTGAACTGATCCCGAACCTCAAGCTTTCCAAGTCCCTGCGCCTGAACGGCTTTCATCGCCTCATCGGCGTGTTTCCCGAATATCTTCCACAGATTTCGGCAATCGATCACGGGTTCTTCCACGCTGCTGCCCACCGGCGCTGTCCTCCTCCAGTTTTTTTGTATGCTGCATAAATTTCTATTGTGTACAAGTTGTATTTTTGAAAGATACACGGTGAACGCCAATTGTGTTTGCCGCACGATTCGTCATTCTGGCATCCCGGCAACGCAACATGAGGACATGCGATGAAAGACGAGGCGAAAAAGCGGAAGGATGAACTGAGAGAGCACCTGAAGGTGTCGATCCTGACTTTACGTCTGCGCCCAGGTGCTGATCTGGATGAGGCACAGCTGTCTGACGCCTTTGGCCTGTCCCGGACGCCATTGCGCGAAGTCTTCCGGCAGCTTGCGGGTGAGGGTTATCTGGATCTGCGCACAAACCGCAGCGCCCGCGTTTCTGAGATGTCCTACACGACGCTGCGCGACTTCTTTCTCGCCGCTCCTATGATCTATGGGGCTGTCTTGCGCCTCGCAGCACAGAATGCGACGCCCGACCAAATCGAAGAGCTTAAAACATCCCAAGAAGCGTTCAAGGCTGCGTTGCGTAGCGGCTCGGGCGAAGAGCGAGCACTGGCCAACAACCGCTTTCATGAGATCACCGGCGAAATGTCGGGGAATATCTATCTACTACCCTCGTATAACCGACTGCTGATTGATCATTCCCGGATCGGTATGACCTTTTATCGCCCGCAAACAGCGGAGATGTCGGAAAATCTGTCCGAAGCCAGCCAGCAGCACGACGCCATCATAGCTGCAATCGAAGCGCGTGATGAAACAGCAGCAGCTCAGCTGGCCGAAGACCACTGGAACCTTTCTCGCGACCAGATCGAACTGTTTGTAATGCCCGAGGCCTTGGACGTTCCGATGGGCGCGTTGCCTCGATCAAAACCAGCATGAGGACTGAATGAACCCGATATTCAGATTTGAGGGGATCTATACCCCTGTCGTCACGCCATATCACAGTGACGGAACCGTCAATTGGGATGCGTTAAATGACGTGATCGACTATTTGATCGAAAACGGCGTGCACGGCCTGATATCGGGGGGATCGACCGGCGAAAACTATGCGCAAACCGTAGAGGAACGCCTGGAACTCGCTCGTTTCACTCATGAACGTTTGAAGGGACGTCTGCCGCTGGTTGTCGGAACCGGTTCCATGCTGACAGCGGATTCAATCACTTTAGCTAAAGGTGCAAAGGATCTGGGAGCAGATGCGATCCTGCTTGCAAGCCCTGCTTATTCAGTGCCGACAGACCGGGAAAACGCACTGAATGCACTGACCATCGACAAAGCCGCCGATCTTCCGGTGATGCTGTACAATTATCCGCACCGCACCGGGACAATGATGGGTGAGGAGTTCCTTGACCGCGTGGGTCGCAGCCGCAACTTCTGTGGCATTAAAGAAAGTTCAGGCGATATCAATCGGGTGCACCTGCTGGCCCGCGACTATCCCCATATCCAGCTTGGCTGCGGCATGGATGATCAAGCGTTGGAGTTTTTCGCATGGGGTGCACCATTTTGGGTGTGTGGAGGGTCGAATTTCCTGCCTGCCGAGCATGTTGCGCTGTATCAGGCCTGCGTGATCGAAGGCAATTTCGCCAAGGGTCGCCGGATCATGTCCGCAATGATGCCGCTGATGCGGGTGCTCGAACAGGGTGGCAAGTTCATTCAAACCATCAAACATGGCGTGACCATGAACGGTATCGATGCGGGCGCGATGCGGCCTCCGCTGAAAGGCCTCAACAAAGATGACAAGCGCGCGCTGGAACAGGTGACACGTGTGCTGAAAAAGACAATCGCAGATATCGTGGCGGAGGGTTAAGGCATGGAATTGCTGACACAGGACGAATACAAATCCATCGCTGCCGGCCTGACCTTGCCCACGGGCGCCTTCATTGATGGCGCGTACCGCCCTGCGATCTCTGGCGAGACTTTTGAGACTGTTAACCCGGCGACTGGCGAAAAACTGGCTGACATCGCGGCCTGCGGCGCGGCGGATGTAGACTTCGCCGTAGAAAAGGCACGTGAGGCGTTTGACGATGGCCGATGGTCGAAGCTCCACCCATCCGATCGCAAAGACGTGCTGATCCGGCTGTGCAAGCTGATAACCCGTAACGCTCGCGAACTGGCGGTGATGGAGAGCATCGACAGTGGCAAGACGATCTATGACTGCGAAACCGTGGATGTGCCCGAAACCATCCACTGCCTGAATTGGCACGCCGAGGCGATCGACAAGATCTATGATCAGGTCTCGCCCGCCAGTGACGATCACATTGCCATGGTGGTCCGAGAGCCTATTGGCGTTGTGGGTTTGGTATTGCCCTGGAACTTCCCGCTGCTGATGCTTGCATGGAAGATTGGGCCTGCTCTGGCAGCAGGGTGTTCGGTGGTGGTGAAACCGGCAGCCGAGACCTCTCTGACCGCTCTTCGTCTGGCCGAGTTGGCGATGGAAGCTGGATTGCCACGTGGCATTCTGAACATCGTTCCGGGTGGCGGTGCGGACGTCGGCGAACCCATCGGGCGGCACATGGATATCGACATGGTCTCCTTCACCGGCTCAACCATCACCGGCAAACGTTTCCTGACCTATTCTGCCGAAAGCAACGCCAAGGAAGTGGTGCTGGAGATGGGTGGAAAGAACCCAGCCATCGTGATGGACGACGCCGAGAACCTCGACCGCGTTGCCGTGCACGTGGTGAATGGCGCGTTCTGGAATATGGGCGAGAACTGCTCGGCCTCATCGCGCCTGATCGTGCATAAGGATGTGAAGGCCGAACTGCTGGAGCGCATCGCGCACCACGCTAAACAGTGGAACATCGGCGACCCGCTGGACCCGGAGACCCGTATGGGCGCGCTGGTCAGTGAAAGCCACTACAACAAGGTTTGCGGCTATCTGGATCAGGCTGAGAGTGTGTTAATCGGCGGCAAGGCTGATAACGGATTTGTCGAAGCTACCGTGGTCGAAGTACCCGGCAACGATGCTCCCCTGGCGCGGGAAGAGATTTTTGGTCCCGTGTTGTCGGTGATCGAAGTCTCGGGGTTCGATGAGGCCCTCAGGATTGCCAATGACACCGAGTATGGGCTTTGCGCCTCAATCTTCACTGCGAACGCTAAACGCGCCATTCGTGGCGCGCGCGCGATCCGGGCAGGAACCGTGACCGTCAACAGCTTTGGCGAGGGCGATATCACCACGCCTTTTGGCGGTTACAAGCAATCGGGGTTTGGTGGGCGCGACAACTCGGTGCACGCCCACGACCAGTACACTCAGCTGAAGACCATTTGGATTGATCTGGCCGATGATGCGGATGAGGCCGTGGATTGAGTAACTATTCCGCGCGACAACAACCTGTCCATCGTGGGGCGGCTGCCTGGAATGCCATTTTGGGCAGCCAGCCACCGGCACAAGAGTTAGATACCCACATAACCGCCGATTTCGCCGTAGTTGGTGGAGGGTTCGCAGGTCTGACAGCAGCCCGTCGTCTGCTGCAATTGCAGCCAGACGCCAGGGTTGTCGTATTGGAAGCAGGGCGCGTGGCTGAGGGTGCGGCTGGCCGCAACTCAGGCTTCATGATCGACCTGCCTCATGATCTGTCCTCGTCGGATTACTCGGGTTCGGGGGACGACAAGGCGGTGATTGCGCTGAACCGACAAGCCATCGCATTTGCCCGCGGCGCAGTCGAGGAATACCAGATCGACCCGAACTACTTCGATCCGGTTGGCAAGGTGAACGGCGCCGCCAGTGCGGCCGGCCAGACACATAATGAAAGTTACGCCAAGCATCTGACAGATCTGGGTGAAACCAGCGAGATGCTGGACGTGCAGCAGATGTATGAACTGACCGGATCACGCCACTACGTTTCCGGACTTTACACGCCAGGTACCGTGATGCTGCAACCTGCAGGTTACGTTCGCGGGTTGAGTGCCGGCCTGTCCGGGGATGGCGTTAAGGTCTGCGAAAACTCGGCCGTTATCGGGTTCGAAAAACAGGGTGATGCATGGCTTGTCAAAACGCATCGTGGCTCGGTCAGCGCAGGAGCAGTCTTGTTGACCGTCAATGGTCACCTGGAAAGCTTCGGTATCGAACGGGGACGATTGATGCAGCTCTTCCTGTATGCCGTTATGACGCCAGAGTTGGACGAAAGTGATCTGTCGCGTCTCGGTGGGCAATCGCGCTGGGGCGTGACCCCATCGGATCCGATGGGCACCACCATGCGTCGGATCGATACCGGACAGGGTGGCAATCGCATCATCACCCGCACCTGCGCGACTTTGCGCCCCGACATGAAGGTTTCCAAGACCGATCTAACCCGGGCAACGAAAGTCATGCAGCGCAAATTCGACAAGAGATTCCCGAAGCTTGCGGGAATGCAGATGGAATATAAATGGGCGGGCCATCTTTGCCTCAGCCTCAATGGTGTCTCAGTCGCGCGCGAGATCGAGGAGGGTGTTTTTTCCGGCTGTGTTCAGAATGGGCTGGGAACAGCGCGCGGTACTCTGACAGGGATTGCAGCGGCAGAGATGGCCTGCGGGCACAGCTCGGACATCACTCGGTTTTTTGAGGGCGCAGACAAACCAAAACGCCTACCGCCACAGCCATTCCGAGAAATCGGGGCCAACATGGTTCTGCGTTGGAAAGAATGGCGCGCCGGTGACGAGTAGCAGCGGCGTACCCAAAGCCAATCAGGGCAGGCTAAGCTTGGCCATTCGCCCGCCGTCAACAGTATAGACCTGACCTGTGATAAAGCCGGATTCTTCTGCGGCCAGAAACGCAACGAGCGCAGCGACCTCATCCGGCGTTCCGGTTCGGCCGACGGGATGGATATCCCCGATATTTCGGCGAAACGCCTCGGGATCCGGCATGGAGTTGATGAAGCTCATGTTGAGTTCAGTGTCGATCCACCCCGGAGCAATCGCATTGCAGCGTATACCCTCGGCCCCGTGATCCACAGCCACGGCGCGAGTCAGACCGTGCAATCCGGCCTTTGACGCACAATAGGCCGCGTGGCCAGGATTACTTCCCAGCCCTTCGATCGAGCCAACGTTGACGATGCTGCCGCTAGTTTTGCGCAAATATGGCAGCGCTGCTTTAATCATCAGGAACGGCGCAGTCAGGTTTACCATCAGGTTGTTCTGCCAGTCCTCAACCGACATATCCTCGACAGTGGATTCCTGCATCATCCCGGCGTTGTTCACCACTACGTCGAGCTTACCTGCTGCCTCTATGACCTGAGAGATCACGGCGCTGGGGCCGTCGGGATTGCCAAGATCCATTTCGATCCCTTCGAACTCTACCTCCGGTCCGCGCTGTGCTGTGAATACGCGGGCACCCTCCTGCCGCAACCGCTTGGCAATCGCTCGTCCGATACCGCTGCGCCCGCCGGTTACCAGCGCGATTTTTCCAGCGAACCGGTTCATGATACCGGCTTCCCACCATTAACCTCGACCAGCGAACCACAGATGTATCGCGACGCGTCGGACACGAGAAACATAACCACGTCCGCAATATCGTCGGGTTCGGCAATCCGGCCCAAAGGAACCGTCTGTCCAAGTTCTGCCACCGCTGTATCCGGATCGAAGCCACGTTTGGCAAAACCGGTGCGCAGCATTGGCGTGTTCACCTCGTTCGGACAAACTGCATTGACGCGAATGCCCTGATGCGCGTGATCCATCCCCATACATTGCGTCAGCGATGCGATGGCAGCCTTGGTCATGCAATAAAGCGCGTGATTGCCACCCGGTCTCAATCCCCAGCACGAGCCGGTGTTAACAATCGCCCCGCCGCCGTTTTGTGCCATGATCGGAATTGCCGCCCTGCAAATACGGAACGGAGCCTCGACATTCACCCCCAAAGATAATGACCAGTCTGCATCCGAAGTATCCGTAACTGGTCCGCGTGTGATCACCCCTGCATTGTTGATCACGATATCTAACCCGCCCAGCAAAGCAGTGGCGGCTTTTGGCAATTCGTCCGAGTATCCCGGATCCAACAGATCACCGGGCAAATGCGCTTCGGCCTCGACATCCGCAACCGAACGATCCGCAACGGCGACGTGAACGCCCGCAGACCTTAGCTGGCTGACGATGGAGATGCCCAAGCCACCAGCCGCACCCGTAACCAGGGCTTTCTTGCCCTCAAGGTCCAATTTACTTCCGGTCATGCGAACGACTCCACAGGTGCGCCAAAGTTGCTTTCATCAGGCTGGATGCCCAGCCCGCTTCCCGTTGGAACCGAGATATGCCCGTCATTGATTTGGATACCTTTTTCGGTGTCGTAGTGACCTTCGATGTAAGGCTGAGCAAGCCAAACCCCCTCTAACAGATCGGAACGGACTGTCGCGCCTATATGGGTGCAGGCCGCGGCAATGATGTCGCCCCCCCAGCTGTCATCACAGGTATGAGGGAGGTTCCGCGCTTCACAAAGATCGCGGAAAGCGCGCATCGGCTGTAGACCACCGATACGGGTAATCTTCATGCCGTACCCGTCGACCAGACCAGTGCCAGCAGTCGTGACCGCAGCATTCAGGTTAACCCCACTTTCATCCATGTAAATGGCGTGACCTACTTGAGGGCGGATCATCTGAATATCCTCAATCGTATTGCAGGGCTGTTCCATCACAAATGGGATGTCAGGGCATTCGCGGCTGACCCTCAGTGCGTCGCGGGTGGTCCAGCCCCTATTGCCGTCGACTGCCAGGCGTATACCCTTACCTCGTACTACCTCCCAGACTTTGCGGATGGTTTCGATATCCAGGTCAACCGGGCGACCGCCAACCTTGATTTGTAAGCGGGGGAAACCTTCAGCGACCTTTTCTGCTGCCAGTCTTGCGATGTCGTCCGGTTCACCAACACCAGTTGCATAATAGGATGGTATTCTGTCCGTCGTTGCCCCACCCAACAGCGTCGCGACACTGATACCTAAATGTTTGCCCAATGCATCATGCACAGCGATATCAATCGCTGCCTTGGCATAGTTGTGACCGTTCAACAATTTATCCATCTGACGGTGCACAGGCAGAGGCAGAACCTCGGTGCCGATTAGTCCCGGAGCCATCTCTGTCAGCGCCGCACGTGCGCCGCTCGCGTGTGATTCAGCGTAGGTGGGGCCAACGGGACAGGTTTCACCCCAACCAATCAAACCGGTATCCGTTACCAGTTTGACCAAGGTCGTATTCAGCGACCACACTTGGGCATTTGCCATCGTGTAAGGGCCGTCTTTTACCGGCAATTCGTAGCTGTAGATATGTAGCTCGGCAATCTTCATGGCTGGATCTTTCAAAGCAATTGAGGAAACCGCCCCCGTGTCCGCGAGCGGTAGAAACCGTGTCCTTCAATAGGTCTGGTTCAACTCGTCTGCTGCGGGGATCTCACGCTCTCTGCGCGCTATGTAGTCGAGCAGTGCTTCGTTCTTTGCTTCGTCCAATTTGGGTTCTTCATACTCAGCGAGCAGTTTACGGGCACGTTTCAAAGCTCGCTCGGTAATCTCGACTTCGCCTTCAGCAGCCCACTGTTCGATTGAGTTGTTGTCGAACAGTTCTGGCATAAAGAACGCATCCTGAAAGTTCTGTTGTGTGTGAGGGTGACCCAGATAATGTCCGCCTGGTCCTACATCCGGGACGGCTGACACAGCCTCATCAAAGTCATGCCATTTGGGACCTTCGGCCATGCGATAAGCCATTGCACATTGTTCAGCATCAACGATGAATTTTGCGACCGAGCAGTGCATTCCAGCCTCGTTCCAGCCAGCGCTATGCCAGATGTAGTTGGCACCGGAATGAATGACGGCTTGAAGCGTAGTGGCAGACTCGTACCCAGCCTGCGCATCGAACGTCTTGGCACCACCAAGTGTGTTCGAGGTCCGCCAAGGAACCTCATAGTGCCGGGCCATTTGACCGATCATGAAGTTCATCAGACTGATCTCGGGCGTGCCCGCCATCGGAGCACCCGACTTCATCGAAACTGTCGACAGATAATGACCATAGATAGCGGGTGCGCCTTTGCGAATAACCTGCGTATAGGCCAGTGCAGACAGTGCCTCGGCATTCAACTGCGCCACCGTTGCGGGCACTGATGCGGGCGTGTTGGCACCACCCAGCACAAATGGCGAGCACAGAACCGGTTGATTGCGCCGACAGAACGCGCGCATCGCACCCAGCATGGTTTCATCCCAAACCAGAGGCGAGTTGCCGTTGCAATTGCCGGTGGTAACCGGATGGGTTTCCAGAAACTCCTCACCGAACAGGATGGCGCACATTTCCATCACGTCCTCGGCGTTCTTGGGAGAGGTCGTCATGCCCATGAACGTTTTGTCCGAATACTTCATTGACGAATAGGTAATCCGCAGATGCCGCTGACTGATCGGATGGTCGTAGGGCTCGACAATATGATGGGCCGAACTGTGCAGCGCCGGCATCATGTGTGCCAGCTTGTGAAACATCGCAAGGTCATCCAGCGTCGGATTGCGGCGCACGTCCTCCAGATCTCGCAGGAAAGGAGCCCCCGTCATCGGGACAAAGATCGAATGGTTGCCACCCAGGCGGACATTTTTGTGAGGGTCGCGCGCGTGGTAGGTAAAGTCAGACGGGATGGTGGAAATCAGTTCGCGTACGAGATGGCGATCCAGATAAACAAGTTCGCCCTCTACCTTTGCACCGGCCTTCTTCCAGTCCTCCAGTGCGATTGGGTCACGAAACTGAACTCCTACGTTTTCCAGGATGTCCATTGACGCGTTATCAATGCGTTCAACCTGGTCGGCATCCATGACTTCGCAATTCGGGATGTTGCGCTTAAGGCCGGGAAGCATATCAAATTTTGGTGCTGTCCGCTGTGCCCGACGGGCTGAACGCCCTCCGGCGCGGGCTCTTGTGGCTGTGGCAGAGGTAGTCATGTTGGTGATCTCCTTTGCCGCTATTTTTTTCGAGTGATCGTTTCTCCACATGCAGGAATGCGAAATGATTTTGCAGAATCCGACGCGACACGTTTGTCGCCACATTTTTGATGTGCAGCCAACTCAGCCGACCGGCACAACCTTTAGGTCGGGCGCGGGCATAATTGCGTGACAATGTCAGCGCCCACCCGCGTTTGGTGCAGGTTGCACTACTCGGTAGGTGTGGGCCCGAAGCAGTGGATTTTGCAGAAACTCTGAGTCCGTTCGTCGAGTTTGTTGTGCCTGGCACCACGGATGGCGATAACGCGCAAATTCGTGCGACCGAACCAGGATCGACAGTCCAAGAACGCTATTCACAGGGTGCTATGATCTAAAAAGAGAGACTTTGATTGAGCTCACCTGTAACCGATGTCTTTGCACTTAAGCTGAAGCTATTTGCCTATTCAGGCTCAACTAGTGGCAAAAATGCGACATAGTGAACTGGCAAATTCCTGCCGGGGAATTGACGGGTCTCTTTTTATAATCCGATAAATCGCCGTAAAACACCCTAACCACTCAAACCGGCAACTAAGTCTCTTGCAGATCAGCATTAGCAAAACCAACACGATTTGGCCGCGCCTGACCGGCGTCACCCGCGCTGCGATTGCGCTGGGATTTATTGTTCTCGTCTCTGCCTGCGCAAAGAACCCTAACGACGTGGATCTCGATCCGGAACGCCAGGCAATGGCACTGCAAGAGGTCTCAAAAAAACGAGCACGTGGGCAAAGAGTTTGGTGTGTGCCCTACGCACGAAATCTCAGTGGCATCGAAATTCGCGGCAACGCCAAGGACTGGTGGGGCAAGGCGCACAATATCTTTCAGCGAGGCAATGAACCGGTTGTCGGAGCAGTGATGTCATTCCGGGCAACCCGCGGTATGCCTTTGGGCCATGTGGCGGTCGTATCCAGTATTGTCACTGACCGGGAAGTCATCGTGAATCATGCCAACTGGCACCGCAACAAGGTGTCTTTGAAGATGGGCGTCAAGGATATATCCAAAAACAATGACTGGACGTTGGTCCGGGTAGAAAGCCAGCCAGGTCAATATGGCAGTCTCTACCCGGTAAACGGGTTCATCTACCCGAAAGCTGTTGAGTAGCCCAAATCAACTTCTTATTGCAGCCACCGCGAACCCCAGGAATGCGTCATGGGAGGCTCGGTGAGGAAGCTATCGAGGGCTGTTCTGGATGGGAATTCGAGGATGGCGATCAACGTACAGTCTTTTATTTCACCTTCGAGGGTCTCAGTGTTTCCGCTGCGTGAAAGATAGCGTCCGCCGTGCTTCTCAACCAGATTGTGGACGTTGAACCCGTCCGGTCCAGCTATCATCTGTAACTTTGATTTCCGCGATCAAGTAGACGCTCATTTTCGATTTCTTGCACAAGGGGCAACCGGGATGGTTCGCTCAAGTTAAGGAAGGGTGTCAACTCAGCCGAATCTCATCCAGTCACAGAACTGGATCGTACAGTATGTTCAGTGCTAGCTTGTTCTCTACGCTATTGCCCAGACTCAACCCACTCATGCACGGTGAAGCGCCCTGCCATGAGTCAGGCCATTCACTTTCTCGAGAATAGCGTCTGCGTCAATGCAGTGGTGGCGATATAGATCGCCGATCGTTCCGGTCTGACCAAAATGCTCGACACCCATTGGGATAGTCTGATGTCCAAGCACTGCCCCGAGCCAGGATAGAGTTGCAGGATGACCATCGATAACGGTGACGAGCTTGCAGTGTGGCGGAAGGTCGGACATCAGGGTTTCGATGTGAGAGCGTGCCGCTTGGTTGCCGCGAGAACGCGCTCGTTGCGCGGCGGTCCATCCGGCATTCAGGCGATCTGCGGATGTCACGGCCAATACCCCTATGTCGCGACGTCCTTCACCCATCATACCGGCGGCCTTGATTGCCTCCGGCGCGACTGCTCCTTGATAGGCGACTACAACTTCGCAATTGGGTCCGGGTTTCCGCAACCAATAGGCCCCATCGATGGCGCCTTGGCGGAACTCATCGTCGACACGCTTTCCAGGCTGTTCAATCGGGTTGGTCGTCAGGCGCAGGTAGACAGACCCTCCGGTTTCATCGCGCAGCCATGTGCGCTCGTCGGGCTGTCCTTCGCCATCGCGCTGCAGGTAGTCGAAGGCCCATTCCATAATCACCGCCAGCTCGTCGGCAAAGGCGGGTTCAAAAGCGGCCAACCCGTCTTGGCTCATCCCGATGAGCGGTGTTCCAACGGACTGGTGTGCTCCACCTTCTGGTGCGAGTGTGACGCCGGAGGGTGTGCCAACCAGCATGAAACGCGCGTCCTGATAACAGGCGTAATTCAGTGCATCGAGGCCGCGGCTGACAAATGGATCATAGACGGTGCCAATTGGGATTAGCCGCTTACCGAACAGCGAATGCGACAGACCCGCCGCTCCCAGAAGCAACATGAGGTTCATTTCGGCTATGCCAAGCTCGATATGCTGCCCTTCCGGCGCGAATTCCCATTTCGCCGTCGAAGGGATCCGGTGTTCTATAAAGGCGTCGGATTGTTCGGATCGAGCAAATAGCTTGCGCCTGTTCACCCAAGGACCAAGGCTTGTCGTGCCTGTCACATCTGGGGAGGTCGTCACTATGCGTTCGGCTAATGCGCTGTCGCCTTTTGATAGATCGTCAAGGATCTTGCCAAACGCCATCTGTGTCGAGATTTCGCGACTGGTGTCGATCTCGATGGTCGGCACATCCAGCTTGTCATCAAAATAGCGGCGCGGACCTTTGGCAAAGAACGGGGTGCTGGCCAGAAAACTCTTGAGCGCGTCTGGGTCTTGCACCGTCGCAAGCGGCTCCCATTCTTCGCCTTCTGGCACACCCATATGCGACTGCCACGCGGCGAACTGGCTGTTGTTCATCAGCCCGCCGTGATTGTCCTTGTGGCCTGCAATAGGGGTGCCCCAACCTTTGACTGTGTAGGCCAGGAAGCATGTCGGGCGATCATGATCGATGGCGGCAAATGTTTGGGCCATGGTCTCGACGCAGTTGCCGCCGAGGTTCTCCATAAGGGCTGCAAGCTCTGCATCCGTGCGCCGTTCGATCAGAGCGGTCACATCCCCTTGATCCCCCAGATCGTCCATGAGGCGCTGTCGCCAATTCGCACCACCCATGAAAGTTAAAGCGGAGTAATCCTGGTTGGGGCAAGCATCGATCCAGTCGCGCAGTCGGTCGCCGCCGGGCTCGTCGAAGGCAGCACGTTGCAAGACGCCATATTTCACACGAACGACATCCCAACTGAACGCATCGAAGATTTTCTCGATCCGTTCAAACAGTCCTTCCCGGACAATACCGTCCAGCGACTGTCGGTTGTAATCGATGATCCACCACGTGTTTCGTAAGTCGTTTTTCCAGCCTTCTTGTAATGCCTCATAGACGTTGCCTTCATCCAGTTCGGCGTCGCCTACCAGGGCTACCATACGACCCATTGGCGCATCTGAGCCCCAGCTTTTGGCCTTGATGTAGTCTTGAATGATCGAGGCAAACGAGGTGATCGCGACGCCTAAACCCACAGATCCGGTCGAGAAATCAACATCGTCAATGTCCTTGGTCCGGCTGGGATAACTTTGCACACCGCCAAATCCGCGGAAATTCTCCATCTTCTCGCGGGTCTGATTACCCATGAGATACTGCATCGCATGAAACACCGGCGAGGCATGCGGTTTTACTGCAACCCGGTCCTCAGGGCGTAAGGCCGAGAAATAGAGCGCGGTCATGATCGATACCATCGAAGCAGACGAAGCCTGATGGCCACCGATCTTGATCCCATCCACCTTTGTTCGGACATGGTTGGCATGGTGGATCATCCAATGAGACAACCACAGCAGGCGCTGTTCGACGATCTTTAGTTGTGTGGGATCAATGTGCATGGTGGTCTCCGGGTTCAGGCGGCGCTGCGGGCAGGGTAGGGCAAAGCCTGCTCTAGGTCTGTAAGGATATCTTCGACATCCTCTAGCCCGACGGACAGACGGATCAGGCCATCGCTGATCCCATGCTCGGCCCGCTCTTGCGGCGTATATGTCGAATGAGTCATGGATGCCGGGTGTTGGATCAGTGTTTCCGCGTCGCCCAAGGACACCGCACGCTGGATCATGTTCAGGCGGTTCATGAACTCAATCCCGCCGGACAGGCCGGACTTGATCTCGAACGCTATCATAGCGCCCGGTTGGGACATCTGTCGCTGCGCTACATCGTGCTGAGCGAAACTCTCAAGACCGGGGAAATAAACCTCGTCGACGGCAGGATGCGCTTCGAGGAAGTCTGCGACGACCTTGGCAGAGTCACAATGACGATCCAGACGAAGGTTCAGTGTTTTCAGACCACGTAGGATTAGCATCGCGTTGAAAGGCGCCATTACCGCGCCTGTCATATCCTTCATCCCAACAAGGCGGATCTCAGCAATCTGTTCAGCGGTTCCGACAACCAAGCCTGCGACCACGTCTCCATGCCCGCCGAGATATTTGGTAGCGGAGTGTAGGACGATATCTGCGCCGTGCTCGATCGGACGGGTCAGATAGGGGCTGGCATAAGTGTTATCGACGACGACCGTTGCACCGACCGAGTGCGCAATTTCGGCGCTGGCGGCGATGTCCACCAATCGCATGTTCGGATTGGCCGGGGTTTCGAAATAAACCACGCGGGTTTTGTCAGAAACGGCTGCTTTCAGGTTCTCGGGGTCTGTCATGTCGACATGTGTGATGGTGACCCCCCATTTTGCCAAACCGTGACGCATGAAGGCGAAGGTGCAGCCATAGAGCGTTTTATCCACGATGACTTCGTCACCTGGCGACAGCAGGGTCCAGAGCACTGCTGTGATCGCCCCCATGCCGCTTGAGAGAGCCAGCCCAGCCTCGGCCCCCTCAAGCACGGCAATGCGTTGTTCAAGAAGGTCGCAGGTGGGGTTTGAAATACGGCTGTAGATATGACCTTCACGCTCGCCCGCGAACATCTCTCCACCAGCCTCCGCGGTTTCGAAGGAAAACGTGGACGTCAAGTGCAGCGGCGGCGTCAGCGCGCCGTCATTTTCCAAAGGGTTGTAAGCGTGGTGAATGGCGCGGGTGGCAAATCCGGTTGAACGAGTCATTGCAAGCTCCTGATACATGTTGGAGCCAGTTTGCGCCTTTACTTTGGGCTATTGGTTGCGAAATATATCAATCTAATTGATACAATTGGCATATTCTGCCAAACAAGAGGGTAAAATGGACGCTAAGGACAGGCAGATCATTCGAGCGCTGCAGAGAGACGGGCGCATCACGAACCAGGATCTTGCCAACGAAGTGAACTTGTCTCCCTCGCCGTATTTGCGCCGGGTCAAAAACCTAGAAGCCAACGGAGTGATAAAGGGATACAGCGCCGACGTTGACGCTGCCGCGTATGGGATGGCCATTACCGTCTTCGTACGTATCCGGTTAGAGCGACACAATGAAACGGACGTTCAGAACTTCGAGAAACGCGTTCGGATGATCGATGAAGTTCTTGAATGCCACGTTCTTACCGGCGCAATGGACTACCAGTTGCGGGTTTTGGTATCGGATCTCGAGGCCTACGAGGAATTTATTCGTCACCGAATTCATCCGATCGGTGGAATAGCCTCGATCGATACCAGCTTTGTCTATGGAACGGTAAAAAAGACCGCTGTTTTTCCACCCGGATAGGAAGAGCGAGTCAGAATGAATTGTTCCCAACTGGCTAAATATCTTTTCTGTTTGAGTTTTTTTCGTCGCAATTTCCGATTGTCAGCTTCGCTATAGCCCCGAGTACCTGCGTAAAGCTGCCAGTGCGTTAGAGTTCTAGTAATGCTCAGGTTCAACGAACCTCGGACGCTGTCTTGAAAACAACAAAGGACCCCTCAGGGTCCTTGTTTTATTGGTCGGAGTGAGAGGATTCGAACCTCCGACCCCTGCCTCCCGAAGACAGTGCACGCCCTACAGGTGCATGCTTCAGTCAGTCGATGTCTGTCGCTGCACGACAACTGCGCGATAGCGCGCGGCCCTTGTTACATTGACACATACAGTGTCGCACGCTGTGTGCATGTGTTCAACAGTGTGTGCGATACGAATGGTTTGCTCTGATGTTTCACTTGGTGCGCAGCGAGTGACAAGAGTGACACGAGAGTGACAACACCTCTGCGACTGAGTTTATCAAACAATGGACAATTGCCGAGCGGCCCGATCAAGTGAGTTGAGCGACCTGTTACAACGTTTGCTGCACCTCCCTCCAGCCGCTTCGGTACGCCCCCCGCCCAAATCCAAACAAGGGCGTATTGCTGCGTTCGCCTGTAGGGCTGATGTCAGCCGTCCCCCTGTATGTACGTGACACTCGTGCGAACTGCGACGATCTATTCGTTGTTACGCGACTGGTCTCTCTTCTCAACAGTGTCTAGTCTATGCACAACTCTGCGATGCAAACGCAGATACAGCACAACAATGCAAGACAGTGAGGAGGGTCGATGGCCGATCCCAAGGTGGGCAGTTTAAGTTCGTTCGTATGGTCAATCGCCGAGATACTGCGCGGCGACTTCAAACAGTCAGAGTATGGCAAGGTTGTTCTTCCGTTTGTCGTCTTGCGACGCCTCGACTGCATCCTTGTAGACAGCAAGCAAGCAGTACTCGATGCAGAGGCGAGCCTGCCTGAAGGCGTCGATGACGCGACCCGCGACATGGTTCTGTTCGGATCGGTCGGCGGTGATGTGAAGGTATACAACCTGTCGCGCTTCACGTTCGAGACGCTGAAGGGCCAAGATCCGGGTCAGCTCCATGCGAACCTAATCGACTACATCACCAAGTTCTCTGCGAACGTCCGCGACATCTTCCTCGACAAGTTCCTCTTCACCGACCAACTGAAGCGTTTGAACGACGGCGGCATCCTCTGGAACGTGTTCGAACGCTTCTCCGAGATCGACCTGCACCCTGACACAGTGTCGAACATTGAGATGGGGTATCTGTTCGAAGAACTCATCCGACGGTTCTCGGAGATCAGCAACGAGACAGCGGGGGAGCACTTCACGCCGCGCGAGGTCATCCGCCTCATCGTCGACCTGATGATTGCCAATGACGACACCAAGCTGACCGGGCGAGGCATCATCAGACAAGTGTATGATCCGGCTTGCGGGACGGGGGGCATGCTCGCGCTGACGGAAGAGGCACTCAAGGAGTTCAACCCGTCGATCCGCGTCGAACTCTTCGGGCAGGAACTCAATGGTGAGAGTTACGGTATCTGCAAGTCCGACATGCTCGTCACAGGCCATGATCCCGAACAGATCGCGTTCGGCAATACGCTGACACAGGACGCACACAGCTCGAAGCGCTTCCACTACATGCTCAGCAATCCGCCCTACGGTGTCGATTGGAAGAAGTATCAGGACGCGATCAAGGACGAGCACACGGAACAGGGCGACGAAGGTCGGTTCGGCGCAGGACTGCCGCGCGTATCTGATGGTCAGCTGCTGTTCCTGCAACACATGATCAGCAAGATGCGGGACGACGAAGCCGGATCGCGCATCGGCATTGTTATGAACGGGTCTCCTCTCTTCACCGGCGGCGCTGGTTCCGGCGAGAGCGAGATACGTCGATGGATGCTTGAGAACGACTGGGTCGAGGCCATTGTCGCGCTGCCGACGGACCTGTTCTACAACACCGGCATCCAGACTTACGTGTGGCTACTGACGAACCGCAAACCTTCCGCACGTCAGGGCAAGGTGCAGTTGATTGACGCCAGTGGCGAAGGGTTCTGGAAGTCGATGCGCAAGTCACTTGGTTCCAAGCGGCGCGAGATACCGGACGAGGCACGTGACGAGATCGTGCGCATCTACTCTGCGTTCACGGAAGCGAACGAGGAAGTGTCGAAGGTGTTTGATGCCACTGACTTCGGCTACCGCGAAGTGCGTGTTGAGCGTCCATTGAAGCTGAACTTCCAAGCATCCGACGAGCGGATCGCGGGCCTTGCCGACGAGAAGGCGTTCATGAAGTTGGGTGAGCATGAGCGCGACGCTATCGAGGCGGCACTGCGCGGCATGCCCGACGAACTGATCACTAACCGCAACCGGTTCGACACTGGTTTGTCGCAGACGCTCAAGGCAGCGGGTATCAAGATCGGTGCGCCAGTGAAGAAGGCGATCCTGTCGGCGCTGTCAGAGCGCGACTATGATTCAGACATCTGCGCCGACAAGAAGGGCAATGCCGAAGCCGACAGCGACCTTCGCGACCATGAACTCGTACCGCTGAGCGAGGACTGGCAGGACTACATCGCACGTGAAGTGACGCCGTTTGTGCCGGATGCTTGGGTCGACGAGACACACGTCGACGCCAGTGACGGTGAGGTCGGACGCGTCGGCTATGAGATCAACTTCAATCGGTACTTCTACAAGTACGTGCCACCCCGGCCACTTGAAGAGATCGATGCAGAACTGAAGTCGCTGGAAGCAGAGATCGCTGGTTTGTTGAAGGAGGTCGCGGCTTGAACTTGACCGGTAACTTCCCTCGCTCACAGGTTAAACGACACCTTGACGTCAAGTTGGGCAAGATGTTGCAACCCAAGCAACAGAACCCTGCAGACGAACTTCTTCCCTACCTTCGAGCAGCAAACATCGGTTGGGGGCGTATCGACTATCTCGACACCAAGGAGATGTGGTTCTCGCCGAACGACAGGTCAAGCTACGAGTTGCGCTCGGGTGACATGGTCGTTCTTGAAGGAGGAGATGTCGGGCGAGCAGCCATTGTTGACGAGATCGCAGGGTTCTTCGGCTTCCAGAACTCCGTTCACAGGGTTCGGCCCAAGCCAGGTGAGGATATCCGGTTCGCATCGTATTGGATGCGTCACCTGAAGGATAGGGGATACATCGATCTTGTGTGTTCCAAGGCGACATTGGCGCACTTCACTGCGGAGAAGTTCCTACGGTCGCCGTTCCCGTCCGTTAACTACGACAAACAAAAGACCATCGCTGACTTCCTCGACCGCGAGACCGCACGCATCGATCAGTTGATCGAGAAGAAGGAGCGGTTGGTTGGGTTGTTGAACGAGCGAGTAAACAGCTCACTCTCTGACGCAGTATTGCGTCCCTCCGAAGCAGGAGCAATTGAGGAGCATGGCCGCCATGATTGGCTCGGCCCGGTTCCAAGTGCTTGGCCACTCAGTCGCGTTGGATGGGAACTGGAACGCATCACCTATGGGTTCACCAACCCAATGCCGACAGAGGACGATGGCCCATATATGCTCACTGCCAATGACATTGGAGACGGTGAGATCCGTTGGTCGAGCGCGCGCAGAACTTCGCGTTTGGCATACACAGACGACCTCACGGACAAGAGCCGTCCGCGCAAGGGAGACGTCTTGCTAACCAAGGATGGCACGCTTGGGAGAGTTGCGGTACACGACGGACGCGAAGCATGCATCAATCAATCTGTCGCGCTACTACGCGTGAGATCAAATCGGTTGCTGTCAGACTTCTTGGCAGAGCTGCTTCGGACGCCGACATACCAAGATCGGATGATCTTCGAGGCCGGTGGGACTACCATCAAACATATCTACATCACCAGATTAGCTCGGATGCCCTTGCCCTTGCCTGACCTTGAGCAACAGAAGCTGATCGTGGGCACTGTCGCTCTGGTTCGCGAGCGATCCATGCTGCCCAGACGGCTTGTCGTGCAATCAATCGAACGACTGCAAGAGTTCCGCTCAGCATTGATCACGGCTGCCGTCACCGGCCAGATCGACGTCACCAAGTGGGGGAAGCAGGGCGGCACCGACCGCCGCCTCGATCAGATTGAAGAGGAGATGTCGGCATGACTAAGCGCCTCTGGCTTGTGCGTCTCGGACGACACGGTGAACGCGAAGATGCGGCCCTCGAGAACAACATGCTCGGTATCGGGTTTGGCCTAACCAGCGACTTGTCTGCAGCGAAGGACCGTGACGCCATACTTGAGCACATTGTGTCCGTGCATCCGAACGCGAAGGTGGGCACACAACGCAATTACGCGGCGCAGGTGAACCAGTTCGTCAATCGCATACAGGTTGGTGACATAGTCGTGTCGCCGCTCAAGAAGCAGGGAGGTATCGCAATTGCTGAGGTTACCGGGCCGTACGTGCATGACGGTTCGAACACCGGTCCAATGCGACCAGTGAAGTGGCTTCGTACTGACGTGCCACGCGACACGTTCAAGCAAGACCTTCTATATAGCTTCGGCGCGATCATGACAGTGTGCGAAGTCAGCCGTAATGACGCGTTGAACCGCGTGCTCAGCGTAGCCAATGGTGGAAGTGATCCGGGTTACGGTGCAACACCGGACATGCCGGTACAAGCGACGCCTTCCGACGAGAACGGTGGCGAGGCAAGTACACAGTCCGTCGATCTGTCTGAGATTGCACGCAATCAGATTGAGGCGCGCATATCGAGCATCTTCACCGGTCATGAGTTGACGGCACTTGTCGCCGCAATCTTAGAGGCGCAAGGGTACGTTGCGAACGTATCGCCGCCCGGTCCTGATGGTGGTTACGACATCGTGGCAGGGCGTGGCGCGCTCGGGTTCGATGCACCACGCCTCGTTGTGCAAGTGAAGTCTGGCAACATCGTCGTTGATCACCCGACATTGCAGAGCCTCAACGGTCTCATCCAAGATGCGAGCGCAGATCACGGGTTGATCGTTAGCTGGTCCGGCTTCAAGCACACAGTGCGCAAGGAGACAAACCGGCACTACTTCCGCGTTAGGTTCTGGGGACGCGACGAGCTGATAGACGCCCTGTTGAGTGTCTATGATGACCTGCCAGAGGACATCCGTGCAGCGTTGCCACTCAAGCGCATCTGGACGTTGGTGCCGGAAGACGACGAGGACGCCGGATGACCACTCACTCAGCACAGTCGGCACACAGAGAGTTTGTCGTTCAGCAGCACCTGATCGATGAGTTGGTCAGCGGTGAAGGCTACGTCGAGCGCGATCCAATTGCCGACTATGACCGCAAGCGCGCGATGGACACGGGATTGCTCGTCCAGTTCCTGCAGTCAACGCAGCGCGATGAGTGGGACAAGTTGATCGCACAGTACTCGACTTCCGCCGAAGACACGCTGTTCAAACAGCTTGAGAAGGAGTTGAAGGCTCGAGGTTCACTCGATGTCATGCGCAACGGCATCAAGATTGTTCCTGGCATCAAGTTCTCGCTCTGCTTCTTCCGTCCCGCGAGCGCACTGTCACCTCAGCGCGTTGCTGAGTACGAAGCCAACATCCTCAGCGTCATCAAGGAGGTCGAGTACAGCGAGAGGCATGGCAATCGCATCGACATCGTGCTCTTCGTCAACGGCCTGCCAATCGCAACGCTGGAAGCCAAGAACACGCTGACAGGCACGACGTTCAAGCATGCCGAGAAGCAGTACAAGACGGACAGATCGCCAGCGGGTGAACCGCTTCTGACGTTCAAGCGTGGTGCACTTGTTCACTTCGCGTTCGATGAAGACAACGTGTCTATGACGACGCGGCTTGCGAACGGCAAGACACGGTTCCTACCCTTCAATCGCGGACGTAATGGCGGCGCAGGCAACCCGGACGTCGACGGCGAGTTCCGCGTTGCGTACCTGTACAAGTCAGGCGACTGGGGCAAGGCGATCTTCTCACGAGAAGTGCTACTCGACATCATCGGACGATTCATGCATCTCGAGCGCGATGGGAAGCAGGATGTCATGATCTTCCCGCGCTTCCAGCAACTCTCCGCAGTTCGGAGTTGTATTGCGCATGCGGGTGCTATCGGTGCCGGTCACAATTACCTGATCCAGCACTCAGCAGGGTCAGGCAAATCGAACACGATTGGTTGGCTGGCGCACCAAGCTATTAACTTGCACGACGCTTCCGATCTCGCTGTGTTTAATACCGCCATCATCGTGACCGACCGCATTGTCCTTGATCGACAGCTTCAGGCTAATGTTTCGCAGTTTGAGCAGGTCGCTGGCGTCGTGAAGAAGATCGACGGCACTTCGCGCCAGCTCAAGGAAGCGATTGAGAAGGGCGCGAGGATAATCGTTACGACGATCCAGAAGTTCTCAACTGAGCACCTTGAGGCGATCACAGGACAGGGCCAACGAAGGTTTGCGGTAATCATCGACGAGGCTCACAGCAGTCAGTCTGGTAAGGCGGCGCAATCAATGGCGCAGGCGCTCACGCGAGAAGCGGATAGCAGCGACGATGTTGAAGATATCATCGCCGCGTATCAGCAGAGCCGTGGTCCGCAATCAAATCTCAGCTTCTTCGCGTTCACCGCGACCCCGAAGAACACAACGATGCAGCGCTTCGGTACTGTCGGCGCGGACGGCTTGCCGCATCCGTTCCATACGTACTCGATGCGGCAAGCAATCGAGGAAGGCTTCATCCTCGACGTGCTGCACAACTACATGACCTACAAGGCGTACTACGAACTCGAGAAGGCCATTGATGACAACCCAGCGCTGAGCAACCGCAAGGGGCAGCGCAAGGTTGCACGGTATGCTTCTCTGCACCCAACCGCCATAGGTCAGAAGGTCGAAGTCATCGTTGAACACTTCCGCCGACATGTGATGAACGAGTTGAGCGGACAGGCGAAGGCGATGATCGTCACGCAGAGCCGCGAGCACGCTGTGCGGTACTACCTCGGTGTGAAGAAGTATATCGCGGATCAGGGATACGATGATCTTCGCGCGCTCGTTGCGTTCTCCGGTGAACTCGAGGTCGATGGCGCGCGCTACACCGAGCCTGATCTGACAGGCTTCGCGGAGAGCGAGCTACCGGTTCGATTCAACGGTGTGAAGAAGGACGGCACACCGTACCCTGAGCAGTATCAAATCCTCATTGTCGCTGAGAAGTATCAGACCGGGTTCGACCAACCCAAGCTGTGCGCGATGTATGTCGACAAGAAGTTAGCCGGACTTCAAGCGGTGCAGACGCTATCGCGGTTGAACCGCATTAGGCCGCACAAGAGAACGTTTGTTCTCGACTTCCAGAATTCCATTGAGGACATACAGACGGCGTTCAGGCCGTACTTCGAAGTCACGGCACTCGAGTCCATGACTGACCCAAATCAAGTCTACGAACTCGAGGGCCGACTAATGACGTTCGGCTACCTTGACCGGCAAGAGATCGAACGGTTCGCGACGACGTTCTTCCGCGGCGAGTTGTCAGGCACGGATCGCGCGACACTGCAAGGTTTGGTCAAACAAGCAGTCGACCGTTTCGAGGTCGATGACGACGAGGGGCGGCAGGAAGAGTTCAGGCAACTGTGCCGAAGCTATCTGCGCTTCTACACCTTCATCGCGCAGGTAATGAGTCTAGGCGATACCGACTTGGAGAAGCTGTACGCTTATCTGTCATGGCTGCTTCGCATGCTGCCCGATAGACAAGTTCCACCTGAGATCGAGATCACAGACGACATGTTGTCGTTGCAGAAGTTCAAGATTGAAGAGAAGGAGCGCGGCGACGCGTCGTTGTCACCGGGTGATAGCGAACCGTTGAAGGCAATCGAAGAATTCGGTGCCAAGCCATATACCGAAGATGAACAGAAGGAGCTGTCGGAGATCGTCAAGGCGTTCAATGACCGACACGGCACCAAGTTTACAGAGGCCGACATGATCCGGTTTGAGCAAGTCAACCGGGACATTATGGACGACGATCTGACCGAGATGTTGCGCAACAACCCACCAGACGTAGTGTTCAACGCATACTCGCAAGCATTCTTCGCGAGTGCCGTGCGCATGTTCCAACGAGAGACGGAGATGCGTAACGTCATCATGACGGATCAAGAGGCTCGGGAGAAGGCAATCAAGCACTTCTTCAATCGTGCCATGCGCGAGGCTAGAGGCAACGACGCAGCGTGAAATTGTTGTGCATTGGACTACGTCTTAAGTTGCAACATTCACCGGTCGCCACAGCAATCGTTGAGTGTGCATAGTCATTCTGCCGTGAGTTTGGCTGCACACTTGACTGCTGCGACAGCTGCAATACTGCCCGTTAGCCAGTACCGATAGTCAAGGTATCGCTCGCACAAGAAGTCCAGCGCGCCTTCGGCGGGATTGGGTACAGGTCAGTCACTCATGCCGCATTCTCGATCTGTCAGGTAATGTGCAATGGCCCTCAATGCGTACCGTTGCTGGCTTATCCGCCGGTAGTGCCGCCGAACGCAACAACTTCGCTTGCATACGCACTCGCGAGCTCAGTTTCGGCAATTCGGAAGAAGGAGTGAGCGAGGCTGCTGAACACGCGGTGCAGGATCACAACGCCCCCTTCGGTGCGGCGTAATAAGCCGCATTCTTGTAACTCACGAACCGCATCAACAGCCATTGATCGGGGCAACTTCGTCACCGCCCATGCCTCTGCCAGACAGGCATCGGACTTCCCGGTTCGGGTCGTAACCTTCAACATCCCGTTCAGGAAGACCGTCGCGTTGTCCGATAACTCTGTGAACGCACGCAACGCTGCTGCGTCCGATAGTCTAATCACCGCATCCGGTGCTGGCTCCTTGTCGCGGCGGTTGCTGCGATGCACTTCTGCCTTGCTGCTCTTGGTCATCTCTGCAACTTCTCCCGCTGCTCTCGCGCCGGCAGTGCTTCTAGTTCGATGTCGCTGAACCGCGCTGAATCGATGTCTGGCGCAACCTCAATCAACATCAGTTCCAGCTCTGCGATACGAGCGTTCTTCGCCTCGTTGTCTGCAATCAGTGTTGCGATACGAAGATCACGTTCTTCAACACGGCGTTGCAGACGCTGGTTCTTAGACAGTGAGCGCGGCTTCTTCCGCTTGCTACCCTGTGTGGTGCCGGGTTCCGGAGCGTTCTTGATCTTCGTTCCGTCGATGGTCCCATCGTCGTCTAGAAGCGTAAACCGCTCTGCGTGGGAGTCCATCGTATGCGCCACACTACTGACCATCCCAGCTGGCATCTGACCGAAGTGCGCTGGGTGCACCACCGGCACGTCACTCTCTGGCAGTGCAATCAGTCCGAGTTGCACCAACTGAGCCAAGCCTGCTTCAGCTTGCTCGTGCGCCCACTCCGGTCGGTTGCCGATCTCGTCGAACAGGCGCTGCGCATCACCGGTCCAGCCGTTCAATGCACCGTCACGCATCAACTGTTCCATCATCGGCCTGTCGGGGTTCATCGCATCTACCAGCTTGTCGAGGGTGAAGTCGGGCGGGGCGATGCAACGTGTAGGTACTAGCGTCACATGGTTGCGTCCGTGGCCGATGTCGGCCCGCACGTGCGCGGGATCGACGAACTTCTCCTTGTTGCCGATGGTGACACCGTGAACGCGGTCGCGTCGGCCTGCGAACGACAGTAGCTTCACCATTGCCAACATCACGGCAGCGACCGCGTCGGTGGTTTGCAAGAGCATCACGTTCACACCGAACTCAGACATCATCACGGGGTGGAAGCGAGGTGCACCGAAGTCCTCCGTCACTTGCGGATTACCGCGGCCGTCGAGACTGACGAATGGCTCAAACGTCAGGACGCCGACGCGTTGGTTGAGTCCCGCTACGTGGATAAGCCATCCGGGTTCACCTATTAGAGGTACAGGGTGGTTAGTTGACGTAGGAGAAGAATACCTACGTGAAGTAGCCACTCCCTCGGAGGCTGTCCGATCTGAACCGAATGACCGAACGTTCATCAGACCAATCCCCAAGAGGTGGACCATACATCTTGCTCAGAAACCGATACCTCACCCGCTTCTGTCTCGGGGAATCGATCCACTACAATCGCCCTGGCACCGCTCTTGACGGCCTCGGCCATCTTCCGTAGCCAAGCGGTCTGTTCGGTCTTCTGAGGCAACTGGTCCACGTTTGAACTAGCCTCATCGCATACTCGTTCTGTTGGCCTCATGTGCTTGGTTCCTTATGCCCAATCGCCCGACAAGCAGCACTGACAGTAGCCACCACATATTCCGGTCGTCTTGATGCCTTGTTGCTTACTGCTACTAGCCACGCTTCCACTACCGCACGTTCCTCTAGTGCTCGCAGCAACGTGCAACAGAATGCGAAATCAGCAACGGAGCGGTCGTCTACGTGCTTGTGCATCAACTCGGCGTGCAGCACGCGGACGGCGCTTGGCACCTGATCGACCGTGATTTCGTTCTCTGATTTCAGCAACTTCGGTTGCGCTGTAGTGAGGACGTTGCTGTCGCCGACTGAGCGTGAAGCGTATTCAAGTAACGCTCTGCTGGCCGTGAACTTCGCCCGCCTCTGGATCACTAACGGGGACGGCGACGGGTGCCTCCAAGGCTTCGAGCATGTTGTTGCAGGCATATGTAGGCTTGCGCCTACGTGAGCGCTGCCAATGTCGCCGCAAACGCGACCTACCAACCACCGGGAGGCAGCCTTGTGTATTTCAGGTGTGTGGTTTCGATCGGGCAATGTGAACACCAAGTGATGTCGATTGGGCGAGGTTTCATGGATTACGGCGGGTCGAACACGGTCGAGGGCCAGCAAGTTCAACGCTTCGTCCAGCGGTGTTTCGTCCAAGTCGAGCAATACGTGCGTCATCGCGCCGATAGGTTGCATCAACACTTCCCGACCGTAGCGAGACTGCTCGGTGATCGTTGACAGGAGCGAACGCTCGGCCCGCTTGCCCTGTGGATGCGTGTTCGCCACCATCTTGTGCAAGAGATCGTGCGGAGAGACGGTTTCGTCGAAGTGGCAACGGCTCCGATTGATCATGTGTGTCGTTCGACCCCGCTTGTCGGTCTGCTCGTCAGTCCAACGGCTGATCACTCGGATACGCCATGCATCGGCGGGTAGTGCCTTGAAGAGTTGGTCGAGCAGGTATGTATGGTGACGCGCCATTAGACCACCCACCTCTGGCAATGCGCCTGCATCCAATCCCCAAGGGGCGGCTTCTTCTGTGCGCTTGCTTGCATCATGTCATCTCGTCGTACACGTGCCGCCAAGTGACGCCGTTCAAGATGTTGCTAATGGTCGTAGCGCTGACCCGGAACCGTTCTGCAATGCGCGCCTGCTTCATGCTGCCCGCCAGTTGATGCACCTCTCGCACATCGTCTTGAGTCAATCGGGCGTTGGGTGCACGTTCACCAATCGGAGCAGTTCCCTGCTCGTGGCGGTCGAGCGCGTTGTCTTGTCTGGTGCCTGACCGGAGGTGGTCTGGGTTCACACATGCACGAACATTGCACGTGTGCCGCGTGTCCCACTGGTCACGCATGTCGAGTTCATCTCGCACGGCAACGAGGAAGCGAGCGACCCGCATCTTGGTATAGTTTACACCGATCTGCGGCCTGCCGTTGCTGTGATTGCCACCGTTGACGAACAGACAGCCGCGAGCATCGAAGTGCGAGTAGCGCGCGGCAATCTTGTCGAGCAACACTCGATCTTCAGGGTGAGCTTCGAACTTAGCCAAGTGGGCTGCGAGAGGGTTCATTGGCCCACCTCAAGTTCGGAAGGCTCACATGCTCGGTTGTTGATCCACGCCTCGACATCGCTGAGCCTGAACCGCCATGTTCGTTCGCTAATCTTATGTACTCTCGGACCACGTCCTTGGCGCACGATACGACCGAGTGAGCCACGTGCAATGCCGATCCGGGCCGCTGCTTGAGCGGTCGTTAGCCAATTGGTGTTGATAGTCGAAATAGACACGATACCGCGCCTCCTTCTTGGATGGCGCGGCCACGGCTGGTGCCGCCTCGGTCCGACTTATCATGAGGATAGGGGCCAATGGCTCCCTGAGATCACCTTGGCACATTGGGCGCCTTGGGTCAAGCGAATAGGTGCCATATATTGTGGTAATTTGGCGAAATGGACACACGATGCACAACATGCAGTGTAGTCAATTGCATGTAACTTCACTCAGTGCCATGCATTCGCTTCACTACATCTGTCGCTCGCAACCGCGCGTATCGTTCGAGCAGTACTCCCGCATCGCGGTGACCGGTTAAGACCTGCACTTCTGCGACAGACCAGCCCTCGAGCAACTTGTCCGTCGCAGCTTGCGCGCGCAGATCATGCAACCTGATATCTTCAACACCCGCGCGTGCTCGAAGACGCTGCCAAGCTAACCGGACTGCGTTCGTACTCACTGGTAGCACGTACTTGTCTGTTTGCGGCAACGACTTCAGAATTCCGATTGCGACGGGAGACAACGGCACGAACCTTGCGTGCCCGTTCTTAGTCTTGGGCAACAACACCGTGCATGCATCAAGATCAACATTTCGCCACTCAATCGAGAGTAGTTCGCCCCGACGCATCGCGGTCTCACGCGCCAGTATCAAGAGCGGGCGCATCAACGGGTTCGCGCACTGCAGCGCCGCATCGAGCAACCGCTGCCACTCATCGTCGGTTAGCCTGCGCTCGCGCCTGTCGTCAACACGTGGTCGCTTCACTTGTCTAACCGGATTGTATGTGGCTTCAACGTGGGCCATATGACTTGCCGCGCGGTCGATTGCTGTCTGCATGATCGAGAGTTCACGAACTACAGTTGACGGCTTGGCGTCTCGCAACCGTCGATCACGCCACTTCGACACGTCAGAAACTGTGATTACTTGGATGCGCAACTCGGCAACGAGCTAGAGCGTGCAGCCGCCATCGTTCGTTTGGCATTTCGTCTCTGAGTTCGAGAAGTGCGTCGGCGAGAGTGATAACTTGCAACGCATCGGTGTGCTTCTGCTTCCGCGTTGGCAACTTGCCACCGAATGCATCCGCTTCTGCTTCGACTGTATTGCCCCACTTCACCGCGTCGCTACGTTTACCGAACGACTTGCTGGCTGTCCTGCCGTCACGTCTAACGATGCACTGCCACTTGATTCCACGCTTCCTAATGGTTGCCATACTGCTTGCTCCGTAGAACGGGCAACGCGCGGATGCGAGTGACGAGAGAGTGACAGACACATGCACGTCGGTGCGTGCTGTAACCTAGAGCTGACGAAGATGCGTTACACATCAAGCAGTTGATTTGGTCGGAGTGAGAGGATTCGAACCTCCGACCCCTGCCTCCCGAAGACAGTGCTCTACCAGGCTGAGCTACACTCCGACCGTGGCGGGTGATCTATACCCGGTGATGCTGATGCGCAAGGGGGATTTTCTCTCGGTTTGCACGAATTGATGCCGTCAAGGAGAACTGTGATTGACCATAAAATTGCAGCTGAAAAGTCGCGCGATTGGCGGCATTCTAGGCCACTATGGCAAGGCTTCTGTGCGATATAGTCGTATTTTGGTGCCGCCGTGATCGACTACCGGGCCAGCGGGCAACAAAGGCAGTCGGGTCGCGCGGGCGAGGGATTGGTTGCTGGTCACTATTCCGACCTGCCAACCGTGGAATCGGGACATTAATACCTTACCAAGACTACCGTACAGAGATCGCAGCCGCTTCTCATCTCCGATACGCGCGCCGTATGGCGGATTCACTATCACGATACCGGCAGGTTCTTCGGGTGGCTTGATGTCACTGACCGAGCGGTTCTGGAACCTGGTAACAGCACCAACTCCTGCCTGTTCGGCATTGGCTGATGCAGCCTCGATTGCGCCCGCGTTTCGGTCGGACCCTAGAAACAGCAGATCTGTTGTGTCGGGCTGCGCACCGCTGCGCATGCCTTGCCATGCGGCGCTGTCGAAGGTTGCAAGCTCCTCAAAAGCAAATCGGCGTGTTCGACCGGGAAACAGCCCCAGGGCGATCTCGGCAGCCTCGATCACGAAGGTACCCGAGCCGCACATGGGATCCAGGACAGGCTGGGTTCCGTCGAATCCACATTCATGCAGAAACATCGCCGCCATAGTCTCGCGCATTGGCGCTTTGGCGACCGCGGTTTTGTGTCCGCGTTTGTGGAGTGGATCACCAGACGTATCGACCGAGAAGGTGCAGAGGTCTTTTTCGATGCGCAGCATCACCCGCACCTTGGCATCCGACGAGACCGGAGCACCAAGTGTTTCTGCAATCGCTGTTTCAATACGCTGACGGGCCGCTCCGGCATGATAGATTCGCGATTTGCGACTGGTCGCCTCAACCTTTACCGGGACATCGGGCCGCAAAAATTCAGCCCACGGAAACTTGCGCGCTCGTTTGTCCAGCTGAGCAAGGTGAACCGCCGGAAATGAACCCAGACGCACAAGTACCTTGTTCGCACCCCGAAGTTGCAGATTGGCGCGCCAGACTTCGGACCAGTTACCTCGACAAGATACGCCGCCTGGCACTACCTTGGCATCTGCAAACCCATGTTCGATTGCTTCGGCACCCAAAGGCGCTTCCAGCCCGGGTGTTGCCACCAGAAATATCTCGAGGTCAGTTTTTTCCATTCCGGTTGCTTACACCGGATGGACAGAAGGCGCGATACGCAAATTGGGTTGTGAGATTTTGGACACCTGATCGATCAATTCAGTTTAAAGTGAACCCAATTCCCAGAATTGAGCGGGAACGGGTTTGCGTTTAGTGTCATCCCCGCGTAAAGGGGCCGTGATCGGAATTACGCTAGCGGATTCCAGTCGGTTTATGACGCAATCGCGACCACCCCGGCTGAAAGATTCGCGCTATCTGGTGCCGACCTTCGATCGGTCAGGGATAGCAGGCACAGGAAAGAGGCTTGGAAGAACGTAGCGACATGCAAACTTTCAAACTGAAGAAAGGGTTGGACCTACCGGTAGAAGGTGCACCCGAACAGAAAATCCAACCGGGGCCAGAATACTCGAGTGTTGGCGTATTGGGCGGGGACTATATCGGTCTCAAACCACGTATGCTGGTGCAGGAAGGTGATCAGGTTCAGCGCGGCACTCCGCTGTTCTGTCACAAAGATGCGCCAGACGCGATGATGGTCGCGCCGCTGAGCGGTAAAGTGGTTGCCATCAACCGGGGCGCTCGCCGCGTGTTGCAAAGCGTGGTGATCGAGGTTTCGGACGCCAACGACAACGGTGTGGATTTCTCAGGTATCGGCGATGCCGACACAGCCGAGGGCGTGACCGCCAAGCTTTGCGCCGCTGGTCTGTGGACAGCATTCCGGACACGGCCATATTCGAAAATGCCCGAGCCGGGCACCAAGCCTGCCGCTATCTTTGTTACGGCGATGGACAGCGACCCTCTGGCAGGTGACGCTGCGTTGATCATTGCAGACGCCGGCGAAGCTTTTGCCAAAGGCCTTGAGGCGGTCGCAAAACTGACCGAAGGCAAGACCTACCTGTGTCAGAAAGACGGCGACTCGATTCCGGGCACTGATCTGCCGGGTGTAGAAGCGGCGGCTTTCTCAGGACCGCATCCGTCGGGACTGGCCGGTACGCACATCCATTTCCTGGAGCCGCTGGCCGGCGACAAACAGGTTTGGACCATCGGCTATCAGGATGTGATCGCCATTGGCCGCCTGATGCAGACCGGACATCTGGACCCCAGCGTTGTCATCGCGCTGAGTGGCCCCGGGGCACGGCAACCGCGCCTGATCCGGACCGTCATGGGCGCCTCAACCGACGATCTGACCCGCGACGAGGTCAATGTCGATGGTGTGGCGCGTATCATCTCTGGTTCGATCTTGTCTGGCGGTCATGCTGAAGGACCGCACGCGTATCTGAGCCGTTTCGCGCGTCAGATCACCATCATTCGTGAAGATCATGATCAGCATACTCTGGGCTGGATCCTTCCGATGCCCTCGAAATACGCGGTGCAGCCGGTTCTGGGATCGGCATTCGCCAAGAAGCTGTTCGCATTTACCTCGAACCTGAACGGTGGTCGCCGCGCGATGGTGCCGACCGGCACGTTCGAGCAGTTGATGCCGCAGGATTATCTGCCCACGCAATTGCTGCGCGCATTGCTGGTGATGGACACAGATACCGCACAGGCGCTGGGTGCGCTGGAGCTGGACGAAGAGGATCTGGGCCTTGTCGGCTTTGCCTGTCCGGCGAAGTATGAATATGGGCTGGCGCTGCGCGACTGCCTTTCCAAGATTGAAAAGGAGGGCTGATCCGAATGGGTTTGCGAAACTTCTTTGACCGGATCGAGCCGAACTTTACCAAGGGCGGCAAGTACGAGAAGTATTTCCCCATCTACGAGATGGTCGAAAGCTTCATCTACACTCCGAAAACCGTAACCACTGTTGCGCCCCATGCGCGGTCTTATGTGGATATGAAGCGGATCATGACTTACGTCGTGATCGCAACAATCCCGTGTATACTTTGGGGGATGTACAATACCGGGTACCAAGCGAACTCGGCCATTGCCGCGCTTGGTCCGGATTCCGCGACAGGTTGGCGGATTGCCATCTTGCAGATGTTCGGCATCTCACTGAACCCCGACAGCATCTTTGCCAATGTGATGCACGGGTTGATGTACTTCCTACCGATTTACATCGTCACTCTGGTCGCTGGTGGTATCTTCGAGGTCATCTTTGCAACCGTCCGTGGACACGAGGTTAACGAAGGTTTCCTTGTTACCTCAATGCTTTATACGCTGATCATGCCCGCATCCGCACCTCTTTGGCAGGTCGCGTTGGGCATTATATTCGGCGTAGTGATCGGTAAAGAAGTGTTCGGCGGTACAGGCAAAAACTTCCTTAACCCGGCACTTGTCGGCCGCGCGTTCCTGTATTTCGCTTATCCCGCGAACATGTCGGGGGACACGGTCTGGACACCTGTTGATGGTTTCTCGGGTGCGACGGCGCTGTCGGTTTCCGCCTCAGAAGGGTATCAGGCTCTGGCTACTGAAGGTTTGACCTGGTGGAACGCGTTTCTGGGTCAGATGCAGGGTAGTTTTGGTGAAACCTCAACGCTGGCCTGTATGATTGGTCTGGCATTTCTGCTGATGACCCGCATCGCCAATTTCCGCCTGATTGTCGGCTGTCTGGCGGGGACTATCGGTCTTACTCTACTGTTCAACTTAATCGGGTCGGATACCAACCCGATGTTTGCGATGCCTTGGTACTGGCACATCGTTGTTGGTGGCTATGCCTTCGGTCTGGCCTTCATGGTGACCGAGCCCGTTTCGGCCAGCCACACTAACATGGGACGCTACATCTACGGCGCTTTGATCGGTGTCATGGTTGTGTTGATCCGTGTTGTTAACCCGGCTTTCCCGGAAGGCATGATGCTGGCAATCCTGTTCGGTAACGTCTTTGCACCGCTGATCGACTACTTCGTTGTTCAGGCAAACATCAAACGGAGGGCGCGTCGCCATGTCTGATACGCAACCCCAAGAACCCAAAGGGGCGATTGCCCGGTTCCTGGCGGCCTCGCCGGATTCCGTTGGCAAGACGATCTTTGTTGCCGTCGCCGTCTGTCTGGTTGCCTCGATGGTCGTTTCGGCCGCTGCTGTCAGCCTGCGCCCGGTGCAGGAAGCAAACGCGCTGAAGGACAAGCAGGTCAACGTTTTGCAGGTTGCCGGTGTTTACGAGCCGGGCATCAACGTGAGCGAAGCCTTCGCCGCGTTTGAACCTCACGTACTGGAATTGGCTACCGGCGAATTCGTTGACGATCAATTCGATCCAGCGACCTTTGACGATATCGCTGCCGCCAGCGATCCCGAGCTGAGCGTTGCACTGGACAATGATCCGGCAGGTATTGGGCGCAAGTCCAAATACCGTGTGATCTATCTGCTGCGCGACGACGCCGGTGACCTGGATAAGGTCATCCTCCCGCTGCACGGTTACGGACTGTGGTCAACGCTCTATGGCTTTATCGCGCTGGAAAACAACGGCAACGATATCTTTGGTTTGCAGTTCTATCAGCATGGTGAAACCCCTGGCCTTGGCGCCGAGGTCGACAACCCGCGCTGGAAAGCACTGTGGAACGGCAAGAAACTGCGGGATGAGGCAGGCGATCTGCAGATCACCGTGTCCAAGTCACAACCCGCCGCTGGCCCTGAGTTCTATGTTGACGCGCTGGCCGGTGCCACGCTGACTTCGGTTGGTGTCGATAACCTGGTGAAATTCTGGATGGGTGATGCGGGCTACGCTCCGTTCCTGGCCAAACTGCAAGCAGGAGAGATTTGATGTCCCAGACCAAGAAAGAGATGCTGGTCGACCCGCTTGTCGACAACAACCCGATTACCCTGCAGGTGCTTGGCATCTGTTCGGCGCTGGCGGTGACCTCTTCGCTGCAGGTTTCCTTCGTGATGGCGCTGGCGGTGACCTTTGTGACCTCGTTCTCGTCCTTCTTCATCTCGTGCCTGCGGAACCAGATTCCGGGCTCGATCCGGATCATCGTTCAGATGGTGATCATCGCCTCGCTGGTGATTCTGGTGGATCAGGTTCTCAAGGCCTACGCCTTTGAGATTTCGAAAACCCTGTCGGTTTTCGTCGGTCTGATCATCACCAACTGTATCGTGATGGGCCGCGCCGAAGCGTTTGCAATGAAGAACCCGCCGGTCGCGTCCTTCATCGATGGCCTGGGCAACGGCATGGGCTACGGCCTGATCCTGCTGCTGGTCGGTTTCATCCGCGAGCTTTTCGGAAACGGATCGCTGTTCGGCGTCACCATCCTGGAGACGGTCAACAACGGCGGCTGGTATGTACCCAACGGCATGTTGCTGCTTCCGCCATCGGCGTTCTTCATCATCGGTCTGATCATCTGGGCCTTCCGCACATGGAAGCCGAACCAGGTCGAGGAACGTGAATACAAAATTCAGCAGGTAGAGGCCCACTGATGGAAGGTCTGATTTCACTGGCCGTAAAGGCCATCTTTGTTGAAAACCTCGCGCTCAGCTTCTTCCTCGGCATGTGTACCTTCATCGCCGTGTCCAAGAAGATCTCAACGGCGCTGGGACTGGGTATCTCGGTGATGGTTGTTCAGGCGATCACCGTACCGACGAACAACCTGCTGCTTAGCTATCTGCTGAAGCCGGGCGCGCTGGCTTGGGCTGGCTTCCCCGATGTGGATCTGACCTTCCTTGGCCTGATTTCCTACATCGGCGTGATCGCGGCGATGGTTCAGATCCTTGAGATGGTCTTGGATAAGTACTTCCCGCCGCTCTACAACGCGTTGGGGATCTTCCTGCCGCTGATCACCGTGAACTGCGCCATCCTTGGTGGCTCTCTGTTCATGGTCGAGCGTGACTATAACTTTGCTGAGGCAGCGACCTATGGTCTGTCTTCGGGCTTTGGCTGGGCGTTGGCGATTACTGCAATGGCGGGTGTGCGCGAAAAGCTGAAGTACTCGGACATTCCGGATGGTCTGCAGGGTCTTGGTATCACCTTCATCACCGCGGGACTGATGGCGATGGCCTTCATGTCCTTCTCGGGCGTGAAGCTGTAAGGAGAGGCTCGCATGGAAACTTTTAGCCTAGGCGTCGTCCTTTTCACCCTGATTGTTATCGCACTGGTGGCCATCATTATGGCTGCCCGTTCGAAACTGGTGTCGACCGGTGATGTGAACATCACGATTAACGGCGAGAAAACCATCTCGGTTCCTGCGGGGGGCAAACTGCTGCAAACACTGGCGGCCGAGAAGCTGTTCGTCCCGTCGGCCTGTGGTGGCGGTGGTACCTGTGCGCAGTGCCGCGTGCGTGTGCATTCGGGTGGCGGATCTATCCTGCCGACCGAAGAGAGCCATATCACCAAGCGTGAAGCGGCATGCGGCGACCGCCTGTCCTGTCAGGTTGCGGTCAAGCAGGACATGGATATCGAAGTTCCCGAAGAGGTCTTCGGCGTCAAGAAATGGGAATGTACAGTTCGTTCTAACGAAAACGTGGCGACCTTCATCAAGGCGCTGACGCTGGACTTGCCCGAAGGTGAGGATGTGAACTTCCGCGCCGGTGGATACATCCAAATCGAAGCCCCTGCGCACGCTCTGAAATACACCGATTTCGATATCGAAGAAGAGTACCGCGAGGACTGGGATCGCTTCAATCTGTGGCAGTATGAGTCGGTTGTGAACGAACCGATCGAACGTGCCTATTCGATGGCCAACTATCCGGACGAAAAAGGCATGATCATGCTCAACGTTCGGGTTGCTTCGCCACCTCCGGGGTCAGAAGGCATCCCGGCCGGTCAGATGTCGTCTTACATCTTCAACCTGAAGCCGGGTGACAAAGTGACAATCTCGGGTCCGTTCGGTGAATTCTTTGCCCGCGAAACCGAGAAAGAGATGGTCTTCATCGGCGGTGGTGCTGGTATGGCACCGATGCGCAGCCACATCTTTGACCAGCTCAAGCGTCTCGAGAACCGCAACCGCAAGATCAGCTTCTGGTACGGCGCGCGTTCAAAGAAAGAGATGTTCTTTGTCGAGGATTTCGACACGCTGGCCGCAGAGTTCGATAACTTTGAATGGCACGTAGCCCTGTCGGATGCGCAGCCTGAGGACGATTGGAAAGGCTATACCGGCTTCATCCACAATGTCTTGTTTGAAGAGTACCTCAAGAACCATCCGGCACCAGAGGACTGCGAGTTCTACATGTGTGGCCCGCCAATCATGAACCAGTCGGTCATCAACATGCTGCTGGACCTGGGCGTGGACCGCGAAGACATCATGCTCGACGATTTCGGCGGGTAAGAAACGAAAAACCGGCGCTAATGGCGCCGGTTTTGTTTTTCAGACAGTGCTTGAGCAGAGCAGTGTCAGTGATTCGGTGGATAAAGCCAAAACGCCATGAGGCGTGTAAATCTCGGCATTATGACGTATGTCATCAGGACCACTACGATGGCCACCGCAATTCCATTTCCTAAAATCGTTGGAAGCGCTCCGAATTCAGGAACGTATGCTAAGGCGGCATGGACCAGCAGGATCGTCGGAAAAAGCGCAATGTAAGTTGTGATGGCCATCTTATATGCCGGTGGCCTTGCCCCTGCGTTAGCCGAGACCGGCAAGGTAAACCAGGTCTCCAACCCGGTCAGCCAGGTCCGCTGAGGCTCACCTGCCGTAAACTCGTCAGCAGCTGTGACGAGGCGCACATGGTCATCAGACGCCTCCCAGGCCTTCAAATGCACATCGCTGTCGAAGGTGCAAATTACTCGGTATGCAGGCTGATGCGGCAGGGAGGGACGAACGACATGAACACTGTTGAGCCCATAAGCGTTACGCATGGCATCGATAATATCACTGATCGCAGCTTCAAGTTTCTGCTCCTGACCAGCCTTCGGTATTCTATCGATGATTTTCGTTGCGCCCTCGCTAACGTGATCGCCAGTTGCACTGCTCATCAATCTCGTTCTCCCGAAACAAATCTGTAGCTATGTTAGCACCTTTATCCCACACAAACTGCGGTGTGTTGCAAACTACTGAATGACAGGTTGGCGTCTTTTCGTGAGCGGTTTCTGACTGTTATAACCTCAGATCGCTGGCCTCTCGCGGCAGGCATGACTTTACGTCGAACAGGATGTTCTTCGATTTACCATAGGACCGGATTTCTTCCGGAGACAGCGTAAGAAACTCCCGATGCGCGACTGCCAATACGATCCCGTCATAGCTGTCTCGCTGAGGTTCTGACACGAGCGTGATACCATGTTCGTCCAGCGCGGCCTGCGCATCGGCGTGAGGATCATGAACATCCACCGTGACACCGTAATCCTGCAGTTCATGGACAATATCGACCACGCGGGTGTTGCGCAGATCGGGGCAATTCTCCTTAAAGGTCAGACCCATGACCAACACCCGTGCTGACCCTACGTTGATCCCATCGCGCGTCATGCGTTTGACCAGTTGCGAAACCACATAGCTGCCCATTCCGTCATTCAACCGTCGCCCGGCGAGAATGATCTGCGGATGATGCCCAACCGTTTCGGCCTTGTGTGTCAGGTAGTAGGGGTCGACTCCGATGCAGTGTCCGCCCACCAGACCGGGGCGGAATGGCAGGAAATTCCACTTGGTTCCGGCGGCACGCAACACGGCGTCAGTGTCGATATCCATCCGGCCAAAGATCATGGCCAGTTCATTCACCAAAGCGATGTTCAGGTCCCGCTGTGTGTTCTCGATGACCTTAGCCGCTTCGGCCACACGGATGCTTTCGGCCTCGTGCGTGCCCGCCGAGATTATCCTGGCATAGAGGGCATCCACCAGATCGGCGACTTCGGGCGTTGATCCAGAGGTTATCTTGCAAATATCGGAGATCCGATGGGTTTTATCCCCGGGATTGATCCGTTCGGGGCTGTATCCCGCGAAGAAGTCCTGATTGAAGCGCAAGCCCGAGACGCGTTCCAATACCGGAACACAGTCCTCTTCGGTTGCGCCGGGATAGACCGTGGATTCATAGATCACCAGGTCACCGCGCTTCAGTACACCGCCTACTGTTTCAGACGCGCTTAGCAGCGGGCTCAGATCAGGCTGCTTGCCCGCAGTGATTGGTGTTGGGACAGTAACAATGTAAGTATCGCAATCTGCCAGATCCGCAGCGTTGGTGGTGAAATTCAGGCCTGTGGCAGCGGCAAGGTCTTCCGGCTCAACCTCAAGCGTTGAATCCGCACCACGCTGCAGTTCCTCGATACGTGCCTGATTGATATCAAATCCAACTACCGATCCTAGTTTTCCAAACGCCACAGCCAGTGGCAGCCCGACATAGCCAAGGCCGATGACTGCGATTTTTCGGGAATTGGGGTTCGTTTCCATCATCCGGATCTCTTGGCTCATTTTCCGTGGTAATCGCGGAACCATTCTACAAATTGCGCGATGCCATCCTTGAAATCCGTTTGCGGACGGTATCCAGTCAGTCGCTGCAACAGGTCCGTATTGGCCCATGTAGCAGGGACATCACCCATCTGCATGGGCATGTAGTTGCGGATCGCCTTTTTCCCGACGGCTTCTTCGATGGCTTCTACAAAATCCAGCAAGCGCACCTTGTCACCGTTTCCTATGTTCACGACCCGATACGGAGCAACCGGCGACAGGCTGTCGCCTTCTTCGATATCGTCGGCACCCGCAGGCCGGATTGGCGGTGTATCAATCAACAATCGAATGCCCCGGACCAGATCGTTGACGTTGGTAAAGTCACGATACATGTCACCATGGTTGTAGATATCGATCGGACGACCGTCCAGAATCGCATCGACGAATTTATAAAGTGCCAGATCAGGACGTCCCCAGGTGCCATACACGGTGAAGAACCGGAACATTGTGGTCGGCAGGTCCCAGAGGTGAGCATACGAGTGCCCCATCGCCTCATTCGCTTTCTTGGTCGCCGAGTAGATGGTCAGCTGAGTGTCCGCCTTTTCGACCTCGGTAAAAGGCATCTCATCGTTTGCGCCGTAAACCGACGAAGTGGATGCCATCAGCAAGTGATCCACCTTATGCTGACGGGCGGCCTCCATCACGTTGAACGTACCGACAATGTTGGAATCTATGTAGCTTCGTGGTTGTTCCAGACTGTACCGAACTCCGGCCTGCCCGGCGAGATGGACAATGACATCGGGTTCAAAATCGTCGGCGACCTGCATCAGGCGTTCGTGGTTTTCCAACAGGTCTTCGGTGGCGGAGAAACCGGGTGTCTGCAGCAGCATCTGGTGACGGCGTTGCTTGAGGCTGACATCGTAATAGTCGGTCATCCCGTCATAGCCATGCACCTGAAACCCCTCTGACAGCAACAGCTTTGCCAGATGGAACCCAATGAACCCCGCTGTACCCGTAACCAGAACCCGTTTCATGAAACCCTCGAACGTTATCCAAACACTGTGACCATCAGGGACCCTTTCCATCCGGTGAGGTCAAGAGGATTTCCCTGTCGGCGACCGTCATATCAGCCGGGCAGAGGTCAGCGTCAACCAGTTGGCTTATCAGGAGGAGATTGACCAGAACAGGCAGAAGATAATCCAGCACGCGACCTCATTGGTGGTGGGTTGCTTTCGGATGGAAGCGAAACAGTCGATGCGCGATATCTGATAGAGACTGCTTGTCGTTGCTCGCAAATCAGGTCCGGCGCTTGTTGATGTGTTGAAGACTCCTAAGTAACCTTTGGCAGTTGGGAATTGCCGATAACGACCGGGCAGGGTACTGAACTTCAGAGATGATTAAGGAATGGATCAGAAAACTCGCTAAGCAGTCCGCTGCCCAGGATATGGGAGCTTCGCTTGCCGAACTCGCACCGGATCAGCGGTTTTATGCGGTTGGTGACATCCATGGTCGACTTGATCTGCTGCAGGCGTTGCTTCCCCGTTTGGACCGCCGATACCCTTTGGTCTTTGTTGGTGACTACATCGATCGGGGAGAGTACAGCGCACAGGTCTTGCATCATCTGAAACACCTCAGCGAAGACACCAACCGTCAGGTCGTGTGTCTGCTGGGCAATCACGAAGAAATGCTGTTGAAATTTGTCGATGACCCCAAGCGGATGGGACGACTGTGGCTGCAAAATGGTGGCTTGCAGACATTGGCTTCTTTTGGGCTTGGTAATGTCACCGAAGCCGTTATCGGCAAGGATGCGGTGGAGGTTGCAGGGCGATTGCGGGCCAGAATTGGCGACCGGGTTCTCGACTGGCTGCGAGGGTTGCCTCTGACCTGGAGCAGCGGAAACGTGACCGTGGTTCACGCCGCTTTGGATCCCGCCTTTCCCCTCGATGATCAGCCCCGGCAAGTATGTTTGTGGGGGCATCCACGATTTCGTCTGGATCGTCGCACTGATGATCAATGGGTTGTGCACGGTCACACAATCGTTTCCGAGCCTCGCATCAAACATAAGATTGTATCGATCGATACGGGCGCTTTTGCGACCGGTCGATTGACGGCGGCTGAAATCTCGGCAGGCGAAATTCGATTTATTTCAGCTGATCAGAAGTAATCGGTACGGTATCTGATGACTTTCCCATAACTGACAAGTCGGTTCAGGCTGCACACCCAAAAGACCACCCCATGAGGTCGTCAGCAACAATCTGCACAATTGACAACACCGACCAACGGGCAGGCCGTGAGGTCCTTGCCCGTTGCAACGAGGTTTTTCTGTCAGCCGACAATCATCTGTTTCATGCGCAGGGCTTCATATTCCAGCTCTTTAAGTCGGAAATGCACGACATCTCCGATGGTAATGACTCCTTTGAGGTTGCCATCGCTGATCACTGGCATGTGACGAAACCGTCCTTCGGTCATGGTTTTCAGCACATCCATCAGCAGATCATCCGGAGCGCAGCTTTTCACCTCGCGCGTCATCAGATCTTGGACAGATTGCGGTAGCGTCTGACCGGGTGTATCGGCCATACGCCGAACGATATCCCGCTCGGACAGGATACCCTGCAGCGCACCGTTCTGGTCTGTGACGACGACAGCACCGATGCGTTTTTCCTTCAGGATGTCTACGACTGAATGGATCGTATCGTTTGGACGTACCGCGATCACCGCATTTCCCTTGCCTTCCAGCAATTTCGCCACCGTCGTCTGAGTATGTGACAGGTTCGACTCGACGGATTGGCTGTAAGTACTGGACTCGGCCTTGTCGCCACGCGTCGGGGGCTGGTAAGAGCTTGGGGCCATGGGCGGTCTCCTCCTTTACCGGATTTGGCTTATACCTCCACCTTAGCGCAGGTACAGAACCTGTATAGGGTGCAATTTCACAAACTGGCGTAACTCCGCCACTTCGCAAGGAAAATTGGCTTCTTGGACCAGCTGTATCTTACCCCTCCCGTTGCGGCGCTGATCTTTTTCTTTGTGGTGGTGTGTGGTCACAACTTCCGGAAAACCTGGAAACAGCAGGAGTCAGGCTGGCAAAAACGCGCGTGGCTGTTCGGGGTGCCTGCCGCCGTTGGGTTGTTGGCATTGGGCTTTCTGCCGCTGAAAATCTGAAGCCGGTTTGACTCTTTTGGGGACCGCTGGCATACGCCGGTCACAGTTTTCCCAGGAGGTCGCCTAATGCGCCGTTTGACTGCACTGGCCCTGATGCTTCTCGTTTCCGGCTGTCTGTTCGATAAAGAACCCGAGGTGGTTCGTCTGTCGGGTGAGACGATGGGAACCACGTTCAACATCACTGCGATTGGTGAGGATATCGACGAGACAGCGCTTGCAGCGTCCGTTGAAGAAACCCTCGCGCAGGTCAATGCCAAGATGTCCAACTGGGATCCGAATTCCGAGGTTTCGACGTTCTCAGCCTCGGACAGCACAGCGCCTGCTGATGTATCCGAAGAATTCGCGTATGTGATTGCTGCTGCAAATGAGGTTCACGAGAAAAGCAACGGTACCTTTGATGTGACCTTGGGCCCGCTGATCGAGCTGTGGGGCTTTGGTCCACGTAAACCAGAGGACCCTGTACCTGCTGACGCCGACATTCAGGCAGCGCTGAATGGGGTAGGCCAGGCGCGCTTGCTGACACTGGATAGCGCGGCTGGAACGCTGGCGAAATCCAACGCTGATGTTGGCATCAACCTGTCCGCCATTGCCAAAGGTTACGGAATCGATGCTGTAGCTCAGAGCCTCAGCGATGCGGGTCTTGAGAACTACATGGTCGAGATCGGCGGCGATCTGGTAGCCAAAGGTCAGAATGATAAAGGTGAAAGCTGGCAGATCGGCGTGGAAAAGCCGGAAACCGGTAGCCAGATCATTCAACTGATCGTCCCTGTAGACAATCTGGGCATGGCAACATCCGGTGATTACAAGAACTTCTTCGAACAGGATGGTGTGCGCTATTCACACATCATTGACCCGACGACCGGGCGCCCGATTACGCACCGCACAACCTCGGTCACTGTACTGGCTGAGAATGCGATGATGGCTGATGCGTGGGCAACGGCAATGCTGGCCTTGGGTCAGGAAGAAGGCTTGAGACTAGCCGAGGAGCATCAACTTGCCGTGTTCTTCATCTCGCGGGATGTTGCCGCTGGCGAAGATGCTTATATCACGGTACAAAGCAGTGCGTTCAAAGACGCGCTGGGAACCAACTGACAGGTAGGAACCGGGATGAGCACTTTTATTCTAGCTTTCGTGCTTTTGCTGATCATCATGGTGGGCATGTCTCTGGGTGTCATGCTGATGGGCAAGACAATCAAAGGCAGCTGTGGCGGTCTGAATGCGATATCCGGTGCCGACAAATGTGTCGTCTGCAAGAAAGATGTCGATCCGAACAGCCCTCTGCGTGATCAGTTGCAATGCAAGCGCGCGAAAAAGATGCTGCAGCAGATGGAAAGCCAGACCTGAAATTTGGATCGCCTTGAAATTTTGTCTTCGCTGATAGGCCATGACCGGTTAAGTTAGCATGTGAAGTAAATTTCAGGGACACCACTCGTGATGGCCAAAGCCAGGAACATTCTGTTCATCATGTTCGACCAGCTCCGCTGGGATTATCTGAGCTGCTACGGCCATCCACATCTGCATACACCGAACATTGACCGTCTGGCGTCGCGCGGTGTCCGCTTTGATCGCGCCTATATCCAATCTCCGATCTGCGGTAGCTCCCGCATGTCCACCTATACCGGGCGGTATGTCCATTCTCATGGTGCATCGTGGAATGGTATCCCCCTGAAGGTGGGTGAGGTGACCATGGGCGATCACCTGCGCAAGGCAGGGATGGATTGCTGGCTGGTCGGCAAAACGCATATGCGGGCAGATGCCGAGGGTATGGAACGGCTGGGTCTGGAACCAGACAGTCTGATCGGTGCCCGAGTGGCCGAATGTGGTTTTGATGTTTTTGAACGCGATGATGGGATGCGGCCCGAGGGGCCGGATGGCTTTTATGATCCTGAAGGCGCTCGGGAGTACAACAAATACCTGAACGCGAAGGGGTATGAGAGCGACAATCCCTGGCACGACTTTGCCAATTCCGGCCTTGACGCAGACGGGAACGTTCTTTCGGGTTGGTTCCTGAAAAACTCTCCCGAGGCTGCAAACATCGCAGAAGAGGACAGTGAAACCCCATATCTGACCACCCGTGGAATGGCGTTCATGGAAACCCACGATGGCCCGTGGTGCTGTCATCTCAGCTATATCAAACCTCATTGGCCCTACATCGTGCCGGAGCCTTATGCGTCAATGTATGGACCCGAACACGTACTGCCCGTGGTTCGATCTCAATCCGAGCGACAGAATGCACATCCCGTGCTTGCAGCTTTCATGAACACCAAGATCGGGCAGACATTTTCACGTGACGACGTGCGGGATGCCGTCATTCCAGCTTATATGGGGCTGATCAAACAAGCCGATGATCAGATCGGGCGTCTGCTCGACTGGATGGAAGAAACGGGTCGGATGGACGATACGATGATCGTACTGACTTCGGATCACGGTGACTTTCTGGGTGATCACTGGATGGGGGAAAAGACATTCTTCCACGACGCCTCGACCAAAATGCCCCTGATCATCTACGATCCATCGGACGAAGCGGATGCCACGCGCGGGACTGTCAGCGACGCGCTGGTCGAGTCGATTGATCTGGCACCAACCTTTTTGGATGTGGCAGGTGGTCAAGTGGCAGACCACATCCTCGAAGGTCATTCCTTGCTGCCCATTCTGCACGGTAAAACCGAGGCCACAGCCCGGGAATATGTGATCAGCGAATACGACTACTCTGCCTCACCCATCGCTGACATTCTGGGGGTTTCGGTTCGGGACGCGGTGATGTTCATGGTGGCGAACAGGAAATGGAAGCTGATCCATTGCGAAGGCGGATACAGACCGATCCTGTTTGACCTAGAAAATGACCCGGACGAATTGGTTGATCTGGGCACCAGTGCTGAACATGCGGATGTGATTGCAGAGATGTATGATCATCTGTTCGCGTGGGCTCGCAGGCCGTCGCAACGCACCACGCGCTCGGAACAGCAGCTGATTGAGATGCGCACAAAAAGCCGGGGAAAAGGCGTGGTGTTGGGTATCTATGATGAAAACGATGCGCCGCTGGATCTGACGGTCAAGTATCGTGATAGAAAGGCCAAGCCGTATCGCGATCTCATCGATAAGGGTTAGGGCGGCAGAATTAATTCTGGCAACCCGGACATAAAAGACGGTTCACGCCCGCGCGGGCAGGGGGTAGAAGACTGCGCAAGAGCAGTAACCGGAGATCTTCTATGACCGCCCCCAAGCCCGTTGTCCTGTGCATTCTCGATGGATGGGGTCTGTCGAATGACACACGGGCCAACGCGCCTTTTCTTGCCGAGACGCCAACCTTTGACGCGATCATGTCCAAGGGACCGCATGCAACGCTGATCACGCATGGCCCGGATGTAGGGCTGCCGAGCGGTCAGATGGGTAATTCCGAGGTCGGTCACACCAATATCGGCGCGGGCCGGATCGTCGCGATGGATTTGGGACAGATTGATCTGGCGATCGAAGATGGATCGTTTTTTGATAACGCGGCGCTTCAGGATTTCATTAGCAAGGTCAAGGCTGCCAATGGTACTGCGCATCTGATGGGTTTAATCTCGGATGGCGGGGTACATGGTCATTTGAATCATATCATCGCCGCTGCAAAGGCCATCACCGATGCAGGTGTCCCTGTGGCATTGCACGCTATGACAGATGGGCGCGATGTATCGCCCAAATCGGCCTTCACATACGTTGCCCAGCTTGAAGAACGCCTGCCCAAAGGTGCAAAGATTGTCACTGTCAGCGGGCGTTACTTTGCCATGGACCGCGACAACAGATGGGAACGCGTAAGCGAAGCCTATGACGCGATGATCAATGCAAAAGGGCGCGAGGGTAGGACCGCTCACTCTGCAGTGGACCATGCGTATAATCAGTCAGAAACAGACGAGTTCATCACGCCAACGGTGCTAGCAGGCTATGACGGTGTTAAGGATGGGGACGGTGTCTTCTGCCTCAATTTCCGGGCCGACCGCGCCCGTGAAATCCTGCGTGCCATTGGTGAGCCTGGATTTGCGGATTTCGATACCGGCCAGCGGCCACACTTGTCCGCGCTGCTGGGTATGGTCGAATACTCAGATGGCCACAACGACTATATGACAACCGTTTTTCCAAAGCGCGACATCGTGAATACTCTGGGCGAATGGGTGGCAAAGCAAGGGCTACGGCAGTTCCGACTGGCCGAGACCGAAAAGTACCCGCATGTGACCTTCTTCCTCAACGGTGGCAAAGAGCAGCCGGAAGAGGGCGAGGATCGCTTCATGCCCAAATCTCCCAAAGTTGCCACCTACGATCTACAGCCCGAGATGTCTTCTGCCGAAGTCACAGCCAAGTTTGTCGAAGCAATTGAAGCGGGCTACGACCTAATCGTCACCAACTATGCCAACCCCGACATGGTTGGACATACCGGAGATTTGCAGGCCGCGATCAAGGCCTGTGAAGCGGTGGATCAGGGATTGGCTCAGGTCGTCGCTGCGCTGGAGAAGGTGGGTGGTGCGATGATCGTGACTGCTGATCACGGGAATTGTGAGATGATGGTCGATCCCGAAACGGGTGGCCCACATACAGCACATACCTTGAACCCGGTTCCGGTGGCTCTGGTTGGCGGACCAGAGGGGGCTAAACTGCGGAATGGTCGTTTGTCCGATCTGGCACCAACTCTTTTGGAGCTGATGGAACTGCCTAAACCACCCGAGATGACCGGAGAAAGCTTGCTGTCATGAGGTTTCTTGCGCTTCTGTTTGCAACTGCTTTGGGATCTGCGCCCGCATTCGCGCAGACAGATCCTGCTCAGGCGGCGTTGGAAGCAGCGCAGATGCTGGAACAAGCTTCAATCTCTCTGACCGAGGCGGATAGCGCCCGTGATCGGGTGCGTGCACTGACCGAAACACTGCAGGCCTATGAGGCAGGTCTGACCGCCATGCGTGATGGGTTGCGAAAGGCTGCTACGCGTGAAGCCCACCTGACCGCAGAACTGCGCGCACGGGAAAAGGATGTCGCGCAGCTGTTGGGCGTTCTTCAGACTATCGAAACCACTGCGCCGCCGGTGTTGATGCTGCACCCATCAGGCCCATTGGGTGCCGCACGCACGGGGATGATGTTGTCCGAAGTAACACCAGGCCTGAACGCCAAGGCGCAGGCTTTGGCGCACGACTTGCAAGAAGTGCAAACCTTGCGACAGTTACAACAAAGTGCAGCTGAGACTCTGACAGAGGGCCTAATTGGTGTTCAGGATGCGCGCGCACGGCTCAGCGAAGCGATTGCCGACAGAACTGATCTGCCGCGCCGGTTTGTCGAAGATCCGGTGCGCACGGCAATCCTGATTTCATCAACCGAAACTCTGGACGGTTTTGCCAGCGGGCTTTCCGAAATCTCCGAGGGTGAGATCGTGGAAACCAATGCCGATGTAACGGATCTGAAGGGGCAGATTGCATTGCCCGTTCAGGGGGTTCTTCTGCACAAGGCGGGCGAGACGGACGCGGCCGGAGTGACACGCCCTGGACTTGTCATGGGAACCCGTCCCCGTTCGTTGGTAGTTTCTCCCACAGCTGCAACAATCCGTTATCGTGGGCCATTACTGGATCTCGGGAACCTCATAATTCTGGAGCCTCAGCCCGGATTATTGTTTGTGTTCTCAGGCTTGCAGGAAGTTTACGGCGAATCCGGACAGGTGATCCCAGAAGGCACTCCGGTGGGGTTGATGCCCGGCGGTACGCCAGAAATAGGCGCGATTTTGTCAACATCCGGTGATGGCACTGGAACTGACCGGTCAGAAACGCTCTATATAGAAGTAAGAGAAGAAAATACGCCCGTGAATCCGGAATCGTGGTTTCGGACAGACAAGGATGGATAAACGAGTATGAAGAAATTTATTATGGCCGGTCTGGCCGGAACCGTGGCAGGGATTGTTGCAACGACACAAATCGCCGGACCGCTGCTGGCGCAAGAGGCTGAAAACAAGGCCAGTGTCTATGAGCAACTGGACCTGTTCGGTGACATCTTTGAACGGATCCGTGCACAATATGTCGAAGAAGTCGAATCTGACGAACTGATCGAAGCGGCAATCGATGGCATGCTGACGTCGCTTGACCCGCACTCCAGCTACTTGTCGCCTGATGACGCTGAGCAGATGCGCGTTCAGACTCGCGGAGAGTTCGGCGGTCTGGGCATCGAGGTCACGCAGGAAGAAGGTTTCGTCAAAGTGGTATCACCCATTGACGACACACCAGCGGATGAGGCCGGGATCGAAGCCGGTGACTTCATAACCCATGTCGATGGTGAGAGCATTCTTGGCCTGACGCTTGATAAAGCGGTTGACCTGATGCGCGGGCCGGTTGGGTCCGAAATCGTCATCACGGTGGTTCGTGAAGGCGAGCAGGAGCCATTCGATGTCACCATCATCCGTGACACGATTAAGCTGACCGCGGTGCGCGCCCGTACCGAAGGCACCAGCGTTGTTCTGCGCGTGACCACCTTCAACGATCAGACCTATCCGAACCTTCAGGCCGGGCTGGAAGAGCAAATCGAAGAAGCTGGTGGCATCGACAAAGTCAACGGTTTCGTTCTGGACCTGCGTAACAACCCCGGCGGTTTGCTGACACAGGCAATCAAGGTGTCTGACGCGTTTCTGAACGAAGGTGAAATCGTCTCGACCCGTGGCCGCAACCCCGAAGAGGGTGAGCGCTTCAACGCGACACCAGGTGACCTGGCCGAGGGCAAACCGATTGTGGTTCTGATCAACGGCGGTTCTGCGTCAGCGTCCGAGATCGTTGCCGGTGCTCTGCAGGACCATCACCGCGCGATTGTTGTCGGCACCAAGAGCTTCGGCAAGGGATCGGTGCAGACTGTCATGCCTCTGCGTGGTGATGGAGCCATGCGCCTGACGACCTCGCGCTATTACACCCCTTCGGGTCGCTCGATCCAGGCGCTTGGTGTCAGCCCTGACATCATCGTTGAGCAGCCGCGCCCGACGCCGGAAGCCGAAGAGGAAGAGACCAACACGTTCTCGCGCTCTGAGGCCGATCTGCGCGGCAGCCTGAACAATGACAGCCTAAGTGAAGACGAAATTCGCCAGATCGAAGAAGACCGTGCCAAGGCCGAAGCAACGGCTGAACTTCGGGAAGAGGATTATCAGCTGGCTTACGCCATCGATATTCTAAAAGGTCTGTCCGCCTTCAACCCGAACGGGCCATCACAGTAAGACAAAAGGGCCGCGCCACTGTCGCGGCCCTTTTCATTTCCAGGTCAGCTTTCGACTTTGTGCAGTTTGTTTTCGTCCAGCATCAGGGCCAGCAAAACGCCGATAGATACGGATACAGTCGCAAAGATAAACGCCATATTCATACCGCTGTCGAAGGCTGCATTTATCGCGTTTCGAACCTGTTCTGCCTCAGTGGTACTAAGCTTGTTTAAAACGTCCTGAGCAGAAGCTGTCGAAAGTGTACCCCCATTGATCGCGCGTTGATCAGCCTCGGACATGCTAATGCCCGCGGCACTCAGTCGTTCGCGGAGTGATGAAAGACTGGTGACATACATAATCGCAGTCGCACAGGCGACAGAGATGGCACCATAGACCAAATGGGTCATGAAGCTGAGGCCGCCAACCAAGCCCGCGCGCTCAGGCTTGACGGCACAAACTGCTGCAGTCCCTGAAGGACCAACGGTAAGCGTCGCTCCAAGTCCAATCATCGCCATTCCGGGCAATATCTGAAAATACCCTAACCCTGCAGGCAAGATCACCACGCTGGCCGCTCCGAGCGTTGCGCACATATAGCCCCAAAACAACAACCGCTTGGGGCCAAAGTCGTTGTAGAGAGTGCCAGAAATAATCGATCCGACCGCCAGCAATACCGTAAGTGGAGCCAATCCAAGCGCTGATTGAAAAACCGACCAGCCCAGAACCTTTTGCATGTATTGGGGAAAGTACAGCAAGCCAACAAACGCAGCTGACACATTGAACATATTCAGACCAAGGGTGATCAGAAACTCTCGGTTCTGCATCATTTGGGGCAGCAGCAGCGGTTCCTTCACCCGTTTTTCGACCCTCGGGAACAGCAGGAACAGCACAGCACTCACGAAAAACAACAAAAGCAGCGGAACCGAAGTCCAGCCCCAGTCCGCGCCCACATCCAGCCCATAAAGCAACAGCAGAACCGCAAAAGACAGGATGCCCATTCCAGCAAAGTCGATGTGTTCACCTTGTTTGTGGGTCTTCTCGCGCTCCATAAGTATAAGGGCGGTCGCCATCGAAATGCACGAAAACACAACGTTGGCCAGGAAGAACAGGCGCCAATCTCCGAGATTGACGACAAACCCGCTGATCATCGGCCCAAAGACGTTTCCGGTGGTAACACCCGCAAGGATCAACCCCATGACCATGGCGCGGTGTTCCTCTCGGGATACTTTTGTTGCACCAAAGGCCAAGGTGCAGGGCCAGACGCATCCGGCACCGATGCCTTGCAGTGCACGTGCCCCAACCAGAAAATCCAGACTGGGTGCAACAAAACACATAATGGACGAAAACAGGAATATCGAAAGACCGATGATCATCATCTTCCGATGTCCGAACATGTCACCCAACCGACCACCAGCAACCATGGTCATGGCAAAGAACAGGGCGTAAATGTTCAAAACCCACTGCGTGCTGGTGATGTCTGCGTCGAATGTGTTTTCGATGGCCGGAACCAGCATAAGCGCGCCCGTGAAATCGATACCGATACCAAAGGCAGTCACCATCAGGGCGATGACCTTTACAATGCTGCTGCGTTCCATGGGGTCACCCGAAATGTGCTGGATGCCCATTATGATGCATTGTTCCGGCTAAAAAGATAGAAAAATCGGACGATTACCGCTTTCTACCTAGTGTCATACCCAACCCGGATCAGGGGTTGTTTCCACCGTGAAGCCGGCGAAACGCGCGTTTCAACATATCCAGTTCAGCACGTAGCAGAGACAATTCAGCCCGCATGTCTTCTGCGACTGGTGAGCCAGAGATAACTGTGAAATCACCTAGTTTGTGGTTGGAACGCTGATCCCAAATAACAACGCTATGTACACCTTCGGATAACAGGCTCGAGGGGACCGGGACGCGCAGCGTCCATCCACCTTCGGCCTCTACCAATTCAACATCCGGCAAGGTTTGATCCCGATAGCGCACTTCAATCTCAGGCGTATCTTCCGAGGCCAGATGCCCTTCCCAGATGGCATTTTCAAAGCGAATGGGGGTCAAATTCGTTTGTGTCATTTATTGAACTCTCACAAATCAGCCCGATGATGGCGGCACAGGGTCAGGTCGCGCAGAACGATCCGGTTCATTCTCGGATCGTTTATGATGAGATCCAACCAGATTTTCTCGACCCGGCGTTCGTTCAAATGGAGATGAGCCAGATCGAAATCTACCGACATAGAAGAATCAGAGTGGCTCAGTTCACGCAGCACTTGTTCGGTGTTGGGCCCGTGCTGAATGTTGAGGCGTGCGAACATGCCTGTTGGTCTTTCACACTCGATCTGGGCACTGGCGCGTATCAGATGCTGCCGTGTAAGGCCAATAGTGGCTTCGGTAGGCAGTTCGATGGACAGAGACAGGAACGAACCGGTGAATTCAAAAATCTCCAGTGCAAGACTGAAAGGTGCCAGATCCTTGTCCGCAGTGTTTCGGGTTTGCCGGATGGCGATTTCGCCAAGATCGCAGTCATGAAACAGGGTAACCTGCTTATCCATTGACGTTTTGCGCGAAAGTGATGCGTGGCCATGCTTTGCCAAAGGTCCGCGCCATAAATCTGGTCGCCACGCCCAGTCGGTACCAAGTGGTTTGGGAAAACTCGTCGATCCGATCAGGGGGCGGGTTAGTCTCCCATCGGCAACTTGGATCAACCGCTCCAGATGCAATCTGAATTGACGGGCTTCATCTCTCTGCCGTCGCAACAAATGCAGCGCGGTAAATGGCGCCGACTGCGCCGCCTTGCGCCAACGCCCCAATACCTTGCGGCTTACATATTGATCCAGAATCTTGCCCATGGCTCCAACGTTTGAAACTGCATCTGTTTAGCCAAAGAGAACGGGTGGGATAAACCCATGTTTCGACTCAGACTTCAGAATTTTGTGATTTGTTAAGGTCACGACCAGAGGGCGAGCTCTTATTCGAAATTTGTAGCTTCTGCCATTCTTGAAATAGTCGAACCCAGAGCTTACCGTCAGGCACCCGGTCGCAGTGGATCCCCCGCAACGTGCCGAAGATCACTCAAGTTCATGGCGAGGCCGGGGTATGGAACCCACTCTATTCGCGTTCATCTGGAAACACTCAAAAAAGCAGCAGTTAATCCTGCTGTTGCTGACTGTATTGTCGTTTCCGTTTCTGTACGCCTCGCTTGAGTTGCCGAAGCAGATCATCAACGACGCAATCGGTGCACCGGGTGATACCGTCACCAAATTTGGCATAACGGTCACCCAGATACAGTATCTGCTGGTCTTGTGTTTCGCATTTCTTGCGACAGTGATTACCAGCGGCCTGATGAAAATGCGCATCAATACGATGAAGGGCATTCTGGCCGAACGGATGCTGCGCCGGTTGAGATTTACGCTGATCAGCAGGTCCATGCGGTTTCCCAAGTCATATTTTGCCACCACCAGCCAGGGTGAGCTGGTGTCGATGATCACGTCCGAGGCCGAACCCATGGGCGGGCTTATGGGTGATGCCATTGCACAGCCGGTGTTTCAGTTCGGACAGATGATGACCATCGTCACCTTCCTGTTCATGCAGAGCGTTTGGTTCGGGCTGGCCAGTATCGCGCTGATCCCGCTACAGGCCTGGCTGATCCCCAAGCTGCAGCGGCAAATTAACCTGCTGAATAAAGAACGTATTCAGGAAGTCCGCCAGCTTAGTTCGGAAATTGGTGAAAGCGCGGCCGGGATCAGTGATCTGCGCACAAACGGTGGCTGGCGGTATCGTCTGGCGCAATTCAGCCATCGGCTAGGGACTTTGTTCGAGATCCGGTTCCGGATCTACAACAAGAAGTTCTTCATGAAGTTCCTCAACAATCTGATCACTCAGATGACGCCGTTTCTGTTTTATTCGGTCGGCGGCTATCTGGCGATCACAGGTGAGGTAACGGTCGGTGCGCTGGTCGCCGCACTTGGAGCCTACAAGGATCTGAGCGGGCCTTGGAAAGATCTGCTGACCTATTACAACCAAGTACAGGACATGTCCCTGCGCTGGCAGATCGTGACCGAGCGGTTTGCCCCGTCAAACATGATCCCCGAAGATCTGTTCGAGAATGAGCCCGAGACGATCCCGCATCTGAAAGGCGATATTGAGCTGCGGAATGTGACTGTCCGTGACGATGACGGCAAGACCGTTCTGGAAGATATCGACCTGACCATACCCAGCGGTGCGCGCGTCGCGATTCAATCGACCCACGCTGCGGAACGCAATGCACTGGCTCAGTTGCTGACCCGTGAGCTTTTGCCGACTCAGGGCGAAGTCGTTTTGGCCGGACATAATCTCAGAGAATTGCATCAGGCAGTGATAGCCGCGCGGATCGGCTACGCATATTCCAGACCCTATCTGTTCGACGGCACATTGGGCGATAACCTGATGATGCCGCTTCGCACCCACCCGCAGCACGAAAGCGATGCAATCAAAGCCCCCACGCGACGCCAGATCGAGGCCGTTCGTGCGGGTAATCCACCGGACTCGCTATCGGATGAATGGGTTGATCCGGGCCTTGCCGGGCTGGATGACATTGACGAAATTCGCGACTGGTGGTTCCAGCTGGTTGAAGCGATGGGCATTGACGAGTTCATGTTCCGGCGCACCTTGCGCTCGCAATTTGACCCTGAACTGCATCCGGATCTGGCTGGCGAAATCGTAAGGTTGCGAAATATGGTTGCCGAGCGGCTGGAAGAGCGTGATCTGGACCAATACGTCTACCGATTTGATCCGGACCAGTTCAACCCGGCCGTACCTTTGGGTGGAAACCTGTTGTTCGCTTCGCCTTCACGGGATATTTCGCCTGACATTCTGGCCGGTGATGGTCGGTTTATGGCGATGCTCAAGGCGCATGATCTGGATGATGATGCGATGGGAATCGCGAATGCGGTTCTCGACACGCTTCACAAGACATTTGGGCGTGATGGCACCGATCACCCGCTGTTTTTACGGCTGGGCATGGCCAAGGATATGTTCCACCGGCTTCTGGATATTGAAGAGCGGCGCAAGTCCAAAGGGGATGCAGACCTGAGCGATCAGGAACGTGCTTTGCTGCTGACAGTACCCTTCCTTCTGACTGCTGAACAAATCGGTCCGAGTTTCCCCGAGGAATACAAAGAGAAAATCCTCTCGATCCGGAAAAGCCAGGCTGAAAAGCTTCATGCATCTCTCAATGGGCTGTTCATCCCTGTCACTCCTGATGTCTACGTGCCGCGGCTGACTGTCATTGAAAACGCTCTGTATGGCCGGATTTCAATCATGGCCGGTGCCCACGCGGATGAGATTGAAGAGGTCGTGGCCGAAGTCCTGAACGAAGCTGGCCTGAGACGTCGCGCGGCCGCCATTATCTATGACCTTCCATCGGGCTTAGGCGGGAACAACCTGCCGACAGTGTTCCAGGAGCGGGCAGCATTCTCACGCGCAGGCATCAAGCGTCCGGACATTCTGATCCTCGATAAAGCTCTGGCCAGCCACGATTCCGAGAGCCGTCTGAGAACCCGCCTCAGACTGCGCGAGCTGCTGCCGGATTCGATCATGATCTTCATGGAGGATCATTTTGCGCATCCCGAGGCATATGATCTGTTTGTCGAAGTAAAAGATGGCCGCATTGATGGTATTTCACGCACACAGCTCGAAACCGAAGAGGAAACCTCAGACGACCTGAGCCGCAAGCTCAAAATCATATCTTCGACCGAGCTGTTTTCGCGCATCGACGCAAAAAACCAGCGTCTGTTGGCGTTTTCAGCCCAATGGTACGATGCTGCGGCCGGTCAAACTATTTTCGCACGCGGTCAAAACCCGGACGCCGCCTATCTGTGTATCTCAGGTCAGGCCAGTCTGAACTGGACACAAGGTGACGGAGAAAAAGGATCAATCTCGATCGTCGAACCGGGCCGGCTGATCGGTGATCTGTCCATCATCACCGGAGACCCGAGACAACTGGATCTTGTCGCGTTGACCGATTGCTCGTTCCTCAGAATCGGAGCGGAGGAGCTGCGTGCCGTGGTCGAAAGTGATGCAACAGTGGCGGTAAAGCTGCTGGAAACCGTGGCGGGATACCTGACAGAACTTGCTGAAATCATGCGGGAATCCAACACGCTGATACCTACGGATTCAGTCACTGCAACCACCGAGCAAGTCAATGAGGGATGAGCGGTCGATAGGCGTTTATGCCAACCATGAACAACTGGTGGCAAAGGCCCGTCCATATCCGGATCTCTGGCGCCTGTTGGTCGGTCTGGCGATTGTTGTTGCAACCTATACTATTCTGAACCTGATCTTATTTGGGCTTGCCGCCGGGCTGGGGCCAAGCGGTTGGCAGACAGGCCTGCAGAATGGCTCATCACCGCTGGCTATGCTGGTATTGCTGGCAAGTTTTGGATTTGTGACCTTTGGTGTCACACTCGCTGCCAAATGGATGCAGCACCGTACCCTGACCTCAGTAATCGGCCGGTGGTCAGCGACGATTCCGCAATTTCGTGTCGTTTTGCGAGCCTTGTTGATTCTGGGCGCAGTTATTTTTGTTTTACCACCCTACGATTACGGCGCTCCTCTGGTGCCGAACCTGGCTTTTTTTACCTGGCTGGCGCTGCTCCCGCTGTCAGTGCTGGTGGTTCTCATCCAAACGAGTGCCGAGGAGATTCTGTTTCGCGGCTATCTTCAACAAAGCCTTGCCGCCCGTTTCCGGTCTCCGCTGATTTGGATGGGCCTTCCGTCCTTGCTGTTTGCCGTTGGTCACTACGCACCCGCAGCTGCAGGCGACAACGCGATGCTGGTTGCGGTTTGGGCCTTCATATTTGGACTATTGACGGCTGATTTGACTGCAAGGGCAGGGACGTTAGCACCCGCTATAGCACTGCATTTCTTTAATAATGCGGTGGCTCTTCTGGTCGTGTCACTGCCAGATAGCCTCAGCGGCCTCGCGCTCTATCACCTCCCATATGACATGACGGACACTGGGGTTCTCAGACAATGGCTCATCGTTGATTTCGCGGTGATGATTGTCAGCTGGCTGACAGTACGTCTTGCACTCAGGCGTTGATTGCATTTCCTTCCGTTGCGTCTTATTTGACGTCAACGCCGCATAACAAGGTTCCGACATGAACTGGATCACAAACTACGTCCGCCCCCGGATCAACTCGATCTTCTCGCGCCGGGAAGTGCCTGAAAACTTATGGCATAAGTGCGATGAGTGCGGAACGATGCTGTTCCATCGTGAATTGGCGGAAAACCAGAATGTCTGCACCCAGTGCGATCACCACATGGCGATCACCCCGCGCGATCGCTTCAAGCATTTGTTTGATGGCGGCATATTTACCGAAGTTGCGGTTCCGGCCCCCAAAGATGATCCGCTGCAATTTCGCGACCAGAAGAAATACCCCGATCGCATGAAAGCAGCCCAGAAAAAGACGGGCGAGAAAGAGGCGATGCTGGTGGCAACCGGTGAAATCGGGCGTACACCCATTGTGGCAGCAGCTCAGGATTTCTCGTTCATGGGCGGATCGATGGGCATGTATGTCGGCAACGCCATCATCGCGGCTGCGCAAGAGGCGGTGAAGCTTAAACGCCCGCTGATCCTGTTTTCTGCCGCAGGCGGTGCCCGGATGCAGGAAGGCATCCTCAGCCTGATGCAGATGCCACGCACCACTGTTGCGGTGGAGATGCTGAAAGAAGCAAACCTGCCTTACATCGTTGTTCTGACCCACCCGACCACGGGTGGTGTGACCGCTTCTTATGCGATGCTGGGCGATGTTCATATTTCAGAGCCAAACGCCCTGATCTGTTTTGCCGGTCCTCGCGTGATCGAACAGACCATCCGTGAAAAACTGCCCGAAGGCTTCCAGCGCGCCGAGTATCTGCTGGATCACGGCATGCTGGACCGTGTGACCAAGCGGACCGAGATGCGGGATGAACTGATTACCATCACCCGAATGCTGATGGGGATGTCCCCTGCGGTCAAAGGCGATCTGCCTGCACCCGCAGCCGAAGAAACCCCGGCCGAGACCGCTGCTGAAGACGCAGGCGAGAAATGACCACTCAGACTTCGGACGTCATCCTTGATCGGATGATGGCGCTGCACCCCAAGATCATTGACCTGACCTTGGATCGTGTCTGGCGTTTGCTGGCCGCGCTCGACAACCCACAAATCAAGCTGCCATCGGTTATCCACATTGCCGGGACCAACGGCAAGGGATCAACTCAAGCGATGATCCGGGCGGGTCTGGAGGGCGCCGGTCTATCGGCACATGCCTATACTTCACCGCATCTGGCGCGTTTCCATGAACGTATCCGCCTGGCGGGCGAACTGATTTCCGAAACCGACCTGACTGCGGTTCTGGATGAGTGCTATGCCGCCAATGGCGGAGAGAACATCACCTATTTCGAGATCACAACCTGCGCAGCGTTGCTGGCCTTTGCCCGCACAAAGGCAGATTACACGTTGCTTGAGGTTGGTCTGGGTGGGCGTCTGGATGCAACCAACGTCATCGAACAGCCTGCGGTGACGGTTATCACGCCCATCTCAATCGATCATGAGCAGTTTCTGGGCGATACACTTGGAAAAATCGCGGCTGAAAAAGCTGGCATCATCAAACCTGGTGTTCCATGTATCGTCGGGCCACAGCAGGATGAGGCACTGGAAGTCATCGAGTACACAGCCGCTCGTCTGGGTGCGCCGCTGCTTGTGCATGGTCAACATTGGCACGTTCACGAAGAAAACGGACGCCTGATTTATCAGGACGAAACTGGTCTGCGCGATCTGCCGCTTCCCAACCTGTTGGGTGCCCATCAGATCCAGAACGCAGGCGCAGCTGTCGCTGTTCTGCGCCATCTTAAACTGGGCGATGACGCCTACGAAGCAGCCGTGAGCAAAGCCGAATGGCCCGCACGGATGCAACGGCTGAAAACCGGTCCCTTGGTCGAACAGGCACCTCAGGCCGAGCTTTGGTTGGATGGGGGTCACAACGCGGCTGCCGGGATCGCCCTGGCGGACGTGCTGTCGAAACTGCCCAAACGACCGACCCATATGATCTGCGGCATGCTGAATACCAAGGATGTCACGGGTTATCTGGCACCGCTCGCTGCACAGGCAGAAAGCCTGACGGCAGTTTCAATTCCGGGTGAGGCCAATACGCTCAGCGCCGAAGACACATCCGCTGCCGCAAACCAAGTGAACTTACCTTCTGATACGGCTGACAGTGTTGCAGATGCTTTGGCGGCGATCACTGCCAAGGATCCGCAAGCACGTGTTCTGATTTGCGGCTCGCTTTATCTCGCGGGCAACATTCTGCGCGAAAACGGATAGACTACTTCCCGTTGGGTAGGTTCTGAAGCGTTGCCCATGACTGGGCAGCGCCTTTACTTGCCCCAATCCTTGTCCTGCATCTCACGCAGGCGCGAGGCGGTACGTTCAAACTCAAAAGTTCCTTCGCCTTCGACATAGAGCATTTCCGGCTCTGCGGCGGCGGAACAGATCAACCGAACTTTGGCCTCATACAGCGCATCGATCAGCGTCACGAACCGCTTGGCTTCATTGAAGTTGTTCCGCGATAGGCGAGGAACATCTTCAAGTACCAGAACCTTCAGTGCGTCTGCGATCGCCAGATAGTCGCCCGGACCCAACATACGCCCGCACAAGTCATAGAATGATGCCCGAGCGACACCATTCCTGAATGCCGGCAGCACCACTTCACGGCCCTTGACCTGCAAGCTGAGCGGTTCTGCGGGCCCGCCAGACAGGTCATTCCAGACAGACCGGATCTTCTCTCTGGCTTCAGGTCCGATTGGGGTGAAGTAGACCGGCGATCCCTCTAGGCGGTTTTGCCGATAATCGGTCGGGGAGGTCAGTTCCCATATCACCAACTGCTCTTTGATGTGATGGATAAAGGGTAAAAACAACTGGCGGTTCAGACCGTTCTTGTAGAGGTCATCAGGATGCCGGTTCGAGGTCGTGACAATCACGACACCGCCATCATGCAGCATATCAAACAGGCGACCGACGATCATCGCGTCGGTGATATCGGTGATCTGCATTTCGTCAAAGGCCAGCAACCGAACGGTTTTGATCACCTTTTCAGCAACCGGTGCAAGCGCGTCCTGAACACCATCTTCTCGCGCCTTGTGCATTCCGGCATGAATTTCCTGCATGAAGGCGTGGAAATGAACGCGGCGGGCAGGGATATCACCCAACGTCTCGACGAACATGTCCATCAACATCGATTTGCCGCGCCCCACACCGCCCCACAAATACAAGCCTTTTGGTGGCGGGGGTGGCTTGCGGAACAATCCACGCTTTACCGGTGTGGCCAGAGCCGAGCGAATGCGTTCGAATTCAGGAAGAACAGCCTCTTGCGCGTCGTCCCGCGTCAGGGTGCCATCTGCAATGCGGGCTTCATAGAGCGAAATCAAATCCGTCATAACCGAGCCATAGCGCTAGCTCAGCGCCTTGAAAAGCAGACAATTTCGGCACGCATCAAAAATGGTTAAGCGTAACCGCAAAACTCCTGAATTGACGCGATCAGCATTCCGGATAATTTCTGTCCCGATATGTAACGGAGGCCCCATGCCGCAATCAGCCCGCTTGCTGAACCCTGTTCTGATCGTTGGATGTATCATCATCACGGTCAGCTTTGCCGTGCGTGCCTCTTTTGGGGTTTTTCAGATTCCGATTGCGGATGAGTTCGGTTGGTTGCGAACCGATTTCTCTCTGGCAATCGCGATTCAAAATCTCGCCTGGGGTATCGGGCAGCCGATATTTGCAGCCATCGCCGAAAAGGTCGGCGACAGACGCGCAGTGGTTCTGGGCGCGCTGACCTATGCAGCAGGGATGGTTCTGTCTGCCTGGTCGGTTTCGCCATTCGGCCATCAGATGTATGCATGGCTGGTTGGCTTTGGCATCGCAGGTACCGGATTTGGCGTTGTACTGGCCGTGGTTGGGCGTGCGTCATCGGACAAAAACCGATCCATGTCTCTGGCAATTGTCACCGCCGCTGGCAGTTTCGGTCAGGTGATCGGCGCGCCAACGGCGGAATGGCTGCTGTCCTTCCTGCCGTGGCAGCAAGTCTTTGTTGTCTTTGCCGTATCGATCCTCGCACTCGTGCTGACGCTCCCTTTCATGCGTGCACCTACGCCGGTCAGCAAAGCTGAGCTGGAAGAAAGCATGAGCCAGATACTGGGCAAGGCTTTCCGTGATCCATCCTATGCGCTGATTTTTCTTGGTTTCTTCAGCTGTGGCTATCAGCTCGCATTCATCACCGCGCATTTTCCGGCTTTCGTGACTGAAATGTGTGGTCCGATCCAGCCCGGTGGCGTTCTACACTCTCTAGGCATCACAACGACATCCGCACTGGGTGCAGTTGCAATTTCATTGGTTGGGCTCGCCAATATCGGGGGCACTCTGCTGGCGGGTTGGGCAGGCAATCACTTCCCAAAGAAGTATCTGCTGGCCGCCATCTACACAGCCCGAACGATTGCAGCAGCCGCGTTCATCATGATGCCGATCACACCCATGTCGGTCATCGTATTCTCGATTGTCATGGGCTCGCTCTGGCTTGCGACCGTTCCGCTAACCTCCGGTCTTGTCGCCCATCTTTATGGCCTTCGCTACATGGGTACACTCTATGGCTTCGTATTCCTCAGCCACCAGATTGGCGGATTCCTCGGCGTATGGCTGGGTGGTCGGATGTATGATCTGTACGGGGATTACACCATGGTCTGGTGGATCGGCGTAGCGGTAGGCGCCTTCAGCGCCATCGTCCATCTGCCAATCCGTGAGAACCGTACGGCTGAACCTGTTGCCGCCTGAGTCAGGCGGCTTCTTCAGGGCTCAACAGCCCTTCGGCAACCAACCGGTTCGCCCACCCCTGTGGCCCATTAAAGTGATGGGTCTGCCAGCCACGCGCTCTGGCCGTTTCGATATTGTCGATACGGTCGTCTGCAAACAGCAGTGTTTCAGGTGAATGCCCGCAATCCGCCTCGACCATCTCGTAGATAGGAGAATGAGGCTTCACATTCTTCATCCGACCCGAAACATAAAGACGATCAAACTCATTCAGAAACGGGTAGACGGTCGTCGCATAGTCAAAATTCTGCACACCGAAATTGGTCAGAGCAAACACCGGAACGCCCTTTTCGCGTAGGGCACGTTGCAATCGGACTGAATGCGGTATCTCAGGCGAGGCAAGCTTGATCCAATCGTCATGCCACATACGAATTTCATCGCGCCATTCCGGGTACTTGTCAGCCCAGTTGTAAATTGTATCAGTGAAATGATGGCCTTGATCGACCAGATCGTTCATGCCGTGCAGGTCAACCTCCGAGAACATCGCCCGGCGGCGGTCTTCTCCAATCACAAGATCATAATAGCGCTCGGGCTGCCATTCGATCAGAACATTTCCGATATCAAAAATCACGGCTTCAACGGGCATGGGGCATTCCTGTCTGCTCGGGTTTGATTGTGATGACTGAAGCAAGCCCTGTCGCCATATTCAAGGCGGAACCGCACCGCGCGGTCCTTGTCCGGCCCAACAGGAAAGAGAGCATCATTGATGCCTCCTGCCCTAGCGGTAGCCTCAGCTTCGCATTGCGGCGCGGATTTCCCGTTCCAGGGCATCCAGAAAGCGTGATCTGTCCGCCTTACCAAACGGTTTTCCACCGCCTCCCGCACCCAGCGGATTTGCGGCGCGCAGGTCCGCCATCAGATCGCGCATTGCGAGCTGCTGCCCTATGTTGGCGGCGGTGAAGGCCTCGCCATTGGGGCGCAGGACCCGCGCGCCAGCTTCAACGCACTTTGCCGCCAATGGTATGTCGGAGGTCACGACCACATCTCCAGGACCACAGCGCTCGGCTATCCACTTGTCCGCTTCATCTGCGCCCTCAGCCACGATGATGACCTGAACCAGCGGGTTCGCGGATGGGCGCAACCCGCCGTTCGAGACCAGAGCCATGGGCACCTTATGTCGCATAGCGACCCGTTCAGCCTCGGCCTTGACCGGGCAGGCATCACCATCGACATATAGGGTCGTCACGCTTTCTTCGCCTCTTTCTTGGCGGGTTCGGCTTTGACCTCTGCCGGTTTAGCCTCTTTCTTGCGCACCTTGAACTCATCCGGGATTGGCATCCGGTTGAAGGCATCCAATCCGGCAATTTTATAAGCCTCGGCCAATGTGGGATAATTGAAGGTGTTCTGAACGAAGTAATCGACCGTACCTTTGAGGTTCAGCACCGCCTGAGCAATATGGATCAGCTCAGTCGCGCCTTCACCAACAATCTGCACACCCAGAACTCGGCGGGTTTTCAACGAGAACAGCATTTTCAGCATGCCGTGCTCCAACCCCATGATGTGGCCGCGCGAAGTTTCGCGGAATCGCGCCACACCAACTTCGTAAGGGATGCCACGTTCCTGCAGTTCTTCCTCGGACATGCCGCAGGTCGAGATTTCAGGAACGGAATAGATACCGTAGGGGTACCAGGGGCTCTCGGGCAAAGTAGGAGTTTCAAGGGCGTGGCAAGCAGCAACCCGGCCTTGCTGCAGCGAAGTCGAGGCCAGCGAGGGGTGGCCGATCACGTCACCCGTTGCATAGATATGCGGCACCGAGGTCTGATAGGTCTTCCGATCCACACTGATGCGGTTTCGGTGATCCGTCTCAATACCCACTGCATCCAGATTGAGAGCTGAAGTCGCGCCCATACGCCCGGCTGCGAACAGCAGCATCTCAGACCGAACATGACGCCCGTTTTCCAATGTGATCTCGACGTGACTTCCTGCGTCTTCGATCTTTTCAACGGCCGAACCCAGTCGCAAATCCACGCCATTTTCACGGATCTGATGCGTGAATTCGTGGATGATCGTGTTGTCGATGAAATCAAGAAACGAGTCGCGTGGTTCTATCAGGGTCACCCGGACATCGAGGGCCGAAAACATCGTCGCATATTCAACGCCGATCACGCCCGCACCGACCACACACAACGAACGGGGGATTTCCGCCATCTCAAGGAAATCATCACCATCCACAACAGTCTTGCCGTTGAAGGGAACATATTCCGGCCGATAGGTTTTAGTCCCGGTGGCGATCAGGAACTTTGCGCCCGTCAGGCGCGTCGTCTCACCTGAATCGGTAGCCACCTCAACCTCGTGCGGACCAACGAATTTGGCCAGCCCTTCCAACGTTTCAACGTGGTTACGGTTGAACTGATGCTCCAGCACATCGACCTCATAATCGAGGGTCATATGCAGACGCGCCTTGAGGTCCTCTGCTCGGATCTGATCTTTGACGCGGTAGGATCGGCCGTAAAAGCTGCGCTCACGCCAGCCCGACAGGTTGAGAACGGTCTCACGCAGGGTCTTGGATGGGATCGTACCGGTATGTACCGAAACACCGCCCAATTTGTCCTTGCGATCAATGACAAGTACCCGACGCTTGAGTTTACCCGCCTGAATCGCAGCGGACCGTCCCGAAGGGCCGGAACCGATGATGATCAGATCATAGTCGTATTTACTCATGCATCAGTCTCCGTAAAGAGCATCTGCGTGGAAGGACACGTGGTCTTCCATGAAAGTCGAGACAAAGAAATAGGAATGATCATAGCCCGGCTGCAGACGATTTGTGGCTTGCTGGCGACGCTCGGCGATGGCCTGCGCGAGCGCTTCGGGGCGCAACAGATCGATAAATTGATCATTGGTGCCCGTATCGATCAGGATCGGCCCGTCAAAACCTTTTTCCTTCATCATTAGCGTTGAATCGTGCTTGGCCCATGCAGCCTCGTCATCACCCAGATAGGCTGACAGCTGCTTGCGGCCCCAATCGGAACCTGTCGGGTTCGAGATCGGAGCAAAGGCCGAGACGGAGCGGAATCTGCCCGGCAGGTTCATGGCCAGTGTCAGGGCTCCATGACCACCCATCGAATGACCCGTGATAGATTGGCGCTCACCATCAATGGCGAACTTCTCGGTCAGCAAGGCGGGCAGCTCATCTGCCACGTAGTCCCACATATTGAAATGCGGCGCCCACGGCTTCTGCGTGGCGTTCACATAAAAACCGGCACCCTGGCCAAGATCATAATCATCATGATCTGCCACATCAGCCCCACGCGGAGAGGTATCGGGAAACACCAGTGCAATCCCTTGCTCGGCAGCCCAGCTTTGCGCACCGGCCTTGGTCATCGCGTTTTCATGTGTGCAGGTCAGCCCGGACAGGTACCACAGCACTGGAACCGGACCATCCTTGGCCTCGGGCGGAAGGAACAGGCCGAAAGTCATGTCACATTGGCAGGCCGACGAAGCATGGCGATAAACGCCCTGCACACCGCCGAAACATGCATTTTCCGATAGGGTTTCCATCTGGCATTGTCCTTGCGTTAGGTCTGGCCCATGGCTAACGGTCCGCGGTCCCGGCGTAAAGTGCGCGGGCTTGTTACGGCGGCTTTTTTCGAGGGTGACACCCTAGATTGCACTCACCCAGGCGATCACAAACGGTAAAGTGATGATGCTGGCGATGGTGGACAACAAAATTGCGGCCGAAGCGCGATGCGGTGCGATCCCATAATGCGCCGCCAGCATGTATACATTGCCCGCAACCGGCAGCGCGGCGGCAGCGATGGCAACGGACGCGGGGAAGGGTTCAATCGGGATAATCCAGATCAGAACGATCGCCACGCAAACCGGATGAACAATCAGTTTGCAAAAGCTCAGCCAGGCGGCAATCTGCACTCTTTCAGCAGACTTGGTGGCCAGCGAGGCGCCGATAGCGAACAAAGCACCCGGTGTTGCCGCCCCGCCAAGAATGGTCAGAAAATCATTGAGAGGCGCGGGTACAGGCAACCGCAGGGCTGACCAGATCAGACCCGACGAAATCGACACGATCATCGGGTTCTTCAGCAGGCCAACACCGATCAGTCGCATCGCGCGCAGCGTTAGCCGACCATCGCGACCGCCGTTGATCAGGATGACGATCAAGGACGAAAACACCACCAGATCGACGGCAAGCACCAACATAACCGGACCAATTGCCGCCTCAGAGAACAGCAGCGCCAACATTGGCAGGCCAAGAAAGCCAACATTGCCGATAGCCGCACATTGCGCCTCAACCGCAGCCGTCGGGATGTCGAGACCACGAAGGTAAGCAACAAGCGTCGCCAAACCATAAACGCAAAGCGTTCCGATCAGATAGCCGATCACCAGTCTTCCATTGAAGATATCGGCAAAGGGCAGAGTGGCCGCAAAACGAAACAGCATTGCGGACAGTGCAAAGTAGAACACGAATTTGGTCAGGTAGGCAGTGGCTTCTTCACTGAAAAAACGACTGCGACCGGCCCAGTATCCAAGGCCGATGATCGCGAAAAAAGGCAGGGTGCGCAGAAAGATATCGACCATGGGCGAATTGGTAACATGAATTTACCGCACCGCAAGCAGGACATCAGCCACTGCCGATCATAATACCTGCAGCCAGCACCAGTGAGCCACCCAGCACAACCTGAAATGCTGCACGGAAGAACGGAGTGTCCATGAAGCGGTTCTGAATCCACGCGATCGCCCAGAGCTCGCAGAATACGATCAGGAAGGCGATGCTGGTGGCCGTCCAGAATTCTGGGATGAGGTAGGGCAGGGCATGCCCCAGTCCTCCGACAGTAGTCATGACCCCCGATGCCAGGCCGCGCTTTACAGGAGAACCCCGCCCGGACAACTCTCCATCATCCGACGCCGCCTCGGTAAACCCCATGGAAATCCCGGCACCGACCGAGGCTGCTAGACCAACAAGAAACGTGGTCCAGGTATCCTGCGTTGCAAAGGCAGTGGCAAAGATCGGTGCCAGTGTGGATACGGACCCATCCATCAGCCCGGCCAGTCCTGGCTGGACCCATGTCAGCACAAACTGACGACGCGAGACCGCCTGTTCAGATTCCTGACTGTCCGGATCTAAATAGGTTTGCTCCAACTCGGCAGCGGTGGCCTGATGGCCTGCCTCGGCCACGGCGAGATCGCCCAGCAGCTTGCGGGTTGCGGTATCGGTGCTGCGCTCAGCGGCGGTCAGATAAAACCTTTCGGCATCGCGCTCCATCATTTCGGCTTCTTCGCGGATACGTTCGATGCCCAAATTCTCAATCAGCCAAATGGGCCGTCGCGCATAATATCCTGCGACATGCTCGCGACGGATCAATGGGATCACTGACCCGAACCGCTGCTCATGCAACCCGATCAGAAGGGACCTGTGCTGATCCTCTTCGGCGGCCATGCCGTCGAACACCTTTGCACTCGCGGGATAGTCACTTCGCAGCATTTCAGCATAGGACCGATAGATGCGCGCATCGTCTTCTTCGGACGAGATGGCAAGCGCAATGATCTCCTGTTCGGTCAGGTCGCGGAAGTGTTTTCGCTGGGTGAAAAAACGCATTAGCGCCTCACTATATTAGAACGATTCCAATTTACCGAACGTAACGAAGCTTTCAACCAGAACCGAAAATCGTTGAAACTAAACCGAACGGTTTATAGATTTGGAATACATCTAGCCAAGGAGACAACATGACCCAAGCCGCCACCATTCTGCGTACAGGCCGAAAATTCGATCAGGTCTTGCGCGGAGCCCGAGAGGTTTTCATGGCGGATGGCTTCGAAGGTGCCAGCGTGGACGATATTGCCCGCGCTGCAGGCGTCTCAAAGGCAACGCTCTATAGCTATTTCCCCGACAAACGGCTGTTGTTTATGGAAGTGGCTCAAACCGAATGCAGCCTGATGGCTGAACGTATCATCTCGATGATCGACGAGACCAAACCAGCGCGTGAGGTCCTGACAATCGCAGCGACTCAGCTGACTGCCTTTCTGGTGTCAGATTTCGCGCAGCAAGTGTTCCGGATCTGCGTAGCCGAAAGGGATCGGTTTCCTGAGCTTGGTAAGGCTTTTTATCAGGCTGGTCCCGAGAACGGTCAACGACAGCTCGCAGAGTATCTGGAAAAGGCCGTCGCCAATGGCGAGCTGGTTATCGAGGACATTCACATCGCTGCGGAACAGTTTTCTGAACTTTGCAAAGTCCGACTGTGGGGCAGAGCAGCTTTTGGCATCCAGTCAAGCTTTTCGCAGGAAGAGATCGATGAGGTCGCCCTGCAGGCGGTGGACATGTTTATGGCCCGCTACGGGACCTGACATACAAATCTTTGGTGCGGGTGGAGGGACTTGAACCCCCACGCCTTGCGGCGCCAGAACCTAAATCTGGTGCGTCTACCAATTTCGCCACACCCGCAACCCGGCGCCAATGACCCCGGAATGTGGCGCTGCATAACAAAGCTTCCAGACAAGTGCGAGAGGTAAATTGCGGTGTGATGGAGTTTATTGACCCCCACATCGCAACAATACATCGCAACCGATCAGGGAACTTCTGGCTCGAACTAGCGAACAGCAGCAAGCGCTCCCTCGAAGCGCATCGAAACAAAATACATGATTTATTGGAATCTAGGCGCGCTCACATCCTAAAAAACCTGTCAAAGTCTTATTAGGAAGGGGTTGCCACAAATTGCCTCTATTGTTGCCAATTACGAGACATTAAAATTTACCCGCCAGATTCTTTTAGCCCGCTTACGTTGAGTAATGCTGAATCAACAACGTTCCGTACAATGCCTTTCAAAACCCTAAAAAGTTTCACTCCAGATCAAAATGCACTCTAGATCAACTAAAGGGAGAGCCGCATTGGTGTCGATTACATATTATTAACGTTTATTATCAAGTAATTAGTGATATCATTAGCCACATTGCGCAGCCGGCGTCTAAAAGGTCAGGCGCTCGTCCGATCGATGCCAACATTGTCGAGTACTCTCCCATTGGTTGAGGCATTAATAAGTAAGTGCAAACACAATTGCGCCACAATTCAACCGCCAAAAAATCTTATTCACGTCAAAATAACACCGCCTTAAAGGTTGTTATTTCTAGCAAGGAGTTAATGAGTCTTTTCGCCGCGAGGCATTGTTACGAGTTCCTGCTCAACTCCAACACAAGGGTCTCCGTCGTGACCGAACAGATCAACTCCGCTGCCGCCGAGCAAGACGCTGTCTTTCTTGCACGTGAGAGCTTTATCGGCGAGCTCAAAACTCTGAACAAACAACACCCTGATACGGGCTTTGGTATCGCGCTCAAGACGCATTCAGGCGAACAGTATCTGCTGGCCAATACCCGGATGCCGCTGCCATCCAGCAAATCCGATGGCTTCCCGACAGGTCGGCGCGTAGCCTGCCTTGAGAACGGCGACCGGTTCAGCTCGATCGAAGTTCTGGCTGACTCACAGGCCTACGAATCGATCTCTCCGCGCAAAGAAGCCGCGATCCTGGGTAACGCTCTGGATCTGATCGCGCGGATCGACACACTTACCAGTATTCCGGCTGGACGTCTGTCGGACGTTGCAGAGGCACAGATTCCCGCTACTGGCACCGGAGGCTAAACATGGCGCGTAACGATCACCTTCTGTCTGTAGGGAACGAAACACTTGCGCCGATGACATCGGCCATGTCTTCGCTGACGACGCAGATCGACCAATTGACAGAGGTGGCGGATGCGCGCTCCTCGGCCCGACTTGCAACGCTCAAGACGCGGATGGAGAATTTCACTGCCAGCGTCACGATGGTGGGGCAGGTCAAAGCCGGCAAATCCTCGATTGTGAACATCCTCGCGGGTCGCCCGGGCTTGCTGCCATCGGACGTAAACCCGTGGACCTCGGTCGTTACCACGCTGAACATCAACACCCGCACACCGGGTGATACCAAGTCCAAGTTTACCTTCTTTGAGCAGGAAGAATGGGACAACCTGATGGTCGGCGGCGGCCGCTTGGGTGAGCTGGCCAACCGCGCCGGCGCCGATGACGAAATGGACGATATCCGGCGTCAGATCGGCGAGATGAAGGCCAAGTCCGAAGAACGGTTGGGCAAGCATTTCGACCTCGTGTTGGGCCAGAGCCACCAATACGACTATTTCGATGAAGAACTGATCCAGCGCTATGTCTGTCTGGGTGATGAAGACGACCCGGACATCGACCCCAAGACCGGTCGCTTTGCAGATGTGACAAAATCTGCGGAACTGTACATGGATATTCCGCAATATCCTATTTCGCTGAAACTGTGCGACACGCCCGGCGTGAACGATACCTTCATGGTGCGCGAGCAGATCACACTGCGCAGCCTGCGCGGATCAGAAGTATGTATCGTGGTTCTGGCTGCCAGCCAGGCGCTGACCACCATGGATATGGCGCTGATGCGGATCATCGCGCAGTTTGAAAACCGCCAGATCATCCTGTTCGTAAACCGCATCGATGAACTGTCAGACCCGGTTAATCAGGTCCCGGAGATCCGTGATCGTATTCAGGACACGCTCAAGCAGAATAATATCGATGCCAACACCAGTATCGTGTTCGGGAGTGCCCTTTGGGCCGAGGCTGCTCTGACTGGTAATCCTGATGTTCTGAACGAGGAATCGCGTCAGGCGTTGAACACTTTCTATCTGGCTGCCGGGTTTGGTGAACAGGCGGCTTCGCTGGACAAGATCTGGGCGCTTTCGGGCCTGCCCGATCTATTGCTCGCGATGAATGAACGCATCGCCGAAGGAGCGGGCAATCGCTTGCTGGATCGTGTGCGTCATCGCGCGCGCAATATCGCGAGCCAGATTCGCGCCACGGCTGTTGCCAAGAACCTCTCGAGTGGTGAGGGCGTCGTACGCGATCTGGATGGCGTATCCCCCGAAGACGCGATTTCGGCAGTTTCCGCTGAATATGAAAAGAAAGTAGCCGAACTAACGACAGCGTTGCGCGACAAAGTGCTCGAACGGCTCGCTTCGGCTGAGGCAAACTTTGTCAAACGCGCGACAGACTCGCTGATTGCACATCTCGAGCAGAACGGCGAACAGGGCACCTGGCAATATGATCCAGCCGGACTTCGCACCCTTCAGAAGGCAGCATATTTCAGCTTTGCACGGTCAATGCGCAAAGACGCAGGTGCGCTGTATTCCTCTGCCGCAGGTGACGTTGAAGCGCTGTATCATAAGCTGTTGGGCAACCACCTGGGTGAGTTCAGCATCGAAGCGCCGATCGTTCCGCGCGTGCCGCCGCCACTGGGGATCGGGCGTACAATCGCGCTGGATCTTCAAAGCACCTGGTGGCGCCGCTGGTGGCAAAAACGCAAGGGCTTTGAAGCGTATGCCGCTGACTACAAACGACTGATCGCGTCCGAGGCGAATTCGATCACCAAGGACATCGAGGAAAACCAAATCGCAGCCGTACTTGAAAATGTACGTGCCATTCTCTCGGACTTCATGCGTGAACAGAAGGAGACACTGCTGAGCATCTCGCATTCGGCAGAAAAGGATCCCGCACGCAATGCCGAGTTGATGGCAGGGATGCAGCCCACGAAATCACGTGATGAGATCTTGGGCGACATCCTCAAAGACCTTAGTAACGAAGCAGCATAAGAAGAGTTATGGTAAAAGATTCTACAACCCGCTTCGTCTCTCCTCGGGCATGGGAGCGTATCGAGCAGTGGTCCCGCCGCAAGCCCGTTTTCGCGCTTATGGGAGAATTCAGCGCTGGTAAATCCACGCTGATGAACTTCCTGTTGCGCACGCAGGCCCTGCCAACGCAGGTTACGGCAACGCAATTGCCGCCCGTTTGGTTCAGTTGGGGCAATCAGTCCGCGTATGTCAAAGGCCACGATGGCAGCACTCGCAATATTGAACTGGATCAGCTGGATGAAATCGGCGTCAACGATGCACAGTTCATCCGTATCTATCTTGAGGCCGACATTCTTGAAGCTGTTGACCTGATCGACACGCCTGGCATCTCGGATCCCAAGATTTCGACTGATGTGTGGCGCCGAGCGGTTGGCCAGGCAAACGGGGTATTGTGGTGCACCCACTCGACGCAGGCGTGGCGCGAAACCGAACGTGCAACCTGGGTGTCGTTGCCTGAACGCCTGCAGCACAATTCGCTGCTCCTGGTCACACGTGCGGATGCTTTGGGGCCGAAAGATCGCCAGAAAGTGCTGCGCCGCGTGAACCGCGAAGCAGGTCATCTGTTCAATAGATCGATCCTGTTTTCGGCGCGTGATGCGATTACCGCGCGTGACCAGACAGGTGATGCCGAACTTTGGTCGCGCAGCGGCGGCGGCAAAATGATCGACAGTTTCCTCGAGATCACCGAGCAGATCATGGACAGCCGTGCCGATCAATTGGCCCGATACCAGATCGACAAGAGCCTGTCCGAAGCGCCCAAGGTTCAACCTTTGCGGCCAAAACAACAAATGGATCAGGCAGCACCAGCGTCGGTCGAAGCAGATCAGAGCGCTCCGCTGAAACTGATGAACCCACTTGAGGATACTGAGACCCCCATCAGTCCGACTGACGAGGATGATGTCATCACCAGCTTCCCGGTACGTCCAGCCCGGGTCGAGCGGAGAAGCGAAGAACCCGAACGTACCCGTATTGACTCGGATGAGGCTGAACGGCTGCGTGCGGAAATGGCTCCTGAAACCAACCTCGAGGAAGACGCTGCAACGGGCACATCCGAAGATGAGCTGCGAGCTTTCTTCAAGGATACAGCGAACGATCCGTTGGAATTGTCCAATCTCGGACAGTCCATGTCTGATAGTGACGAATTCGATCTCGATTATATCGACGACGATGACGATCAGGACGAGGAAGTGCTTCTTGAGGCTGAAGATGCCCCAGCGCTGTCTGAACCGACGAATGAGACGGGTTCGGATGACCTGCTGGTGTCGTTGGCCAGCAAACTTGCAGATCAGCCAATAGCGATTGCAGAAGATACTGAAGCTGAAGAAACGCCTGTTTCCGAAATCGAAGTATCGGTTTCCTCGATTACGGCATTGCTAAGCGAGCAATCCGAAAACAATGATGAGTATGAACCGGAGCCAGTGTCAAACGCACTGAATGGGGCCGAAGTCGTGTCGATGCCTGACGTGACACCCGAAGCTGAAAAACCGGAAACTCTGGCCGAAACCAGCAAAACCGAAACCGCGTTGGAAGAGCTTTTGAACGTGCCTGCAGGAACACCGCTGAGCGCGGCGGCCATGTGGCGCGAGATCGCAGCCAACGAAGATCTGCCCGAGGACACTCAGGGACTGAAAACCGTGTTCATGGCATTTCTGGAAGAGTTCGACCAGATCGCTCTGGAGCACAACGCAAAGCAGACGAAGGAGGCCCTTCGGGCGCTTCCGAATGCCAACAAGAACAGCGGAGCGGAGTGGCATGTCTTGTGACCGTCCGCCTCCTTTCTGGTCGCATGTCGATTTTCATTTGCGGTGTCGGATAATGATGTTAATCAGCGGCGCGACGGTTATAACCCGTTGCGCCTGAAGGATTTTTATAGGGATGCAGGTTTTTAGATGACAATCGAAGCTGCGTTGACAACAGCAATGGAAACCATCCCCGACTGCATCGCAGCCGGATATGTGGATATGGAAACCGGAATGCTGTTGGGAACCAAAACCACACAGCCAGAGAGTGAGGAAGTTCTGGACACTCTGGCAGTTGCGGTGGCCAATCTGTTTCAGGGTCAGGGCGTGAAAGCATTCGAAAAACTTCTGCGTGCAGCAGGTGTTCAGGATTCGGAAAATCCGGGATTTGGGGAAATCGCCGTGTTTTCGAATGATCGGCTGCACATCTTTCTGCGGACCAAGGAATATCCTGAACATGTGGTCTGCTACATCTGCCGCGACAGCGCAAATATCGGGCTGGCGCTTACGAAATCACATCTCAGCCTGGGGCCGGTTGCGGCCGCAGTTTAGACGGGACCAGAGGGGGTCACGGGATGATGGATACAGAAATACTCGACATGCTCGAAGACATCGGACGGTCAGCGCGACCTCGTTTGTCGCCCGCGATTCAGCTGCCGGGGGAAACGGCTGATGCGCGACGGTCAGATGTGCTCCGCGTGATACGCGGCACTATTCTGCCGCGCCGACTTGAGTTTACATCACCAAATGGCAACTGCCTCGCGGTTGAGGTCAACAGCTCTCGGGTGACCGACGTATTTGGTGCCAGCACCGGTTCCGTACCGGATTTCGAAACCGAGCCGCGCGAGGCTTTGACGGAAAAGCTGGCCCAGCTTGTTTCGAATATCGCCGCCGCGCCTGGCCCGCTCCAACTGGTGTCTGTACGCCCGGATACTGCGCTGGAAGCAGATGATGTGGGCATCACCTATTCAGAGATCGAAAGCGCCTGTGCTCAGATCGAATTGCCTGCGGAACCTCGGGTTTCGATCGTTCCGGATATCGAGGACGTGGCATTAGACGCGCCAGATTCCGAGCAAGAACCCTCGGCGATTGAACAAGCCGCTGTTCCTGAAGGTTCGGGTATGGCGCAACGCTTCTTTGACGGTGCCGAGCGTTTTGCCTTGGGCCGTTTCCTTTCCCCCAGCGATAGTGGCGCCACGCAACTGGACGGCGCATGTACCGAGGGACAACCCCTGCATCCGGATCAGGCATTGTTGCAGAACTTTGCCAAGGATCTTGCCGGTTGGGACGCTGACAGTGCAACAACCCTCACGCATCCGCAGTTGATCGTGATGCGCCCGGCAGGCGGACAAGGTGCCGGACTTGCCCTGCTGCGCGACGGCAAAAACGTTGCTGCTGCCGTACATGAGGCGCGCAAGCTGGGTGCTGTAGTTAGTCTGTGGAAATCCATTCGGGAGACGGCCTAATGACCGTCTCCCCAAAACATTCATTATTTCTGTTGAGTCGATCCTTGAATACGAGTGCTTGGGGTAAATGTTATGAGTGAATCTGATCGTCGTGAGTTAATACGCATCGCAAACGACATGAATGAAGTGAGCAATGACGAAACCCGTCAGTTCATTTCGCGCATCGTTGATGACCTATCAAACCTGAAACCATCGATCGCCTTCGTCGGTCAGATCAAGGCCGGGAAATCCCGACTTATCAACGGCTTCACCGGTCAGGCAGAATTCCTGCCTTCTGATGTGAACCCTTGGACCACGGTCATCACCGACATGCATTTCGGTCATCCCTCAGGACGCAATGCCGGGGCCGAGTTCCATTTCTTTGACAACCGCCAATGGCAAGCCCTCATCGCCGAAGGCGAAGAGCTGCGCAACATGTTCCCTGATGACGAGGACAGCTATAAGCGCGAGATGATCGAAGAACAGGTCGAGGCGATGAAAACGCGCGCGCGCCTGCGTCTTGGTGATAGTTACGAGCAGTTGTTGGGCCAGCAACACGACCTGGAGGAACTGACTTCGGACGATCTGGCCCGCTATGTGTGCGCCGGCGACGATCCGTCAGATGAAGAGGAGCATGATCCGGGTTCGGATCGCGGGCTTTATAGCGATATCACGCGGAAGGCCGAGGTCTATTTTGACATTGGTCACTTCCCCTACCCGCTGACCGTCACTGATACACCCGGCGTTAACGACCCCTTGCTGATCCGCGAAGAAATCTCGCGGCAGTATCTCAAGGAATCTGATTTCTTCGTCGTCGTCCTTTCTGCGCATCAGGCCCTTTCGCGGGCAGACTTGAAGCTGTTCCGGCTTATGCAAGCGCTGGAGTTGGGCCAGATCGTCGTTTTCGTCAACCGCGTGGATGAGCTTGGCGGCGGTGCAGAAGATGCAGGCAAAGTCCGTGCGGATGTGCTTGATGGCTTGGAAAAGGCGCTGGGGAACTCGAACATCGATGTATTGATGGGCAGTGCTCAGTGGGCGCACTATGCGTTGACCGGCGATGAAACGGGCATCAATCACGATGCGGTTCTGGCCTGGCTGCGCGCGCATCCGGAACAGATGAAGCAGTATCTGGATGGGGTCGAAGAGATCAAACAAGGCCCCGGCCCTATCAGCCGCGAGGCGGTTCTGCGCTTTGCAGCAATGATCGCTTCGGGCCTGCCTGATTTACGTCGACATGTGACAACCGCGCTGACCGATGGCCCGCGTAGTGAACAGTTGCGGATGGCATGGCAACATCTCAACAGCTTTGCTCAGGGTGAACTCGAGCGCAGCACTGCACGGCTGCGCGTGCTGGAGAGCGAGGATGACTCGACTGCTCAGAATGCAGATGAGAATGACAAGACCCTTGCCTCGTTGCGCGAACTGGTAGCTGACAAAACAAACGAGATAACCAAGGATATGGACGATGTCCTTGCCAACTTGCGCGGCGTTATGGACGATACCGTGTCCGAGGCGGTTTCAAACGTTGTTCGTGGACCAGACGGTCAATCGCCCCTGCTTGCCAAAGGCGGTGCGACCGAACTGAACTTCACCCCTCTGCGGGAACGGATGCGTGAATTGGTACAGGGTGCCACACAAGTGGTGCGCCAGCGGATGCTGAGCGAGCTTTATGCGATCGATATGCAGAGCAATGCCGCACTGCGCGCCCTGCCTGGCTGGCAGGAACCGGCTGACAATCGCATGAACACGAGTGCTGTGCGGTGGTTCCGTCCGGACACGACCGCTCTGACCCGTGGCATTACGGTGGAATTGCGCGTCAATTGGCTGTCCCGGCTGATCTCGCGCAACAGCGTGGTTTCGCGCGCTGAAAAGATGATTGTGCAGGAATTCGAGATGATCGGGGACGATCTGGTCGATACTGCACGCGGTGATCTGATGGAGCGTTTGAACACGGTTCTGGATCATTTTCTGGCTCTGCTTGCAGGCCATCTTGAAAACCGCACCGGCTCGGGCGAAACATGCGCCCGAACCGAAGCGCAGGCCGATTTCGACCGTGCGCGCCGCATCGCAGATGAGCTGGGATCGGCATTTGGATCAGAACACGCGGAAGATATACAAGCGGAGGCTGCCGAGTGATCGAATTTCCCGGAACCGAGCAGGAGGTGCGGCAACTGGAGCGTTTTCTGAACGCGACCGAAAAGCAGCCTTCCACGCCCGAATTGGATGATATGCGCACACGGGCGCTGGCCCATGCCGAGCGGTTGTCGAACGCCGTCTCTATCGGTTTTGCCGGCGAGTTTGGCGCCGGTAAATCCAGCCTGGCAAATATGCTGGCTGGCGCAGATATCCTGCCGACCGGCCCTCAGCACCTGAAACTGCCACTGGTGATCGTCGCTTATGCCGACACCCCGGAAACCACAGTTGGCTGGTGGGACAAAGAGCCCAAAGTCTATTCTGGTATCGCGCTTGAGAAAGCCGCCGCTGACAATCCCGACTTTATTTCCGTAGGGCTGAATACCCCTGCCCTGCGCGAAATCTCATTGTTTGATCTGCCGGGTACCGGCGCCTTGGACGAGACATACAAGCCAACCCTGGACCTGTTGAAATTCGTCGATTGCGCGATCTGGTGCACCAACGGTGCAAACGCATGGCGCGAAACGGAACGGCACCTTTGGGCTCAGGTTCCGGAAGAACTGCGAGCCAACAGCCTGTTGGCCGTCACCCATGCCGACCTTCCTCATGTCAGCGATGCCTTGGACCGGGTTCTTTCGCGCCTGGAGAAGGAAAAGGCCGGCATGTTCCGATCTGTCGTTCCGATTGGTACGCCGGTTGCCGTGCGCGCCATGGCGAAGGAGCCTGAACCCGATTTTGCACTTTGGGAAACCTGTGGCGGTCAGAATCTGGCCGAGCAGGTTCTCGAGGCAGCATCGGATCGCCGTCAAAGTGATCTGGATGCAGCCCGCAATGATCTGTCGGAACATTTCATGCCATATCTGGATGAACTGACAGGCGACAAATCTGAAGAACCTGAACCCGACAATCGTTCCATTCAGTCGAGCCTTGGTTCGGCTCTTCCGCCTCTGAACAATCCTATTCTAGAGGATTGGCTGGCCGCCATCGCCAGCATCTACGAAGATCTTCGCGATTCCTCGGATATCGAACCGGCAGCCTTTCTACAAAGCTGTCAGGAAATTGTTGAGGACTTCGCTGAACGCCTGGAAAGTGGTGCTGAAATTGACCCGGAAGCAGATTGGATTCCCGGCGAATTCGAAAAGGCCACAGACCTGCTGCTTTTACTTCAGTTCGAGAGTGGTGATGCCCCGCTCAAAGATGCAATCGGCATACTCGCTCAGCTTAGCGACAACCTTGCATGGGCCGGAAGCACAGTCGAATCTGCGCAGACAAAAACCGGGACATGATCAGTTCACGCATTGATTGAGCCGCAGTGCGGCGAATCGAATCCATCGGAATCAGATTCGCATTGTTTCGAATTCGTAGACCAAACGAACATATCGGGGGCAACTGCCCCCATTTTTTTGGCCCGTCATATCTATATATGGTTTTTGCGCCCACTTCAAAAACAACATATAGATGTTCGTAAAAAACGATCCTTAGTGAAGCCATGAGGCGGCCCCAATAAAGTCAAATTTGAAACGTCTAACCGTTCTCAAGTGTCCTGCGGTTGTGTCTGGTTATGAGTTCGCGGGTTTTTAACCCTGTTAAATAAGGCCGCAAAACGAGTAATATGGGCGGGTAGAAATGAGCCATAACCAGGCTGTCGGTGCATCGCACGACGAACCACAGATTCAAGGTCTGCAACCAGGTGCAAAACTGTTGCGTGGCCAGTATGAGATCCTTCGCTTTCTGAGCAATGGCGGCTTTGGGATCACCTATCTTGCACGCGATAGCCTAGAGCGTGATGTCGTCATCAAAGAGTGCTATCCGGGCGCGCTTTGCCGTCGCGACGGGGATCATGTCGAACCCGCTGATCCGGCCTACAAAGAAGATCTGAGCGCGATTGTTGACCTCTTTATTCAAGAGGCCCGCAACCATGCTCGCCTGGTTCACCCCAACATCGTCGATGTGCATCAGGTCTTTGAAGACAACAACACCGCATATATAGCGATGGATCTGATCCGTGGTTGCGACCTGTTGGACTACATGGACGATCCTGAGAATGAATCCGGTCCGGATTTCATTGTTCAGGTAACCGAAAAGATGCTGTCAGCGGTGTCGTTCATTCACCAGAGTGGCATGCTGCATCGTGATATTTCGCCCGATAACATCCTGATCGATGAAAATGGTGAACCTGTCCTGATCGACTTTGGCGCCGCACGCGAGCAGGCCGCCAACAAGACTGCGGCGCTTCTGACGCTTCGGGTGATCAAGGACGGCTATTCCCCGCACGAGTTTTATGTTCGCGGTGCCGAACAGGGACCCAGCAGTGACCTCTATGTGCTGGCCGCTACATTGTATCACGCTATCAGCGGCGAACGTCCGGTTGACGGTCAATCCCGCCTGACTGCTTTCAACAATGGTCAGCCGGATCCCTACACTCCACTGGTCGGTCGTTTCGAAGGATACCCCGAAGGGTTCCTTGAAGCTATCGACAAGGCGATGGAGGTTCATGCAACCGATCGCCTGCAAACTGCGCTGGACTGGCTGCGTATGTTCCGCGGCCCCGGCGTCATGTTCGACTCGTTCGCTTACCGTCCGGTTTCAGTGATCGTTGGTATGGATCGCAAGGATGAAGAGGCCGAACAGGCCCGCATCAAAGCGGAAAGCGAGAATGCCGAGGCAGTTGTGACAGCGCTTTTGGCAGGCAACTCCGATCTCGCATTGGGCAACGAAGACAAGAAAGACGACGAACAGGCCAAGTTTGCTGCCACTGAGGACACCCCAGCTGCCGTTGATACGGTGGTGCAGAGTGGATCAGGCGGCAGCGGCAAGATGATTGCTGGTGCAGCCGTTGTGGCGGTGGCACTTGCTGCAGGTGGCTTTTTCGTATTGTCGGGTGACAAGTCCGAGCCCGAAGCCCCGGCAGAGACAGCTGAGGTAACTCCTGCACCTGAAACGCAAGCTCCGACCCCCGAGCCTGCTGAACAGACGGCAGAGGCTCCGGCAGAACCGACACCTGCGGCAGCGGAAGAAACAGAAACTGCCCAGAACAATTCAGCAGCACAGGAACAGCCTGTCGAGCAGGCACAAAGCGAACCTGTCGAGCAGCCTCAGACTGCGCCTGTCGAGGTTCAGCCGGAAGAAACGGCAACCGCAGCTGCAGAACCTTCTGCGGAAGAAGCCGCTACAGCCGCAGCTGAAACTCCGGCCCCTGCCACGCCCGTGAATCTGGCTGAGAACCAGGTTGCCTTTGGACACTGGGACGTCGAAATCCCATTTGCAACGGCCAAGCGGCGTGCCTCGACCGGCAGCACTATCGCGATTACCGGCGTCGATCCTAACCGGGACATGTCCGTCATCGGTGACTGGGTCAAGCGCGGAGCAGCTATCTATACGCTGAACGGAAAACCGGTTCGTGCAGATGCAACCTTTGCTGCGCAGGTACTGGACGACCTCAAGGTGGATCCTGACGGTTATATTCGCGTCGCGGCGCGGTATCGCCCCATCGGTGAGACACGGGCCAAGAATGGTCTGCTCGCCCTGCCCGCAATCCGCATGTTCGGTCTTGAGAACGGGTATGGCCTGACCGTGCGCAATACCTCTGATGCAGGTTGGCAGACCGTTGTCACCAATGTACCTGCTGCGCATGCCGGTGGGCTGCAACAAGGGGATATCTTGCTGCGGGAAAACAACACCGACACGGTCATCGATAGTCCGGAAAGTCTGGATGAGGCGTTGGCCCAGCTTGTTTCCAATGATCAACCCGAAGCGCGACTGACTGTTTTGCGCAACGGGGCCGAGACAACTGCTGTCATGCAGTTAGCGCAGGAGTAGTCTGACCGGTTCAATTGTAATCCGCCAGTGTGTGTTTTGCTGAGGGTGGCTGCCTGAACAGCCATCCTGACGGGGACCGGCCCGCCGCGGAAAGTAAGAGTTCTCTGGTTTTTTCAATCATCAGTACCACTGCGCAACTTGCGCGCAGAGGACAGTAGCAGACGCGTGGGTTCTCAACCCCCATGCCCAGAATTCAAAAAGGTGTCGACACCATGTTCAAATATAAAAGCCCTCTCAGCCGGCTTCTCGAAGGTGCCGGCAAAGCCAAAGAAGCCGAAAGCGAGCAGACAACCGAAGCGGAAACCGCTGAGCAGCAGGAACCAATTGCGGATTTCAATGCACTGCGTCAGGCGTTGGCCGGTGGTAATCTGTCATCCGATTCATACGAAGAATCCGATGAGCTGATCCCCGAAGAAAAGATGCCTGACTTCGCTGAGCGTGAAGAAAAAGCCGAAGAAGGCGAGATTGCCGAAGCTGAAGAAACTGTTGCTGAGGCACCGGCCGTCGAGGCAGAAGCTGTCGAAGAGGAACAAGTCGTCACCCTGCACGTGGCACCGACCGAGACCGCTGAAAGCACTGAAGAAGAAGATATGTTGGCTGCCGTCGCGCAGGCATCTGCAGACCCAAGTGAAGAGATAGCTGAGACCCCGGCAGAACCTGAAACACCGGCAGAAGCTGTCACCGCTGAGCCTGAACCAGTTGCCGAAGCGCCCGAAGCCCCGACCGAGCCAGTTGAAGCTGAGCAGGTCGCAGCAGAACCTGAGCAAGATACACAGCCAGAACCGCTTGCAGCGCCAGCACCAGCCGAGGATCGCCGGTCGCGCGTCAAAACCACGTTCCTGGGCTTCGAACGCGCGGACACGCATGTTCAGGACCTGATGGAAAGCGCTGAACCGGTCGCCAAGACCGAAGCGGCACAAGAAACCTTCCCCGTAGGTTGGCTGGTCGTGACCAGCGGTCCGGGCCGCGGCTCCAGTGTTACACTGACCGAAGGGCTGATGCAGATTGGTCGTAACGATGATCAAGCCATTCAGCTCGATTTCGGTGATACGGGTATCTCGCGAAGCAACCATGCTGTGATTGCTTATGACCCGGAAGATCGCAAATGCTATCTGGGACATGGCGGTAAGGCCAACCTTGTGCGTCTGAATGGCAAACCGGTGCTCAGCACCATCGCACTGAACAGCGGAGACCTGATCCGTATCAGCGAAACCTCTCTTCGTTTTGCAGCCTTCTGCGACGATGGCTTTGATTGGCGGGACGCATAATAGATGCTGGCGACTCCGGCATATGACATTGCACTGATCCTGAACCAGGGTCAGCGCGAAACGCAGGAAGATGCGATCGCCGCTCGTGTCTTTGATGCTTCGAACTCGGGTTATGTTGTGGTGGCCGATGGTATGGGTGGCCACGAAGCGGGTGAAGTTGCATCAGAGCTGGTTCTTTCCGCCTGGAGAGAAGTGGTCGATACGCAGATGGAAGATCCCGATGCTGCCGAAGGCGCATTGATCGATGCACTGCCGATGGCTGCGATGCAGGCCAACGCCGCAATCGCCAATCACGGTGACGAACAGAGCCAGGGTTTCAGCATGGGTTCGACCTTGTTGGGCATGCTGCTTCTGGGGCAGCGGGTGTTCTGGATTTCGATCGGTGACAGCCCGATGTACCTGTATCGGGACGGCACACTGACCCAAATCAACGAAGACCATTCAATGGCACCCGAGATCGATGCGCAGGTCGCCCAAGGGATTTTGTCCCCCGACGAGGCGCGGTCACACCCCGACCGCAATCAGCTGACGTCGGTGATCATGGGTGCATCCATTCCCAAGGTTGATTGTCCCGAGGAGCCTCTGGTTCTGAATGCGGATGATATTCTGATCCTGGGCAGTGATGGGCTGCAATATCTCAGCAATGACGAGATCCAGTCGATCCTGAACGATCATGCGCAGTCTTTGTCTCAGGACATCGCCGATACCCTGCTGCAGGCGCTGCAGGCCAAGGAGGATCCCGACCAGGACAACGTTTCAATCGCCGTCGTCAAGCCGGCAGGACAATAACCAAAAAAGGCAAAGCAACAGGACTCATGCGAACACACCTGATCATATCCAGCCTGGCACTTGCTGCCGCGACGGGGGCAGCCTCGGCGCAAGAGGCTTGTTCAACATATGAAATCCAGCGCGGCGACAGCCTGCGGGAACTGGCAATCCAGGTCTATTCGACCGAAGATTACCGGATCATCTATGATGCAAACCGCGACGTGATCGGGTCCAACCCGAACATCATCCGGGTCGGCGACGTTCTGGAATTCCCCTGCCTGGAAGACGTGGGCCGCGCTATACCTCAGGGTGATACTGAAGCCGAGCGCATGGCCGCGGAAATGGCTGCTGAGCTGGTCAAAGCCGCCGAAGCACGCGCCGAGCAAGCCATTGCAGATGCCGAAGCGCGTGTTGCGGCAGCCGAAGCCGAGGCCAAGAAGACCAGCGAAGAGGCCGTGATAGCGGCCAAGGCAGAGGCAAAGAAGGAAATTGAGGCAGCTCGCGCCGAAGGTGCCGCGCTGATCCGCAATGCCACAAGCGGCGAACGCCCCGAGATCCGCGATCGCCAGCTGCTGCTGATCACTGGCGGCAACTACGCCCCGTTCACCGACGAGGCCCTGCCACATCGTGGTCTGTATACCCAGTTGGTTGAAACCGCCATGTTCCGGGCCGCGCCAGAGCAGGCCTATAAGATCCAGTTCGTCAACGACTGGTCATCGCATCTGGATCTGCTGATGCCGACTTTGGCATTTGACGCTACCTTCCCGTGGTCGCGACCGAACTGTGAAGAAGCAGAGGCCCTGTCTGAAAAAGACCGCGTGCGTTGCGAAACTTACAACTTCTCAAACCCGTTTTATGAAGTTGTGGACACCTTCTTTGCCAAGGAAGGAAGCGGTTACGAGGAAACTCTGACCTATGCCGACTTTGCTGGCACCACGATTTGTCGTCCTGAAGGCTGGTCGCTGTCGCACATGGATGCGGTCGGCCTCTATGAACCGGCTATCACGATGCTTCGCCCGGTTGAGCCTGACGAGTGTTTCCACGCCGTCATGGATGGCCGCGCTGACATCGTCGCGATTGAGGCGCATCTCGCGGTCGAAGCCATCAGCCGCCTCGGCTACGAACATAAGATCATCGAAAACCCCAACCTGGCGGCGGTAAAGTCGCTTAACGTCATGACCCACAAAGATAATCCAGATGGGGAAGCGATCCTAGAGACGCTTAATCAGGGTCTGGCGATCATGCAGCAATCGGGTGAATGGCGCGACATCGTGTCGACCGCCCTGCGTCATCAAATGGAAAATGGCTAAGGCCCCAAGAGGCCTGACAAAACAAAAGTCTGGAGGAAGTGGACATGTTTGAATTGAAACTGAAGAAAGCAGTGATGTCGGCCGCAGCCGTTACTGCGCTGAGCGCCGGTGCAGCCGCTGCACAGGAAGCTTGTACAAACTATACGGTTGTCGACGGTGACACGATGGCTACGATCGCCATCGCGGCTTACGGCACATCGAACTACCAGCCGATCTTTAACGCGAACCGTAACATCATCACCAACCCGAACTCGCTGGAGCCGGGCTTGGTACTGGCCCTGCCTTGTGAAGACGGTAGCCTGCCGAACGGCCGTTCGGCCCAAGAGATCATCGCAGCGGAAGAACAGCGTGCTGCAAGCGTCCAACGTTCGAGCGTTTACCAGCCGCCGATCAAGTTGGTCACCGGCAACGGCTGGGCACCTTTCGCGGATGAATCGCTGAATGGCGGTGGTGCGATTACCCGTCTGGGTACCACAGCGCTGCAGCGTGGCGGTAACGCGCGCGACTACTCGGTCAGCTTCGTAGATGACTGGAACTCGCACCTGGAAACACTGCTGCCGCTCGGCGCGTTCGATGTATCGATGGCATGGAACATGCCTGACTGCACCAACCGTTCGTATGAGTGGTCTTGGGAAACCGAAGTACGCTGCACCCAGTTCGACTCGTCTGTTCCGGTGTATGACATTGTTGTCGGCTTCTACACCCTGCCAGAGAGCAACTACGCCAACGCAACCACCTTCGACGAGCTGAAAGGCGCAACCATCTGCCGTATGGACGGTTGGTTCATCCACGATCTGGAACAAGAAGGCCTGCACAACGGCGAATCCATGACCCTGATGCAGCCGATCACCGCGCGTGAGTGCCTTGATGCGGTCCTGACCGGTACCGCGGACATCGCCACCTTCGAAGTCCAGCTGTTCTCGGACACCATGTCGGAAATGGGCCTGAACCAGAACGACATGATCGAAAACCCATTCGTGACCTCGCTGTCGTCGCTGCGTTTCATCGCACACCGCAGCAACCCGTTCGGCAAGCAGTATCTGGCCATGCTGAACAAGGGTCTGAACGAGATGCGTGAATCGGGTGAGTGGTACGCCATCGTTTCCGACACCCTGCGCGAGCATAACGAAAAACTGATGGCAGCGTCGAACTGATCCCTCGGTTCACCTGTATAATCTGGGCCGGTCATTTGACCGGCCCTTTTTTGTTACTGGGTCGGGTCCAAATCGGCTGATCCAAACTGCCAGCCGGACCTTTCTCCGCAACTGAGTTTTGTGGTCTAATCGGCGTTGAAAGCGCTCGCCCGACAGCCCAGGCACAACATCTACTTTGGTAAACAATGTCCGAGAATTTACCTTTCCGTTTACGAATGCCTCCTTAAGCCACCCGCCTCACTCACCGTGGTCAAAGTTAGTTTACAAGCCCTGCCCACCATCTGTTAGGCTGTAATTGAGCGGCTGATTTAGTTGGGTCGCATTTGAATTTTTGATTGTCTTCTGGCGTGCCTCCAAGGTCTCTGGCGCGATCCGGATGTAAGTGGTTCGGCCAGCGTTGTGAGGTTCGGGAAATGAATATTCTGTCGTTTAAATCAGGTCATGACGGCACAGTTGCCGGTATCGACAGTACCGATCAGAAATTGCTGTTTTCCTACGAGGCCGAAAAGAACAGTTTTCCCAGATACACCCCGGTAACTCCCGACACCTTCATTGACGCGGGGCTTTGGTTCAAAGACCTGCCGGATGTTCTGGCCCTCAGTGGCTGGTCAAGCAATGGATCGGATCATGTCACCACTTCGGGTGCGGGGTATTTTGGTGTAGGCCCTGGGTCCGAGAGTATCGGCAAACGAACGTTTTTCGGCAAGTCGGTGGACTATTATTCATCGACTCATGAACGCGCGCATATCTGGTGTAGCTATGCCCTTTCACCTTTCCAGCAGGGTGAGCCATGTTATGTCCTGCTTTGGGAAGGCGCTTTGGGTGATTTCTATGAGATCGACGCTGAGCTCAATATTCGCCATCTGGGTCAGGTGATGACATCTCCAGGCACACGATTTGCCTTTCTTTACGCGCTGGCCGACCCGGACTTCCCGATTTCAGGCGGCGAGCTGCGGCCTGAAGATCCTGGACGGTTGATGGCCGCCTGTGCATTTGGTGAGAACGGCCCAGCGGACGAAGACGAACAAGCGCTGATTGATCAGATTCTGTCCATCAATACGGCAACTGATCCATTGCGCAAAAGCTCCTTTGTGAATTCGCCCTTTTTCAATATTGGCACTGACAGCCAAAAGCTGAAGAATCTTGCAACCAAACTCTCAGATGCCATTTTTGATCGTTTCCACCAGTTCGCGGAAAAGAACCTCGATCAAAGCTACCCGCTGCTTATCGCTGGCGGCTGCGGATTGAACGGACACTGGAACACACGCTGGAAAGAAAGTGGTTTGTTCCGTGAGGTGTTCATCCCGCCGACCACTGGTGATTCAGGTTGTGCAATCGGTACTGCCGTCGATGCTATGCGCCACTTTACCGGTCGCGCCAAGCTGGATTGGTCGGTCTATTCCGGTCAGTCATTCTGTGACGACAAGGTCGATACTGATGGCATCACCATGTCAGAGCTCAACCTCAAAGTCGTTGCGCAGGCCCTGATGGATGGTCAGATCATCGGCTGGACGCGCGGGAATTGCGAAATTGGACCACGAGCCCTTGGCAACCGTTCAATTCTGGCTGCGCCATTTTCCAGCGAAACGCGGGTCAGACTAAACCGGATCAAAGGACGAGCACTGAACAGTCCCGTCGCTCCATCAGTGCTGCAGGAAGACGCCGCCCAGCACTTTGATCTATCCGGTTCTTCACCTTACATGCTTGATTTTCATCGGGTCAAAAACCCGGATCTTGCTGCAATAACACATGTCGACGGCTCAGCACGCGTGCAGACTGTCGAGCGTGATCAGAACCCATTCTTCTACGATTTATTGAATGAGTTCAAAACGATCTCCGGTGTCGGTGTGCTGTGCAACACCTCTCTGAACTTCAAAAATTCAGGTTTTATCAACAAAACCAGCGATTTGGCGCACTATGCGCGCCAGGTTGGACTGGATGGGTTTGTTGCGGGGAACACCTATTATAAAATCGATGCTCCCTGACACCACGTTCTGTCAATCGTCAGGACAGCAACCGATCATAGATTTCGCAGACACCTTTCACATGGATTGAAAGACCAAAGTTTTCGTTCGCATACGCTTGCGCGGTTGCCGAGATGCGATCGCGCAGCTCCTTGTCCTGGTGCAGTTGCTTGACGGGCTCGACGAACGCGGCCGGATCGAACGGATCAACCAGAAAGCCGTTTTCCCGATCCCTGATCGCTTCGATATTGCCACCATGGCGTGTCGCGACAACGGGTGTTCCCAGATACATCGCTTCGATGAGAGTGCGGCCAAAAGGTTCGTCCAACGCGGTAACCAGATTGGCATCCATCGCCGCCATATAGCCATCAATCGGTTGCCTGAATCCCATCAGATGAATGCGATCCGTAATGCCCGAATCTGCAGCTATATTGAGGCAGGATTGCTTCAGTTCTTCATCTCGTTCAGCAACGCTGCCAAAAAGAAAGCCGTGAACCGGTACATCAGGCGTCGCCTGCTGAATGGCGGCGATGACCTTAACGAAGTGGTCGGGACGCTTTCTGGTGACGAAATTCCCGAAATAGCCCAGCAAAATGGCGTTATCCGGCAAGTTCATCTCGGCAAGAACCGCTTGGCGGCTGGTCTCACGATCGGGCGGGTTTGGATTGAAATCAAATGGGCTGCGAACCACCGTAAATTTCTGATCAACCGACCGAAGCGGTTTGCTGGGTTTTGCAAACTGCGAGACACTGATGATGTGATCGGAAAACATTGGCGCCAGCTTGTTGATGCCAAACGCGGTTGGATCCTGACGGTGATGCCAAATGTGTTTCTTGCCCGCCAGCTTGGTCGGCAACACCCAGTTGGCATGCATCCGGCCTTCGTTCGTGTGCACGATGTCGGGGTCAATGCGAGACAAGGTGGACACTAGACGGCGCATGCTGGAGATCATGTAAGCCCCCGCCCCGCAATCCTTGGGATAGCTCAAGCCCCCTGGCGACATCAGGCTGGGTTCTTCCAAAACCTCAAAATCCAGCCCAAGCGATTGCGCATAGTCTGCAGCAGGTCCAGCCTCATAGTGGATCAGGATGTGGGGTTCGTATTTGGACCGATCCAGCGCTGCTGCCAGCTTCATTGCTGAAACATGGCTACCTCCGATTACTGTGTCACCCTCAAAGGGGAATAGGATTTTCTTAGGCATTGGTATCTCTGGAAGCTCGTAAAACAGTTACTCGGTAAAACGGTGATCAGGTGGCGGTAGCTTTGACATGTCATTTGTTCCTCGCCAGATATGCCCGGATGGACAGGATACATCCCAGCGTCCAGACGAGATTGAACAGCACATGTGTTAACGCAATGCCTTCGATCCCCAACCAATAAAGAAGCGGCAGGAACGAGATTGCAAAAATGCAGGTCGAAACGAAAGTCGTTCTGACCAATGCGCTATCCAATCCCATACTCAACAGTGCCGGGTTCAGAACCAAGGCGCCAAGATAAAGGACCGCAGCAAACATCAAGATGGTCATCACCGGCGCTGCCTCACGGAACTCAGGGCCAAACAGCAAAACCGCGATTTCCGGCATCTTCCACGCCAATGGCAAGGATACGATCAGAGAAACACCAAACATTGCGAAGGTGACATAGCGCACAAGACGCCAGAATTTTCCAAATTCGGCACTGGCCCAGAGGCGTGTCATTTCAGGATATAGAACCTGCCGAATGGGGGCGCCAAGCCGCACAACATTTGTCATGATGCGCTTGCCGACCTGATAGAAACCCACTGCGGTCACATCCAACATTGCGCCAGCCACGATCACATCCAGTCGTTGTGTCGATTGTCTGAGAATTACGTTGAAGTTTGAGTTCCAAAGAAAGCGCAAAAAACCCGGATTGTCTGAAAACGCCTGTGACAATTTCAGCTTCATAAAGGCCTGCAGGCTACGCTTTCGTAATTCATTCACTGCGAGGAAAAAGGCCACCAATCCGGTCAGGATCTGATGCATCAGCATCAGCGCAAGAAATGCCCAGATATTGAGGCTGAGCATGTAGGCAATCACGATGCCAACAAAGCGCAGACCAGCTATCACCATGTCGGAAATCGCAAGGACATCGAACCTGTCAAAAATACGCAGTACCGCGATACCTGTTGGCCGAAGCGACAGGAACAGGCCGATCGCGACCAGTGAGATATACGATGAACCGATATCTTCTGGCAGCCCAATCAGCGGCGCCAGAGTGGGTGCTAACAACAGGGCAATTGTACCTGCCAGTAATCCACCAAGGATATCGATAACGACTGATAGTTTGACCAGATGACGAAAGCGCGATGTGTCATCCTGTGCGAGCGCTTCGCTTCCATACTTGATCACCGCTTGCCAGGGCTCCAACCTGAAAAGGCGGTCCAGTATCTGCACATATGCATCGACAAGAGCCAGAATCCCAACAGCCGCTGGGCCCAAGGCCCGCGCCGTAATGATCAGGCTGGCAAGGCCAAAGAAGGCAACAAGGATTTGGGACAAGAACAGCCATGACATGTTCTTGGCAATTCGCTTCACCAATGATTTGGAACGAGAGCCGGTCATAATCTCAATCTGAAACGTTCTGGAATACTAAAACGAACATCCCAGAACCGGGTCGGTAATTAACCCATGGCACCAGGTACAGCTTAAACACCTTTCTGTTTCTAAAACGTCCTCAGATGATTCTGATTGTCACTATTCTTATCATTTAGTTTGTTGAAATTATATCGCTGCACAAAAACACAAATTGATTTTGGGGTCCGGAATTAGCTTTCATAGGTAACCAAACTTTGACGGTTTCGACGTCGCATCAGAGGGTTTGCCTAAATACTCTGCACCGATAGCCAGCAGACCGGAGCTACAAATTTCTAAGAACAAGCCCCTAAAAACCTGAAAGTTTTTAGCTGGTGAATTCTTCAATGCATCGCAGCCTCAGCAACAATCTGCCAATTACCAATGCATTGTAGTCAATCCCGGCTTTGACCGAAAGTTTACTAGACTAAATCGCCAAATCGGAAAGCTATTTCCAAAACCTTGGATGCCGCGCCGCGCGATCGTTTGCCCGAAAACACCATGGATCGCTTTGGTGGCACATTCGAAAGTTAAGCCTACCCACAAAGAAAAATGACCAGCACCCCATATGCTGGTCATTTTCAGAGTGAGTGGTCAGGCTAAGCGCCTCACCGGTCTTCATTCAAGTTAACCTTACGCTAGTCGATCGCCCCCATTCTGGATATTAGGGGTATCCCGTAGGTCAGTGGATTTTCTTTGCTACAAGAAGGTCAAATTTCGTATTTGTACGATATTGTTGGCCGCATGATCACCCAAAACTGGTCATTTGCTCATATCTTATATGGTTAATTTGAATGGTCAGAGGGTCTCACCATCCGCCAGCAAACCCATCTTGCCCAGAAGGATGGTGTTTATCCTTCTGACGTCGAAATCGGACACAGCCCTGTCACGCGATGCCTGACCCATTTTGACGATCAGCTCGGGGTTCTCAACAAAGCGCGCCATAGCCTCACACAGTTTGTCCGGGCTGCGAACCGGGATCACATATCCGGTTTCTCCGTCAATGACCGGATCTGCACATCCCGGCGCGTCAGATGTTATCACCGCTCGTCCCGTCGACATGGCTTCGAGAGTGGCCCGCGGAATTCCTTCACGGTAGGCTGTCGGCAACACAAATACGGAACAATTGGCCAGATACGGTCTGACATCTGCCGTTTCCCCCAGATACTCGACAATGCCCTCGCGAGACCATTCATCGATATCTCGCTGACTGACGGAATCGGGGTTTGCATCCATCGGCCCCAACAGCTGGCACCGGGCCTCGGGATGTCTGCGTTTCAACTCCCGCGCAGCCTCGACAAAGTCGAAGACACCTTTCTCACGCAAAAGACGCGCGATCATCAAAAAAACCGGTGCCCCGTTGGGGGGATTGGAAAACGCATAAGAATCAAGGTTCACACCAGAGCCGGGCACGATGCTCAGCTTCGTGGCATTGTTGATCAGTCTTCTTTCGCGAAACTCTTTCTCGTCGGCCTTGTTGTAGACCAGAACCTCGTCGACACCTCTGAGCGCGCTTCGGTACAGGAACGATGACAGTGTCCTTACCACACGACGTTTCGGGGTTAAGTTGTGGGTACTATACACATAACCCAACCCGGTATTCATCGCGTATATGCGCGGTACACCCGCTATCTTGGCGGCGAGGCATCCGTAAATGATCGGCTTAATTGTGTATGGGAAGACAATATCCGGCTTGAACTCTTTGAACACCTGCACCAACGCACGCAATGTACGTAGGTCCCTCACCGGATTCATACCCGCGCGGGCCAGCGGAAACTGAACGAATTCAACCCCGATCTCCTTCAATGCGCGTTCCGTGGGTTCATGCCGCTCCGGGCCGCACGCGATCACTTCTGCCCGCTCGGACAAATCCCTCAGCAAATCATATCTAAAATTCAACAACGAAGACGTGAGGTTGGAGACAACCGCTATCTTTGGCCTCGTTTGGTTCGAAGATATCTCGTGAGATTTCAGTGTCTGCAACAAGACGAACTCCCATTGATGTACCGCGCTCTGCGATCCGCAGGTTTATCCAGAAATCTGGTTAATCGGCGGTCACAATACATGATGAAACTGCCTGATCGTGTTATATTCGATGACATCATCCCACACCGCCAGAATGTTGTCCGGGGCAAGCCAGCTCAGGTTTTGTGCAAAGGACTGCCGCATCCTGTTCAGCGTTTCCGGTTCTTCACAAAGCCGGATCACCGCCGCTGCCAATGCATCGACATCTTCAGGTGGCACCAACTGCCCATTGTCATCGTGCCGGATCAGCTCGCGCGGACCGTAGGGGCAATCGAAGGAAACAACCGGCAACCCGGTGACGGTTGCTTCGGCAACAACGTTGGGAAAACCCTCAAATCGCGATGGGAACACCAGCAAGTCCGCACCTGCCATCCAGGCACCCGGTGATGAACTCGCACCCGGCAATGAAACCGCGTCCCCAAGGCCAAGCTGGTCGCGCAAGTCTTCCAGCGCCGTTCTTTCAGGCCCTTCGCCATAAATTGTAAGCTTGGCCGCGGGATTGGCTCGGAGTATCTGAGGCATCGCCTGCAGCAAAAGATCAAACCCCTTTTGACGGTCCAGGCGACCAACAGCGACAAGCTGGCTATTTCCCTTTCCTAGCCGGTCTCGGATGCCCTCCAACGGGGCACAGGGGTTCGGAACAATTTGCGCTTTGCGCTGTAGGGATCGGGGCAAATCATGACTGGCACGCTCGGTCTGCATCACGATGGTTCTGGCCCGATGCGCCAGAAGATTTTGCGCGTGGCGCCATATTGGATGGGCATTCTGGGCCTTTGGATTGTTCCGTTCTGAAATGATGATGGGAACCCGCCACCCCAGCACTGCAGCCAACGCCAACACGTTGATCTTGGTAAGAAACGTAATCACGAGGTCCGGTTTCACTTCACGAATGACCTGACGAATATGTTGCAGACGCGCCCATTGTCCGCGGACTTTGGGGTCGTCACTGGCCACCATCAACGTCACATCGTCCGGAAAAGAAAAGTAAGATCCCCCTTCCGGCATCGTCAACCCGGCGACATAGACATCGTCGCCCATACCGGATCTGTGCGCGGCGAGAATGGAAACGATTTTTTCAGCACCACCCGCGCCGAAGCCACCCTGAATAATCAGAACTTTCACTTCTCTCTCCTCGAGATCTTTTGGCCCTTTTGGGATACGAGTGCTGAAGCGGCGCACAACGTGAACTGCCGGGGCTTTAACGGGTTCGGGCTATTCATGCGTCTTTCGACAATGGCACCTTCTAATTCTTCCAACGCCGCACGGGCGCGGTCATAGGGCAACCGGACCCGGGTCATTTTGTAATTTGCAGGGATCAGGATCGATACGGCTGTCATGCGCTCTGCCCTGCTAAAATCTTGGACCTCATAACATTCCGGGACCATTCAACTGTGTCCCGCAGGCCTTCCTTCAGCGCTATCTTTGGCGCCCATGGATACCGGGATTTTATCAACGAAGGATCGTTCACGAGCTTCATCACCTGACCGGGTGGCGATCCATATTCAATCAGTTCGGCTGGTGCCCCTGTCAGTTTGGCAAGGTCCTCCACCACATCTCTTACCTTTGTCGCTATGCCAGTACCGATGTTTATAACCAGACCCGCAGCCGAAGGGTTATCTGCAAGCAACAGAAGGGCGCGGACCACATCGTTGATATGAATAAAGTCACGCACATCATCCGGTCGTTCGATTTGCACGGCTTGGCCACGCAGCAGATTGTCGACAAGGTATGGAACAAGCTGAGTTCCGGTTTGACCCGGTCCGTATGTCAACGACAGTCGCGCTGTGACTGCAGTAAATGGCAAGCGTGACCGTAGCATTTCAAGATACTTTGTGCCTGCCAGCATCGACGCTCCGTAGCTGTCGCGCGGTTGTTCACGTTGAGCCTCAACATAGGGCACAGGGTTACCGCCATACTCCGCATTTGTGCCCAGACGGATGAATGATCGCGGGGGGGATTTGCAAGCTGTGGCAGCTTTCAAAACACCTAACAAAGTAAGCAGGTTTTCCCGCACACTTTCAAGAGAACCCTCTAGTGCTGCATCTGCCTGCACCTTGATCCGCGCGGCTGCATGAAACACCACCTGGGGCTGACAGGTCTCAAAAATCGACTGCACATAGGCTACATCCGTCAACTCTGCGCGCACCACTTCTACAGACATACTCACGTCCGAAAGCTTCTCGAGCGAGGAGGAAGGACGTACCAATGCAGTGACGTCATCACCACGCGTCAGGCATGTTCTGACAAGGTGAGAACCAATAAAACCCGTTGCTCCGGTGATCAGAACACGCGTCATCGTTCAACTCCAGCATCCGACCTATAAAGGTCCGGGGCCATGATGCTTACTCTCAGCCATGTGCAACGTGATGCTATGTAATAAAGCGCAGCGAGCTTCTTCTGCATCTCGCGCAGATGGACCCCCATCTGGGTCGAAGTTCTTAGAACCACTAAAACGGAGTCGATCACTTCCCGATTGCCTACCGTTTGCCCATAATACACTAACAAAAACCGTCTCCTAAAACACACGAACTACTGGGCCGCGACTGTGCAGTCACTGAAATCTGCTGGTGACGTAAAATCTTCAAAAATACTAATCTGCTCAGCAGTCATTTGCATCATATCCGCCGAGGCGGCATAGGCCTTGTGCCAGTCTACGGTCATTTCAATACCCGTTTGCAAATCCAGACGCGGATGCCAGCCTAACCGGCTTTGTGCCTTGGTACTGTCCAGACGTAATGTTCGCGCCTCGTGCGGTGCATCACCATATTTGTCAGGGAAACTGAACTCGGGCGCGCCTGCCCCCCAGGCGCGCCGGACTATATCCGCCAGTTCCCTAACATCCACCGTGCCTGAAACATCAGGTCCGAAATTCCAGGCGCCGGCAAACTCCGCACCGTTACTCAAAATCTTATCGGCGACCTGCAGATAACCCGATAGCGGCTCCAAAACATGCTGCCACGGGCGGATGCTGTCAGGATTGCGAACCACAACTGGCAGGTTTCGCTCCCAGGCGCGGATGATGTCAGGCACAAGGCGATCTTCGCTCCAATCCCCGCCACCAAAGACATTACCTGCACGAACAGTCGCCAATTGCGGGCCATCCGGATCGGCAAAGAACGAATGGGCGTAAGACTGAGCTACAAGCTCGGTTGCGCCCTTGGACGCACTGTAAGGATCCTTGCCACCCAACGGGTCGTTCTCACGGAACCCCCAAGCCCCTTCGCGGTTATCATAGCACTTGTCGCTGGTCACCACGACCACCGCCCTCAAGGACGGCATTCTGCGAGCAGCTTCCAGAACGTGGACTGTGCCCTGCACATTTGTCGCGAATGTCTCAACCGGTTCACGATAAGATTTTCTCACCAACGGTTGCGCTGCTATGTGAAAGATCACTTCGGCATCCACATCCTGCAACGTCATATTCAGCGCCGAAGCATCCCGGATATCGGCGAAACGGCTATCTGTAATCTGTTCGATACCGCATGCTGCATAGAATGACGGACCGGGCTCAGACGGCAAAGCCAGACCGGTCACATGCGCACCCAGCCGGGTAAGCCAGGCAGACATCCAACCGCCTTTGAAGCCGCTATGCCCTGTCACGAGGACACGGCGACCGGAAAAGCGGCCGCCGAATATCTGATCGGAATGATCAGCCATGAATGCCTCAGATTGCTATGGCCGGGTACTCGGCGGATGGTTTTGTATCGAACTGCAGCCATGGCGGGGTCTCGCCCTCACACAGAGCGTCCAGAGCGTTGCGATCCCGAATGGTATCCATCGGACGCCAGAAACCATCGTGGCGATAGGCCATCAACTCACCATCCCGGGCCATCTGGCTTAGTGGTGATTGCTCGAGTGGCTCCATATCGTCGACCATGTAGTCCATCACACCCGGTTCAAACACAAAGAACCCGCCATTGATCCAGGTTTCGCGACTGCGCACTTTTTCTGTGAACGCATCCACGCGATCGCCTTTCAGCTCAATGCTCCCGAAACGTGCCGGAGGCTGAACCGCGGTAACGGTCGCGAGCTTGCCATGGGATTTGTGGAAATCGATCAGGGCGTTGATATCAATGTTTCCCAGACCATCTGCGTAAGTGCACATAAAGGTCTCGTCTGGGTCCAACCATTCCTTGAGGCGGCGAATGCGCCCGCTGGTCATCGTGTGGGTCCCGGTGTCGACAACAGATACATTCCAGCCGCCCGGTGCAGACGGCACAAGCTTGAGTTCACCTGTGTCTAGCGAAACAGAAATATTGTTCGCAATCAGGTGATAGTTTGCAAAAAACTGCTTTAACATCAGCGATTTATAACCGGCAGCAACAACAAAATCGCGGTGCCCGAAGTGGCTGTAAATGTCCATGACACGCGCGATGATGGGGCGGCCTCCGACCTCGACCATGGGTTTCGGAATTGAGACCGTTTCCTCGGCCAGTCGAGACCCCAGTCCCCCTGCAAAAAGTACCGTTTTCATTTGTGCCACTCCCTCAAAAAACCTTTTACTAAAATCTGCACATCTGCGCCGGTGGAGCGCATATTGGTGGTACGGTAACGAGCGGGCTCAGTTGATTGGACATGGTCGATCTACCTCACCTGCTGTTTTCAAGTATATCACACCCTGATCGTAACGGTTATCTAACCCTGAATTTCGCCCCAGGCTGCGCCCGTTTGTTTCCGCATCGCGCAACAATGACTCTTCCAGCGCTGAATCATATCCGGGCAGGAAAGCGGCGAGAAGATTGGAATCAATCAGGGCCTTCAATTCAACTGCGCCGTTCATCTTGCGCTGTTTCGCCAGATCTGGATCGGTAAACACCTGCAAACCGGGTGCCAGATAGGGCGCACCCAGAAGTCGGGCGAAACGATCTGCGTGAGAACGGGTAGTAGCGACACCGCCAATATGGTTTGACCCAGGCATTTTAAGCTCGCTCCGAAGAGCTTTGGTTACTCGTAGCTTTTCCGGCCCTCGGAAGGGCCGGAACTTTCAACAACTTATACAATAATTTTAGCGACCGGCGGTGATCGTTTCCAATGCATCCGGTCGTGTAAAGCCACCGACTAGGCTTTCAGTTGGCACAGGTTTGATGTTCGGTTTGCCCGGACGCGCGGTCAGTTCTTTTGCATCGATTGGCCGCAGACCGTTGGCACCGTAACCCGGCACCAACTCTTTCAGCAGCTTCTTGACACCCAAATCGTTCCCATCATGTGCGGCCTGTTCCAGTTTCAGGATCATGGCGCGCAGACGGGCTGCCGAGACACCCTCGGGGATTGCCGAGGCAACACCAGGAATTCCGCTTTCGCGGTGATCTTCGGTGACGTCGAACAGTTCTTCGAACAGTTTTTCGCCCTGACGGATACCGATGAACTTGATGTCTACATCTTCGTAAGGAACCAGACCCGCAAGCCGGATCATGCGCTCGGCCAGATCGACAATCTTGACCGGGCGACCCATGTCCAGAACAAAGATCTCACCATGGCTGTTCTCGAGTGTCAGACCTTTGGCCGCGGCAACCAGAGTCAACTGGACCGCCTCACGAATGGTCATGAAGTACCGTTCCATTTTGGGATCGGTAACCGTCAGTGGACCACCTTCGGAGATCTGGCGTTGGAACAACGGGATCAGCGACCCGGACGACCCAAGAACGTTGCCAAAACGAACCGAGAAGAAACGCGTTTCTTCGTCAGTCTCGTTCGTGACGCGGTCTTGCGCCTGCACATAGAATTCAGCGACCCGCTTGGTCGCGCCCATGACGCTGGTGCTGTTGACGGCCTTATCGGTCGAAACCTGAACCATCGCGATGGCACCCACGTTACGCGCTGCATCAGCCACGTTGCGGGTTCCGATCACGTTGGTCAGAACGCCTTCACATGGGTTCAGTTCAACCATCGGAACATGCTTCAGTGCTGCGGCATTGAATACCAGCTCGGGGCGATGGCGTTCAAAGATCGCATTCACCCGTCCCGCATTCCGAATATCAGCCACGTAAATACGGCGGGCAACATCAGGGAAGTTCTGACCCAAGTCCATATCGATCGAATAGGCGTTGTATTCGGTGTTTTCGATCATCACCAGCTCAGCCGGTTCGAATGATGCGATCTGACGGGTAAGTTCGCTGCCGATCGATCCACCTGCACCGGTGATGAGCACACGACGCCCCTGGAACATCTCGCGCAGCATCGAGCGCTCAACCGCCTTTTGCGGGCGGTCCAGAATGTCTTCCGGATTGACTGTACGGATACCGTTGTTTTCGGTGCCCAACTCTTCCAATCCGGTAAGACGGGACACGGTAATGCTGTTAGCTTCTGCCCAGCGGGTTAGCTTGCGAATACCATCGCTTTCAAAATGGGTTACCGGTTCAGTCAACAACAGGCGCTGCGGCAGCTCATCATAGTACTTCAGCCGTTCGATCGCCGCGTCCGCATCCAGCAAAGATCCGATGATCTTTACATCGTGGAAATACAGGCCTTGCGTATTGCGCGCATCATCGATGATGCCGACCGGCTGATACTTGGATTCCGTATTCCGCAGAGAACGGACAAACAAGTCGCAGCTTGCACCTGTACCCACGAGGATCACAGGAATCTTGCCATCGCCATCGGTCGATTGCGATTGCGTCATACGGGTCAGTTCGGTGCTGCGGGCAAGCACGCGCAGTGTTCCGAATGCAGGCACAACAAGCAGGAACTGAATGAAGTAAACCGCCAGAGGAATTTGCGCGGTAGCCTGAACTGCAGACCCCAGCAACGCCAGTGCACCAACGGAAAGGGCCGAAGCGCGAACGATCAGGGTCACATCACGCAGGGATGTTGAACGTGTGTGACGCTTGTAGATGCCGGACATGGGCAAAATCGCCAATGCAATAAGACAGGACATCAGCACCAGTGGCACCAAAACCGATCCAAACTGCGCAGGCAAAGCACCGCCATTGGCCAGAACAACCGCCATCACAACCGAGATCGCGGATGCCGCAACATCACCAATCACAAGCCGGCGATTGGCGCTCAGTTCAGCGAGTTTCTGCTTCAGCTTCGGCCGAACGCCCGCGAACAATTGTTCGGGTTCAACCAAGTTGTCTTTTTCAAGTCCACTTTTGAGCTTAACCAATTCTTGCTCGTACATACTCAGAACTCCGGCGTAAAATTGCCCCAAACCACTCGACTCAATTGAATCGGCCCAAAACCACAGGCCCAATCCTCAAAGCCACACTACTGCACCGACGCAAACCACGCGCCGGCTGCTGATTGTTATCGTCTAAAAGTCCCCCTACGGTTCAGGCACGTTACAATCTGCACCCAGAACCAAGACCCCCTTCTCACTCGTACACACCAAAATACAAAAACAACGCAGCCAAACATGCGGCCTTGTCAATTTACTATGCGTCAACGCTATCACACCAATATGGGGATAAAAAACTATTTTTCATGCCGACGACACCGTTCGGACAAAGAAATGCCTTTTTTCCGAGCCGGTACGCCAGTTTTTCATCAAGAACCAAGCTTTCCTTCGCGCCCGTATTTTGACTGATTCCAGCAACCTGCGCCGTTAAACACCCCCTTTGTTTCTTTATGCGCAACAGAACATGCCACCAAAGACCCCAAGAAATCAGACGATTCGCTGCGCTTTTTCCGGCTGCGCAGCCGTCCAACGTTTGCAAGTTCCAGGATCTATAGCCGTACAACGAGGCCATGTTTTCGGCAAAAATTAGTCCATCTAACTAACACGAACATCCTTCAGACCGGGGCGTTCAACTTTTCTTGCAACGGTGTCGGGAGCTGATCGATGGACCCATGTAGTTGCTCATTTTGCAGCACTCATGATGATGGGATCCACCGAACGGGCCAAATACAAGACAGAGCGCAACTCGTAACCTAAGAGTGCTCACTGTCTTGAATTGAAGCCCGGGACTACACGAACCCGGCGGTTAGTTGGATGTCACGATAATTGATCTGATCACTTCGACCGTATCGCCGGGCATCAGTCGATCAGCCGCCTGGAAGCGTTGCACCTGCCCGTCTTCACCACGGGTCACGGCAAACTCAATCACCGTTTCACTGGCAACGTCGTCATCACTCAGAAAACCGGCTGCGGCCAATTCCCCGTGCAGGCTGGACGCTGTCGCCAATCGGGTTTTTAACGAAGCCAGTTCACTCTCAACCCTGTTCAGTTGAACAAGCGCATCAGAACGGGCATTGTCATCCAATTCTAATTCGTCCCGTTCAGCCCGGTTCAGTTCCTGCCGCGCGGTCATCAGCGCGATTTCCTGATCCAACCGCTTGGTTTCCAGATCGTTCAACATATTCGTCATACTTGTGACGCGGTTCGAAACCGTCAGCCCTTTTTCCTTGAGCGCTGTCAGGTTCTCAAGCTCACGGCTGATGTTCTCAATCTGCGCATTGCGCAACTCGAGCTGTATGGTCAGGCTTGAAATCTGTTCCTTCAGCATGCTCTGCAGATCCCGAATGCGATCACCCAATCCTTCGCGGGCATTTAAGGTGGCAGCCAGAATTTCACCTTCCAATCCTTCGGGGGATTCTGGTGCGCCTTCTTCACCTTCGCTCTGCTCTAGACTGGCCAGATCGGCCAGCAGTCTTTTCTTTTCGTCTTCCAGTTCCTCGATCTGGGTCGACAAGAGCCGTATCTCGCCCCCCATTCTGAGAATCTGATAGTCGTTGTTTGACGTGAACTGGATTGGCGGACGAATGGGACCACCCGCCAGAGCAAGCAATTGCTGTGCCGTCATTCCAGCCTGATAGTCATACGCACCCGGAGAGTTCACATCACCCAAAACGTAAACCGGCAGATGTCCCACAACCTCAAGCGCGATCTTTGGCGGCTCAACCATACCGATTTGGCGACGCAGCTTTAACTCGAGCGTCTCAGCCAGTTCCGCGGCGGTCTGACCTTCGGCCGCAACCTCTCCGACCAAGGGAATCATCAGGGTTCCGTCGCGCGCGACCGTATATTCGCCCGACAACCCATCCCAACGAAGATATGAGGAAGAGTTCAGATCCCAGCGCATGGCGCGTAGTGAAATTTTATCCTGATGATGCAGACGATAACTCTCTGCCGCCACAACGGTGACAGATAACACGAGCAGAAGCCCCGCATACAATATCCTGAAACAGCTCAACAAACCCTGTCTCCCAAACTCACTACAACAAACATCACGGCCCGGATTCTAGAATAACGAAGCCGATAAACTCAAATCAAATCCCACACACCGCCCAAGGCATCACACGCAATCGGGCGGCAACTGCTAAACGTATACACACATTCACCCGATGCGCGAACTACCTAAAGGATAGTGGCTGCCAGTGTTTCTGACAAGCAAGCGCTCAAAGTCGGTTGGTGCAGAAGCTCTGGTCAGTCAATGTAACTGACGTCCGAACTATCACCTCTGTATGAACCCCAGAATGATCTGCGCCTGATCAATCTACATGACGCCACAAAAGTCGGGGGCATCATGCGGAACAAGAATTGCTGTGGTTCTTTTTGGATGGATCACACGACCCGCTCACTCATTATCGCATCTGGCAGGACAATCAGAGATTCACGCAAGAATCGTTGCTGAATTCCACCCGAAATTTTCCGCAAGTTAACGTTTGCAAAACCCTTTTCGCCCGAATCTAGATTTGCGCCGCAGAATTCTTGCAAATCAAAATGAACTGGCACAAATTGAACTCATATTCTCCACCTGATCGCGAGGTATGGCCTCTGGGTGGGCGAAGTTTTTTCGACGAGCGACGCAAACGTTCGTAGTTGTTGTGTTTATAGTGAGTCGCGGTGTTCCGCGATTTGGGTTGGATTAAGTTGTGAACAGGTTTCTTGAAATCCTGATATGCCTGACACTGGGCGTGCTGACATTGCCCTTTTTTCTGATTGGCTGCGTCATCGTATTTTTCTCGGTGGGTACGCCGCTGATGTTCTCTCAGATCAGATCAGGCCAGAACGGCCATGATTTTCAGCTGTTCAAGCTGCGCAGCATGAAAGAAACCCGAGATCCTGAAGGGAAGCTCCTGCCAGACTCAGCGCGACAAACCCGGGCGACTGCTATCATCAGGCGCTTGCGGATCGATGAACTGCCCCAACTGGTTTTGGTACTTCAGAACAAGATGGCGTTGGTTGGGCCCCGCCCATTACTGCCGGCAACGATCAAAGATTTCGGGTCTGCAGGACAATACCGCTGTTCTGTACGGCCGGGACTGACAGGATGGGCGCAGGTTAGTGGTAACACCAATCTCAGCGACACCGAGAAACTTCAGCTTGATCTTTGGTATGTCGCCCACCGCTCACTGGGTCTGGATTTGCGCATTCTGGGTGAAACGCTCGGGGTCGCAGTGCGTGGAGAGCGTCGTCGCACCGACCGGATCGCGACGGCAAACGAATGGTTAAAGGACCATAAATTCAAGAATTTCAATCTGCAGGAGATACCCGCGTGAAGATCGTATTTGTAGGTGCAGTTGAATCTTCCCTCGGGGCTCTGGTTTCGATCTGTGCCGCAGGTCACGTTCCGAGTCTTGTGGTGACGATCCCTCCACACCTGGGCTCGCGGCACTCTGACTATGTCGATCTGTCCCCGGTTGCGCGCAAATACAATGTGCCGGTGCTGTTTACCGAGAAGACGAACTCAACCGAAACCATAGACCAGATTGCCAGCTTTGAACCTGACCTGATCCTGGTCATAGGTTGGTCTCAGATTTGCGGCCCTGAATTCCGTGCAATACCGCGTCTGGGATGTATCGGATTTCATCCTTCGGCTCTTCCGCGGCTGCGCGGGCGCGGGGTCATTCCATGGTCCATCCTGATGCAGGAAAGCAGCGTGGGGTCTTCGCTCTTCTGGCTGGGCGAAGGGGCTGATGATGGGCCTATTGCGGCGCAGGCACGATATGCAGTCGACCCTGAAACCGTGACTGCGCGTGAACTTTATGACCGCGCCTTGCGGGCAGTGTCTGGCCTGTTGCCACCGCTCCTCACGCAGATCGCCGACGGAGATATACCAGCAGAACCTCAAACGACAGCAGGTGTCAGCCTCTGTGCCAGGCGCCGGCCCGAGGATGGGTTGATCGATTGGTCACGCTCCGCCAAGGAAATTCACAGGCTGATCCGCGCCTCGGGGCCACCCTACCCCGGCGCATATTCATTTGGGTCTGACGGTCAGCGCATCGTGATGACAGCCGCAAAATACACCGAACCCGACGGATATTACATCGGCCTGCCCGGCCAGATTCAGGCAATCGACGATCAGGCCTTCACCGTGGCCTGCGGCGACGGCCGCTGTCTTGATATTCTGGAGTGGTCCGGAGCCGAAAAGCCACCCGCATTGCATTCAAAATTAAGGAACACCTGATGATCGCCACTGACTTGTTCAACGCAGGTAAAGGACCGGTCCTTGTTGTCGCCCCTCATCCAGATGATGAGGTCCTTGGCGTCGGTGGTACCATTGCGCGCCTTGCGGATGCCGGGCGCGAGGTCCACGTTGTGGTGGTGACGCGAGGAGGGCCACCCAAGTTTCCGCTCGAACAGGTCCAGCGCATCGCAGCCGAGGCCAAACAGGCCCATGATCTGCTGGGTGTCAAACAGACCCATTGGCTGGAGTTTCCAGCCGCCGAATTGCCGGAACTGCCGCACTCGGCCCTGAATGCCAGCCTCGGAAAATTGGTGAGCGAGCTGGGCCCTGAGCTGATCTTTGCTCCGCATCCTGGCGACATCCACATGGACCATCAGCTTAGCTTTCTGTCGACACTGGTGGCCAGTCGGCCGCATCAAACAGATTATCCGGCCACAATTGCAGCCTACGAGACGTTGTCTGAAACAAATTGGAACGCGCCCTATCTGACGCCGCCCTTCGTTCCGAACGTCTTTGTCGATATATCCGAAACTATCGACCGCAAAATCGACGCCTTTGCGCTGTTTGCAAGTCAGGTCAAACCCGCCCCACATGAACGATCCGTCGAAAGCCTGCGCGCCCTTGCGACGTTGCGTGGAGCGACCGTGCACCGGCCCGCTGCCGAAGGTTTTGTTCTGGTCCGGTCGGTCATTTAGCAGGAGAAACGCAATGCAGAAATGGCCCGTATACGATCAGGAACAAATCGACGCCGTTGCGCAGGTGCTCGCCTCTGGCAAGGTTAACGCCTGGACAGGCCCTGATGTTCGCGCATTCGAGGATGAATATTGCGCCTATACCGGCGCCAATCATGCAATCGCCATCGCCAATGGGACTTTGACGCTGGACGCAGCTTTGCACGGATTGAATCTGCAACCGGGTGATGAGGTCATCGTCACTCCGCGGAGTTTCATCGCCTCAGCCAGTTCGGTCATGCTGTATGGTGCTGTTCCGATCTTTGCCGATGTCGATCCTGACACGCAGAACATCACGCCGGAAACCATCGGCCCGCTGATCACAAAACGGACAAAGGGGATCATTCCTGTCCATCTGGCAGGTTGGCCATGTGACATGCGGGGCATCATGGATCTGGCGCGAGCTCATGATCTCTGGGTCATCGAAGATTGTGCTCAGGCGCATGGGGCGATGATTGGCGAGACGCATGTTGGTACGATTGGCACCATCGGCTCATTCTCTTTTTGTCAGGACAAGATCATCACCACCGGCGGTGAGGGTGGATTGCTTGTGACCAATGATCATGACCTGTGGTTGAGAATCTGGAGCTACAAGGATCACGGCAAGGGCTACGACACCGTGTTCAATACCCCTGCCCCACCGGGATTTCGCTGGCTGCATGATTCCGGGCCAGGAACCAATCTGCGCCTGAACGGCATGGCAGCCGCCCTTGGACGCATCCAGTTACAGCGTTTGAACGACTGGCGGGCACATCGAACGGCAAACGCCCATTTGCTGCACGATGCGATGAGCACATGCCCCGCGTTTCGTGTGCCGATGCCATCAACAGACATCACACATGCCTATTACCGGTTCTACGCCTTCGTCAGGCCCGAAGCATTGGCAACCGGGTGGGACCGCGACCGGATCATCGCCGAGATCACAGCAGCAGGTTTCCCCGCATTCTCAGGTAGTTGTTCCGAGATATACCTTGAACAAACCTTCCAAAAGAACGGTATCGGACCAGAAAAGCCGCTGCCAGTTGCGCGCGAGCTTGGCGAAACCAGCCTCGCCTTTCTTGTCGACCCGGCACGGTCTCAAGAGGAGGTTTCACGCATGTGCGAAGTGATCGTGGATGTGGGCAACCGTGCCCTCGCCCCGCAAATGGCAGGACAATAGAGGCGTCGATGAAACCAGTCTTAATATATCCTGCGGCGACAATCCGATGCCATCTGCATCGGATGGTGGAGGTGCTGGAATGATCCTGCATGTCACCACGGATTTCTCGGGTCAGGGCGGTGCGCAGGCGATGCTTGCACGTTTGCTCTCGAAATCCCGGGAAAAAGCGGTTGTTGTAGCATTGACCGAAGTGTCGGATCGCTGTCGAAACATGGCAAACAATGACCGGGTCGAATATGTCTCGCTTCGCGCGCAATCACCGCTCGCGCTGCCCCGTGCGATCTGGAAAATCCGGAAGTTGATTCAGCAACATAAGCCCGATGTCGTTCTGTGCTGGATGTATCATGCGATGGTCGTGGGTCTGATAGCGGACAAATTGAGTTCCGCGCACCCTCCGGTCGTCTGGACAATCCGTCAGGCACTGGATGACCCCGATGCTTTCACCCGCAGCACACGAATTGCGGTAAACCTGTCCAAAACACTGTCCCGCTTTACTGACGGCATCATCTACAACTCGACCCGGGCGCTGGAACAGCACGAGAAGTACGGGTTCGCGGATACGCATTCCTCGGTCATTCCGAACGGGTTTGTTCTGCCCAAATCGGCTCAGGACCGCTCCGGTCCTGTTCGAACATTGGGTGTTGCTGCACGCTTTCACCCGCAAAAGGACTTTGGCACGTTCTTTCGTGCTTTCGCTGACGCCCGTCGCAAGGTTCCCGATCTGAAGGCAAGACTTGCCGGAGATGGGGTCACATCAGACAATCCTGAGATCCGTGAGATGCTCTCTAACAACGATCTGCCCCCGGACAGCGTGACGTTGTGTGGCAATCTGAGCGACATGACGGATTTCTACAACAGCATCGATGCTCTGGTTCTGTCCTCCAGAACCGAAGGGTTCCCGAACGTTATCGCCGAGGCAATGAGCTTTGGTCGCCCGGTTGTTACGACGGATGTCGGGGATTCGGCGCTGATCGTTGGCGACAATGGCTACGTCGTCCCGATGCGCGACCCAGATGCGATGGCCGAAGCGATGGTACAGACCGCGAATTGGTCAGTTGACACCTACCAATCGAAAAGCAGGGAAGCGCAGGATCGCATCGCGCGCAGATACTCGCTGACGGCTATTGCGGATACCTATGATTGCGCGCTGGCCAAAGCGATTTCAAGACGCGGGCACCCGGTTGTCCTGAAAGCCGAGTAAGGAAAGCGGTTATGTGTGGCATTGCTGGATATCTTGCGTTTCAAGGCTTTGAGCCGGACAGCGCCAGACGCACGCTCAAAGCCATGTGCGACAGCATTCAGCATCGCGGACCGGATGCCGAAGGTCTTTTTGTTGATGCGAGTTCTGGCGTTGCATTGGGCCACCGTCGGCTTTCGATCGTGGATTTGTCGGAAACGGGCGCCCAGCCCATGGATTCACCAAGTGGCCGCTTTACGATCGTCTATAACGGCGAAATTTACGGGTTTCTTGAGCTGCGCCAGCAGTTGATTGATCTTGGGGTATCTCTGCGGGGAACATCGGATACCGAAGTTTTGCTCGCCGCGATGGATTTGTGGGGTGTACATAAGGCACTTGAGCTTTCGCACGGCATGTTCGCCTTTGCTGTTTATGACCGCAAAGAGAACCGCGTGGTTTTTGCCCGTGACCGGCTTGGGAAAAAGCCACTCTACATTGGCCTTAAATCTGGGAAGCTACTGTTCGGATCCGAACTGAAAGCGTTGCGGGCGCATCCCGAGTTCGGCGCACCTGCCGCCTGCCCGCGCGCACAGGCGCAATATGTCCGTTATGGCTTTGTTCCTGCGCCTCTGTCGATTTATCGCGATGTCATCAAGTTGCCCGCCGGAACTTTGGTCGAGGTGCAATTGGATGCGCCACCGACCTCTGCAGACGCTTTGTCCGAGCGTATCGAGAGTTTTTGGGATATTCGCCAATGCGCTGCTGAAGGTCTGGCAGAGCCCTACGAAAACGAAGATCATGCGTTAAAGGCAATCGAGGCCGAGCTTGGCCGTGCAGTGCAAGACCGCATGGTCGCCGATGTCCCGGTCGGTACGTTCCTGTCGGGGGGCATCGATTCCACACTGATCACTGCGATCATGCAGGAGCAAGCCCCATCCAAGGTCACAAGCTTCACCGTCCGCTTTGAAGACAAAGACCTTAACGAAGCGGATCACGCCGCGGCGATAGCCTCATATCTGGGCACCAATCACCACGAGGTGACAGCCACTCCCCGCATGGCGTTTGATCTGCTCGACAGTTTGCCAGCGGTCTATGATGAACCTTTTGCCGATCCATCAGCGATCCCGACCTTACTGGTTTCACAGCTTGCGCAGCGACGACTCAAGGTCGTTCTGTCGGGTGATGGTGGCGACGAGTCATTTGGCGGGTACGAACGCTATGCCCGTATGTTGGCGATGCAGAAGCTGGCGCAAAAACTGCCCCGACCCGCCGCAGCGGCCATTGCCTCGGCGCCGGGAGGCGTCAGCAAGGCGATTATGTCGGTGCTGCGCCCCGCCCTGCCCGGCTCCATTCGAGAGCAGATGACACCTGACCGCCTGGCAAAGGTGGCTGACATCGTTCGTCATCCGGATCTGCGCAGCAGATACAATTCGATGTTCAGTCTTTGGGAACCTTCCGCTGCGCTGCGCGCCCAGGTGAATGATACGGGCGTATACCAGGCCCGTGATCTTCCGAATGGGCTGAGCGAAACGGACACCATGATGATGCTGGATTCCGGTATCTACCTGCCCGAAGGTATCCTGGTGAAAGTTGATCGGGCCTCCATGTCTGTTGGCCTTGAGGTGCGGGCACCGCTGTTGGATGACCGCGTTGTCGCCGCCGCCTGGCGGTCTCCCAACACACTTCGATACAATGGCAAGGTGGGGAAAGTCGCATTGCGCCAACTTGTCGACAAACGCATTCCTAAGAGCCTCTACGACAGGCCCAAACAGGGATTTGGCGTTCCAATGAACGAATGGCTACGCGGACCGTTGAAGGAAGTCGCCCAAAGCGTTTTTTCAGGTGACAGCGCGGTTTGCGAGATCTTCGATCCGGCGCTTCTGCAACGGCGCTGGCGTGAACATCTTGATGGTAGCCGGAACTGGGGGCCGCATCTCTGGTTCGTTCTGGCTTACAGTTTCTGGCACCGGAGATGGATGCAATGATCCGACCCAAATCATCCGAAGTGCGACGTCTGCCTACTACCGCATGTGCCGGACATCCGGTCAAACCAACATTCGTTGTCACAAAGAAGCTGGACCCCTGCGGTTTCGACAACGTAGCCCGTAATTTGTTTGCTTGGTGACGCAAAGGTCAGAGGTAAGTTCAAAGTGCTCAAGAATTTCCTTTTAATCGCTCTCAGCTGCCTGATCACATTGGCCTGTGTCGAGGTTCTTCTGCGCGTATTCGATCCTTTGAATCTGGAACCGCATTCGAGCCCAAAGATTGCAAATGTCACTCTACAACATCAGGGCGTCCATTTCTGCGAGGGGGGGCCCGACCGGCTGCGTCGGCATGACACTGTCTATTCACGCGAAAACCCGCTGCAATCGTATTTCGAGTTTCGCAACGATATCGTCTCGTATCACAAATATAATGAACATGGCTTCCGGGGAACGACCGAGCCAGAGGGCGACAAAGGGCGCATACTGGTTCTGGGTGACTCCTTCATTCGTGGCACATTGTCCGATGAAACAGAAACCATACCAGCACTCCTGACGCGCTGGTCTGAGGACGCGCATTACATCAACCTGGGCACGGGCGGTCATGGCACTTTGCAACATGATCTGACCTATCGTGAATTTAAGGATGTGTTCCCGCACGACACCGTGCTGATGTTCGTCTTCAACAGCAATGATCTGACCGACAACGTCACATTCAGGAAATGGCAGGAAAACCCGACACCCTTCGGTCAGAAACAAACTGTCAGCCAGCAACTCAAGACCAAGATCGCGACTTTCCATATCGGAAAGCTGGTCATACGTTTGAAATCCATGCTGACCAACCGCGATCTCTATCCGTCTGAACCAACCGAGGATGAGACAAACCTGTTCCTGGAATCTCTGCATACGCTCAATCGGGCCGTGACCGACAAGGGCGCCCGACTGGTTGTGGCTTCCCTGCCCAGCGTCTCGGAGTTCGTGGATGAAGGCTATGTAACATTCCGCTCCGATCCAGTTGGTTACAGCGATGCGGTTCGAGCCCTGATTGAGCAATCTGCTGGCGACGAAGGCTTCATCTGGCTTGACCTGAAACCCGGACTGGAAGCCATGGCAGATCAGTTGCAGATTCCGACCGTTGACCTGTTCGGCAGCCCGGATCATCACCTGCAGGAAGTCGGGAACTATGCGGTCGCCTCAGCGGTTACAGAATTTCTCGAGGAAAATGGCATCGGAGCGTTTGAGATCGAAGACAGCTTTGTCAATCGCATGCAACACGCGCCCGATGCGGTGAGTTGCCCCTGAGCCTTGTCAGGCTGCAGGAGGCATGACTTGCTGTTCCAGTGTCATCGCCAACCCGGTTGGCAGTGATATCAGTGGCCCGTAGCCAAACGCATTCGCTGCTGCAGAATTGTCCAGAGCAAAGCGCGTGAAGGGTGGTTCATGATCCGGATGGATCGACAAATCCACCGGACCCGCTGGGCCAAAAGCCGCGATCACCTGACCAAGTTCAGCAAGTCGAACTGGCCCGGGCCCTGCGATGTTGAAAACCCCTGTTGCGCCCGTTTCAGCTGCCATCAATGCCGCCCGGCTCAGGTCGTGGGCATGAACGAAATCTATCCTGTTCTCGGGGCCGCTGACTTCAATCCCGTGCCCGGCCCTTGCCGACTGCAACATCCGGATCAGAAACTTGTCTTCGGGCAGCCCAAATCCATAAAGCGATGACGGGCGCAAGATGGTGGCCTTCAATCCATCTGATTCAGCACACTCGGCGATTACGCTTTCAGCCATCCGTTTGGAAGCGGCGTATGATCCGCCAATCGGACCTGGACCTGTTGCGGCATCTTCACGAATGACCGCCGCGTGTGGGTCCCGGTAGACTGAACCGCTTGAGATAAATATCAGGTGTACATTCCGCCCTGCCGCCCATTGAGCCAGGTTCAGAACTGCTCTGACATTTATGTCGTAAAGGTCGCGCAAAGACGACGAGGCATCTGCTTCAACACCGGTCGGTATTTTGGCCGCGCAATGGATGAAAATATCTGCCCCTTCGGTGATTGCGTCAAAGCGGGCGGTATCATTCCATTCGCTCAAATTCCATTTTTGACGGTCAATCGCAACAAACGGCACCCCGCGATCCGTAAGCAAAGCGCAGAGATGCCTACCCAGCAGACCTGTTGCACCTGTCAGTGCAACCTTCATGACCTGCGACCATAAAGGCTGAATTGCGTGCCGGGATCCGGGATTAACTCACCAGTATTCTCCAACTGGTTCAGCGCTGCAGTGGGCAACACCAGCTCGCTCCAGTATCTCAAAACTGCGCTATCCCAAGCAATCTCAGGCGAATAGGGCATCCCCTGATCGTGTTTGATGTAAAACTCGACCGGATTGAAACCGAGCTGCGAACAGAATGGCGTTGTGCCCGAGAAACGCGCGTTGATTTCAAAGACCTTTGGGACACCGTCGTGATCCAGTCGCAGTTGAAAGTTGCAGGCCCCCTCAACGCCCAGCTTTTCGGCAATCGCTGTCACATAGGCCTCGACCTCGGCATTTTGTTCAGGGAATGCGCGATAGGTATCGCCAGACCGCAATATACGCCGAAGTGCCAGAACGGGTGAAAGCTTGCCGTTGACCCCAACGATGGTGCAGGTGAATTCTCGGGTATCGTCACCGATCAGTTCCTGCACGATGATTTGTGAATGATCCCCAGGATAGGCAGCAAGCTCTTCTCGGCTGTTCGCGCGCTCAACACCAATGGATCGAAACCCGACAGCGGGTTTCGCGATGACCGGGAAAGGCAGATCGTCGATTTTCAGCGCCTCGACCAAGGGCCAGGTCCTTGGATAAGGCAACCCGTTTTCTTTGAGAAACGCCGAAGTCAGCGCCTTGTCATCAGCGATCTGGACCGCATTCAACGGATTGACCACAACCCGTGTCCCAAACCGTTGTGCGATCTCTTCGCGTTTTTCCGCACACAAAGCCAGTTCGATATCAGTACCCGGAATGTAGTAGTCGACGCTTTCTGCTTCGAAGATGCGCGCCAGCGATTCCAGGTATCGCGGCGACCGGCAACCCTCGACCAGAAATACCTTGTCGCAGGCGTAGAGACCTGCAGATTGCGCCGCCATATCAGCGCCAAGGATACGGATGGGAAGATCTGTTGTAAGCCGCAGTGATTTGATGATCCCCTGACCGACACCGCCGCCTGCGCCTGTAACCAATACCGTGATCAATTCACTTCTCCATAAACGAAACAAGTTTGTCTTTGGTGGCCTTACTCAGGTCCGTCGCAGCAATCTCACGACGGAACTTTGCCCGATCAAAGTCGATGTTTGGAAGGCTCACTTTCACCTCGGACCCATCAAGCTGGATTGTGAGATAAGTAAAACCCGTTCCTCTTGGTTGTCCGACCGTACCCGGGTTCAGCAAGAGAACTTCGCCCGCGGCCGGCTTCAGCCAGACATCGGTTTCAACATTCTCGGCCCGACCATCTGCATCGACAATCACTGCAAAGGAACGGTGAGAATGGCCAAAGACCCCAATACTGAACCCATTGTCGCGTAAGTTCTGCGCAGCAGGAGCCCACTGCTCAGGTTTCGACACATAGGACCAATCGCCATATTCATACGGGTTGGCATGGGAAAACAGGATCGGGCCAAATTCATATCGTGTGCACCACGGATAGCGTTCCCATAGCGGCGGCAAATCAGCGACTTTGGCATGTGTCCAATGGACAGATTCCAGCACGAAATCCGAGATATTATCGTAAAATGCTGAATTGCCGCGATCCAGGTCGAAATAGAACTGATCATGATTGCCGCAGATAAAAACACAATTCTGTTCGGATTTCAGCTGATCGACAGCGTCCAGAACCTCTCTCGGCTGAACCCCATAGGTCAACAAATCTCCAAGCACGACCACAAGTTCAGGGTTGATCGACTTCACCTGCGCAATCGCTGCAACCAGTGCATCTGCGTTCCCGTGAATGTCGGACAGAACGGCGATCGTCTGAATACTCATGAACTTCTTCTGCCTGCACTCTTGCGGTTGGATTCTTGTGGTCGTTCCATCGGCATTCAACCTGTTTGGATCGTACAAGGAAATCTGACCGGCACAAACTGATCCTGTCCCGCGAATGTCAGTCAACCCCGGAAATCAATTGAGAAATCCGCGCTGACGCAAGGATTGCACAATGGTTTCGGCGGCTACGGTCGCGCCTTTTTCATTAAAATGGGCATCTGCGGCATACATCAAGCGGGGTTCGTCAGCGGCTTCGAACACCTCAGTCAGATCGATCATCTGAAGATCAGCCTGGGTCGCTGCGTCCCGAACCATGTTGCGCAAGGGATCGTGTACAAAATCCTGTGGCAACATGCCCACAAAGCGACTGATCGTAGGAATGTAGACGACCACCAGTTCTCCATCCCATTGCTCTACCATATCAGCCGCCCGTTTCAGGACCTGACCATAAACCGGGTTCGGTTCGGCGGCTTTGGGATAGTGAAGCCCCATCACTTCGGTCGTTTTTTGCAGGGCGAAGAAGTTCCGGAATACGCGCTGCTTTCGAAGATAGTCCCGCCAGGACAGGGTGGTTCCATCCCACCATTGATCCATGTGCTGTCTGGCTGCCTCTATCTGCGCCTCAGAGTGCGCGATGACGCCAAAATCCGTTCCAGGCTCTAGCGCAGGCGCTAGCCAGGGCATCTCTTCTTCGCGCTGTAGGTTCTTCCAGTCATTGCCTGCGAAGAAGGCCATGACAGTCACATCCGGCTTGAAATAAGGCCCATACCGGCCAAGCACCGCCAACTCGAACAATGGCCCGGCGCCCCGGTGGCCTGTATTCATCAATTGCGGGATATCTTTGCGTAATTGACTCGCCAGATCGTGCCCATCTTCAAGGCAGAACCCTTCGGCAAACGAGTCACCCAGCAACATGACATCGATGTCTCCGTCATGCACAGTATCGGGGTTTCGGAACCCGTACCGATCAGGCCGATAAGAAACCGGCTGGCCATTCAATGAACACAGAAAGATGTCGCCCTCGGTCAAAGGTGAGAGCATGGCGGTATCAAGCGTTTGGATGTCTTTTTCATTGTTCAAACGTTTGATTGTATAGGCTGGCGGTATGTTTTGTCGGAATTGCCCGGTCTCGGTCGTCTCACTTACGACGCCGAACATACCAAGACGCGCGGGCAGAGACTTGACTGTCAGATAGGCCTCAAACGCGAACAATGTCGCAAACAGCGAGCTTGCGCATATGCCGACAACAAGCCTGGTATCGCCTTTGACCCGCAGGGCAACAAACAATAGACACAAAGCCATAAACCCCGGGACCAACACATAGCGGGTAATACGCGCGATGCCCGACGCGTACTCGGCAGAGTTCAAAACTGCATAGATGACAATCGCAATCAGATAGAGTGCCGGGAGCAGGCACAAAACAGCTGCGAAGCGCCCACCTTTCTCACCGTTTCCCATTTAGCCCCAACCCTTCGGTTTCATGTGAATTGTCCCCACATAAGCTCGACCATCCATTGATCACTGCTATCGCGATCTCGAATCGTCGGCACGAAGTCCGGTACCAATTGGGGCTGGTTGCGCACCGCAGGCCTGCCTGTCGAAGCAGCAGGATACGACCCCCTTCACCAGAAATGAGGGGAAGCAAAGAATTACAGAGGTGCTTTGCTAGACCCGCTACTCGGGCATAAAGGGAAGGGCCATCTAAGACAGGCTGGAAAACAGCGTATCTCGTAAGGCGCGAATCCGATTCCAAACGCAAATTGGAACAATGTATGCTCATAGGCTAAAACACAAAATCACTAATACCAAACACAGATCGTGTTAACACAACGATCCACTATTGCAATTGAGCTTAGGGAACCCTCGCGGGGAAGTCAGGGGGAATTTAACTCTGCGATCCCCACATGACCAATTTGTTTGCAGAAAATTGCACTCTGGTCGTTGAGTAAATCGTGTCTATGCATGCGGAGTGCGTGAAAATTAGGGGTCGGCTGTTCGAGCCGACCCCCTAAGTATTAGCCGATGATCGCGTTCAGCGTCGCGCTGGGGCGCATCACGGCCGCAGCCTTGGCCGGATCGGTGTGATAGTAGCCACCAAGATCCGCCGCCGCACCCTGAGCAGCCGCCAGTTCGGACAGGATCTGCTCTTCCTTATCGGCCAACTCTTTTGCGACCGGCGCAAACTCAGCGGCCAGTTCGGCATCTTCGGTTTGCGCAGCCAAAGCCTCGGCCCAATAGCGCGCGAACCAATAGTGGCTGTCGCGGTTGTCAGGCTGACCAACCTTGCGGCTTGGCGACTTGTTGTTGTCCAGAATGCCTTGCGTCGCGGCTTCGGCTGCGGCACCCAGAACACCCGCCTTGGCGTTGCCCTTGCTGTCAGCGAGGAAGTTCAACGATTCACCCAGTGCACAGAACTCACCCATCGAGTCCCAACGCAGGTGGTTCTCTTCCACCAACTGCTGCACGTGCTTGGGCGCCGAACCACCCGCGCCGGTTTCGAACAACCCGCCACCGTTCATCAGCTTGACGATGGACAGCATCTTGGCCGAGGTGCCGAGCTCAAGGATCGGGAACAGATCGGTCAGGTAATCACGCAGCACGTTACCGGTGATGGCGATGCTGTCCTTACCTGCCGTGATGGTCTCCAGTGACTGACGGGTTGCTTCACGCGGGGCCATGATCAGAAATTTGTCGGCAACGCCAGCCGCCTCAAGGGCCGGTTTGACGTATTTGATCAGTTCAGCGTCATGGGCGCGGTTTGCGTCCAGCCAAAAGATTGCTTCGGAACCGGTCAAGCGCTGACGGTCCATCGCCAGCTGAATCCAGTTCTCAATCGGAGCTTTCTTCACAGTGCAGGCACGCCAGATGTCACCCTTTTCAACCTCGTGCGAATGCAACGTCTCACCATTGGCCAGAACGATACGGATCGTGCCATCGGCGGGTGCCTGGAAGGTTGTCGGGTGCGAGCCGTATTCTTCCGCCTTCTGCGCCATCAGGCCCACGTTGGCCACGGCACCGGCGGTGGCCGGGTTCAACGCGCCGTTGGCTTTGAAGAAGTTGATGGTCTCGTCATAGACGGGAGCATAGCAGCGGTCAGGAATCACACAGTTGGTGTCTCCCTTGGCGCCGGTCTCGTCCCAGCCTTTGCCACCTGCGCGGATCACCGCGGGCATCGAGGCGTCGATGATCACATCCGACGGAACGTGCAGGTTGGTGATGCCCTTGTCGCTATCGACCATGTACATGGACGGACGGCCCGCCTTGATCGCGTCGATCGTGGCCATGATGTCGGCATTGTCTTTCACGCGATCCAACAGATCACCCAGACCCGAGTTCGGGTTCACACCCAATGCGTCCAGTTCCGCGCCAAACTTCTCAAACACTGGCGCCAGCCAAGCTTTGACCGCATAGCCGAAGATGATCGGGTCCGAGACCTTCATCATCGTCGCTTTCATGTGCAGCGAGAACATGGTGCCGTCTTTTTTGGTGTCTTCAATGGCGTCCGCCAGGAACGAAGACAGCGCTTTGACCGACATGAAGGTCGCGTCGGCAACAGTGCCTTCGGCCAGCGGCCATGCGTCTTTCAGAACGGTCACGCTGCCGTCTTTGCCGACGAATTCGATTTTGGCATCGCCCGCCTGAGCAGCCGTGATGGTGGCCGATTTCTCATTGGCATAGAAATCGTTACCGGACATCGACGAAACCTTGGTTTTGCTGTCCGACACCCATTCACCCATCGAGTGCGGGTTCTTCTGAGCGTAGTTCTTGACCGCACGGGCCGCGCGACGATCCGAGTTGCCCTCACGCAGAACCGGGTTCACTGCCGAGCCTTTGATGGCGTCATAGCGTGCGCGGATCGCCTTTTCCTCGTCAGTCGAAGGCTCTTCGGGGTAGTTCGGAATATTGTAGCCCTGCGATTGCAGCTCTTCGATGGCTGCAACCAGCTGCGGGACCGACGCCGAGATGTTCGGCAGCTTGATCACATTGGCATCCGGCGTCTTCACCAGCTCACCCAGAGCAGCCAGATCATCGGTGATGCGCTGATCTTCGGTCAGGTTTTCCGGGAAGGTCGCCAGAATGCGCCCGGCCAGCGAAATATCCTTGGTGCCGACACTCACGCCAGCGGCCGAAGCGAACTTGCGAATGATGGGCAGGAACGATGCGCTGGCCAGCTCCGGCGCTTCGTCTACAATGGTATACAATATATCGAAGTTCGATTTTTCTGCCATATTCCCTTACCTTTTTTAAGCCTTTCAGGGGCGTGCGATCCGAGAGTTGTGCCACAAGGAGCGTGGCGCGGGAGGAGCGGCTCAATCATACCGCTCCATCGGTGACTCTGATTTGACAGGGCCTCCCTTAAATCAGGATCGACCCGGGATCAATCGCAGTATGGCGCGCATATTGACACGGTTGGGAAATTATAGGCCCTCTTGCTTTTCAAATGTCTTGGCGACGCAATTTAGCCATCCCGCCGTGGAAGCCATGAAAGCTTGAGATCATCATGATCAAAATATTGATCGATGAGTTGGTCGATCCTTGAATTTCGATCCGGAGATTTATCGATATTTGGGGTCAATCCGGAATTTTCCAGAGCGTTGATCATACCTTGCTCAGCATCTCGATTAGTTTCCTCGAAATAACTGCGGAACGCCTCGCGAGCCAAATCACGCCTTCCAAAAGTCTCGTACAAGATTGGGCGGTAAGCTAACACATATTCTTGTTCCCAGCTTGGGTTCGAGAACGTGCGTCGAATCCGATTTAGCCAAGATAGCTCTGCGGTTACTTGGTCGGCGCACCATTTGATATATTGATCCGCATACAGGATACCCTTTTGCTCATCCCCGATAGTAAGATGAATTGCCACAGGAGACAGTAGCTCGAAATAGACATCAGGCTGCAGCTCCGCTCTTGTCTTTTCAGCTTTCAATGCAGATTCAGCATCGCCCGAATAAAGTATGTGCAACATAATCAACCGATCATACACCCATGCTTGCTCTGGCCATCGCGCAGCGGCTTTGGATACGAGATCAAAAGCCAGCTCATGGTTTCCGCTGTCGATGTGATTCGAGGTTATCTTCTCCGCTACCTCACTAATATTCGGATAGTCAGCATGTAAGCGCTCGTAAATTGCGAGAGCGGCTTCGCGCTCTCCGGTATCTTCGAGAAACTTCGCCTTTTTCCAGGTTACGTAAGCCTCTTCAGGAAACGCCTTTGATACACGATCAAAGTCATCCAAAGCCGCATCAAGATCCCCGCTCGCGTGCTTTATCTGCGCTCGCATGACCCAAGTCTGGTAGTTCTCTGGTTGCAGCTCCATTGCATGATTCACATCAGCAAGCGCACGTTCATAGTTACCGTTGTAGCTATGAGCCCAGGCCCGTCTGGTCAGAAAGAGATGCCGGAATACGGGCGCAGTATCGTCCTGTTCGATCAACGTCGTACACGCAGCAATGCGTTCGGACCGGGTTGCCTTGCCATTGATACATGTTGCCGCCAGATCATCAGGCCTCGGGTTCCCACCAAACCAAATAATTCCAGCGGCGAGAAAGGTGGTCAAAGCGGCAAGGCGTATGCGCATTCAGGCTCCAGTGCAGAGTGTTTACTCGCCTTTAGATGGTATTTTTCGTAACAATTGCAAGCGTAGTTGCTTTATAACCATTTGAAAAATAGCCTCTCTTCATATCACCCTTAATGTGCAAACAACTAATACCGGGGCGGTGCTAACCCCGCCTGAAACCAGCTGACCAGTGAAACGATAGAATAGACGGGCAAGCCCGTTGCTGCCTGAATGTCGGCTGCATATGGACACATATTGGTGCATTCCAGAACCAGCGCGCCAAGCTCGGGATGCGCCTCTTTCATGGCCATCGCTGCCTCGACATTATCGACCCGCGCCTTTTCAACTTCCAATGTCAATTCATTGTCGAGGATGGCTCGGGTAAACTCCTGCCCGCCTTCAGTCGTGCCGATAGGCGTGCCATCAGGAACCCGCGCCCGGGTTAGGTGGTCCTGCGTCAGGGTCGATGCCGAAATGGTCAGAACACCGGCACGCTTGCCCGCCGGCAGGAAGCGATTAACCATCTCAACCTGCATCAGGGAAGAGGTTACGACCGGAACCGGAACCGCCCTGGCCAATTCATCCTGAAACAAAGACAGAAACCCGCAATTGGTGGTGATGCCATCCACCCCGTCACGCACAAGATCGCGGGCAGCATCTATAAAGGCGTCCAGCATACCCTCAGCCTTGTGTCGCACCACCAGATCGGGTGAGGCATCGCGGACGATGCGATAATGCACCGGAAAGGGCCAGGTCAGGGCGTTACCCATGTCGCCGGGGATGCGCGGGAAACGGGCGTCCAACATCAGGATGCCGACCGAAGCGCCATAAACAGATTTTCCGCCCTTAGCGATCATACCTTATCCCTCACCTATGATACGTGCCGAAATGTCGTCCGAGCCTTCCATGTAGATGTTGGAAATCCCGTGACGCACAGCATCCTGAACCTGATCCATCCGCTTGACGATATGTCGACCCAACGCCGCCGCCGCTGCATCTGCATCGCGGTCTATCAACGCCTGCATGACCCGTTTGTGTTCCTCTTTCGACCGTTGAACCCGGTCAAGGCTCATGGAAATCCAGCGGATGTAGCGGATACGCTCATTGATCCGGCGCAGGGTCTCCAAAAGTTCTGCATTCCCCGAAAGTTTGGCGATCCCAAGATGAAATGCTTCGTCCCTGCTGACCGCCTCTTCAACAGTCAGGCCGGTGATATCGATCCCGGTTTCATAAAGCTCATTGCTCAGGGAGCCGAGTTCTTCGTCGGACGCTTTTTCACAGGCTGATCGGGCTGCTGCGACTTCGATGATCTGCCGCAGTTCGAAAAGATCGTAAACGCTTTGCGCATCCAGAGGCCGGCAAAAGAACCCCTGCCCCGGTCGAAAATCGAACATCCGCTCAGCGACCAGCCGGTTCAGCGCCTCGCGCAACGGCGTTCGGCTAACTCCCAGCTCTTTCGACAGCGCAACCTCGTTAAGCCGATCGCCGGGCCGCAGGCGAAACGATACGGCCATCGCCTTTACCTGCTCATAGATATCATCAACGCGTGGCCCAGCCATGAAATCGCCTTTTCCTGCTTTTTGCACAGGTGCCACAGGCGAGACTTGAAATCAATATACAAAACTGTATACAGCTCTGCATGCAGACTCTGCGAGGAAGGAAACGCAAGCTATGACCGGAACCAATTACCTGACCGGCGCCGAGGCAATGGTGCGAATGCTCGAGGCCCACGGCGTCAAACATATGTTCGGCTTGTGCGGAGATACGACCTTGCCCTTCTATGATGCGCTGTCACGCATGGATCACGGCATTCAGCACATCCTTATCCGCGATGAACGGCATGCAGCATATATGGCTGACGGCTATGCCCGTGTGACCGGAAAGCCCGGCGTATGCGAAGGGCCATCAGGCGGTGGCGCAACTTACATTCTGCCCGGCGTGATCGAGGCCAATGAAAGCTCGGTCCCGATCCTTGCCATTACGTCAGACGTGGCCACTACCAGCCGCGGCAAGTACCCTTTGACCGAACTGGATCAGCCCGCACTTTTCAAACCACTGGCCAAGTGGAACGCTTCACTTGATGACGCCACCCGACTGCCAGCAATGGTTCGCGCGGCATTCCGCGCCATGACAACCGGGACACCCGGTGCGACCCATCTGGCCTTGCCGTTCGATACGCAGAAAGATCAGGTCGACGAAGCGGAAATCTGGGCGGACGCGCGCCACCGCAGCTATCCGGCTGAACGTGCTGGCCCGGATATGGCTGCAATCGAGGCGGCGACCGAAATTCTCGCAAACGCGAAATCAGCTGTCGCAATTTGCGGAGGCGGACCTGTTCTGTCTGGCGCCAGCGATGCACTGCACGAAGTCGCCTCATTGCTGGATATGCCAGTGGCAACAACAGTATCCGGTCAGGGCTCAATCGCCGAAACCGATCCTCTGGCGCTAGGAGTGGTTGGTTCAAACGGGGGCATACCCGCGACCCGCGCCGTGGTGGATCAGGCTGATGTGGTGGTATTCATAGGCTGTCGCGCCGGGTCGGTGACAACCGAACGCTGGCGCAGCCCGAGCCGCGACACCACGATTATCCACATCGACAGTGATCCCATGGTGATTGGTGCCAACTATCAGACAGAAGTGGCCATTTGCGCCGATGCACGGCTGGCACTCGAAGCCTTGGCACGATCCCTGAAAGATCGGCGCGATCTTACAAGCCAAGGCGGGACCGCTAAAGCCAAAGCAGCCTGGGAGGCCAAACTGGCCGCATATGCAGCTCTGGCAAACAGTACGGAAACACCCATCCGACCCGAAGCCGTAATGGCGGCGATGATGGATATACTGGATGATGACGCAATTGTCGTTGCGGATCCCGGCACGCCTTGCCCTTACTTCAGCGCCCATTATCGCTGGGCCAAACCGGGCCGACACTTTATCACCAATCGGGCACATGGTGCGCTGGGGTATTCGCTGGGTGCCGCGATGGGTGCGCATGTCGGTCGACCGTCAGTAAAGACTTTGGCCGTGATGGGCGACGGATCATTTGGATTCACCTGCGGTGAATTCGAAACCATGGTACGTCACAAAATGCCGATTACTTCGATCGTCTTTTCAAACTCGGTATTCGGCTGGATCAAGGCAGGCCAGAATGCGGGATTTGGACAGCGTTATTACAATGTCGATTTCAATCGGACGGATCATGCGGCGGTCGCCTCGGCCTTTGGCGTCAAATCGTGGACTGTAAAGGATCCCGCCGATCTGCGTCGGGTTCTGAAAGAAGCAATCGAACACGACGGACCGACCCTTGTCGACATTCATTCCCAGCAGCTTCACGAAGCCGCCGCCCCGGTATCCGAGTGGGTCGCATAAGAAGCAATTGCGGGCGTGAGCTGTGCCAGGAACTCCTGCGCGATGGCTGACAGCGGACGCCCCTTTGCGGTGATGATCGCAAGATCCAACATCACAGTGGGTCTGAACGGGCGGGTCTGATACCCGCCCTCTTCATCAAACATGACCGTGAACGGGTCGATGACTGCCACCCCCATACCCTGCTTTACAAAGCTCAACAGGTTCTCGGACAGGTGCGTGTGGATCTTAGTGCGCCAGGTACGTCCAGCTGCCTGAAAGATATCGCGTGTCCGGCGATGGGTCTGATGCTCAGGCCCCATAACAATGAAGGACTCATTCTCCAGCAGTTCCGGCGTCAACACATCGTATTGGGCTAGATGACTGCCTTCGGGAAAGGTGGCCAGCGTTTCGAAATGGAACTCTTGGTAGTTCAAAGTGTCATGCAGGATCGGCATTTCGACTATCCCGATCTCGAACAGGCCTGAGATAACCCACTCCTGAATCTTCGACGAATACTGAGACTGAAAACTGACCGACAGGTTTGGCCGCGATTCAGCAAAGCGCGCGATCTCACGCGGCATGAACCCGAATGACAACAGATGCGGCGCAGCCACCTGTAACTGCCCCGGATGCTTGTTTTGCAAATCAGTCACGGCCTGCGCCACGTGGTCCAACCCACGAACCACGGTATCGACCTCACGGAACAGCAGTTCAGCCTCAGGCGTCGGCAGCAAACGTCCCTTGTTACGCTCAAACAATGGAAGGCGGGCTTCACGCTCAAGCTGCGCAAGCAAGTTGCTGATACCCGGCTGAGAAATGCCAAGAACCGAAGCCGCTCCGGTTACAGTGCCAGTCTCCATGATAGCGTGAAAGGCCTGCAATTGCCGGAAGCGAAGAGACACTTTGTCCACCTCATCATTTTTTCTGATACTCTTGCTATAACATAGTATTTGAAATGATATACTAGGCAATGCACGGTTCTTCCCGACTGCCGGAGGAAGAATGAGCAAACTGAATCAAAAAATCACAGGGTTTGACGTGTGGCATCTTGCGTTGCCGGTCACATCCAGACGCGATCACGGGATCGGCTCAGTCGAGGGAACGTGCGAAGTCGTCATTCTGCGGCTAACTTCCGAAGACGGCAATCAAGGATTTGGTGAGGCCTCTCCGTGGTCGGTCTTTACCGGAACGCCCGAAGCCACATATGCAGCGTTGAACCGGTATATCCGACCACTCGTGATTGGCGAGAAAGTCGGTGACCGGGCGGCAATCATGGCTCGGGCCGCATATGCGGTCGCGCATTGCACCGAAGCGAAGGCCGCGCTGGAAAGTGCCCTGCTCGACCTGTCAGGCCGTATAACCGGCTTACCAGTCTGGTCACTGTTGGGGGGCAAATGTCGCGATACGATCCCACTCAGCTGCTCAATCGCAAACCCGGAGTTCTCGCAGGATATCGACTTGCTGGCACGACTTCGTGATGACGGTGTCCGGATCGTCAAGCTGAAGACCGGGTTCAAGGATCATGCCTTTGACATCATGCGCCTCGAATATCTGGCACAAAACTATCCGGAGTTTTCGGTCCGTGTGGACTACAATCAGGGGCTGTCAATTGACGATGCCCCAGCACAGGTGCGGGACGTCGCCCAATTCAACCCGGATTTCATCGAACAACCGGTCAGGGCACATCACTACGGCATGATGTCAAAGCTGAGGGATATGATCGACATTCCCTTGCTGGCTGATGAGAGTGTGTTCGGACCCGAAGACATGGAACGCGCCGCCCGCGATGGCATCTGTGACGGCGTTTCGGTGAAAATCATGAAATCAGGTGGTCTGACCCGTGGGCAAACAGTCGCTCGCATCGCGGCGGCACACGGGCTGAGCGCCTATGGCGGCGACATGTTCGAAGCCGGGCTGGCCCATCTGGCTGGCACACATATGATTGCAGCCACTCCGGAAATCACCCTTGGCTGCGAGTTTTATCAGGCCTCTTACTTTCTGGGTGAGGACATATTGGAGGAGCCCTTCCTCGTGGAAAACGGCAAGGTTGTTGTGCCAGACACTCCGGGACTTGGAGGACGACCTGACCTGAATAAGCTCAACCATTATGCCGTTACCAGAGCTGTTGCAGCATGACTGACAAAAAGACCATAGCCATTATCGGTGCAGGGATTGTCGGCGTATCAGCCGCTGTTTGGCTGCAGCGCGATGGCCATGACGTGATCCTGATCGACAAGGCAGGCCCGGGAGAAGGCACATCCCATGGCAACGGCGGTGTTCTGGCCTCCTGTTCGATCGTACCTGTGACGGTGCCGGGGCTGCTGCAAAAAGCCCCTAAGATGCTGTTCAGCCCATCGCAGCCTTTATTCATGAAGTGGGGGTATTTTCCCAAGCTTCTGCCGTGGCTGATGCGATACCTGAGCCATGCCAATGCAGACGACGTCGAGCGGATCGCTGCTGCCCTGACCCCCATCGTTGGCGACAGCCTGAACGACCACAAAGCGCTTGCTGAGGGGACAGGTGCTGAAAGATGGCTCGAACCGTCCGACTATCTGTTTCTCTATGAAAACAGAGAACATTTTGACGGAGATGCGTTTGGCTGGAGCATCCGTCGCAAGCACGGGTTTCATTGGGAAGAACTGGAAGGTCAGGACTTTCACAACTACGATCCGATTTTCAGCCAGGATATTGGCTTTGCCGCAAAGCTAGGGGATCACGGTCACATCAAAGACCCCGGTCAATATGTCAAGGATCTCGCGGCGCATGTGGAAGCAAATGGTGGACGCATCGTACGCGCCGCTGTCGATGATATCGTCCGCAACAACGGCAAAGTGACAGGCGTACGTACCGAGGGTGAGACCATCGCCTGCGACACCGCAATTGTAACTGCAGGGGTTTGGTCAGGGCCTCTTGCCAAACGTTTGGGTATATCTGTTCCTCTGGAAAGCGAACGCGGCTATCATCTTGAACTGATAGAACCTTCGGCGATGCCGCGCAGCCCGGTCATGGTGGCATCCGGTAAATTTGTCGTCACTCCGATGGAAGGCCGGATTAGACTGGCCGGGATTGTAGAGTTTGGCGGCCTTGATGCGGCGCCTTCGCGTGCGCCGTTTGAATTGATGCGAAAGAATGCCCGCGCTGCATTTCCGGGCGTGACGTGGAAGGATGAAGTTGAATGGATGGGGCATAGGCCTGCACCAGCGGATTCGATCCCGATCATCGGTGACGTACCCGGGATCGAAGGCGCATACATGGGTTTTGGGCACCATCACATCGGTCTGACAGGCGGACCAAAGACAGGGCGCCTGTTGGCGCAAATGATTGCGGGCAGAACCCCGAACGCGGATCTGAGCGTTTATGCTCCGGCGCGGTTCAAGACATAACGATGCCGGTGAAAAACACTGGCGCACCTAATTTCAACTGGGAGAAAAAGATGAAAAAACTAGCTGGTCTTCTAACTGCAACTGCATTGACAGCTGCGACCGCCATGCCGGCAATTGCCGAAAAATGGGATATGCCGATGGCGTATTCGGCATCCAATTTCCACTCGGCCACGGGCGCGGAGTTTGCCAAATGCGTCACCACAGGCACCGGTGGCGAGATTGAGATCGTTACACATCCTTCCGGCTCGCTGTTCAAAGGCGCGGATATCAAACGCGCCATTCAGACTGGCCAGGCTCCGATTGGTGAACGCCTGTTGTCCGGTCACCAGAACGAAAATGCGCTGTTCGGTTTTGACTCCATCCCGTTTCTTGCGACCTCTTTCGATGACAGCGCCAAGCTTTGGGACGCCGCAAGACCCTCGATCGAAAATCTGCTGGCTGAACAGAACCTGACCCTGCTTTATGCCGTTCCGTGGCCGCCGCAGGGGCTGTACTTCAAGAACGAAGTGAACTCAGTCGCCGATATGAAAGGCATCAAGTTCCGCTCGTACAACAACGCCACATCACGACTGGCAGAGCTCACCGGAATGCTGCCAGTGACCATCGAAGCAGCTGAAATCAGCCAGGCCTTTGCCACCGGCGTCGCGGACTCGATGGTATCGTCCGGTTCAACCGGCTATGACCGCAAGGTCTGGGAAAGCCTGAACTACTTCTACGAAGTAGACGCCTGGTTGCCGCGCAACTACGTGATGGTCAATTCCGATGTCTGGTCTGGTGTATCGGACGCCAACAAGAACGTCATCAAAGCCTGTGCCGAACTGGCGGAATACGCCGGCAACTGGCGCGCCAAGGAATACACAGGCTTTACCCTGCAAGGTTTGCGTGACGGCGGCATGACTGTTGGCCCAGCCTCCGAGCAGATGACGAACGAACTGAAAGAGATCGGCGTCACCATGACCAATGAATGGCTTGAGGCCGCTGGCGACGAGGGCAAAGCCATCGTCGACGCGTTTAATTCGTCTCAGTAAACAACCTGACCCGGGCGGCAGCTGATCCTGCCGTCCGTTGTCCATTCAATCACAACCAAACGGGGACAGCATGGCGGTATTGAGAGGGCTTCGGTCCGTACTGGATTTCATTTATCTGGCGGCGGGTGTTCTGGCCGCGCTTAGCCTGATCGCCATTCTTGTGCTGATCGTCGTTCAGATGCTGGCCCGATGGACGGGAGAGGTGTTTCCGGGTGCGCCGGATTATGCCGGCTATGCGATGGCAGCTGCTTCGTTCCTTGCCTTTGCCAATGCGCTGAACCGGGGCAGTCACATCCGCGTCTCGATCCTGTTGAATTCAGTGCCGGACGGGGTTCGACGCATTCTCGAGATCTGGTGCTTTGCCGTTGGCGCTGCTGTGATGTGGTATTTCTGCTGGTACGCCTATCGCTTTGTCTACTGGAGCTGGAAGTTCAACGACATCAGCCAGGGGCAGGACAAAACCGCCCTCTGGATACCGCAATCAGCGATGCTGTTCGGCGCTGTCATTCTTGCCATCGCGCTGACCGATCATCTGATCCACGTGCTGTTCCGGGGTGATCACCGCATCACCCGCGACCTTGCCGACCAAAGCCACGGAGAGTGAGGACATGGAAAACGTATCAATCATCATCCTCTTTCTCTTTGTACTGTTTACCTTGCTTGGCACCGGTGTCTGGGTCGGCCTTGCCCTGATGGGCGTCGCATGGGTCGGGATGGAACTGTTCACGACCCGGCCTGTCGGCGATGTCATGATCACGACGATCTGGTCGGCCTCATCCTCGTGGACCCTGACGGCTCTGCCCATGTTCATCTGGATGGGTGAAATCCTGTATCGAACCCGATTATCTGAGGACATGTTCAAAGGTCTTTCTCCGTGGATGGCCCCCCTGCCCGGTGGTCTGGTGCACACCAATATCGTTGGCTGTACGGTCTTCGCCGCCGTATCCGGTTCCTCGGCCGCAACGCTGACCACGGTCGGCAAGATGTCGATCCCGGAACTGAGAAAGCGAAACTACCCCGAACGCATGATCATCGGCACTCTGACAGGTGCTGCAACGCTGGGCCTCATGATCCCTCCGTCACTTACGCTGATTGTTTACGGCGTCACCATCAATGAATCAATCACCAAGCTGTTCTTTGCCGGCATCCTGCCCGGGCTGGTGCTGGCCGCGATGTTCATGGGCTACGTGGCGATCTATTCGAAATTCGGCAAAGACTGGAATCCCAACAACGAAGGCAAGTTGAGTTTTTCGGAGAAAATCAAGAACTCACGCTTCCTGCTGCCGGTGATCCTGCTGATCATGGTGGTAATCGGATCGATGTATCTGGGATATGCCACAGCGACCGAGGCGGCGGCCTTTGGTGTGATCGGAGGGTTGCTGCTGGCCGCAGGTCAAGGGTCACTGACATGGAAGACATTCACTGAAAGCCTGATGGGTGCCACCAGAACCAGCGCGATGATTGCACTGATCCTTGCGGGCGCTGCGTTCTTGTCACTATCCATGGGCTTCACCGGACTGCCGCGCGGACTGGCCGATCTGATTGCCGGGTGGGAGCTGACGCGGTTCGAACTGCTGATGGTCCTGCTGGTCTTCTACATCATTCTGGGCTGTTTTCTTGATGGCATCTCCTCGGTGGTGCTGACGATGGCTGTGGTCGAACCGATGATCCGGGACGCAGGCATCGACCTGATCTGGTTCGGCATCTTCATCGTTGTCGTCGTCGAGATGGCGCAGATCACACCGCCAATCGGGTTCAACCTGTTCGTGATGCAGGGCATGACCAACCACGAAATGAGCTATATCGCGCGGGCCGCCATCCCGATGTTCCTGATCATGGTTCTGATGGTGTTTGTCCTGATCTGGTTCCCAGAACTGGCCACTTGGCTGCCAGAGAATCTGCGTCAGAGGCCGGGAGGATAACCCGGCCTTGAACCCGCTCCATCATGCGGCCCGCCACGGACCTTACGTATTGGTCGCAGGTCTGTTGGCGGGCCTTGCATTGCCAGCACTTGCCGAACCGATGCGGGATTTTTTGCCGCCGCTAGTCGTGCTGCTGTTGTTCGTCACCGTGCTGCGAATGGAGCCTGCAGCCATTCTGGGCTCACTGACAGAATTGCCGAAAGTGATGTTGACGGTTTTAAGCATTCAGCTGCTTCTGCCGTTGGTTATCGTAACAGTGGGGATTGCGGGTGGCTGGATCGGCACTCCACTGTTTTTGTCGATGATCATCATGGCCGCAGCGCCATCGATTTCTGGCAGTCCCAACATGTGCATGATGATGGGGCATCCGCCGGAACACGCCATGAGGTTGATGGTTGTGGGTACCGCCCTGCTGCCTCTGACGGTAGTGCCCATTTTCTGGCTGTTGCCCGAACTGGGCGGGGTCAGCGCCGTACTATGGGCAGCGCTTCGGCTATTCCTGACGATTGCACTGGCAACTATTGCTGCTGTGGCGGTGCGGCGGACCGTTTTGCTCAATCCATCCGAAAACACGCTTCTGAGTCTCGAAGGCGCCGCCTCGATCACGCTTGCGGTTTTTGTGATAGGTCTCATGCCATCCGTCAGCGCAGTCGCGTTGGCCGATCCGATGCGCGCTGCCTTCTGGATCGCATTTGCCTGCGCTGCCAATCTGGGGGCGCAGTTCATCACGTTTCAGTTGACCCACAACAGGTTGTCGATGCCAAAGGCGACTGCCCTTTCGTTGATCGCGGGGAACCGGAACATTGCACTATTTTTTGTATCACTTCCACCCGAGGTTACCGCCCCGATCATGGTCTTTATTGGAGCCTATCAAATTCCGATGTATCTGACGCCGCTGATCATGCGACCGCTCTATCGCAGAGGTCAGACCTGACGAACTGCAACACCTTTTGCTCTCATTTAGATACCGGATATTTGTCGTATTGCATGCAAAACATCGGTGATCTATCGATACGCTAATGCGTTGTGTTTTTGCGTTGATTTTCTCTTTTTTCGCGTGCGCGGCTTCCTATGTGAACGCGCAGGAAGCGGTCATTGATCCTCCTGAACTCAGTGAGTCCGGCAGGGCCTATTTGGATGCGATCCGATATCACGGCATTGACAGCGATGTCGTGTATTTTGATCCGACACGACCAGCCCCACCGCTGGAAACAGATGCCAAGCCAAAGCCAGAGCATTCAGAGGAAAACCGTTCCTGGACCTTTTCAGGAGGGTCTCAAACGACAACCGTCATCATCATGCTGTTGATTTTGGGGATCTTGGTGGCATTCGTCTACTTCACGGCAGGAGGAACATCTGTTTCATTCAGCAAAGGCGTAGAGAACACCCGACGCAAATCGAGGCAGAATTCCAACAGTGATGGGCCTGACCCAGCGGACCAATCTGATCTGGATACAATCCTAAATATTCCCGACCGCCAGCTTGCACTCATTGGATTGGCGCAGCTTGCCCTGACGCGATGCCTCAATGCAAACGGCGTGCTGTTCAAACGCAGCTGGACACATCGCGAAGCCCTTCGAAAACTGCCGCAAACCCTGTCTTACATACAAGACCTGCGCGCGCTGGTTCTGGACAGTGAACGTGTTCATTTCGGCGGCCGCTCGATCAGCGAAAGCGATTTTGCAGCACATGTCGCGCGGGTTCGACCGATATTGCGGGAGACACGCGCATGACAGACATCAGCCAGACCAACCCCCCACCTCAGATCAGGCTGGATTGGATCATAATCGCTCTGGTGGTTCTGCTGTCTCTGGGTGTTTTCCTGTATCTCGCCGCACAACGCCAATATGTACTGCGCGAATCCACCAACGGTTTTGACGGGCTAAAAATCTGGCTGAGCAGCGAGTCTCAACCGACCCAAAGTTTCACCGGTGGCTGGCCATTGGATCGCAGCACCATCGGTTTGTTGGTCCAGCCGATATTCGACACGCATCCCGATACAGATCGAAAGGCTGCTCGAACCAAAGAAGAATTGCTGCTGCAGACGGACGAATTTGATCAGCAGATCGATATCATTCAGGAGAAAGCCGGTTCCGTTCAAAGCCTGATCATTCTGCCCAAGTGGCGCAGCGGCATGCGGCTTACAGGGTATGGTCATCCTTTCCTGCTGGCGCCACGCGGTGATGTTCAAACGGTTCTGCATCAGATCGTCGGCCCGGATGTGGGTCAGGTGTTCTACATGCGCACCCCTTTCTCGGACTTCGATTATGACGGGGATAGGGAAGTGCTGGCCGCCCGAGTTTACGCAGGACAGGCATTCGAAGGGATCGGATGCGAGCCAGTTATCGGCAGACCGGGCGCGATACTACTTGGCCTTTGCCCATTACCCGGCGACAGAGACCGGGATCAGGTCTATGTTCTGTCCGATCCGGATGTACTCAACAATCACGGCTTGCGCCTCGGCGACAACGCTTTGATCGCCGCGCAACTGCTGCCGCAAATCGCAGGGGAAAACCGGATTGTCATCGATTACAGCGACAGAAACTGGCTGACCGAGCCGGAGCAGATCGTCCAAAGGGAAAGAACCTGGGAGGATCTGGCGCGTTTGTTCGAGTATCCGTTCCGGATTTTGTGGATCGGTGCAGCATTGCTTCTGGCGCTTGCCATCTGGCGCGGCGGCATTCGCAACGGGCCGGTTATCAATCAGGGTCCATCGCTTGGCACTGGGAAGCGTGCAGCCAACCGGGCACGGGCGCGACTGATGCGGCTGACCGGGCAGGACGGCGCATTGCTGTCAGATTTCGTCGATACTCGCATACATGCACAAGCGGCCGAGGTATTTGGGCCGGGGCATGTGGTCAATGGCGGCGTCGAAGCCGCCTACTTGCGATACATGCAGGCGCGCCAGCCTGCGCTGGCCGCTGAACTGGCTGGCCTGCTGGGAACAATCCGGGGATTACCTGCGCATCTGAATGCCAGCGACGCCATCACTTATATAGACAAATTTGAATCGATACTGGAGCGATTTGCCGATGACGCTTGATGAATTGTTTGCCCATGCCGAGGCTCTTCGCACGGAGATCGGCAAAGTCGTTCAGGGACAGGAAGAGGCCATCGACCTGCTGCTGACTGCCCTGTTTTCACGCGGCCATGTGCTGTTGGAAGGGCCGCCGGGAACAGCCAAAACCCTGCTGGCGCGCAGCTTTGCAGGTGCCCTCAACCTCGCGTTCGGACGTATTCAGTTTACGCCTGACCTGATGCCGGGCGATGTTCTGGGAACTTCGATCTACAATTTTCAAACCAGCGAATTCGTTCTGACCAAAGGGCCCGTCTTCAGTCAGATCCTTCTGGCGGACGAGATCAACCGTGCGCCCCCAAAGACACAAGCAGCGCTGTTGCAAGCCATGAACGAGCGGATGGTGACCATAGACGGTACTGACCACGACCTGGGATCGGAATTCATGGTGGTCGCCACACAGAACCCGATTGAACAGCAGGGAACCTATCCACTACCCGAGGCACAGCTTGACCGCTTTCTGTTCAAGATAAACCTGACTTTCCCGCCTGAAGATGTCGAACTTGCCATTCTGCGCCAGCACGCTGCTGAACCTCTGGATTTCCTGACAGCAACACAGGCGGTTGCACCGCTACTGGACGGCGAAACTACCGCCGCTGCGCGCAGCCTGATCGATGGCATCGTTCTGGATGACGATATTCTGGCCTATATCTTAAGGTTAGTGCGCGCGACGCGAGAGAGTTCGGACATCGCCTTTGGTGCATCGACCCGGGCTGCAGATGCTATCGCCGGGGCCGCCCGTGCGACTGCCGCTCTGAACGGGCGCGACTTCGCCATTCCGGATGACGTCAAAAATCTGATTATTTACGCTTTGCAACACAGGATCGTTCTCAGCCCCTCTGCTGAAATCGAAGGGCGCAGCGCCCGGCAGGTTCTTGAGAACATCCTCAACCAGATCGAGGCCCCCCGCTGATCCGACCATCGCAAAAATTGCTGGTTGCGGCCTGTGTGGCCCTTTGCTTGTCACTTGCAGCGATCGTGCTGGGTGACGCAACCCGAAACGTGGCCGTCATGCCCTGGATTTTTCTGGGTGTGATCGCTGCGGTGGATTTGCTGTTGTCCTGGCCCCGCCGCCGATCAATCTCAGTGGAACCGGTGGGGGAGGTCTTTGTTGGCGAACCTTTCGGCATAGCGCTGGAGGTTTCACCTTCCACGGCGGGCCTGCGCGGGCATCTTGATTGGCCCGAAGGCCTGAAGGGTCCGTCTGAATTTGATCTCGGGATCGGCAAGGCCACAATCAAAGGCGAGGCCGTGCGGCGTGGCACATGGGTTTTTCCAAACGTGTGGCTGTTCTGGTCCTCGCGCCTGACACTGTTCGAATTTGTGCCCAAGATCGGTTTCGGGCTTGAGGTCGCAGTCGTACCCAATATCCGCCGCGTCCAGTCAGGTGAAATATCCACGACCGTTCAATCCCGGCTGTTTGGAGTCAAGGAAAACCGCGCCATTGGTGAAGGGACAGAGTTCCATCAATTAAGGGATTTTGCACCGGGAATGGATGCCAGTTCAATCGACTGGAAACGGTCAGCGCGCCATCGTTCGCTGGTTGCGAAAGAGGTTCGCGCAGAACGCAATCATCATGTGATCATCGCGCTCGATAATGGATATCAGATGCGCGAAGAGATCGCCGGGCTGCCAAAGATTGACCATGCGATCACCGCAGCTTTGGCGACGGCATGGGCCGCAGCAATCGGCGGCGATCTGGTTGGGTTATACGCCTATGACGCAGAACCGCGGCTGTTTTTGCCACCAGAGCCCGGGCGCGCAGCCTTCACTCGACTGCGCACCCGCACCGCAGAGCTAAGCTATGAAAGCCGCGAAACAAACCATACGCTGGCCATGACCGAGCTGAACAGGCGTACACCAAAACGCAGCCTGATCATCGTGTTTTCCGATTTTGTCGATACTACCTCGGCCGAGTTGATGGTCGAAAATGTTGGTGTTCTGGCAAAGCGGCATCTGATCGTGTTCGTTGCGCTGCGCGACCCGATCTTGGAAGCTCAGGTAAAAAGCACTCCCTCAGACATGAACGGTGTTGCCGAAACCGTGTCCACCGGACAGTTGCTGCATGAACGACGCGTAGTGCTCGAGCGTCTGCATCAGCTAGGGGTTACCATCATCGACACAGAGCCGGGTAATGTTTCAGCGCGGCTGATTTCGACCTATCTGGAAATCAAAGCGCGGGAGATGATCTGATGTCAGACAGTGACCTGATCCGCTCTGCCCGTTTCCGGCAGGAACGCGAAGCCGACTGGATAAAGCTGTCGGCGTTGGTCGACAAAGCCGAAAATCAGGGCATGCACCGCCTGAGCTTTCAGGAAGCGCGTGATCTGGCCGATCTTTATCGTCAGGCAACCACATCGCTGTCCATCGCGCGGGAGATTTCACTGGATCGCGGGCTACTGGACTATCTCGAGGCACTGACAAGCAGGGCATATCTGAGCGTTTATGCGCCACAGCAACGGCTCGGCGGGATCATCCGCAGATTTCTGACCAGCGGAGGGCCAAGGGCCATGCGTGCCTCGTGGCGGGTTTTGTTGCTTGGGTTCCTCTGCATGGCAGCAGGGGCAGTGGCTGGCTATTTCTTTTATTTCGACAATCCCGAATGGTTCTACGTCTTCATGCCTTCGGAACTGGCGGGGGGACGCAGCCCTGACGCCAGCACCGACTACCTGCACGCGCAGCTCTATGGAGAGGAAGACGGATCGGGGCTTGGCGCATTTGCGACTTACCTCTTCTCGCACAACACCCGCATTGCCATATTCGTATTTGGTTTGGGTGCCTTTCTGTGCGCACCATCCATCCTGCTGACATTCTATAACGGGCTGATCTTAGGTGTTTTCTTTGCACTTCATGTCGACCGAAACCTTGGTTGGGATCTGTTTGGCTGGCTCTCCATTCACGGTGTGACCGAACTTTCGGCGATCTGCATAGCCTGCGCCGGTGGCCTGAAGCTTGGGCTGGCTGTGCTGTTCCCCGGCAATCAGACCCGCGCTTCTGCATTGCGGGCTGCAGGCCACGATGCAGTCAAACTGGCCATGATCGCGGCCATGATGCTGGTCGTTGCTGCGTTACTCGAAGGGTTCGGGCGTCAGCTTATTCAGGACCAGAGCACACGCATTGCAATCGGCTGGGGCGTAGGTGCTTTGTGGTTGCTGTGGTTTGCACTGGGTGGAAGGGAGCGGTCATGACCATTCGCCCGATGGATCAGTTGCTGCCACCCGAAGGGATTCCGCTGAATTTCAGGATCGCTGGCGTCGGTGTGCGGACGGCGGCACAGATAAGCGATCTGCTGATCACAGGGATCGGTGCTTTGGCGCTGTTTCTGCTGACGCTGGCCTTGGACATCGTGACGCCGGGAACCGCGATTGCCATCGCCTCGATGTTGTTCTTTTTTATCCGCATCCCCTACTACACGATGTCTGAACTGATCTGGAATGGCCAGACCATCGGCAAGCGGCTCATGAAGATCAAGGTTGTTGCGTCGGATGGGCAGGCGCTGACCACGCAATCACTTGTCGTGCGCAACCTGATGAAAGAGGCCGAGATTTTTCTGCCGGGCACCCTTCTGCTGACACTGGATGCGAACCAGATGGTGCCCTCGATCATATCACTTTTATGGATCATGGCCGTATTGGCTGTTCCGCTGTTCAACAAACGGCGCAGACGGCTGGGCGACATCATTGCTGGAACATATGTAATCCACCTGCCCAAACCGGTTCTTCTTGAGGACATGTCAAAGGCAATCAGACAACCAGTGGCAGACGAGCAGAAATTCCGTTTCCTGACCCATCATCTGGAACATTACGGCGCGTTCGAGCTGCAAACACTCGAAGGAATTCTGCGCGCAAGCGACAGGCCCAAAGGTCCTGCAGCCTACAAGCGCCACAAGGAAACCCTTGCGGCAATCGTTGATCAGATCAGGCGTAAGATCGAATATGCCGATCCCGTCCGGGCACAGGATCAGCAAGCTTTTCTTGAGGCTTTTTACAAAGCGCAACGCGGATATCTTGAGCAACGGCAGCTCTTTGGCGACAAACGCGCTGACAAATATCATGCCGCGCAGGATGATCAGGCATGATAAAGCCTGTTGTAATTTTACACTGACGAGAGCGGGCTCTGCGCATTTCTTCTTGCGGATGAGTACCGCTGCGAGGCTTTATCTCAATCAGATAGTCTAAGATATTGATGAGGTATTCAGTATGACAGATGCAGTTAACTCTGGGGCACATACCCCTTTTGGTGTCGGATCGGTTGTCGGCGACTCTTTTTCAATTCTGTTCAGCAAGCTCCCCGTAGTCGCGCTTCTGGGCTTCATTCCGGCGTTGTTCGATGTAATTTTGACCAACTCCATGAACTTGGACACCACCGCAAGCCTTGAGCCGGGTGCTGAATTCGACACAGCCGGTTTCGTTGGCAGGTTCGGTGTGGCGTTTCTGTTCAGCCTGGTGATGATGTCGATCATTACGGCAACTCTGGTTCAGTTTTCTTATGACGCCAAACTTGGTCGGTCGGCTCAGATTGGTCGCTATTTTTCCACCGCGATCAGAAATCTACCTGCCATCATTGTGTTGTCGATCGTAGCTTCGATCCTGTACGCAATCGGCTTCATGCTGTTGATCATACCCGGTATCTGGCTTTACGCCGTTTTCTCGATGCTCGTACCTGTCATCGTAATCGAAGGCGCGGGATTTAGCGCCCTAGGGCGCAGCGCCGAACTGACCAAAGGTTACCGCTGGCCCATTATCGGAGCATTGTTCCTGATATTCCTCTGCCTGTTCCTGTTCGGCTTCGTGACCGCCTTTATCCTGGCAGCTATATCAGGTGGCTCTCTCTTTGGGCTTGGAGTGCTTCTTGAGACAATCATCAACGCCATCTCTTATGGTTTGGCGAGTATCGCGATAGCGATGATCTTCGCACGCCTTAAAGAGATCAAAGAAGGTGTCAGCGTTTCCGATCTGGTGGACGTGTTCAAATAATCACGACGCACGGCGCGTAAAAATTAAACCAGCAGCCCTTTCGTAAGGCTGCTGGTTTTTTAATTCTACGGCCAGACGATTAGTGCATTGAGCCTGGCGCACTACCCATTCAGTTAACCTCTCCAATCCAATCCAGAAACAAACCCGTTCCTGGCTTTGATTGCCCTGCGGACGTAATCGAACAAAAGTAACCCCGCTTGGTGTTGCACTCATGTGCGCTGGCCAGTGCCAGTGCGCCGCTGCTTAGATACTCATCCAGTAAGGGTCGCCAGCCGATGCCAATGCCCAATCCGTTCTGGATGGCCCTCAGGTAAACCATGTAGCTGAGGTACGCATCATGGGCAGGTGGCTTTGGGATTTCGATCCCTGTTCCTTCAAAGAACCTTTTCCAGTCACCGTTATGATCCAGTTCGGACATGTGCAAAAGCTTGCGGTGCGCCAGCTCAGCATGGGTTAAACTCTGCCCGTTGTTCAACAGATCGGGATGGCAGACTGCAACCATCCGCTCAGCGAAAATTCGACGACTGCTGGTGCCCGGAACACCCTGTTCACCGAACAATATGACCACATCACACTTTTTGGCGTTGAAATCAGGGTTCTGATCCCGGGTCACGATCTGAATCTTTGTAGACGGATGCAAGGCCTGAAACTCCGCCAGACGCGGTAGCAGATACAGGCTGGTAAAACCGATACTGGCACTGACCACGATGGTTTCATCGCCACGCCTGGCCCGTAAGGCATCCATCCCATTTCTGATCGCATCAAAGCCACGCGACACCGCATCCGCCAGCAATACACCATCCGCTGTCAAAGTAAGACGCGGCTTGGTCCGCAAGAAAAGCCTGACCCCAAGCTCTGCCTCCAATGCCGCGACATGGCGGCTGATTGCCGGCTGAAGCACATTCAACTCCTCGGCCGCCCGGGAAAAGCTGAGACGGCGCGCTGCTGCTTCGAACGCTTTAATCTGTTGCAGCGGAAGAGATTGGCGCGACATATTCATTCCTTTCAGGAACTATTGTCATTCACCATTTCCGTCTTTTTCTCTCATTTCAAGCGCGCAAATCTATCTCAGCGACCGGTTAGGGAATGATCTATGGAAAAACGGATCCTGGCTTTGGGCGGCGACGGGATTGGCCCAGAGATTTTGGGGTATGGCTTGCGCACGGCAGAGGTTCTGGCGCGACAAACTGGTATCAAGCTCATAATCGAACAGGATTTGCTGCATGGCGCCTCTTGGGATGCGTTGGGCACTTTCTGTTCGGACGAGGTTCTGCAAAAGGCCCGTCAATCCGATGCGGTTCTGGTTGGTGCTGTTGGCGGCCCTCAATGGGACAACATCCGCGTCCCGGGCGGTGCTGAGAAACAGGATGGCCTTATGTATCTGCGGCACCATCTGCAGACCTACCTTGGCCTGAGGCCGGCGCGTGCCTGGAAACCTTTGATGCGCCAAACACCATTTCGATCGGGCCTCGCGGACACAGCAGATGTTCTGATCCTGCGCGAAATGTGTGGCGGGGCGATGTTTGCGCACGAACGTGGCCAGCGCATCAGGAATGGTGCGCGACAGGGATATGACCTGACTGCCTATGATGAGGATGAAGTATCGCGTTTCGCGCGTGGCGGGTTCGAACTTGCGCGCGAACGGCGTGGACGGCTGGTTAGCTGCGACAAATCCAATGTGATGGAAAGCTACAAACTGTGGCGCACAGTGGTGACAGAGGTCGCGCAGGATTATCCTGACGTGGCTTTTGAGAACATGTTTGCGGACAATTGCGCTTATCAGCTGATGCAGCGCCCGGGAGATTTTGATGTGGTTCTGTGCTGCAACCAAATGGGCGATGTACTCAGTGATCTGACGGCCGTTTATGCCGGTTCGCTGGGAATGCTGCCGTCGGCGTCATTGTCAGCCAATCCCACCAGCGGTCCGGTTTTCGGCATGTATGAAAGCACCGCCGGATCGGCCCCGGACATTGCCGGGCGCGGCATCGCCAATCCGGTCGGTACAATTCTGTCCGTGGGAATGATGTTCAAATACAGCTTCGGTCTGCGTGAGATCGCATCTCGATTAGAAAAAGCTGTCGAAGATACACTCTATGACGGCATCCTAACGCCGGATCTGGATGGTGAGGCAAATGGTGCTGAAATGACCGATGCAATCCTTGCACAGGTCACCGGATGAACCCTGCCTACGACTATATCATAGCCGGTGGCGGCTCGGCGGGATGCGTATTGGCGGCCCGGCTCTCAGAAAACCCGGATGTATCGGTCTGTTTGTTCGAGGCTGGTGGCCATGGGCGCGACCTTTTCATCCGGATGCCAGCCGGAAACGGATTTGTATTTGGCAATCCACGGCTGGATTGGGGTTACACTTCGGTCCCGCAAGCCGGCCTGAATGGGCGCAGCATCTACTATGCCCGTGGCAAGGCATTGGGAGGATCCTCCATCGTCAACGGTATGATCTACATACGTGGCGTGGCAGCCGATTATGACAACTGGCGTCAATTGGGGTTGGAGGGGTGGTCTTATGCGGATGTCCTGCCCTACTTCCGCCGCGCCGAAGGGTCACGCGATCGTCAGGATGAATGGCACGGCACCAATGGACCGCTCAAAACGGAACCAGCGCGTAACTTCGGTGAAGTCGAACGCGCCTTTATCTCAGCCGCCAAGGCAGCAGGACACACAGAGCTTGATGACTTCAACGGATCTGAAAGAACAGGCGTCGCGCGAAACGACAGCACCGTATCAAACGGCATCCGACAATCTTCGGCGATTGCGTACCTGCAGAACCGACACTCAAATCTGACGGTCCGTACAAATACCCAGATCGGACGGATCATTATCGAAGGCAAACGCGCAATCGGGGTTGAAACCACCGACGGTGAGGTCGTCCGCGCAGATCAGGAAATCATCGTATGTCAGGGTGCTTTTGGTTCGCCGCAGCTGCTGATGCTTTCAGGTATCGGACCAGCAGATCATCTGCGCCATCACGGAATTGACGTTGTCTCGGATTTGCCTTCGGTTGGTGCCAATCTGGCTGATCACCCGGATGTTTCGATGCAATACGGATCAGAGCGGATCGATCTGAGCCACGCAAAACATCAGCGGCTGGACAAGGCCGCAATCTTGATGGGCAAGTGGCTACTGAATGGCTCTGGCCCCGGCGGTGGCGCATTTTTTTCAACCGTGCTCTTTCACGCTTTCGAGGACCCAGCCCTGCCTGAGCTTGAGGTGTTTATGACGCCTATGGTGGTCGAGGAAAATCTGGGAAACGGTGCGGATGAGAATGTGCCACTGCTTCAGCGCCTGGGTCGCAAGCTGTTAGTCCGCGGCCGCAAGATGGCCCGGCCGGGCATTCAGATCGACATCAATCTTGAACGGCCTCAATCAACCGGAACCGTTCGGTTGGCCAATTCCGATCCACGCACGCATCCCTTGATTGATCCGAGTTATCTGGCCCACACAAAAGATCTGGATGATCTGAGAAAAGGCGTTGCCGTCATGCGTGAGGTGATGTCTCAGCACGACATTGCCCGATACCACACGGGCGAAATCGGAGTTTGGAAAGATGCGCATACGGAGGCTGAAGTCACCGAAGCGATCCGTCAAAGCGCCTATACAGGGCATCATCCCTGCTGCACAGCTCGAATGGGAGATGTGCTGGACAACGAACTGCGTGTTCACGGCGTCGACGGGCTGCGCGTTTGCGACGCCTCTGCGATGCCCACTCAAATCACTGGAAACCTCTACGCAACCGTTGTCATGATGGCTGAAAAGGCTGCTGACATGATCCTTGGACGCGCAGCTTTACCACCTGAATACCCCGGAAAGAGACCCGAATGACCGAGAAACGTATCTTTCAATACTTCGCCAACAACCAATGGCATGACCCGGCCGAAGGGGAATACATCGACAGCGAAAACCCCGCGACCGGAGAGGTTTGGGCCCGTATACCCGATTGCCGTGAAGCCGATGTAAACCGGGCGGTAGCCGCAGCAAAATCCGCCTTTTACGACGGACCATGGGGCCGCATGCAACCTGCCGAGCGTGGGCGGGCTTTGCGTCGGATTGGCGATGTCATCTCAAAATACGCTGACCGTCTGGGTGCGATCGAGACACAGGATAACGGCAAGCTTCCATCGATGATCACGCCGGGGCTGAAACCGGGGCAATGGCAAGTGGACAGCTGGCATTATTACGCGGGTATGTGTGACAAGTTCGAGGGTCGCGTCATCCCTGCTGAAGCACCCAACATCCACAATTACATGACATGGGAGCCGTTCGGCGTTGTGGCGCAGGTGTTGCCGTGGAACTCACCACTTGGGACACTGATCTGGAAACTTGCGCCCTGTCTGGCTGCGGGAAACACCGTGGTTCTGAAACCTTCTGAACATTCCAGCTGCTCGACGCTGGAACTGATGGATGTACTGCTTGAGGCAGACCTACCTCCGGGTGTCCTGAACGTCGTCACCGGCTATGGGCCAACGACGGCAGCTCCGATGATCGAACACCCCGATGTCCGAATGGTCAGCTTTACGGGCGGCACGGCAGGTGGAAAGGCGGCAGCGGTTGCCGCCGCGCAACAGGTCAAGCCCGTGGTGATGGAACTTGGTGGGAAATCCCCTCAGATCGTCTTCCCTGACGCGGACATCGAACTTGCCGTCAACGGAGTTGCAGCCGGGATTTTTCCACCGGGCGGTCAAAGCTGCATCTCGGGCTCTCGACTATTGGTTCATGCAGACGTCATCGATGAATTCACTGACAGGCTGGTCGAAGTCGTTCGCAGAGCCTGCGTCGGTGACCCCCTGGATCCGGCAACACAGATCGGTCCAATGGCGAACCGGCCACATTATGAGGCCGTATTGAACCGGATCGCAGCCGCCGAAGCAGCAGGGCACACCCTGCTGCTGGACGGGCGCTCAGCCTGCCGAGACGCCGGGTACTACATCGGCCCGACCATCTTTGCCGATGTCCCGAACAGCGCCGATCTTGCCCAGAGCGAGGTATTTGGCCCCGTTGTAAGCACCGAAGCCTGGACAGATGAGGCAGACGCAATCCGCATTGCCAACGATACCATCTACGGTCTTGCCGCCGGTATCTGGTCGCGGGATGTGGCCCGCGCGATGCGGGTTGCGAACCGCATCGAGGCAGGCACCGTTTACATCAACAATTACTTCAACGCCGCCACCCAATCACCTGTCGGCGGCATGAAGCAGTCTGGCTATGGCCGTGAAAACGGTTGGGAAGGGATGCGTTGCTTCATGCAGACGAAATCTGTCTGGCTATCGACCGACCCGCATCAACCCGATCCATTTGAATGAAGGACGGCCAACCGTGACTGCAATAAAGCGCCTCGCAAATTTCGCTACATCCGCAAACCCGAGTGATGAGTTGCGGCAGATTATTGCACCCGCTGTCGCTGATTGTTTTGGGTGTATCCTCGCCGGGGCCGATGCCGAAGTCACACAACGTGCAATTCGTGCCTTGAGCCGAACAGGCACCGGATCGGCGACGGTCTACGGTAGCGATCAGAAACTGACGGCGCCCCACGCGACACTGGCCAACGCGGTTGCAGGTCACGCTTGGGATCTGGACGACTGGGAAGAGCCGGGAAATACGCACCCGACTGTCGTGCTGCTGCCTGCCCTTTTGGCAGCCGCCCATCTCAGCCCAACCAGCGGCAAAGAACTGAGCAACGCTTATGCCATCGGGGCCGAGATCATCATGCGGCTCGGCGAAGCTGTGTCGCTGGATCACTACGCCCGTGGGTTTCACAGTACGGCAACGCTGGGAACCATTGGCGCGGCCGGCGCCGTATCCCGATTGCTGCAACTTTCACCCGAACAGACGTCGCATGCGCTGGCACTGTCTGTGTCGCAGGCGACGGGCCTGACACTTCAGTTCGGCTCGAATGCCAAACCATTGCAAGCCGGATGGGCAGCACGAAACGGTCTTGAAGCCGCCTTGATGGCAGCTGAGGGTGTTACGGCGCAACACCACGTTCTCGACCATCCTCGCGGTTTCGCAGGCCTTCTGGGCGATCTCAGTGGAGCGCGGTTTGAAAAGGCTTTGGCCTGTCTGGGCGAACCATGGGCCTTGCATCAATATGGTCTGATCCTCAAACCCTGGCCCTCTTGCGGATATACGCATCGGTTGATGACGGCCGCGTTGGAGCTGCGCCCGCACATCATCGATCGGTTGGAAAAGGTCACGGCGATATCCGCGACCCTGCCCGACTTTCACTTTAAAATCCTGCCATTTCAGAACCCCACCACCCGGAGCGAGGCTTTGTTTTCGGCGCCTGCCTGTGTCGGACAGGCACTTGTGACGGGTGGTCTGACATTGAACGATAGTGAAGCTCGTTTTTGGGAAAGCCCTGAAGTTGCGTGGTTGATCCAGCTGACGACGGTGACGGCAGAACCCGCTCTCAATCCCCAACTGAACTACGACCCGGATCAACCCGATTGTCTGCGGGTTGAACTTTCAGGGGGCGAAGTTCTTGAGACCCGCTGCTCCTATCCACTTGGTGCGCCCCAAAACCCGATGTCGAACGAACAACTCGCCAACAAGTTCGCCCAAATCACCGGTCGTGACAAAGACGGTTTCTCAGAGCTCATGAACTGGCCGGACGCGCCTGATGTTACTAATTTTTTCAGTGAGATAGCCAAATGACAGCACGCAGACGCAGCGGCGGGCGCGCAGCCCGAAAAGAAGCTCGCAACGAAGGCGCGGGTTCGGGACCAAGCACTGCTATCTGGCCTGGTATCGAGGGCGGGCAATACGCCCCCCTGACAAACGACGAAATCAGGATGATCGATGAAACGGCGATGCGCGTCCTTGAAGAGATCGGCGTCAAAGGCGCGACCCGAACCTGTATAGATACTGTCTGTGCCGCCGGAGGCTCATTGACCGGAGATGGACGCCTGCTTTTTCCCGAACGCATGGTGCGGGAAACGCTCAAGGGAGCAGGTCGAGATTTCAAACTGTTCGGGCAAAGCCCGCAGTTCGATCTGGACCCTTCAGGCGCACGCACTCATTTCGGCACATCAGGGGCGGCTGTCCACATTATCGACAGCGAGACCGGTGACATTCGCGATACCACGCTGCAGGACCTCTATGACATGGCGCGACTGGCCCATGTTCTGCCAAACATCCACATGTTCCAGCGTACGGTTGTCGCACGGGATCTTTCTGATCCACGCGAAATGGATCTGAACACAGCCTTTGCCTGCCTGAAAGGAACTGCAAAACCGACAGGAACCTCGTTCGGCTCGACCGAAGCGATGGAAGACGCCGTTCAGATCCTTGAGATGATAACCGGTGGGCCAGAAGCCCTGCGGGCAAGACCGCCAATCTGTGTATCGACCTGTTTCATCGTGCCGCCCCTGACCTTTGCCGAAGAGGCATTGGGCGTCATCGAATGTGCCGCCCGTCACGGTATCCCTCTCAAACTGGTGTCCGCCGGGCAGGCTGGGGCGACCAGTCCTGCCCCACTGGCCGGAGCCGTTGCACAGCAAACCGCCGAAGTCCTGGCGGGCATCGTTTATGTCAACCTGCTGAACCCAGGTCATCCCGCCACATTCGGAGCCCTGCCTTTTGTCAGCGACCTGCGCACCGGCGCAATGTCCGGGGGCAGCGCCGAACAGGGTCTGCTGATGGCCGCCTGTGCGCAGATGGCCCGATTCTATGGCATTCCCTGCGCCGTCAGCGCAGGCATGACGGACAGCAAGTTGCCTGATTTTCAGGCCGGGTTTGAGAAAGGGTACACCGAATTACTCGCCTCCCTTGCCGGCGCCAATCTGATTTATGAGGCGGCGGGCATGTACGGCTCATTACTGGGTTGCTCACTCGAAAGTTTCGTTCTGGACAATGATCTGATCGGTTCAGTCATGCGCGCAACACGTGGGTTTGAGGTCTCAAAAGAGACATTGTCGCTTGAGGCGATACGCGAAGTTTGTGTGGGTGGGCCGGGTCATTTTCTGGGGCATGGTCAAACCCTAAACAGGATGGAAAGTGACTACTTTTATCCTGCGCTGGCCGACCGGCGCACACCGCAGGAATGGGCAGCGGCCCCCGACAAGGATCTTCTTGAGCGGGCCCGCATCAAAACCCGTGAACTGCTTTCGATGCCTGCGCCCTCTCACATATCGGACAAGCTGGATCAGGAGATCCGAAGCCGCTTTCCCATTCGCAAGCTCGCTGGAAATTCTGACTTTTAACCGGGTACCAACGCAAAGCGGCTGAGTGCTTTGTTCACAAAAAGGGGCAGGGAAACTATCCCCTGCCCTGTACTGCTCTGCCTGTTTTTTAGTTGTATCAAAGCGCCGCTTTGAACAATTGCGTCAGATTTTCCTCGGTCAGTTCGATTGGGTTGCCACCGCAGGATGGGTCAATGATCGCGCCCTTTACCAATTCAGGGATCGATGCCTCAGTCACACCCAGTTCTGACAGTTTGCGCGGGATGCCCAATGAATCATTGAACTCCTGTACGAAGGCACGGAATCCGTCGAAACCGCCCTCGATACCCAGATAAGCTGCCGCCGCATTGAACCGGTCTGCAATAGCCGACGCATTGAAATCCAGAACCGCTGGCATACAAACCGCGTTGGTCGTGCCGTGATGGGTGTTGAACACCGCGCCAATAGGATGGCTCATGGCGTGGATTGCACCCAGACCCTTTTGGAACGCAGTTGCACCCATCGCCGCTGCACTCATCATCTGGGCACGCGCCTCGATATCGGTTCCATCTGCATAGGCACGTGGCAGGTAATCCTTGACCAAACGCATGCCTTCCAGCGCAATACCCTGGCTCATCGGATGGTAGTGCGGGCTGGAATAGGCTTCGACACAATGTGCAAAGGCATCAAGGCCGGTTCCCGCTGTGATGAACTTGGGCATGCCCACCGTCAGCTCAGGATCACAGATCACGACTGTTGGCAGAACTTTGGGATGGAAGATAATCTTCTTCGCATGCGTCTCGGAGTTGGTGATGACGCTGGCGCGTCCGACCTCGGACCCCGTACCGGCAGTTGTCGGAACGGCGATGATCGGCGCGATGACGTCAGCGTTAGCGCGGGTCCACCAGTCTCCGATGTCCTCGAAATCCCAGACGGGCCGCGTCTGACCGGCCATAAAGGCCACCATCTTGCCCAAGTCCAGACCTGAGCCACCACCAAATGCGATTACACCGTCATGGCCGCCCGCATTATAGGCGGCAACGCCAGCTTCCAGGTTCTTTTCATTCGGGTTGGGATCGACATCGCTGAACAGGCCGCGGCCAAGACCGGCCGCCTCCATGATATCCAGCGTCGCTGTGGTAATCGGCAGATCGGCAAGCCCTTTATCCGTGACCAGCAGAGGCTTTTTCATGCCCGCAGCCGCGCAGGCTTCGGGCAGTTCCTTGATGCGCCCGGCACCAAATTTGATTGCGGTCGGATACGACCAGTTTCCAACAAGGCTCATGTCAGAGTTTCCTTCAAGATAGAGGCCTGCCTCGCCGAGGGGGAAGCGAGGCAGGCAAGTCGTCCTTAGCCCGTTACCTTTTTGAGGTGGTAGGATTTGGGACGTGTCAGGTTGTGATAGCCGATGACGGACAATCCACCGCCGCGCCCGGTATTCTTGCAACCGGTCCAGCAAAGACCGGGGTCCAGATAGTCCGCGCGGTTCATGAACACGGTGCCGGTTTCAATGGCGTCACCTACCCGTGCCGCGCGATCCACGTCGCGGGTCCACAGGCTGGCGGTCAAACCAAACTCGCTGTCGTTCATCAACGCGATGGCCTCGTCATCTGAAGACACTTTCATGATGCCGACCACCGGACCAAAGCTCTCATCCCGCATCACGCGCATATCATGAGTGACGTGGGTCAGGATCTGTGGCGTCAGGTAAGCGCCACCATCATCTTCGGCGAAGGTGTCGATATGGGCTACCGCCCCGGCTTCGACAGCCTCGGCGATCTGCGCTCGGACCTCATCAGCGAACCGGACATTGGCCATCGGACCAATTGTCGTCTCGGTATCCAGCGGATTACCCAGCTTGTAGCCCTTTACGACCTCAACCGCCTTGGCAACGAAGTCATCATAGAGGCTTTCATGCACGTAAATCCGCTCGATCCCGCAACAGCACTGGCCCGAGTTGAACATTGCCCCGTCGATCAGCGTATCAACGGCTGCATCCAGATCGGCATCTTCCATGACATAACCGGGATCTTTACCTCCCAGCTCGGTGCCAACGCCAGTAAACGTACCCGCCGCCGCGCGCTCCATCGCCTGACCGCCACCAACCGAGCCGGTGAAGTTCACGAAATCAAACGCGTTGCCCGCGATCAGATCATTGGTCACGTCATGGCTCAGAAACACATTCTGGAACACATCCTCAGGCACGCCTGCGGAATGGAAGGCCTGTGCCATACGCTCACCCACCAGCAGTGTTTGAGTGGCATGCTTCAGGATCACAGTGTTCCCCGCAATCAGCGCGGGTGCGACCGTATTGATTGCAGTCATGTAGGGGTAATTCCACGGCGCCACCACAAAAACCACGCCATGCGGGATACGCTTGATGTAACGCTTGAATGTCTCGTCCTCGCCCACGGCGATATCAGCCAGAGACGCCCCGGCGATCTCGGCCATATGGCTGGCGCGCTCGTTGAAGCCGCCAAACTCACCGCCATAACGCACCGGGCGGCCCATCATATGCGCCAGTTCCGGCACGATCTCATCGTTCATGGCCCCAACAGCAGCCACGCCTGCCATCACAAGATCAATCCGCTCCTGCAACGGGCGTGCCGCCCATTCAGCTTGTGCGGCCCGCGCGCGCGCTGCGGCTTCAAACGCAGCCTCACGCGACAGAACTTCACGTTCCGCATAAACCGATCCATCGATCGGCGAGATACATTTCAGTGTCTGGCTCATGCCATCAACTCCACATAGAGGGCGTCTGCGCCCTGCTTCTTCTTTCAGTAACTCTGATAAACATGTGAGTTCGGCCTCACATGCCGTCTATTACGCCCGCTCAAACCCGCGAGCGACTTCCCAATCCGTCACCACGCGCTCGAATTCCTCGATCTCAACCTCGGCCGCCCGGGTATAGTGATCGACCACCTCGTCACCCATGGCCGCACGCAACATGGCCGAGCCATGCAACGCATCCCGCGCTGCGCGCAGGTTGCCCGGGATCATGCCGGTTTCGCCTTGGTATACATCGCCTTTGGTGGGCGGCTGCAATTCCAGACCCTCTTCGATACCTGCAATCCCGGCCGCCAGCATTCCGGCCATTGCCAGATACGGGTTCACGTCCGAGCCCGGGATCCGGCATTCAACCCGAACCGCCTTGGTCCCATCCCCGCACAGGCGGAACCCGGCAGTCCGGTTGTCGACCGACCAGATGATCCGTGTGGGCGCAAAGGTGCCCTTCATGAAGCGTTTGTAGCTGTTGATGTAGGGTGCCATGAAATAGGTATAGTCGCCTGCGTATTTCAGCAGACCCGCCATGTAGCTTTTCATCAGCGCCGACATGCCTAACTCATCCGAGGCGTCGTAGAAGGCAGGCTTGCCATCGGACCAGAGCGACTGGTGCACGTGCGAGGAACTGCCGACCTTGTCATGATGCCATTTCGGCAGGAACGTCGCGGCGTGGCCATGCTGCCAGGCAATCTCTTTCACAGCATTCTTGGCGATCGAGTGATACTCGGCCGTGTCCATCGCTTGTGCGTATTTGATGTTCAGCTCTTCCTGCCCGGTCTCGGCCTCACCCTTGGAGTTCTCGACCGGTATACCCGCATTCCACAGATGGTTGCGGATAGGGCGCATCACATGCTCTTCCTTGGTGGTCTGCAGGATATGATAGTCTTCATTATAGCCCGAGATCGGCTCCAGATCCCGGAAGCCTTCCTTGCGGATCTGGTCAAAGCTCTTCTCAAAAAGGAAGAATTCCAGCTCGGTAGCAGTCATCGCGTCATAGCCCATGGCCTTCAGACGATTGACCTGCTTTTTGAGGATGGCCCGAGGTGAATGCGGCACCTCATCATGCGTGTGGTGATCCAGCACATCACACATCACCATCACCGTACCTTCCAGCCATGGCACCGGGCGCAATGTATCCAGATCGGGTTTCATTACATAGTCGCCATAGCCCCGCTCCCAACTGGTAGAGGCGTATCCGTCGGGCGTGCCCATCTCAAGATCGGTGGCCAGCAGATAGTTGCAGCAATGGGTCTCTTCCCACGCGCCTACCACAAAATGCCCTGCATGAAACCGCTTGCCCATCAACCGGCCCTGCATGTCCACCATGCAAACCAGAACCGTATCTACGGCCCCTTCTGAAACCTGGGTCTTGAGATGTTCGAACGTGAGCATGTGCCACCTTTATGCTGACCGGGCCCTGAGATCACCGGCTATTCAATCCGTTTGACCCGCCCCACGAAAGGGGCGGGTCGTTTTGGCAAAGTCTTAGCCGTAGCGATAAGGCCGGCCAGCTTTTTGCATGGTTGCGTTGTACTGTTTGAAGATTTCGACAACCTTCGCCTTTACAGGGCTTTCGGCTGCGATTTCATCCCAGAACTTGACGGCAGCCTCTTCGACCTGCGCCCATTCTTCATCCGGGATCGTGGTCAGTTTCAGCTTATCGCCGTTGACGCGCAGGGACGCTTCGCCACCCCAATACCACCACTGACGATAGTAATGTGATTGGTCACAGCATACCTTGAACAGGGTCTTCAGATCTTCGGGTAGTTCGTTCCAGCGATCCATGTTGGCAAAGAAGTGACCCGCCCATGCGCCCGATACGTTGTTTGTCAGGAAGTAGTTGGTCACGTCCGCCCAGCCGACTGTGTAGTCTTCGGTGATGCCGGACCATGCGATGCCGTCCAGCTCGCCGGTCTGCACCGCAACTTCGATGTCTTCCCATGGCAGGGTGACAGGAACAACGCCGAACTGCGACAGGAAGCGACCCGCTGTTGGGAAAGTAAAGATGCGCTTGCCCTTCAGGTCTGCCAGACTGTTGATCGGGTCTTTGGTCGCGAAGTGGCACGGATCCCATGCACCGGCAGAGATGTGCTTTACGCCGACCTTCGAGTATTCCTCGTCCCAGATCTCATTCAGACCGTACTGGTTGAAAAGAACCGGCACATCCAGCGAATAGCGCGATGCAAACGGGAAGTAGCCGCCAAACACGGTGACTTCGGTCGGGGACGCCATCGAGTCATCATCCGACTGCACCGCATCAATCGTGCCGCGCTGCATGGCGCGGAACAGCTCGCCTGTCGGGACCAGCTGATCTGCATAGAACAGCTCGATCTGCATCCGGTCACCGGCGATGTCGTTGAACATCTTGATTGCAGGGTCGATCACATGCTCGGCCAGTGCCGGGCCCGCATAGGTCTGCATCCGCCATCTGATCGTCGATTGCGCCAGCGCCGGTGTTGCCAAAGCAGCAGCAGGTGCCGCTGCGGCCCCTTTTAGAAATGTACGTCTGTTCGTCATTCTCTCTCTCCGTTGGTCAGTTTCAAATTTGCGAAAGGATATCCCCTCACCCTTGTCCCGGTTGGTCCGGGATCATTTGTTGTAAATGTAATCCGGCAGCCACAGCGCGATCTGCGGGAAGGTCATGATGATGGCCAATGCAAGTGTCATCACCAGAACGAACGGCAGAATAGAACCGTAGATGTCGCGCAGTGAAATCTCGGGCGGAGCCATGGCCCGCATCAGGAACAGGTTATAGCCGAACGGCGGTGTCATATAGGCGATCTGCGTGGTGATCGTATAAAGCACGCCGTACCAGATCAGGTCGAAACCCAGCTCACCCACAAGCGGGACGTATAGCGGGGCAACGATCACCAGCATCGCGGTATCGTCCAGAAAGGTGCCCATCAGGATAAAGCTGAGCTGCATCAGGATCAGGATCATCCACGGGTTCAGGCCCAGACGTTCCGTGAACAGATTTTCGATCGCACGCACCGCGCCCAGACCATCGAACACCGCGCCAAACGCCAATGCGGCAAGAATAATCCACATGAACATGCAGGTAATGCCAAGCGTCGAGCGTACAGAGGTTTCAAAAACCTCACGGGTCATTCGCCCTTTCAAAACGGCTGCTGCAAAAGCGGTCAACGCACCAATGGCCGAGCTTTCAACAAGCGAGGTCCAGCCATTGACAAAGGGAACCATCATCGCCGCAAAGATCCCGATCGGCAGCAGACCCGCGCGCAAGAGGCGCAGCTTTTCCGCCATCGGCACATCACGCTCTTCCTTCGGCAGCGCAGGTCCCAATTCCGGATTAATCTTGCAGCGGATCACGATGTACAGAATGAACATCGCCGCCATCATCAGGCCCGGCAGAATACCCGCAAGCCAAAGCTGCCCGACCGGTTGCCTTGCAATCATTGCATAGAGCACAAGTACCACAGATGGCGGCACCAGAATCCCCAGGGATGACCCGGCCTGAATGACCCCGGTCACCATCTTCTTGTTATAGCCGCGTTTGAGCAATTCCGGCAAAGCGATGGTGGCACCAATGGCCATACCGGCAACGCTCAATCCGTTCATGGCCGAAATCAGAACCATCAGCCCGATTGTACCGATGGCCAGACCACCGTTCAGCCCGCCCATCCAGACGTGGAACATCTTATAGAGATCGTCGGCGATTTTGGACTCTGCCAATACATAGCCCATGAAGATGAACATCGGCAGCGTCAGCAGCGGATACCATTTCATCAGCTTCATGGCGGCGGCAAAGCCGATATCGTACCCCCCGCGGTCGCCCCAAAGCAAAAGCGCGGCGACGACGGCGACAAACCCGATGGCACCGAATACACGCTGCCCGGTCAGCAGCATCAGCATCATGGTCGAGAACATCAGGATGGCGATCAATTCGTATGACATCAGATCACCTCACGCGGGATGTCGTCGCCCTTGAGGCGGAGAATATCTTTGAAAAGCTCGGATATGGCCTGCAGCAGCATCAGGAACAGGCCAAAGACCATGATCACCTTGATCGGCCAGAGATAGGGTCGCCAGGCGGTCGGGCTGCGCTCGCCATATTGCAGCGAGTAGCTTAGCGAGTCGTACCCGCCATAAATCATCACGCCGAGATAGACGATCAGGAAGAAAACGGTAATCGCATCGGTCCAGGCCCGCCTGCGATGCGACCATTCACTGTACAGGAGGTCCATCCGTACATTCGATCCCATCTGAACCGAGTAGGGCCCGCCAAGGATGTAGTAGGCGACCATCGCGAACTGCGCCATTTCCAAGGTCCAGAGCGATGGAAGAAAGAAAGTTTTTGAGACCGAAGACCAGAGCAGAATGCCCATCATCACAAAGATGCCGTACATGACCACACGGCCAATCCAGCGGTTCATACGGTCAATGACCGCCACATATCCCCGCATGAACTTCATGCCTGTCTTCCTGCTCTCATATCTTTGCCTCAACCTGAGAAAGCTCATCGACTACCGATCGCAGGATCGGCGCCAGCTGACCGGCGATGCGATTTATGCCCGTGGGTGTGTCGATCAGATCGTTGCGCACTTCGATCATCACATTTGGAATGCCACGTGAGATCGCATGTTCACGCAACGTGTGCGTGACACCATCGGTGGCGGAATAAGGTTCGTTCAAAGCCACGCGCAGTCCACAGTCTTTGGCATGGCGAAGCATGATCTGAGCAGCACGATCATCCGCATCGTGCAGAATGCCCAGTTCGACGGCCCGAACCTCACCCTTATATACCGGTGTAAAGCTATGGATGGTAATCAGCACAGGCGGTGCGGGCCTTGCGTCCAATGTCGATGCCAGCAGCTGCCGAAACGGCTCATAAACCTCCTGTATCCGCTGGGCTCTTTGATCATCGGACAGGTTTTGGTTGCCGGGAACCGGGAACACTTCGCTTAGCTGAGGCATCGCATCCGCACGTTCTGGCGGGCGGTTGCAGTCATAGACCAATCGGCTGACACGCGAGTGAACCAATGGCGCGTCCAGCGCCCCCATCAGTTCCACAGACAACTCAAACGCACCGATATCCCAGGCCGCGTGCGAACGCGCAGCAGCCTCATCCAGCCCCAGCCCGTTCAAAGACGCCGGGATAAAACGACTGGCATGCTCGCAGACCAGAACGGCAGACGCACCGCCTCGCGCATTCAATGCGCGCGCCGCTGGTGCCTCGGTCGGCTGTAGCAATGATGACTCGGTATCAACTGGCATAGGTAACATTTGCTACAGCGGAAACTAACCTGTCAAGAAAATTACTGTAGACAAAATTACAAACACAAATATTCTGTAGAGAATTGAAAAAAGAGGGGCCGATGGCAACCGTCGCCAAACTTGTCAAACAGCGAATACAGGATGAGCTTGATGGCCTGACCCGATCAGAGCGTCAGCTGGCGTCGATCCTGTTGCAGGACTATCCCATGGCCGGATTGCAATCGATCACCAAGCTCGCGGCAGCGGCTCAGGTTTCGACCCCGACTGTGATCCGCATGGCGCGCAAGCTGGGTTTTGACGGGTTTCCGGACTTGCAGGAAGCGCTTCGCGAAGAGGTTGCAGCGCAGATCAAGAAACCGATCTCCAAGCGCGACGCCTGGGTTGTGGATGACGAGGCCGAGCATCCTATCACCCGGTTTGCACAGGCCGTCTGGACCAACATGCGCCACACGCTGGAGCGCCTCGACAAAGAGATGTTCGACGCGGTTGCTCAGCTATTGGCAGACACGGACCGGCATCTTTATGTGGTCGGCGGGCGCATCACTCGATCTAACGCCGATTACCTGTTCAACCATATGCAAATCATTCGCCCCAACGTGACCATGTTGGGCAATTCCGCCAATGTCTGGCCTCAATATCTGCTGGATATGGACGAAGCATCGGTCTTGGTGATCTTCGACATCCGCCGGTATGAGGCACATCTGGAGAAGCTGGCTCAGGTTGCGTCGAGCCGAGGAGTTACGGTGGTTCTGTTCACCGACCAATGGGGTTCTCCCATCGGTAGGACCGCTGACTACACGTTTCATGCATTGGTCGAGGCACCATCCAGCTGGGATTCGACCATTGCCCTGCAACTGATCTCGGAGACTCTGATCGCCGAAGTGCAAGAAGCGCGCTGGGATGAAAGCAAGGAGCGAATCGAAGAGCTGGAACGCTATTTCTCTTCGACCCGGATTTTTCGCAGCCACGAAACGTGACGGCTAAAATCATTACATTTCAATCGCATTGAAGTTCTTGATCTCGTTTGACCTGCCACAGGCTCAAGACTAACTACTAATATAAGTTAGCATTATCAGAGGCTTGGATTTGCAGAGGCAGTGGCACAACTACACCGCCTGTTCTGACAATCCTTTGCCGTCAGTAGATCAAAACAGGAAAATTATTGCCTACCAAATCCATCATATTTTCAGCATTCTCGCAAAACGTGAGAGAAAACCAGCCGGGCGAGCAAACTATCGCCAGCTTTCACCCTTACGTTGCCAGCGCCTCTACAGCTAGTTGTTCGCTACTGATACGCACAATGGGCATATTGATATCTGTTGGCCAAAACCTGTACCGCTTTGGCCTGTCAAAGATGCCTCGAATGAAAGACAAGGGCCACGCATCGTGAGTTTCAAAAACCAAGCATCTGCACCGCCGCGCCACGAGCTTCGTAAAGTGCGCAATCAGGGGACGATGTTCCTTGCCCTGGCTTTTTTGTTCAGCATCTTCGTAAACCTGCTGATGCTGACGGGTCCACTGTTCATGTTGCAGGTTTATGACCGGGTGTTGGGTTCACGTGCGGTTGAGACACTGACCGCGCTCTTCCTGCTGGTGGCTTTGCTCTATGGGCTGATGGCGATGCTTGATTTCGCCCGGGGTCGCATTGTGGCCCGGTTCGGAGCTCGGTTTCAGTCCACACTGGATCAACGCGTTTTCGATGCCACCCTGCGCCGCGCCCTGCTTCCGCAGGCGCGTTCCGCCCCGGCAACGGCGTTGCGCAATCTGGAATCGATTCAGAATCTCTGCTCATCGCCTATTTTGCTGGCGGTGATGGATATTCCATGGACCCCGGTTTTTCTGGCGGCAATATTCCTGTTTCATCCCCTGCTGGGGTGGCTCGCCGTAGGTGGTGGTGCATTGCTGATCGTGATCGCAATACTCAATCAGGCACTGACCCATCGCAAAGTGGCGGCGGCGCAATCTGCCTCGGCGCGCGCAAACTCATTCTCGGAACACGCACGTCAGGCAGCCGAAGTCGTGCGCTCGCAGGGCATGCAGGAAGACGTCACAAAGCGCTGGTTGCAGCAACGCTCTGACGCGCTGTCGCAAACGATCGCTGCCAGTGACTGGACCGGCAGCTTTACCTCACTGACAAAATCCCTGCGCCTGTTCCTGCAATCCGCGATGCTGGCCTTGGGAGCGTGGTTGGTGCTGCAAAATGAAATGACGGCTGGCGCAATGATCGCAGGGTCGATCCTGTTGGGGCGCGCGCTGGCACCGGTGGAACAGGCCGTAGGGCAATGGGGCACGATCGAGAGAGCACGATCAGCGTGGTCCTCATTGAACCAGTTCCTCGATAGTACGCCCCCCGAAACACCCCGAACCAAACTGCCGGTTCCCGAAGCGCGGCTGACGGCAAAGGGTCTGACGGTGATCCCCCCCGGTGCAAATGGACCGACCTTGCGCAACGCTTCGCTGCAGCTCGAGCCCGGGAAGGCCCTTGGCGTTATCGGCAAAAGCGGCTCAGGCAAAACCACCCTTGCCAAGGCCTTACTGGGCCTTTGGCCGCCAGCGGTCGGCGAGATCAGACTGGGTGGTGCCACACTGGATCAATACGACCCGAATGATCTGGGTCGCCACGTGGGTTACCTGCCACAACAGGTCACGTTGTTCAATGGAACGGTGGCGGAGAACATCGCGCGGATGTCTCAGCAGCCAGACCCTGACGCGGTCGTCGCCGCTGCCAGAAAGGCAAACGCACATGAACTGATCCTGAGCCTGGAAAAGGGATACGATACGTTTTTGGAAGGAAATGACAGTCAGCTTTCCGGTGGTCAAAAACAACGGATCGCATTGGCAAGAGCGTTATATGGCGACCCGGTTCTGCTGATCCTGGACGAACCAAATTCTGCCCTTGATGCCGATGGAACCGAGGCATTGAACGCAGCGATCCGCGGCCTGAAAGCAGAAGGCAAAGCAGCAATAGTTATGACACACCGACCACAGGCGATCTCGGAATGTGATGATCTGGTCGTCATCGAAAAAGGACAAGTCGTCAAATCCGGCAGCCGGGACGAAGTACTGGGTTCGATGGTGCAGAACGCCAATGTCATCAAGCGGCAACTCAACAAGGTGGGTGAATAATGGCGGGTAACCAAACACGACCGGCCTGGCGTATTACCGGTCCGGCCATTGTTGGCTTTGTCGCACTGGCCATCCTTGTCGGCGGCATCGGTGTATGGAGTGTTCGGACCCGTCTGGCTGGCGCAATTGTCTCTCAGGGCGTGATTGAGGTTCAAAGCAACCGGCAGGTGATCGAGCACCCTGACGGGGGTGTTGTTGGGGAAATCTTCGTCCGAGACGGTGATGAGGTTTCTTCCGGCGCCATGTTGCTGAGGTTGGATGATACCTTTCTGGCATCTGAAAAGTTCATCGTTGAATCTCAACTGTTCGAACTGCTGGCCCGCAAAACCCGACTGGAAGCTGAGCGTGATGGTGTGGACGAGGCCACGCTGGACGCAAAATTGCAGGAATTGAAGGATCAGGAACCAATCGATCCGGGGCTTTTGGCAGGTCAGGCCCGCCTGTTTGCGGCACGTCTGGAAACTCTTGCCCAGAAAACCGACCAGCTTGGTAAGCAAAGAATTCAGATCGAAAGTGAAATCGATGGAACCGAAGCCCAGTTGGTTTCCTTGCGCCGACAAGTTGAACTTATCGGCGAAGAGCTGGAAGATCAGCAGAGCCTGCTGACGCGCGGCCTGACCCAGGCCAGCCGCGTCTCGGCCCTGCAACGAGAAGAAGCCAGCCTGACTGGTCAGATCGGCAATCTGGAAGCAGCAGTCGCGCGGCTCAAAGGTCAGATTGCAGCAACCGAAATTCAGATTGTCGAACTTGCTGCCACCCGGCGGGAAGAAGCGATTACCCAATTGCGGGATGTTCAGTCTCAGGTCGTGGAATTGTCGGAACAAAGGTTGTCGCTGACCGAGCGTCTGTCACGCCTCGACATTCGTTCGCCGGTGTCGGGAACTGTCTACGGCAGTCAGGTCTTTGCTGTGCAGTCGGTGATCCAACCCGCTGAACCGATGATGTATGTTGTGCCACAGGACACGCCATTGCTGGTAGCCGCCCGGGTGGATGCCATCCATGTGGATCAATTACATCTGGGTCAGCCTGTTGCCTTACGATTTCCAGCCTTTAATCAAAAGGACACGCCAGAAATCGAAGGTCATGTGATCAACGTATCCGCTGATACCTTCACCGATGAAAACTCGGGGCTGACCTTCTATCGCGCCGAGGTTGTTCCGGATGATGGACAGGTCGAACGCCTGAATGGGCAAAACCTGCTGCCGGGCATGCCGGTCGAGACATTGATCAAGACAGATGAACGGACACCGCTGTCATATCTTGTCAAACCGCTGGCGGATTATTTCAATCGGGCCTTCCGGGAGTAACCGGGTTGAAAGCGCGCCGCCTGAGATCGGGTTTCAGGCAGCGCGCATTCAAACGGCTTCGAGATTACCCAGCAGGATCGAGGTCATCTCGGTTGTCACCACCCCGTCGACCGCTGTGACTGACACACCTGTTTCGTAGTCGACATTGGTTCGGGTCATACCGGACAGATCGGCATCAGCATCCAGAAAGACCCACTTCGCTTCATGCGGGGTGGGTTGACCAACGGCAACTTGAAGAATGGCCAATGCATCAAGTGCGTTGATCGTCCCATCCTGATTAATATCCGCCGCAATCAGGTTCTCTGGGGCGGCGGGCCCCCATGTCGGATCCAGACCGACGGACATGCGCAATACCTGCAACGCATCAAGCGCAGTAATCTCAGCACTGGCCGTGGAGTAACTTTTGACGACGTCAAACTCGCCCTGAAATGTTCCGTCAGGCAGACCCAAGCCAAACCGCCCTTCGGAATCTGCAGTGGCTTCGACGGTGCCTCCACCCTGTGGTGTAAACCGGATTTCGGCATCAGCGAGCGCCGGGTTGGCTGTTTCCGTACTGATATTGACGTCCCCCAAAACACCGGGTGAACCGGGCGGGGTCAGGCCACCGAAATCCCCAAAATAAACCGGAACGTGGTCAGGTCCGTTAAAACCGCTGCCAAACACATCCGCACTTGTCAGTGGTCCACCTGCTGCTGAAATGACCTCGATCGTTTCGTCACGGTATTCGATCCGGGCACCCTGCGCCGTTGAGTTGAAATTTAGCTGGGCCGGGCTGCGCAACAGCAGATAGTCGAACATATCCAACCTGTCGGTTCCGGCTTCGAAATCGGTAATCGTGGTCAGTTCGCTGCCAGAACGCATAACAAAGATGTCCGCTCCGCTTCCGCCACTCATCGTCGTGGCACCCGCCCCCGCGATGAGAATGTCATCTCCATCTCCGGCGGTTAGAGTTGAGCCGAGGATACCACCGGTCAACATATCATCCTGTGCCGAGCCTGACAGCACGCCGGCCCCCTCACGAACAACACCCAGATCCCCGACCGAAACCGTCAACTGAGTCAGACCTGCGTCCTCTTGCGAAGCCGCAAATATCTGCAGTTCGTCCCCCACATGGGCAACTGTAAGCGTCTGAACATTCTGCAACCCGCTGGCCAACGTATCTGCGAAACTGTCCAGATGGATGAGCTGGCCTTCTGGCGTCATGGTAAACAAGGTGATTCCGTCATCCCCCCCGCCTGCCACAACAAATACTCTGCCGTCGACGTCGATAACCGACAGGTCCTGAACCGATTCAAAACGGGTATGGAGCGTGTCCAGCACGTGATCGGTAGGCGTCAGTTTTCCGTCCGCAGCCATATGCATGACACTGATTGAGTTGCTGCCCGCGCCAGCCACGACAACCCAGGAATTTCCGTAAGCCTGCATCACCTCAACTGCCGTTGGGGCGCTGATTCCAAGCGTCGCAATCGCGTCCCCGTTGTCGATGGTGTTCAGCACACCCGAATTTGGATTGATCCCAAAAGTGTTGATCGAATTGCTCGCCGCATCCGCCGCAACGATGAACTGCCCCGTTCCCACCTGCAGTGTCTGAAGCGAATCGGCCACCCCCGAGATTGCTCCGGTCAGGCTCAGCGATCCGTCTGCGTTCACACTATACGTGTTGATCTGGTCGGTATCTTCATGCGCAATGGTCAGCAGGCTCGTCGCACCAAAAGACACCTGAACCACTGCAGAGATATCGCCTCCACCGATCAGCGTTCCGGTTTCCTGTAGTGCGCCAATGGTTCCATCCGCGTTGAGTGCGTATCCAACAAGGCCCGTAGCCGTATCAACATCCAATATCAGTTGATCATTTCCCGCCAGCGACACGGGCACACCACTGCGTCCGACCAGCATGCTGATCGAACCAGTAAAGTATTGTTCATCGATAACTTGCGGAGCACCATCCTCCACAATCCGCCAGGCTACGACACCGCCGCCAGGACCGGTCGTGCTGTACAGATACGTGACACCGTTAAACGTTTTTAAAGCCGTATCGCCGATACCTGAATCGAGCGCCGGGTTCCCCGTTGCCACCACTCTTTCGAACTGAAGCGTCATTGCAAATCACCCCCATGCCACCGCTGGCATTGAAATCAGGATGATCAGGCGCCCGGACCGAAACCAGAGCAGGAATGTGGTGAAAACGAGAAGTTCGGCTCCAGTTTAACTCAATTTTTCTGGTCCGACCGCATGGATAACCGGGTGACAAGAACAATGAACAGAATTCGGCAAATGCCGAACTGTCACCGGATTGCTTGCGGCCATCAAAGGTGAGGGCACGATGATGAAAGAACCCGTTTCGAATAAACAAGCGAACTCGGAAAATCTGCCTGAAGACGGGCGCAAAAGACATGTGAGGCAATGGCTGGATCGCAAGATGCGGCAATGGGCTGGTCGCGGAATCGCGGGAGGGTTGGGTTCAAGCTTGATGGCATTGCCGGCGCTGGGTCAGGCCAGCATCGAAGACCTGTATGCATTTCAATTTGCCGAAACCATCCCCGGTGTCCGGTCCGCCAAATTGCTGAAGAATGGCGATGTTCTGTTGAAGATGGCTGATGGCCGTTCGCTGATAGTGGCCGCTGAGAACGTGCAAGTTCTCGACGGCGGCGCGATCATGATTGCTGAGGGAGTCGTGGCCGAGATCGCTCAGTTCAGCCTCGCGGCCGAAGCAGGAGGAGCAGCGACCGCCGGCCTAGGTGGCGCAGGCGCCGTACTTGGCGGAGTTGGCCTCGCAGGCGCGGCGGCGGCAGGAGGCGGTGGCGGTGGTGATGACACCCCTTCCACAGGTGCGGCACCGACACCCCCTGCCCCAGCTCCCACCGCGCCACCACCTGCGCCTCCGGCACCTAAAATACCTAGCCTGAACCTTTCAGAGTTGCAGACGACTGGACTCAGCAGCGACAACCTGAAACTGGCCCTCCCCCAAGGCACGGAAACGGTGGAGGTTACGATTGGTTCGGTAACAAAGACGGTCACGCCGGAACCTGACGGAAGCTGGATGATTTCCCTGACCCCAGCCGAAGCCGCCGGTCTGTCTCAGGGCCTGACAACCATCACTGTCAGAAATCTGGATAGCGATGGAGAGGAACTCTCCACTGAAACCCTGGAATTCGTGGTTGATACCGAACCGCCAACACTGGCGATCACCGGGTTCTCGGATGGCGCGGTAATGAACGCTCTGGAACAGGGTACCGACCTGACGATCTCAGGCACAACTGACGCCGAAAACGGTCAGTCGGTAATGGTCACCCTCAACGGAGAAACCTACACCGCAACGGTTTCAGAAGGACAATGGAGTGTGACGGTCCCCGCCAGCGATCTGGCAGCCCTGCCGGATGGGGTCACCGTCACAGCCACAGCAGTTGTTTCTGATGCAGCAGGCAATCCGGCAGTTCAGGCAAGCAGCAGTTTCGATACAGATTTCAGCGCCCCCAACATCTCGCTTGACACTGTTGCAGGTGGTTCAATTGACCTCGCCGATGTGGCGAATGACCTAGTTCTGACTGGTTCGACAAGTGCCGAAGACGGGCAAACAGTGACGGTGACATTCGAAGGGCAGACCTATACCGGAACCGCATCGGGTGGAAGCTGGAGCGTTACCGTCCCGCGCGCTGATCTGGCGGGGCTTTCGACTGGCACTCCGGCGGCGATCAGCGTTGCGGTCAACGATACGGCCGGGAACCCTGCAGTTCCGACATCGGTGACTGTTCCCGTTGATTTGACAGGACCTTCGATTGCGATTTCGCCTTTATCGGTCGGCGCAGTCCTTAATCTGGCGGAATCCGGGTCGGATCTAGTCATCAACGGAACCACGGGCAATGTCCCTGACGGTCAGCAAGTCACCGTCTCGCTCAATGGGCAGAGCTATACCGGCACAGTGTCTGGAGGGACATGGTCTGTAACCGTACCAACCGCTGATCTCGGCGCGTTGGCTGACGGCAGTTCTTACACCGTCACCGCGGATGTCACGGACACAGACGGGCTTGCCGCGCCGCAAGCTAGTGTCGGCGTATCCACAGATACGTCACCACCAACATTGAGCATCGACACCTATTCCGGTGGCGCAGTCCTAAATGCCGCGGAGCAGGGCACCGATCTCACGATCTCTGGCTCCACTTCGGCCGAGGATGGGCAAACCGTAAGCGTTTCAGTGAATGGCCAGACCTACACAGGTACCGCTGCCGGTGGCGCGTGGAACGTGAACATACCTGCAGCCGATCTTGGTGCCTTGTCGGATGGGTCGACAATTGCAGTCACGGCGGATGTTTCCGACGCCGCCGGCAACCCGGCGACACAGGCAACCGGCAGTTTTGACACCGATTTCACCGCACCTGCGCTGGCCATCACCAACCTGTCGGACGGGGCTGTTATGAATGCGGCCGAACAGGGAACAGATCTGACGATCTCAGGCACCTCTGACGCCGCAGATGGAACCACCATCACCGTTGAAATCATACGTGAAGACGGGACTGTCGATATCACTGGCACCGCAACGGTGAACAGCGGCACCTGGACCTACACCGCCACCGCCCTCAGCGGGCTACAGGACAACGAAACCTATGACGTGACCGCCACGGTCAGCGATGCAGCTGGCAACGGCTATAGCGCCACAACCAGTTTTGAAACCGACTTTACGGCGCCAACCATATCGGTGGACCCGCTATCGGTGGGATCAGTTCTTGATGTTGTGGAAAAGGACACCGATCTGGATATTTCCGGCACGACGACCGCCGAAGATGGCCAGACCGTTACAGTAAGCCTTGGGGGGCAAAACTACACCGCAACTGCCTCTGGCGGCAATTGGCAGGTGACGGTTCCGGCTTCCGATCTGGATGCATTGGTGGATGGCGGAAACTTTACCGTCACGGCATCTGTAGAAGATGTTGCGGGAAATCTGATTTCCGACGCAACAACGGCACTTACTACCGATTTCCGGCCGATCCTTGGAATGAACGCGGTTGGTCCAAACAACGCGGTTTCGCTTGCCGATGCAAAGTCTTCGGGCATGACCGTCTCGGGCACCTCAAGCGGGCTTAGTGCGGGACAGACCGTGGATGTCACGCTCAACAGTGTATCCGTGGGTACCGCAACCGTCGCAGCCGACGGTACCTGGAACCTGACAGTACCGTCATCTGCTTTCACTGCGATTGACGCCGGTGACAGCCTTGATTTTTCAGCTGCTGCGAACGTTTCAGGTGGAACCGATCCGCTGCCCGTCAATGATCAGGCTGTGGCACATGTCCCAGCCGCCTATGTGATTACCGAAGCGGGACGCAGCGGCAACACTGTTACGTTTGAAATTCACGCGGACCCCGACGTCGACATCTCAAGTGGCTTCGCAATCACAGCCGAGCTGGGTTTTGATCCATCAGTCGTCACTTACGATACTGGATCAGAGGTAGAAAACAGCGATTTCAATCTGTTCCTCGCAAACCCGAATGGTGGTTCTGCCATCAGTTTTGCAGGTGCCGCAACAAGCTACAACGACCTGTCTCAACCCGTTGTAACGTTTACCATGACGGTACAAAATCCGACAAAGCCTATCGAACTGACCATCACAACTCCGGATGGCGGACCAACAAAGTGGCAGATCGGAACCGACGGCGCCGACAACTTGACCTCATCAAACATCGACGACGTGATCCGCGGCGGAGATGGCGATGACACGATCGAGCTGACCGGCGCGGGCAGGGATATTGTTGTCTTCGAGGCCGATCCCGCGGCCAATGGCACAGACACGATTACCGGGTTCACAATTGGTCCTGCTACAGATGTGACGGATGCGCTGATGTTCAGCGGTCTGGATGTCTCAACGCTGCGGGGCGATGGAACTGATGTGGAAACCCTTGGCGTAGGTGACGCGATAGGTGCCAATACCGGTTTCGTCGGATTGACGACTACATTGACGGATCTTGACGCGGACACAATCGCCACAGCGATCGAAGGCCTGTCCGGCGCTCAGGCGGGGGACGAAATTTATGTCCTCGCGACAGACGGAACCAACAGTGTTCTGATCAAGGCAGATTATTCATCCCCTGTCACCGCAAACGTTCAGACTGTCGCCCAGTTTGACGGATTGGCGGATCTGACCGGATTGAATGCAGACAATATCCTTCACACCGATCCCACCGGCGCCACCGCCTAAACTGCCGAAAATACAGTGACTTACGATGCCCAATGTATGGGCATCGCACAATCAACCTCCCGGGGGGCGCATGACTCAGAATGGTCTTTATCCTGTAAGCCGCGACCGACACACAGATCGCTACTGGCAACGTTTCACGTCGTACAATTTTGCACGAGAGCTCTCAGAATGCCCGTTGGTACATACTGAGGTTTGTCAGGCCGCTGCCACTTTCCCGATCCTGTTCCGCAAGACTGAATCCGGCATCCGACCGTTCGCAGTATTGTCGTTGACACAAAGGGAGACACCTTTTGTTTCCACTCAGGGACGCTGGTTGGCAAGTTATGTCCCGTCCGCATTGCGCTGCTATCCTTTCAGCGCAGAGACGCTAATTGATACCACTCCAAATTCCACTCAGCAGTTCCGTCTACTGGTGGATGAAGCGTCGGGATTGGTGACGGATGATGTCCAAGACGAGCCATTCTTTATGGCTGACGGAACCCTGTCACCTGATCTTTGCGCGGTCAGGACTTTTTTTCAAAATCTGACAGCCGCCGAGGCCGCAACAAACCGACTGTGCGCCATCATTGATAAGATGGATCTCTTCGCACCGTTGCGGCATCACGACGGGATCGATTTGCCGCCGGATTGGCTAGGGGTCGATTTCGCTCAGATCGAAGCGCTTTCGCCACCGCACAAACTGCTTCTCATGAACAACAACGCGATGGGTCTGATCCACGCCCACCAGGTTTCCCTTTCTCATTGCGCATGGTTGTTCAAAGCACAGCAAAAACAACTGCATCGATCACCAGATACCGAAAGTCCGGAACTGAACGGGTTCCTGTGCGCCATGGCAAGCGCCCAGCAGTTGGAGGGCATCCATGCAGGTTATTAAAAAACTCTGGAAGGCTCTGACCATTCTGATCCCTGCCACTCTGATATCGGCCTGTGAGCCGATTCCGGATCTGGTCCCGGTCGAGATGTCCTTCTCCGCAGGCTCAGCAGGGGCTGGGGCAACCCAACCTTCAGCTGCTCTTACCCAAAGTACATTTGGCAAACGCGTACGGGACGCGGTTCAAACCAGTCCGACACTAGCACAGAGCAATACCAAGCTTGAGGCGGCAAAGGCCGGGCGTGACGCTGCAAAAGGAGCATTCCTGCCGGAAGTGTCTCTGGGTCTCAATGCACGTTCACAACGCGTGGACTCGGATATTGCCGATACAACGCCTTATCTGCGCGTCTCGCAACTTGTTTATGATGGCGGCGCGGCCGCAGGCAATCTGACTGCAGCGCGGGCACGTGTTCTGGAAAGCCGGGGCGATCAACTACAGACCGCGTCCGCTACCGCACTGGCGGCGATCGAGACATACGTTCTGGTACTAAACCAACGAGAATTAGTAGAAATCTCGCGCCGCAATGTCGAAGTGCACGAAACAATCGAACAGCAGATTGCCGATCGGACAGCCAGTGGTGCAGGATCAAACGCAGATGTTTTAACCGCACGCTCACGTGTCGCGGATGCCCGCACCCGCTTTGCTGATGCCAGAGCCCGCTCGGATCGCGCAAACGCCCGGTTTCGCGAAGTTTTTGGCGCTCCGCCAGGCAGTCTCACTGCGCCCGTCCCCGCTCCGAACCTGTCCCGCAGCGATCTGCAGATCGTGCTCGATAGCCCTCAGATCAGGCGGGCCGACGCCACGCTGGCGGCCGCAAAGGCTGAGAGAGCGGCCGCACTGGCCCGCCGCCAACCAGATATCCGTGTTTCAGCCTTTGCTGATCAGGACGTTAATCGGGATGCCAATTTTGGCGTGGACCTCTCGGTCAACTACGAACTGGATAGCACGGGCAAACGCCGTGCCGCTATCGCTGCAGCTGAGGCGCAGGTTAAAGAGGCTGAATTTGCACGCGAGACACTGATCCGCGAAATCACAAGAGAACTCGACTTCATTCGCTCTGACCAACAAGCCGGAGCGCAGCGCCTGCGCGAGGCCCGGATTGCTGTTCGGGCCAACGCCGACAGTGTCGCCGCTACACAAGAACAATTTACGATCGGTCGCAGCAGTCTGATCGAAATTCTGGATGCTCAGCGCGATTATGTGAATGCACAGGAACGTTTGATTTTAGCCGAACAGAATTTTTTTCTCACCAACTACGCAGCACTTGGTCTGACTGGCGACATCGTGGATCTGCTGGGGATTAAGCTTACAAATTGGGATGGCTTGCAATGACCGAAAACGGTACCCCGTCCGGCCTCGACACCCTCTCCTCGCTGGAAGCGTGTATGCTGCACGTTGCCACCACGCTGCAACGCCCATTGACAAAGGCTGCTCTGTACGCTGCGCATTCCAACCCGTCCGGTGCACTGACCCACCGGGACGTGATTACCGTTGCGCAGCAGGCCGGAATGCAGGCGGGTTTTGGAGCCCGCAAACTCAAAGAGTTCGACGCCAGCCTGACTCCGGCAATCCTGCTGATGGAAGGGAACAAAGCAGTTGTCTATCGCGGGCGTGCAGAAAACAACGATCTTCTGATCTACGATCCAACCCTTGGCGAAGGCGTTGGCGCAGTCCCAGAGAGCGGCTTTGGTGAAATTTACACAGGCTATGCCATCCTGTTTCGCCGGGAACATCGCGAAGAGATTGCCGAGGGAAAGGTCAAACAAACGGGGCATTGGTTCTGGTCAGCCCTTGCGGCAAATCGCTGGTCTTACACTCAGGTTGCGCTGGCAGCAGCTTTAACGAACATACTGGGCTTGTCGACCTCGGTCTTCATCATGATCGTATACGACCGGGTCTTGCCAAACGAGGCAACGGAGTCGCTGATTGCCCTGACGGTGGGTGTTTGCCTGGCGCTGCTATTCGACTTTATTCTGAAGATATTGCGGGCAGGATTTATTGATCGCGCCGGGCAAAATGCGGACAAATTCATGGGCCGCCGCATATTCGACCAGTTGCTGAACATCAAACTGAAATCACGCACCGGATCGACCGGAGCAATGACAAGTACTGTGCGCGAGTTCGAAACGCTGAGAGAATTCTTCACCTCGGCGACACTGGTTGCGGTTGTTGATCTGCCATTCATCGGATTGTTTGTCTTCACCATCTACATGATCGGCGGATCGCTTGCACTGATACCCGCCTTGGCGGTGCCAATCGTGCTGTTGACGGGGTTGGCGGTTCAACCGCTGCTTTCTCGCCTAGCAGAACAAAGCTTCTCGGACGGCCAATCCAAACAATCTGTCTTGGTCGAAGCCGTGACAGGTCTGGAAACCATCAAGACGACGGCCGCAGGACGACAGATGCGCTCGCGCTGGGAGGAGGCCGTCGCCCGCCAGTCAGAGCATGGAATGCGCAGCCGTGCGGTTACGCAGCTGGCTCTCAATCTGACAGGTTTTACACAACAGGCGGCACAAGTGCTGATCGTATTCTACGGTGTGTTTCTTATCTCGGATGGACAGGCCAGCATGGGGGCCCTGGTCGCGTCGGTCATGCTCACCGGACGCGCTTTGGCACCACTCGGCCAGCTGGCGCAGACGTTGACCCGCGTGAATCAGGCCCGGAGCGCGTTTCGAAATCTGAATGCGTTGATGCAAGCTGAAAGCGAACGCCCCGAGGGACGCAGCTGGATCAGTCGTCCCCGAATTGACGGGCGCATCACATTCAACAATGTACACTTTGCCTATCCCGATCAGGATGAGGATGCTCTGAAAGGTGTGAGTTTCACCATCAATCCTGGCGAAAAGGTTGCGGTCCTTGGTCAGATCGGATCAGGAAAAAGCACTGTCGCGCGATTGCTGCTGGGTCTCTACCAGCCCCGTGTCGGATCGGTGATGATGGACGGGCTGGACCTCCGTCAGATCGATCCGGGAGATCTGCGCCGTAACGTCGGATCTGTATTACAGGATATCTGGCTGTTCTCGGGCACTGTTCGCGAAAACATCACCAGCGGCGCCATTCGATCGCGAGATGAAGATCTGATCCGTGTTGGGCGGATTTCCGGAGTAGAAGATTTCATTGCCAGACACCCGAATGGATACGACCTCCGGTTGGCCGAACGTGGTGAGGGCCTGTCGGGCGGTCAGCGTCAGGCCATCGCACTGGCACGGGCGCTGATCGGGCGACCGCCTGTCTTGCTGTTTGATGAACCCACCAGCGCAATGGACGTCAAAAACGAAGCCGAAATCATCCGAAGATTAAAAGAGGCAACACAAGATTCAACCATGTTGGTAGTCACGCATCGCACCAGCCTGTTGGAACTGGTCGACCGCGTCATAGTGATCGAAGACGGCAAGGTCGGCGCGGACGGGCCAAAGAGCCTGTTGGCTCAGCATGCTCCCAAAAAGCGGAGGCATCTGAATGTCGCGGCATCCTGATCTCGACACCCTCGCGCGGGAGATGCGCGGGCGCTCTTCTTTACGTGGATCGCTGCTGTTGTTGGTTATCTTGTCATGCCTCATCGCAGCCGGGCTGTGGGCCTATCACACCGAACTGGATGATGTGGTCCGGGCAGAAGGGCGCGTTGTTCCCTCGGCTGACATACAACTGATCGAGGCAACAGAACCGGGCGTGCTGCAACAGGTGTACGTCCGCGAAGGGCAGATGGTCGACAAGGGCACGCTGTTGATGGAGTTCGATACCACCCAGATCGACGGTGAGTTGGGGCGGGAACAGCAGCGCGCTTTTGGCCTGATGGCACGAGCGCAACGGCTTTCGGCCGAGATAAACGGGACTGAGCTGCAATTTGACAACATACTGATCAACGAAGCGCCGGAGGTGGTCCGCTCGGAAACTGCATTATTTCAGGGTCGACAAGCCGAATTGCTGGCTGAGAAAGCCATTCTGGAACGACAGCGTCAGCAACGGCAGCGCGAGTATGAAGAGGGGTTGGTGGATCAGGTCACGGCAGATGAGACCCTAAAGGTTCTTGCCGAGGAGCGCGCGATGATGGCCCCGCTTGTGCAACGCCGTATGGAACCGGCCACAACTTTGCTGGCGTTACGCCGAAGCGAGGCGGAATGGGAGGGACGCAAAATCAGGGCCAAGGCCGTGGTCAGCCGACTGGAAACCGGTCTTGTCGAAGTCGACGACAAGATTGCGGCGGCGCGGAGCAGGTTTCGCAGCGCGGCTTTAACCGATCTGGCTCTGGTCACCGCTGAATTGGCGGCCTTGAAACCCACCCTGCCCGCGCTTCGCAATCGTGCTTCCCGGGCTCAGGTTCGTGCTCCGGTCAAAGGTATTGTCAATCGAATACATCGCACGACACTTGGCGGCTTGGCGCGCGGCGGCGAAGAGCTGATCGAGATCGTACCACTGGACGACACCTTGCTGGTCGAAGCCTATGTCAGACCTGGCGACATCGCGTTTTTGCACGCAGGACAACGGGTCAAGGTCAAGATCACGGCCTATGATTACGCGAGATATGGTGGTCTGAATGGAGAAATCGTCCGCATCGGCGCAGATACGATCACCCGATCCGAACGGAATGATGAAGAGGTTTTTGTCGTTGAAATACAGACCAGAAACGCAATTCTGGATGCAGGCGGTGTAGCAGTCGAAATCATTCCGGGAATGATCGCCGAGGTCGACATCCTGTCGGGGCGCAAATCCGTGATGGATTACCTGATTCAACCCGTATTGAAGATCAAGGACCAGGCTCTGCGTGAATAAAAACCATCGCGGATTGAGGTTCTGACCGAGCAGTTTTACTCCGCTAGTAGCGGGTTCAAAACACAGGTGCGGGTCGGATGATTAGTCCTGGAAGCGCTTGACGGTACTTTAGCAAACTCTTGGAGCTTAACCGTTTTAAGCTCTTTTTGATTGTGGTGATCGTGTCTACAAAACTGTGTTGGCCACAATCAAAAATACACGATTCAAGTGCAGTGATCCCATGCTATTTTCTTCCACCCCGTTACGGCGCTTCTCGCCAAGATAGGGCGAGCTATCAAGAATGCGCTGCGGAACAGCGCATGGAGATAGTCCTTGTGCACCTAAGGTAGCCCGGGCTGGTGCTGTTAGTTCTTTTGGCCCCGGGAACCACAACGAACCAAGGGGGAACTAGCACAAAACGAAAGGGCCTGGTTCCAAGAATGACCCATGGCAGAAAATCACCACGGTCAAACTATTTGCTTCTGAACCGCCGGAGATGGTTTGAGCATGCGGGTCAAGATACAATCCGACGGTCACCTATCGTATCGATCAGGGGCTGCAAATGGCGTTCATACCGACGCCACTTGGCCTTGGACGAAGAGTAGAGCGGCTGGCGCACCTGTTGCACACTGGCGGTTCTTACACGTCGCTTACCCGAGTAGAACTCAAGGCAGGCATCGGTCCACTCCAGCCCGCAATAGTCGATGATCCCGCGTGCCACGCTGTCGATATCGTCCACCAGCTCCTCATAGCGGATGCTGTGAAAAGCGCCTTTGGGCAGTGTCGCGTGCCAGTGGTTCATAAGACGCACGTAGTTGTTGTAATACCGTCCAAGCTCTTCCTGATCGTAGCTGTGCAACTGGCTGCGCTCGAAAAGGCGGGTATAGCAGGACAGACATATGTCCAACGGATCGCGGTCGATATGGATGATCTTTGCGTTGGGCATGATCCCATGAATCAGACCGATCAACTGAAAATTCGCAGGCATTTTATCAACGACGTGACCAGCACCCGGCGCATGAAGAGACAAAGCATCCACATAGTCCTCGGCGCGGCGGGTCAGGGTCTCATCAGTGACTGAGCGTACAGATCGCGGCACGTTCGATGCCCCATCATCCAGACGCCCAAAAAGGTTCTGCAGGTCGTTCAGTTCCCCGGCGCCGACCACCTCGGGATGTGCATCCAGAATTGACTCGGTCAACGTTGTGCCCGAACGCGGCATGCCAACCACAAAGATTGGCTTTTCACTTGAAATGGAGTTGCCGCGCAAACGTTCAATCATGGACTGGTCAAACGTGGCGATCAGGTCATCCGTCAGCTCATCAGTTTCTGATGGGTCGTAGGCAACAAGCGAGCGCTTGATCCGCGCCCCTTTCTCGTAATTCTCAAAAGCTTCATCATAACGCCCCAGCTTTTCATAACAATCACCCATTGCATAACGATAGGCGACCGCCTTTTGCGGCAGCATATCCGCAGCGTCCGGCAGGACGGCTTCCAGCTGCTGAAATACGGGACTTTCTTCGGTGACTTTTTCCAGCCGCGCCAAAGCGATCAGAGCGCTAAGCTTGTCATCAGCCGATTCTGCCGCGGTCTCGAAATGCTGACGCGCAATCTCAAAATCGCCCTGTTCGATAGCCAGATGGCCCAATGCAAGACGGCTTGCAGTCAGATCCGGCTTCAGCTCCATGGCGCGTTCATACAAAGCTGTCGCGCCTGCGACATCGCCCAAATGAGCCTTGGCCATCGCTGCCTGATGACACGCCGTTGCACTGTTTTCATCCAAGCGCAGTGCCTGCTCGGCTTCAATAAGGGCAAGCTTTGGATGGTTCTTCTCAAACAGAACCTGCGACAGACCAACAAAGCTGTCGGCTTTGTTCCCATCCAGAGCAATGGCATTTCGAAACGCGTTCTCTGCCTTGTCCAGATCGTTTTCGAGCATGAACAACCGTCCGAAATTCCGGTGCAGCTCGGCGTCACGCGGTGTTTGCTCCAGCCGGTTTTCCGCAACGCTGCGGGCCTCGGACAGTTTTTCCACCTCAATCAGCACCGAGATGAGATTGTTGGCCGTCTCGGCAGATGCCGGATTGATCCTCAGCGCCTTTTGATACAGCAGTGCCGCCTTATCTCGATCACCGTTGTCGCGCGCGATGCTTCCCAGATTGTTGATCGCGCGGTCGAATTCGGAGGCCAAAGCCAGCGCACGTTCCTGAGACGCTTCTGCCTGATCAAGATGGCCCTGATCATAGTAGACCAAACCGAGATTCGAATGTGCCGCGGCGCTGCCGGGTACGATTCGCGCCGCGCGCTCTCCAATCTCTCGTGCCTGATCCAATTGACCGGCAACGCGCAGTACTTCGGTGAAGTTCGTCAGGAAGTTACCATTCTCAGGCTGCAATCGCACGGCCTCACCAAGCGCTTTGACGGCGGGATCAAGCTGGCCGGTTTGAAATGCGATCAATCCCAGCATGTGATGCGCCGGTGCAAATTGTGGTGCTGCGCGAACAATCTCGGAAAACAGACCCACAGCAGGTTTGAGATGTCCCTTTTCATAGTGAGACATGCCTTGTGAGAACGCATCCTGCACCGAAAGCTGCTGCTGCCTTGCCATTAGTTTTACCTCATTCCTGCAGCGTTTTTGACCTGCAAAAGCGCATGTTTTTTGGATCGACCAGCTACTCGTAGAGCATTCTTATAGCCCAGTCTATTGGCCAGATTTTCCGGATAACACCAAGTATCAAAACGATATGTAGTGTGTGGTATGTGCAATACCGCAAAATATTTGAAAGGTTTATACAAAAGTCACATTTGTGCCCAGCTTCGCAGCTAGCTAGCTAATTTACCTATAGTAAACAAATAAAATTCCGAGGGGGTTTTCGGAAAATGAAGAGTAGCGCAATAAAGCGCCCACACACTCGTGTGGCGCGCGGGGGTCGTATTGTGAAATGGAAAGGGCAAGTGGCGAGTGTTGCGCCGTCGCTGTTCCTTGTTTCGGCTTCTGTTGTGGCATTGTCGGTTGGAACTGCGCAATCGCAGGTCATTTCGACGACACAAAACACCCGAGCAGTTGTTTCCAGCGATGTGGATACCACAATTACGGCAACCGGAGCGGTCAACCTGACCACCAGCGGCGGTCCGGCCGTTCTCATTGATACGGACTATTCCAGCACAGCGATCAACAACGGCACAATTTCGGGCCCCTCTTCGGCCAGCGCCACCGGATTCGGCGTGCTTCTGGACGGGGATCTCAGCGCGACCGGTGAGATCATCAACAACGGCACGATAGCTATCAACGCCGGCAGCAGCACCTATGGGGCGGCATTTGGTTTCCTGATGGGCGGAGACTATAGCGGTGCATTTGTGAACACCGGCACCGTCACTGCGAATGCACAGGCCACCAGCAGCGGCAGCGCAAGCGCACTTGGCGCGCTGTTCACAAACGGCGTTGAATCGACAGGTTCAGTTTTCAACTCGGGCACAATTTCAGCCACCGCAAGCGCAGCTGGAACCAGCGATGTTTCTGCACTTGGGCTTGTGTTCGCCGGCGATGTCGGCACGAATATCGACAACAGCGGCACGATCAGCGCCACTGCTGAAAACGGCTCGACCCTCGAAGCCCGCACGATCCTGATTACCGGGGCGCTGAATGGCGATGTCAACAATTCGGGCACGCTGCAGGCCACCGCGACCAACAACGGCACCAATGCCGAGGCTATTGCCGTCGAAATTCAGGGCAACGCCAACGGCAACTTGATCAACAATGGCAACGTGCAGGCCGTTGCAACCGGGCAGACGACGGCCACGGCCTGGGCCTACCACCTGGAAAGCGATCTGAACGGAAGCTTCAACAATACCGGAACGATTACGGCAACGGCGACTGCGACCTCTGGCGAAGCTGATGCCGCAGGACTGTATGTAGAAGGCGACACGACCGGAAACGTGGTGAACAGCGGTTCAATCAACGTTCGCGCCAACGCAAGCTCATCAGCCACCGCCGCCGCCGTCTATCTGTCCGGCGATTTCGATGGCAGCTTTTCGAATACCGGCTCTATCTCGGTTGTCTCGAACTCAACCGACGACGAAGGCGTTGCCAATGGTCTCTACGTGAGCGGAGCCATGACCGGTAACATCGTCAACGGGGGCAGCATCGATATTCGGGCCGAGGGCGTTTCTTCGGCGACAGCAGCAGCCTTTGATATCCGTGGTGGCCTGACCGGTAACTTCGTCAACACCGGAACTGTAACCGTCAACGCCACAGACACCACTGATGACGAAGCCGAGGCCTATGCCCTGACCGTGCGTGGCGGCATGGAAGGCGATATCTTTAACAGCGGCACCATTGCTGTCCGGGGCGACGGCTACTCATCGGCGACCGTCGCAGGATTCGAGATTCGCGGTGGACTGGAAGGCAACTTTCACAACACCGGATCGATCACTGCCATTGCGACTGATGAAACCGAAGAAGCTGAAGCCTATGGCCTGTATGTCAGCGGCGGCATAACTGGCAATATCGTCAACTCCGGATCGGTTCAGGCGATCGGACATGCGTATTCCTCTGCGACCATTGCCGGCTTTTACATCACAAGCGGCCTGACCGGTGATTTCAACAATTCCGGTTCAGTGACCGCTATTGCCACAGATCAGACCGATTCCGCCGAAGCGTATGGCCTGTATGTCTCAAGCGGCGTGGACGGTAACGTCACCAACAGCGGGACGATCTCGGCTACGGCATTTGCCGAAGAGGATGGAGCTTATGCATACGGCATATACTCGTCCTCCGATGTGAACGGCGATTTCGTCAACACCGGCGCGCTGATCTCACAGGCGACGGAAACCGCTGACTTTGCATCTGCTGCCGGATTCTACAGTGGCGGCGATATGACAGGGAATGTCGGCAACAGCGGTTCGGTGGTTGTGCGCGCGTTGGGACAGACTTCTGCCTCCGCCCGCGGCTTCCATTTCGGCGAGGGGCTGGACGGAGCCTTCTTTAATTCGGGCACCATCGACGTCAGATCGGTTAGCGCCGCTGCTCGGTCACGACCTGTTCCCCCTCCACCACCATTTGCAGTTGTCCCACCGGATGCAAGCGGCGTCTTCGTAGACGGCGGTGTCTCGAGCGATGTCATCAACACTGGTTCCGTCGCCGTGCGCCACGATGCAGTGACCGAGGCCAATGCCGCAGGCTTCTACATTGGTGAAGATCTTGATGGCAACTTCGTAAACCAGGGCTCCATCTCTGTCTCGGCCAACTCGAGCGATGACGAGGGCGTTGCCACCGGGTTGTATGTTGGCGGCGCAATGACCGGAAGCATCTTCAACTCCGGCAACGTCAACATTCGTGCGGATGGGGTATCGTCAGCTACGGCGATCGCATTCGATATACGCGATGGGCTGACAGGCGATTTCGTCAACACCGGAACGATTACGGTGCATGCACGCGATGTCGTGGATGATGAAGTCGAGGCTTTTGGGCTTCAAGTTCGCAATGGCATGACCGGAAACATCATCAACACTGGCACTGTCGACATTCGTGGCGAGGGTTATTCCTCGGTCACTGCGACAGCCTTTGAAATCAACGGCGATTTCAACGGAACCTTCCGCAACAGCGGAACGATCAGTGCCGTCGCCATCGACCAGACGGATGAGGCTTATGCCTATGGTCTGTATGTCAGCGGCGAAATGGAAGGCGATATCATCAACACCGGCACCATCTCGGTCCGAGGTGAAGGGAATTCTTCAGCGACCGTCGCGGGTATATACATCCGCAATGGCCTTGAAGGTAACTTTGTGAATTCCGGTTCAATCAGTGCAGTCGCGACTGACGAAACGGAAGAAGCAGAAGCTTACGGCCTGTATGTCAGAGGCGGGATGACCGGTAATATCGTCAACACCGGTTCGGTGAGCGCCCGAGGAGAGGGTTACTCATCTGCGACCGTCTATGGATTCTATATCCGCAGCGGACTTACCGGAGACTTCTTCAATTCCGGCTCCGTCAATGCCTTTGCACAGGACGAAACATCCTCGGCCGAAGCCTATGGCCTGTATGTCAGTGGTGGGTTCGAAGGAAATGCGATCAACAACGGCGTCATAACCGTGCAGGCGATCGCCGATGAATCCCAGGCTTATGCATATGGCATCTACTCATCCTCAACGCTGGATGGTGACTTTATCAATACCGGCACGATCTCGGCACAGGCAACTGCACCCGATTCCTTTGCTTCGGCAGCAGGTTTCTATGCCGGTGCGCTTGTAAGTGGGAACATCGCAAACAGCGGCACGATATCAGCGCAGGCGCAGGGTCTTGGCTCTGAAGCGCAAGCGTATGGCATCTACGCGAGCGGAGTAGACGGCAACGTTTCGAACAGCGGAGCAATCACGGTTAAGGCCGATGGTGAAACCTCTGCAACAGCAGGCGGTGTCTATATCAGCAACGCGTTAGCGGGCAGCTTCACCAATGCGGGTTCGATCAGCGTGACCTCCACGGATGCCACGGACGAGGCCGAAGGATATGGTCTCTATGTCGGGGACGATGTCGCGGGCGACATCACCAACAGCGGCTCCATCACTGTTTCAGCCAAAGGTGAAACAAGTGCGTCAGCTTATGCAGGCGCCATCCAGATCAGGGACGGCTTTGACAGCACGCTCTCGAACTCTGGCACCATCAGAACCACCAGTGTTTCAGATGCAGATGATGCTACCGCGCGTGGCGTCTATGTGCGTGGGAACACCGGGGGTCGCGTTGCGAACACCGGCAGCATCATGGTTCGGGCCGAAGGTGCCAAGAATGTCAGGGCGCAGTCGATCCTGCTCTATGATGAGGTCACCGCAGACATCTCCAACACAGGCACCATCAGCGCCGCTGCAGCAATAGCGAACGGCACTAACGATGCCGAAGCGCTGGCTGCGGGTATCTGGATCGAGAATATGCAGGGCACGTTCTCAAACACCGGATCTATCACGGCAAGCGCAACGGGTGGTCCCGCTGCGAATGCATATGGTCTGTATTTCGAGAACTTTGACGGCGTGATTACGGATGTGGGAACCATCTCGGCCACTTCCGACGGCGGTGATGCTTATGCGATCTATCTGGGAACCGGCAAAGGTGTCCTGAACGTAGATACGAAAGACAACATCTCGGGCCGGATCCGTGTTGGTGATCACGATGTGAATCTGGACGCACAAGGGGGTAGCAAAGTCTTCAGCTTTGAGGACGCCGCACCAACTGTGGGAACATTCACCACCAAGATTTCGGATCAGGACTCTGCCTGGTTTGTCCAGAACGAAGGTGGGGCAGCTCCGGTATATGCTGTCGTTGACGGGACCGACGTTGCAACGCCGGGCGATGTCGTCGCCATGTTTGGCAGCGTAGTAGGCAGCAGCGGCAATGCGCTGCAGTTCCAGCAAGCCCCGCAGGTAACACAAGGTGTTTCGTTCAGAAATGCGCCCGGTGCGACTTTCGGTGGGTTCCGCCCGTTTGCAATGATCGACGCAGAATATCGCGAGTTCGAGAACGATCCTGACGTCAAAACCGATGTGAAGCTGTTCAACGGCAGTGCCGGACTTTCCGGCCAGACAGAAAACGGCATTGCACTGGCTTTTGGTATGGGCGTGTTCACGGCCGATGGTGATAGCCGCACGACCGACTTTGACACCACCGGCTTCTATCTGGATGCAGCGGTGGGTCGCCAGTTTGGCGCGTTCACGGTTGAGGCCGGGCTTGGTTACGGCTGGCTTTCGACTGATCGAACACGTCAGATCACGGGCAGCGCCGATGCAAAGGCAGATTATGACAGCACCTTGCTGACTGCACATATCGGTGTTGAGCGCGCGTTCGATGTCAGCGACAATTTCGGGCTGATCGGTTTTGCCGACGCCAGATATACCAATCAAAAGGATGATGGTTACACGGAAACCGGCTCGATCGCGAATGCTACTGTCGGAGACATCACAACCGAGGTGATCGAAGCCCGGTTGGGTGCCGAAGTTGAAAAACAATTCAACAATGGCGGAGTTCTGTCAGGCCAGCTAAGCGGTGTGCTGCGCCGAGGTCTGGGGGATTCGCAGGCCGATGTCTCCGTCTTCTCATCAACTCAGAATGTGATCTTTGCATCGACAGACTTTACCGGTGCAAGCGTCGCAGTGGGTTATGAGAAAGATCTGGTTCAGGACATGCTGCTGGAGCTGAAGGCTGAACAGGAGATCGGCGACAATGCTCAGGGCCCGTTCCTGCGCGCCGGTCTTAAGTGGTCGTTCTAAAACAAAAATCTCTGCGGCACCTACCCGGTGCCGCAGAGGCAAATTCCTGATGACAGCGCCCTCCTACCTAACGCTGTGTTTATGTAAATCGAAACATGGCTGAATAAGGGCTTGTCTCAGACGTGGTGCCTGAGCTAACCAAAGGTCACGCAGGGGAGTCCCACCGAGGGGACTGAGAGGCTGACGGGGCATTGCCCGGCGACGCGACCCTTTGAACCTGACCCAGTTGATACTGGCGTAGGAAGCTAGGGCGCGCAGGCCACGGATCCGGGCAGGCGTTCTCCGAACAAGGGGGCCGTACACCCTCTCGTTTCCCCAAGCCAAAACTCATCTGGTGTCTTTTTGAGTTGAACTGCTTGAGGAGCACCAACATGAATGTCCCCAATCCCAAGATCACCACTGGTGAACTGCCTGCATCGCGTAAGATCTACGTGAATGGCACACTGCACCCTGACGTCCGCGTTCCAATGCGCGAGATTTCGGTACACCCGACAGCGGGTGAGCCGCCGTTGCCGGTCTATGACAGCTCAGGCCCGTACACCGACCCGAACGTAATCACTGATATTCGTGAGGGCCTGACCCCACTACGTCGCAAATGGATCGAGGCGCGCGGTGATGTCGAGGAGTATGAAGGGCGCGAGATCAAACCCGAGGATAACGGGTTTGTAGAAGGCGACCGCCTGACGCCCGAATTCCCGGTGCGCCCGCGGCCTCTGCGCGCAACAGATGGCAAGGCGGTGACGCAACTCGCTTACGCCCGCGCCGGGATCGTGACGCCAGAGATGGAGTTCATTGCCATCCGCGAAAACCAGCTGCGCGAGGCAGTGGCCGAGCAACGTGAAGGCAATGATTGGGGTGCCAACATACCGGACTATGTGACTCCGGAATTTGTGCGGGATGAGGTCGCCGCAGGTCGCGCGATCATCCCCGCCAATATCAACCACCCCGAAAGCGAACCGATGATCATCGGGCGCAACTTTCTGGTCAAAATCAACGCCAACATGGGCACTTCGGCTGTTACCTCTTCGATGGAAGAGGAAGTGGACAAGATGGTCTGGTCGATCCGCTGGGGCGCCGACACGGTCATGGACCTGTCCACAGGCCGCAATATCCACAACACCCGTGAATGGATTATCCGCAACTCACCGGTTCCGATCGGCACGGTGCCGCTTTATCAGGCGCTGGAAAAGGTCAATGGCATTGCCGAGGACCTGACATGGGAAGTGTTCCGTGACACGCTGATCGAGCAGGCCGAACAAGGCGTGGACTATTTCACCATCCATGCGGGCGTGCGCCTGCACATGGTTCCAATGACGGTGAACCGGGTGACGGGCATCGTGTCGCGCGGCGGATCGATCATGGCCAAGTGGTGCCTGCATCACCACAAGGAAAGCTTCCTGTATGAGCATTTCGATGAGATTTGCGACATCTGCCGGGCCTATGATGTGTCGTTCAGTCTCGGGGACGGTCTGCGTCCCGGCTCCATTGCTGACGCCAATGACGAAGCACAGTTTGCCGAGCTCGAGACGCTGGGGGAGCTGACTAAGATCGCCTGGGCAAAGGACTGTCAGGTAATGATCGAAGGCCCCGGCCATGTGGCGATGCACAAGATCAAAGAGAACATGGACAAACAGCTGGAGTGCTGCCACGAGGCCCCCTTCTACACGCTTGGCCCCCTGACCACCGACATCGCACCCGGTTATGACCACATCACCAGTGGCATTGGCGCGGCGATGATCGGCTGGTTCGGTTGCGCGATGCTCTGTTACGTCACGCCCAAGGAGCATCTGGGGCTTCCGGATCGGGACGACGTGAAAACCGGCGTGATCACCTATAAGATCGCCGCCCATGCGGCGGATCTGGCAAAGGGACTTCCAGGCGCGCAACGCCGTGACGATGCCCTGTCGCGTGCCCGGTTTGAATTCCGTTGGGAAGATCAATTCAACCTGTCGCTCGACCCCGACACCGCGCGCGAATTCCACGACCAGACTCTGCCGAAACAAGCGCACAAGGTCGCTCATTTCTGTTCGATGTGCGGGCCGAAATTCTGCTCGATGCGGATCAGCCACGACATCCGGTCCGAGGCGCAGAAAGAAGGAATGGAGGCCATGGCCGCCAAGTTCCGGGAAGGTGGAGATCTTTACCTGCCTGTTGAAGACTGACCGATATGGCGAGACCGGTCCAACCGGTCTCGCATCCGTCTGAAATCCGGATCTAGGAGATGTTACATTGGACACCTAAATAGACCGCATCAGGCAAAAAACAGGGTTTACCGGTGACTAACGGACTGAGCGAGCAACACAGCAACGCCATAAAATATTGGGCAAAGCAGCATTCAATTATTCGAAAAGTGATCCTCTTCGGCAGCCGGGCTCGTGGTACGCATTCCGCAAACAGCGACTTTGATCTGGCAATACAAGTGTTCCCGGCCAGCCCGCATCATTATGCTCAGATGGCCTATATGGACTGGCATGACCGCCGGGTGGAAGATCTGGAAGCTGCGCTGAATCACAGGGTTCAGCTTGAGTGGTTTGCACCGGGGGCAGGACTGGCCATCGAAAGATCGATAAAATCCGAAGGCGTCACGGTTTTCTTTCGTCAGTACTTCGAAGACGAGGCCGGTTAGTTGTTGCACATGCAGGTGAATTGACCCGCAAAGCTTCGAAAACTGGTGCAGCGGCCGCCGAAACGGTTGGCGAAGCCCGAAGGGCTTCAGCCAGTCACTGTAAAGACGGTGCTGAGTATCCACAACGCAGCGGCCAGCAATGCAAAGGTCGCTACCGTGGATACTCCGAAACCCAGAACATTGGCACTGCGATACGAGCGCATCAGATTGTCAAACCCTGATTGGTTCAGGGGCCCTTCACTCACCTTAAGCTCTGCAATGAAACGGGACATCATGGGGGTATTTCTGGCAATCAGCGTACCCAGACCACGGCACATGATCCACAACGTTGGCAGGAGTGGTGGAATACAGGCAATGCTCAGCACAATGGCAGCCGGGACACCACCCTCGCGGAACGGACCTACCAGGTTCACCCAGTCGTTACTTACGCTTTCATGTGTCAAAACCATGATTGCATAGAGAACGAACACCATCAGAAACGGGATAATCAGCGCAAACATAAGCCCGATCGCTGCAATGCAGACCAGCCCGGCGACGATGGCCACATCACCGGCATCATGCCATCGCAACGCGCTGAGAATTTCAACCATCGCGACAAACGCAAGCCACGCACTGACGGCGATAAATAGGATGAAGATCAACATCGCTCCGTGGGTCGCACCCAGATTACCCAGATAACCCAGCACAAATGCCGCACACAAAGCCAACCCAAGCACAAAGGCCATCTTACGCTCGTTCGGCACCAAAGCGACCAGGAAACCGGACATCATAAACAGCCCAGTGTTTTCGAAGACCCGACTATGCACAATCAGAAACACACCGTAGCCGATCTGATACGCCAGATCATAATAAGTGTCCGATCCCCCAAAGAAACGGGCACTCAGCTTGTTCCGATCTACTGCCGCCGCAACAAACGCAAACATGGGCAGCACGCTGATGGCTGCCTGAAACCAACGCTTGTTCGCTGGAACGTCATCGTTAAAAAAGCTCCACGCTCCGTAGGTTGTGATATCAAAAAGCGCCCAGCCCAAGTAGATTGCACTGACCACAAAGACGGAGGATAGCCCAAGTGCCCATGCCACCGTTTTCAAGGTAAACGAACCTTCGCCGTAGCGGAAACTAAACAACATCGTTGGGTCCGCGCTGGGGTCAATGAACGTGTAAGGCCCACGCAACAAATACAGACCAATGGTCCCCTGCCGGGTTTGTGGGTTTGCGATCAGGTCGATTTCTGCCGGCCGCGGATTGCGAGACCGTATCCCCACTAATACTGCGAATAAGCCGGCGACCAAAACGATTGAATTCATTGTCATAAATATGATCCAAACTGATGCTCTGGATTTTCTCTCACCCGAGAAGGTGGTGAAATTAAGGCTCGTGTCCGACTATGAGAATCCTAGGTTCAAATTGGACCTTTTAATCAATCCGCAGGTTGGGTGGTATCAATCAGGCAAACAGCGCTGCATGAACGGCGTTTGCTCGTTTCAGTAATCATAGACCCTCACAAAAATCGGCTCGGGTGCAGGAATCGGATGGAGGCCCGAATATGGTTTGTGCGCAGGCAGCAGGAAAACAGGCCAATCGACAACGCCATCCAAACGCACGCGATTTGGCCCTGGTTTCAACAGCACCGGCAGCTGCACTGGTTCGTCCTCGACCAACAATGACACCGCCACAGGTTGCCCGCTTTTGTCGAACAGTCCGAACTCCTGCTCATGAGGCGTTTCGAACGTCACTTCGCTGACATCCGATAAGCGAACTCCCGGAACGCCAATGTTCGGCGCAACCCGAACATAGGAGTTTTTAAGAAACGGTTTCATCAGCTCGCGCAGTTTTTGTGTTCGGTAGGTGTCAATGATCAAATGCGGTGGTACGGCACGCAGTTTGCGCATGAAGTCCGAAGCTTCGCCTTCGGTATTCGCGATGTGAACCTGTCGCGTATCAAGCCACCGGCGCTGAGATTCCGCGTGGTTTGACAGCATACCTATACCATCAAAATACTTTTCGTTGGGCCCAAGCAGAGTTTCGACCTGCCGGATGAGATCAATCTCAGCCCGGTTGTCGTGCTCAATATATGTGATGTTGCGGGCAAAGCTGAGAAGAACGGCAACGATCCATACCGCATGGATCAATCTGGCCTGCAACTTGCCGCGTGCCGCGTAGTCCAGTGTGGCCGGGGCCCAAAGGCACAGAAACGGGATCAACATGATAAACACATAGGGCCAGGGCTGATTATGACGTGCAATCAGCACAATCATGACAAGGGTGAAAACCAGCGCAACCTTATGCCTGGGTGTCAGCTTCCTCCACCTGTATAGACTAGCCAGCAGTCCAAAAGCGGCGAGCAGATAAGGAAGCAGATTTCGCTCGATCGTCTGCCCATAAAACATCCCCAAAGTGGTGTAATAGACATGTCCGCTTGTGGCGACCCTGAGCGGGCCTTGGAAAAGAGAGGTCAGTATCGTCAGACTGTCCCAGCCACCGAACGCGATACTGTAGACAAGAATGGGAATGACCCACCCGGCGACCAGCATTAGGCCGCGCCTAAGCATTGTCAGTAGATCCAGACGCAAAAGCGCCTCAACCACCAGTCCAAGGCCAAGCGCGAGATTGAAGTAAACCGCCTTTTGCGTCGCGATGAAGGCAAGCCCGCTGAACAATCCGGCGATCAGAATAGTCTTTGCACGAGATATGTCTCGGGACACGATCCAATACAGCGCAGCAGTTGCGAAAAACAGCGCCAGAGACTCGGATCGGGTACGAAATACCCGCTCGATAAAGGTTGAAAAGCTGAGGGCCAGCAGAATGACCAGCAACGCGCGTACCCGGTCCTGACCCAGTTTCCGCGTGATGCCATACAGCAGGGCCAGCGTTCCGCAGGCCAGTAAAGCGGTCTGCAAGCGGCCGATCATGATTGCCGACACCGCATCCCAACCCAGCCAGTGCGCCGGTTTGTAAAACACCGCATAGCCGACCGCCTTGGACGGCCAGATCGTATCAAAGAACCCATTGCCCAGATATTTAGACTGCCCGAACTGCCAGAATTCGTCCATCACGAACTGGGTGTTGAACGCGAAGAACACCAAGAAGCCGAGCTTGGCGCATAGTGCAACACGTATGGCCCACTGATAGCGCAGCATAGGGTCACTGGTTTCACCAGCACGGGCGTATTGCAGGTCTGAGGCTTGCAACGTCTTACTCAACTGGCGCGTTTAAGCTGGCTTTTCTTTCCTTCGATCATTTCCATCCGTCCGCGCGGCACCCGTGTCCGGGCGTTCCAGGCTTCGTCAATTTCGGTTTGCTTTGGCGGCAATGCACTGGTCACCGCTTTGTCACCACGGATGATCGACAACAGGAAATTCTTGAATGCGTTTACCGAACGCAGGCCTTCCTTGGGATTTGTAACCGCCTGCAGCGCTTTGCGCACCATGTAGGTCGGACGGAAGTGGAACTTGCGCACTGCGTATTCGCAAAAATCCTCAAGATCCTTGGGCGACAGACCGGGCAGGTCCAGAACACATCGGTGCTGACCGTCGGGATTCAGCCACTCGTCGAAATTGGTTGTGGCCAGATACCCGCCCTCCTGTGCCCATTCATAGGCGCCGGTGCCCGGATAGGGCATCACCGGATAGAACTGGGCACTGTCGGGATTCAATTCTTTGGCCAGCTCAAGGGTCTTGGCCAGCGTCTCTTTTGTTTCACCGGGGAATCCAACCATAAAGCAGCCGTGGACGAGAATACCCAGCTTGCGGCAGTTCTCCATAAAGTCTTTTTGTTGCTGCAGTGTCTGACCCTTGCGCATGTTGATCAGCAGGGTCTGGTCACCGGATTCAAAACCGGTCGCACATTGCCGAAGCCCGGCTTCTTTCAGGGCTTTCAACGTTTCGTAGTCGACGTTGACGCGGATGTTGGCAAACCATGGCAGCGTGATACCGGCCTCTTTGACCAGCCGGGCAATTTCCTGTGCACGGACCCGGTCTGAGGTAAAGGTGTCATCCTCGAAAACGATCTCCTGAACTTCAGGCATGTTGTCCTGAATCCATTTCATTTCGTTCACGACATCTTCGGGCGACCGACACCGATAGCTGTGGCCATGCATCACCTGCGGATATACGCAGAAAAAGCACCGTGCCTTACAGCCCCTACCACCGATCAGCATGACCATGGGCTGGTTCGCGATCGTGAACAGATAATTTTCAGGTGTCAGGAACTGCTTGTAGACCGGTGCCACCCAAGGCAACGCATCCATATCACTGATCAGGGTGCGATCACCGCTCCGCTCCGAACTATCGCCCGATCGCCACGCCAGACCGTCAACCGACGAAATCGGCTGCCCCTGCTCAAGCGCCTCGGCAAGCTCGGAGATGGTAAAGTCGTATTCGCCAATCGCGACAAAATCCAAGGCCTTGCTTTGGGTCAGGGCCACTTGCCACTCAGCCGTTACATGGGTTCCAGTACAGCAGAACCTGGCCTGCGGCAGAGCAGCCTTGAACAGATCAACGGTTTCCAGATCATGGTTAACGCTGGGGGTTGATGTTTCGATCACCACCAGCTCGGCGTCGAAGTCACGCAATCTGTCGATGGTATCCTCGCGCGACAGCTCATCAGCGGCGCAGTCCAGCAACAGACATTCATGGCCTCGCGACATTGCCAATGCGGTGGCATGCGCCAACCAATAGGGATAGTACAACGTCCCCGATTTGATCACCCCGGGACTGCGTTGAGACCTGGAAAAACGCCAGTCTCTGAGAGGCGGATTTACAAAGGCGATTCGCATTGCGTTGGTCCCTTTCCGTGTGCGGGTATTGATGTCTTTCCCACGCCAGACAACCATTGTTCAAGCAGTTGATAACCCGAGTTCAGGGCCGCGATCTGCGTTGACCGGATCGACGAGATCTGGGCCGCATCTTTGGTTGGCTGGTCAAGCTTTTGCAGCACCGTATCGGCCCAGCAGGGGTCATTCAGTTCAACCACACGGTCCTCGTACCCAGCCTGCTTGCAAAAGGCGCGGACCTTAGCCGCGTAGTTCAGAGCAACAAACGGCGTGCTACAATTCGAGGCGAAAATCACCGGATGAAGCCGCATTGAAATGAGCGCTGACGATGCAGCGATATGGCCCTGCACCTGAGAAGGCAGCAGTTCCTCTGTTTCAATACATTCGATGTCGCAGCCCGTCGTTTGGACGATCTGTTCGGCAAAGGCGCGATCTTCAGGATTCATGGTCGGCAGCATGGCCAGTTCGCGCCCGGCTTCGGTCAATCGGGTGACCAGTTTGGTCCAGTTTTGAAAGCTCTCGTCGATCTTGGCCTGATCCAGTTCATACAGGTTCTCGAAATTGGCCCAGGCGCAGGGGGATATCAGTATGCGGTTCGCAGATGCCGTGACCGGTGAGGTTGGCAGCAAAAGCGCCGGATCGGCCGCCGTGCTTGCATGATTCAAACCACAATCCTGCAGCAGCTTGGTCGAGGCATCATCGCGGGTAATGACAAGGGATCGGCGACCCAAAGCCAATCGCGTCAACCGGCGGGAAAAACCTCGCTGCAATGGCCCGACCCCGATACAGAACACACCGGTTCGCGTGCGAAACAACCGACCAAAGGCAAAAAGCGAACAGACGACCACGTGCTTGGGCAAGCTCAGGTCATGCAACCATTGCCCACCTGAGATAAAGATGCCCTGAAAGCCCGAAAACACCACAAGGCTGCGCAATGCATCAGGTATAAGGGTAAGAGGCTGAACCGCTCGCGAGCTGCTGGCCGGGGCCAGCGCGTCCAGAATGACACGTTCCCGCGCTTCTTTGCTGGCGGGTAGCGGACGGGTGTCAATTCCACTTGGTCCGAAGGCAATCAGATATGGGTCCACCGCATTTCCGGGTTGGGACAGGAATTTCTCCAGCCGTTCGGACACCGCGCAAAGAATTGCCTCATCCCCTTTGTTTCCTGCGTTCTTGAGCGCAATCATCCCAACGCGCCTGCGCTTGCGGCGTGCATCGGGATTGTCGCCGCTGATGAACAGCCCGGCGATCTGACCCAAACCGTATGGAAGATGCGTCATTGCAAAAAGGGCGGTCAATCGCAGCCAAAGCGCCGGTTTTCTAACCCCAATGCACAATGCTAGGGAAACCACTGCAATGCAGATCAAGTAAATCGGCAGCACCAGCAGTACCAATGGCGGAACAAGAAACACCGGCGACCAAGCGTTCGGGTGACGCCTGATCAGCCAGGTGCGACCTTTTCCATACGCGTACATGTTCTTTGCCCAGCTTCTCAGATCAGAACGCTGATGGTGCACGACAACTGCATCCGGAATTGCCACCAGCGACTGCCCCATGTCCCGCAACCGCCGGGAAAGGTCTTCGTCCTCTCCCATGCGCGCGAAACGCGGATCGAAACCGCCCGCCCGTTTAAGCGCTTCTCTTTTGTACAGCACATTGAGCGTTGGAATATGCGGCACCGCTGCTTCAGACACGGGTATCTGTCCCTGCAAAGAACCGCGTGACCCCATATAGGATGAAAGCATTATGGCCAGCGCATCATAATGTGCGCTCTGGCCCGCTGGCGGTGCATTGCCTCCACCCACTGCGGCAACGTCGAGCCGGGTTGCCGCGTTCAGCAGATTCTCAAGCCAGTGCGCAGGGGCCTCACAATCCGCATCCAGAAAGGCAACAAACTCGGTACTGGCCGATCTCCAACCGACATTCCGGTTCTTGCTGATCGAACGCGTAGCACTGGTGATGACCCTAAGGCCGGGAAAGGCCTCAATGGCGAGCTTGACCGTCTCGTCGGTCGACCCGTCATCAACCAGTATCACCTCGGACGGGGCGCGGTTTTGCTGATGCAGTGACCTCATGCACATGCTGATTGTCTGCGCGGCATTCCGGGCGACAACGACAACGGTCGCCTGTGGCTGTGACGTTTCGGTCATGCCAACACCCTCCGTTTCGTAAACGCTGGGGCCATCAGAAGCGGCGCGATGATAGTCATGCTGGCAAAACCCACGACCCGCAGTGCAAGCGCAAACTCCAATGCATTTTCAAAGCCATACCCCAGAAACGCCAATACCCCGGACCAGCCCCACTCCTGAAGGCCCAGATTTCCCGGCGTGAATGCGGCAAGCTGTGTAGTCTGAACGATGGTAAAGCCCTGGGCCGCGTCCAGCGACGAAATCGAGTACCCAAGGGCAATCACAACCAGTGGCGCTTTGACCAGTATGGATAGATAACGCAGGACCGACAGGCCATAAAGCTGGGACACCGTCGACGCGGAACATATCCGCGCGATACCACGATCATCCTGCAGAGCCGGATGTTCTGCCAATCTAGGATGAAGCCTGCGCAATACGGGGATCAGACGATCCAGTTGCATGGACGCCAGCATGCCTAGACTGAGAACAATGATGGTGCAGGTAATCCAAGTTATTGCGCCACCGCCAATGGTCCATGTGATCAGGGTTCCCAGTGCCATACATATCAGGACAGCCACGTCAAAGAACTGCTCGAAAACCGAGCTGCCCGCCCCGCGAGTAAAGGGAATATCGTGGAACCTGCGACCGGCCCAACCGCGAACCACGATCGACGAAACATAGGTGGTCAACAATTGCGACAACAGCGCCGAAGCTGATGAGCAGGCCAGAAAAAAGGAAAACTCCTGCGGTGCTTGATCAGGTGTTATCTTGCGGACGACGATGCGCCATTTCAGCGCCGATATCGATATTTGGAGACCGGTCAGCGCAAAAAAGCTGATCAGCAACCACTGCGGCGCGTCAGACAAACGACGCACCAGATCTCGAAGGTCTAGGCCACTCCAAAGAACCGCGCAGGTCACGAGGACCAGCGACAATACCAGAAACACTACTGATCTTAGCCAGGTCATGCCGGTTGATTGAGCGCCGCAGCGCTGTGACCAGAGATGGCCGTTTCACGTACAGGCAGAACCGCATCATGGCGGGATCTGTTCCCGGCAACGATGGAAAGAAGAAAACCCGAAAAGAACAGCTGCACGCCGATAATGATCATCGTGAAGGCCGCGATCAGTGGCCGCATTTCGTTCAAGGACCCGAAGTTCGACGCAATCCAGCCGGTGGTGATTGTCGCAACCCAAAACGCACCAATAAGTGCCAGAGATGCGCCACCGAGAATCCAATATTGCAGGCGGGAAAAGCCCAGCCAGTACCGCGCCCTTTCTGTTGGAACGCGTAATCCGTCACGATAGCTGCCCATCAGCGCGGCCAGCCACAGCACAATGGTCTGGGACGCCAGAACCATCGATGCGCTGGCAACAACAGCCCAGTGGTCGCCGAACTTGAACCCGCCAATCAATACCATTTCTTGGTCACCGCCCAATTGCAACAACACAGTGATCGCAAAGCCGATGGCAAACAGGAAAAGGGCGGGCACCAAAAACAGCCATGTAGGGCTGAGCATCAGCATGTAGATCAGGTGTCTTAGTCCGTCACGCCACGGATTCAGGTGCGGCGCGCGTCCGCGCCCGTCTGGTGACAACGTAATCGGAACCTCGGCGATGGTGAATTTCCGTAACACGGATTTCAGCAACATCTCCGACGCGAACTCCATGCCCGTCGAAGACAGGTTAAGTCGGTTCAACGCCTCTTTTTTGATCGCACGCAGACCACAATGCGCGTCGCCGATCTCGGTACGGAACAGGAACCGAAGGATACCCGATAGGGCAGGATTGCCGATATAGCGGTTTTTCCAGGGCATAGCGCCCGGTTTGATCTCACCGCTGAACCGGTTACCCATGCAAAGATCTGCACCATCCATCAGGCGTCGGATCATCGGAACGGCTTCGACAAAATCGTAAGAGCAATCGCTGTCACCCATGACCAGATAGGCCGCGTTGGTTGCAGCAAATCCACCGATCAGCGCAGCGCCGTATCCGCGCTGCGGGACATTGACTACGCGCGCACCGGCATCTTCTGCCAGTTTCTGACTTCCATCCGTGCTGCCGTTATCAGCAACGATTACTTCCCCGGTCAGCTGGTACTCGTCTTTTAGCATCACCAACGCCTCGCGCGCGCGACTGACGCAGGCCGAGATAGTCTCGGCCTCATTCAGGCACGGCATGACGATGGCGACGGAGTTTTCGTGCGGTACCATTGCTCTGAAGGCTCCCGATGCCCGTATGATTCATTCAACAAAAGCTAAAAAACAGGGTAATTGCGTCCAAATCGTGACCGCAACCTGACGAATTCGAGCTTGGCGGGGACTTCGGTAAGCACAACCAAAGCCACACGACAATCAATTGTCACGGCAACAGCTTTGCAGATCATTTGACGCGCGCATCCGAAACATGGCCCTAGTGGACGTAATACACATTAATCACAATGCCTTACGCAGGCATCGGGCGGCCCGTATCTACTACCACGCCTGCCACCCTCGGCAGATGACAAGCCACGGAGATTCAGAAAAGCTGTGAAGCGTCCGAGACATCGATTTCACACCCTAAAAAGATCCAGACCCTATGACGTCGTTGCATCAGCCTTTTCATTGATCGATGCGAGTATCCTGTTTCGCTGAATCTTCCCGGATGGCCCCTTTGGCAAATCGGCCAATATGTAAATCTCATCAGGCGATTTGAACTTACCCAACCTGCTTTCACATATGCCCAACAGATCCAGCGGCGTCAGGTTTGAACCGTCCCGAATCTTGACTGCTGCCGAAACTGTTTCGCCATAGCTTTTACAGGGCCGGGCAAAAGCTGCAGCCTCAATGACATCGGGGTGGGAATACAGCGCTTCGTCAATCTCACGGGGGGCAATATTCTCGCCACCCTTGATGATCAGCTCTTTCAATCGCCCCGTCACATAGACGTAGCTGTCTTCATCCATGCGCGCCAAATCACCCGTTCGCAACCAACCATCCGGAGTGAAAGTACTCGCCGTCGCATCAGCATTCCTGAGATATTCCAACATCACGTTTGGCCCGCGAATAACCAACTCGCCCTCGGTACCGGCTGGCACCTGTTTCAGGTTTGCGTCAACTATCGCCGCTTCGTTCCCATAGGCGATACCGGGTGAGCCGATCTTGCGAACACCGGGCGGGAGAGGATTTGACAAAATTTGCGCTGCCGTCTCGGTCAGGCCCATGGTTTCAACGATCGGTATTCCAAAGCGATGTTCAAATGCCTGTTGGACATCGGGTGCCAATGCGGACGAAGCCGAACGGCCAAAGCGAACGCGCTGGCGGGTTTCGTCATCGGGGTCGATATC